>NZ_BCTR01000047.1 GCF_002091475.1 Sphingomonas azotifigens NBRC 15497
GGGGGGGGGGGGGGGGGGGGGGGCTGACCGCAGCGTCGCCCCACTTCTTCCACGTCGGTCCCTCCCCTAGCCCCTCCCGCAAGCGGGAGGGGAACGGTGGCTGACTTCGCCCGCTCCACCTCCCCCGCCGTGCAGGCCCAGCTCGACCGGCTGACCCTGCTCTCCCCCGGCGCCGATATCCTCGGCCTGGACCGCATCACCCGGCTGCTGGAGCGCGTCGGCAACCCGCATCTCCGCTTGCCGCCGGTGCTCCATGTCGCCGGCACCAACGGCAAGGGCTCCACCTGCGCCTTCCTCCGCGCCGCACTCGAAGCCGCGGGCTTGCGCGCCCATGTCTATTCCAGCCCGCATCTCGTCCGCTTCAACGAGCGCATCCGGCTCGCCGGCACGCTGATCGACGACGCCACGCTCGCCCCGCTGCTCGCCGAGGTGCTCGATGCCGGCGGTGATATCGGCGCGAGCTTCTTCGAAGTCACCACCGCCGCCGCCTTCCTCGCTTTCGCGCGCACGCCGGCCGATGCCTGCGTGATCGAAGTCGGCCTCGGCGGGCGACTCGACGCCACCAACGTCGTCCCCGCGCCGATCGCCACCGGCATCGCCCAGCTCGGCATCGACCATCAGGCATTCCTCGGCGACACCCTGCCGCAAATCGCCCGCGAAAAAGCCGGGATCGCCAAGCCCGGCATTCCGATGGTGACGATGCGCTACGAACCCGACATCGCCACCGTGGTCGCCGCCGCCGGCGCCCCGGTCTTCGCGCAAGGCGCGGCCTGGGACTATGCGGTGGCGGGCACCCGGCTCTGCTACCGCGACGCGCGGGGTGTGGTGGAGACCCCGCTTCCTGCCCTCTCCGGTCCGCATCAGCCCGGAAACCTTGCCCTCGCGATTGCGATGCTCCGGCACCAGACCATGCTCGCTATTCCGGACACCGCACTCGCAGCCGCCGCAACCGGCGCGCGCTGGCCCGCGCGGATGCAGCGGCTTGGCGCGGGGCCGCTCACCGCCCTGCTGCCCCCGGGAACCGCCACATGGCTGGACGGCGGGCACAATGCAGCGGCTGGTGCAGCCATCGCGGAAACCGTGGCGAGCGTCGCTGCCGATCGGCCGTGCCACCTCGTGCTCGGCATGCTCGCCAACAAGGACCCCGAGGGACTGCTGGCAGACCTGGCGCCACGGATCGCCAGCGCCGTCACCGTGCCCATTCCGGGCCACGCGCATCATGCCCCCGACGATCTCGCCGCCCGAATCCATGCCCTCGGCGTGCGCGAGGTTTCGACCGCCGCGGACGTACCCGCCGCCCTCCGGGCACTCTCCGCACGGACCGGCGACGCCGCGCCCGCCACCGTGCTGATCCTCGGCTCGCTCTATCTCGCCGGCGTCGTACTGGAGGCGAACGGGGAATTACCCGACTGATCGCAATCCGCGCTTATTGCGATTGACTATTAATAACAGAACGGCATGATCCTTCCGAGCCCATCGGGAGAATCACATGCAGCCGTCCGTCCAGACTCTCGTCACCGCCCTGCCCCAGCTCCAGCCCGAGGATCCGGGCGTGCGGCTGCTGCTGTTCGGCGTCCGCCAGACCGGCGCCAATGGGCTGCACGATGCGAGCACCGCGCACGCCTTCCTGGTCGCGTTCGGCAAGGCCTTCCGCCGCCCGCTCCTGCTGCTGCGCACGTTGATGCACGAGATGTCGGGCATGGCGACGGGCCCGGTGCAAATCGCCCCCTGGTGCTGCCCGCGCATGACCGCGTCGGAAGCCGCGCTGGTCGATGCGCTGGCCAAGGTCCGCGCCAATCCGGAGGCCTCGGCACTGTTGCTCGCCGACCTGATCGGCGTGCGCGACGCGACCGGCCTGCTCCCCACCGCGCACGCGCTGGCGCAGAGCTTCGCCGATCTCGCGCTGCCGCTGGAGGCCTAGAGCATTTTCAAGTTGACCGTTTACGGTCAACGGCTCGGAAAATGCGGCAACAAAGAACTTAGAGCGTCTTCGCCTAAGGTGAAAACGCTCTAGCTGCGCCGCAGTTCGGCCAGGGTCGTGCTGGCCCAGCGATACATGTCGGCTTCGGCCGCGCGTTGCTGGCGATCCAGCCGTTTCATCCGCGTCGCCACTTCCTCCAGCACCACACGCGCGCGCTCGCGCTCGCCCTGCGCCAGCAAGAGCGCGGCATAGCGGCAGCGCGCTTCCTCGCCGGGCAGGCGCGTCGCCAGATCGGCATAGAGCGTCAGCGCCGGGCCGTTGCGGCCGAGATGCTCGTAGAGCTTGGCCCGCAGCAGCTGTTGCCGGTCGCGGTCGCTCTGGACGATCGGCTCGGGCAGCCCGTCGAGCAGCTCCAGCGCCGCTTCGGACTCGCCGGTCTCGTAGAGCGCGGCGGCCAGCTTCGCCTCGGTGGAAGGGTCGCCGGCACCGTGGAGCAGCGCCAAGGCGCGGCGATAGGCAGGCACCGCCTCGGCCGCGCGACCCAGCGCGATCAGCGCATCGGCGACGCGCAGCTGGTTGGCGGCAGTATCGGCCAAGTCGGCCGCCTCGCGCGCCGCGCGCAGTTCGCGTTCCGGGTCGATCGCCGCCACCGCCCGCGAGCGTACGGTCCGTACGTGCCGGTTGGTGCCGAGCCCCGGCAGGATCTCTACGATGAAATAGGCGATGGCGCTCACCATCGGCAGGAAGATCAGCGCCGCCAGCCACAGCGGATTGCGGCCATGCCGCATCAAATGGACGATGCAGAAAATCTGCACCCCGATCAGCACCAGATAGGGCACGCTCGTCTATTCCCCCTCGCTCACCCCCGCGCTGCCGATCGAGCGATCGACCAGGCCGCTGCGCATCATCCACCAATATAGCACCACGCCCGGCAAGGCGATGATGGTGGTGAAGATGTAGAAGTCGACATAGCCCATCGCCTTGATCAGGCTGCCTGCCGTGGTGCCGGTGATGAACCGGCCGACGATGCTCGCGCCCGCCGAGATCAGCGCATATTGCGCGGCGGTGAAGCGCAGGTCGGTCAGTGCCGAGAAATAGGCGATCACCACCACGCCGCCGATGCCACTGGAGATGTTCTCGAAGCCGATCGCGCCGGCCATGCCCAGGTTCGAGTGGCCGGCCAGCGCCAGCACCGCGAAGCTGAGGTTGGAGACCGCCATCAGGATCAGACTGACCATCACCGATCGCTTCATGCCCATCCGCGCATACATCACGCCGCCCAGGAAGATGCCCAGCATATAGGCCAGGAAGCCCAGCGACACGTCGTAGAAGGCGATCTCGTCGTTCGAGAAACCGAGATCGTTGAACAGCAACCGGAAGGTAAGGTTGGCCAGCGTGTCGCCGATCTTGTGGACCAGGATGAAGGCGAGCACGATCCACGCGCCTTCGCGGGCGAAGAACTGGACGAACGGCCCCCAGATGCCGCGCGCGACCGTGGCGATGCTGCGGCGCTCGGCGGGCGGGCGGTGCCGCTCCGGCTCGCCGACGATCAGGCCGGTGAGGATCGCGGGCAGCGCGAACACCGCGCAGGCCACATAGCCCGCCGTCCAGCCCGCCTGCCCCGCCACCACCAGCGCGATCGCCCCGGCCGCGACCGAGCCGATCCGCCAACCATATTGCGACATGCCCGATCCATAGCCGAGCTCGTGCGGCTGCAGCACCTCGATCCGGTAGCCGTCGATGACGATGTCATAGGTGGCCCCCGCCGCGCCCATCAGCACCGCGGCGGTGACGGTCGGCCAAATGTTCGCCGGATCGGGCACGACCAGCGCGAGGTTCACCGTGGCGGCTACCACCAGCACACCCGCGACGATCAGCCACGAGACGCGCTGCCCCAGCCGCCCGAGCAGCGGGATCGGCACGCTGTCGACGATCCACGCCCAGAGGAACTTGAAGTTGTAGACCAGGATGGCGAGCGTGAACGCGGTGACGGTCGACTTGTCGATGCCGGTCTGCGCCAGCCGCGTGGTCAGCGTCGCGCCGATCATCGCGAAGGGGAAGCCGGAGGAGACGCCGAGCGCGAACGAGGCCAGCGGCCCCCGGGCGAAATAGGGCCGCACGCCTTCGGGCAGGTCGGCGCGCCAGTCCGCCGGCGCGGCGGTGTGGCCGAGCAGAACCGCCACGACCAGCGCGGCAAGCGCGGCACCTGCGCCCCAGTCGAGCGACAGCGCCGCGCTGCCCAGCGACTTGGGCGGCGAGAACAAGGTGAACAGCAGCGCGAGCGCCAGCACCACCGCACCCACCAGACTGCCGCCGACAAGCAGGCTCGCCCCGCCCCGCCGCCGCCAGGCGATGCTCAGCACCAGCGTCGCGCCGAGCGCGAGGAGGCCGAGCAGGAAGGTCATCGATGGCGCGAGCTTGGCGACGCCGTCGCTCCAGCCCGCCGCGAAGCCATAGCCCGGCACCGCCATGCCACCCACCCGCGCCCAGGGCACCGCGAGCAGCAGGAGCCCGGCGGCAAGGGCCGCTTGGGCGAGGACATAGACGGCATTGGCGCGGCCCTGCGCCGCGATGGGGGCTTGTTGGTTCGGCATGGAGGGGCGAAACTAGCCGAAAATTCGGGAGAGGATAGCCATGAACGCACCGACGCAGGGCCAGCGCGCACTGGCGGCCATGCTGGCGCAGGGCGGCGACGCCGGTACCGGGCCGGTCACCCATGTCGACGCGAGCGTCTACACCAGCCCGGAGCGCTTCGCCGCCGAGCGTTCGCGGATCTTCGATCGGGCGCCGCTGGTCCTCGCCCCCTCCGCGCTGCTGCCCGACGCGGGGATGGCGGTGCCGCACGACGGTTTCGGCAAACCCCTGCTGATCACCCGCGACCGGCAGGGAACGGCGCATGTCTTCCTCAATGTGTGCCGGCATCGCGGCACGCGGCTGGTGGAAGGCTGCGACGCCATCCATGCGCCCCGCCTGGTCTGCCCCTACCACGCCTGGAGCTATGCGCTGGATGGCAGCCTGGCCGGCATTCCGCGTCCCGAGGCGTTTCCCGGCCTCGACAAGACGGACTTCGGCTTGCGCCGGCTACCGACCCACGAGGCCGGCGGGCTGATCTGGTTCGCCTTCGACGAGGCCGCCGACTTCGCGCATGCCGACACGCTGGCGCGCGACTTCGCCGCGTTCGATCTTGCCGGCCAGCATTGCTTCCGCCGCCGCACCCACCGCGTCGCTGCCAACTGGAAGCTGGTGATGGACGCGTTCCTCGAGAGCTATCACATCCAGCGCCTCCACGCCGACAGCATCGCGCCCTTCTTCCAGGATGGCGTTTCTGCCGCCGACCGGATCGGCCCACACCAGCGCTCCGCCGTCGGGCGCGCCGCCAGCATCGCCGAGCTCGAGTCGGACGCCTGGCCGGTGCTCCGCGGCGCGATCACCTATACCTACCAGATGTTCCCCGGCGCGGTGCTGGCGGTGAGCCCCGACTATATCAACCTGATGGTGCTGATGCCGCGCGCGGTGGACGAAGTGCTGGTCGAGGACTTCATGCTGATCCCCGAACCACCCGCCACCGACAAGGCGCGCGACCATTGGGAGCGCAGCTGGCAGTTGCTCGACGGCGGCGTGTTCGCCGCGGAGGATTTCCGCGCCTGTGCGCTCGCGCAGCAGGGGCTGGCCGCTGGCGGACTGGCCCATGTCACCCTGGGCAGGCTCGAACAGGGCATCCGCGTTTTCCACGATGCAGTCGATGCGTGGCTTTCGTGCGACGATGCTCGGCAAGTTGGTGCGACTCACCCCTGCGGGCAGGCTCCCGTTCAGGAAGGGGTGCTATAACACCGGTGTAGAGAAAAGGAGTTCGCCATGCCCCGTACCCGCACCCGCGCCATTGCCGCTCGCAAGCCGGTGTCCCCCTCGGAAACGGTCGCGCGGCTGGCGGTGCTCGCCTCGGTCTTTGCCTGGGCCGGTGTGGTCGTCACCCTGTTCGTGCACTGATCCGGGTTCGTCGACCCAGCCTGCCGTTCGGCGCTCAGCCTCCCAGGAAGAGGCTGAAGCTGGCCGGCAGCCGGCGCGGCGCCTTGCCGCCTTCGAGTACCGCTTCGATCGCGTCGATCGCCAGCACGAGGTCCCGCTGCGCATAGGGCTTGGCCAGGCACCCGGCGGCCAGCGCCCGCGCATCGGCCGGGCAGGCACCGGTGACGAACAGCACCGGCACGCCGCGCGCGAACGCGGTCCGCGCGACTTCGACGCCGCTGCCATCGGCCAGGTTGATGTCGGCGAGTACCAGATCCAGTGCCTCGCCCGCATCGACGATCCGAGTCGCGTCGACCACCGAATCGACCGTGGCGACGATGGTGAACCCCGACTCGCGCAGAAAATGTTCGGTGTCGAACGCCACCAGCGGCTCGTCCTCGACGACGAGCAGATGTTCGATCCGACGCTTCTTCCTACCGAACAACATCCTGATTGGGCCCCCGAATCAACCGCTTGGCAAAGCCCGTAACGCGCGAGTCACGAACCGGCACCGCATAAATTTTTGCCAGCGACGGCATTATCGCTATAGCGCTGCGGTGTCTGACTCCAAGCCTATCAAAACCACGGGTACGCCGCAGCGTATCGCCAAGCTCCTCGCGCGTGCCGGCATCGCCTCGCGGCGCGAGATCGAGCGGATGATCGCCGAAGGGCGGATCGCGCTCAACGGCGCCACGCTCGATACCCCCGCCACCATCCTGACCTCGCTGCACGGCGTCACCGTCGACGGCAAGCCCGTCGCGGCGGCCGCGCCCGCGCGGCTGTTCCGCTACCACAAGGCCGCCGGGCTGCTCACCGCCGAGCGCGACTTTACCGGGCGCCCGACCATCTACGATCGCATGCCCGAAGGCCTGCCGCGGGTGATGCCGGTCGGCCGGCTCGATCTCAACACCGAGGGGCTGCTGCTGCTCACCACCGACGGCGAGTTGAAGCGCGAGATGGAATTGCCCGCCGTCGGCGTCGAGCGCACCTATCGCGCCCGCGCCTATGGCCAGGTCAGCCAGGAGCAGCTCGAGGACCTGATGCTCGGCATCGAGATCGAGGGCGTGCGCTACGGCCCGATCAACGCCAATATCGAGCGACGGACCGGCGCCAATCTCTGGATCGAGATGACGCTGACCGAGGGCAAGAACCGCGAAGTTCGGCGCGTGCTGGAGTTTCTGGGGCTGCAGGTCAGCCGCCTGATCCGCACCCGCTACGGTCCCTTTTACCTGAACGACCTGCCCGCGGGGGACGTCGACGAGATCCGCCAGGCCGATCTGATCACCTTTCGCACCGTGCTCGGCAAGCCCGGCGGCGGCAAGGCGGCATCGAACCTGCAGTTCGCCACCCGCCAGCGCGCGATCGAGCCGGTCGAGAAACCCGCCAAGGTCGAGCCCGAGGGCCGCCGCCGGATCGCCAAGCCGGCACCGGTGGCCAAGGCCCCGGTGTTCACCGCCCGCGCCACCCCCAAGGCCAAGCCGAAGGACGGCGAGGAACGGCCGCGCACCGGCGGACGGCTCGGCGTCCGCGACGGCAGCGAGGGCGGGATCGCCAAGCCTGCGCGCGCCGCCCGTGCCAAGTCCTTCCGCGACACCCGCGAGCCGCGCGCCGGCGATCTGGTCGATCGGCCGCGCGGCCGCCGCGATGCCCGCGGCGAACAAGGTACCGAGCGCACGCGCGCGCCGCGGGACGGCGAGCGGAACTGGTCGCGCGGCGGCGAGGCCGGTGAGCGTAGCGATCGGAGTCGCAACGCAGGCCCGTCGCAGTTCGGCGGCTCGGATGGCGAACGGCCGCGGGGGCCCCGTGCGGCTCGCCCCGGCAGCGACTCGACCGAGCGCAGCCGCACCCCGCGCCCCTCGCGCTTCGGGGGTGATGAGGGCGAGCGGCCGCGCGGCCCGCGCCCCCCGCGCCCGGGCAATAGCGGCGGCAATCGTCCGCAGCGACCCGGCGGCCCCGGCCGTCCGCCGCGGGGGCGCGGCTGATGCGGATCATCGCTGGAGACTGGCGCGGCCGTCCGCTCGCCGCGCCCAAGGGCGACACCACCCGCCCCACCGCCGATCGGACGCGCGAGGCGCTGTTCTCGATGCTCGCATCGCGGCTCGGCAGCTTCGACGAGCTCGCGGTGGGTGATTTCTTCGCCGGATCGGGCGCGCTCGGGCTCGAAGCGCTGTCGCGCGGCGCCGCCTCCTGCCTGTTCGTCGAGCAGGATCGGGCGGCGCTCGATGCGCTCAAGGCCAATATCGCCAAGCTCGGTGCCAAGGGCACCGATGTCCGCCCGGGTTCGGTGATGGCGCTGGGCCCCGCGCGCGCGCCACTCGACCTGATCCTGATGGACCCGCCCTATGGCACCGGCGCCGGCATCGTCGCGCTCGACAAGCTGGCAAGGCTCGGCTGGACGGGTCCCGGCACCTGGATCAGCATCGAGACCGGCAAGACCGAGGATGTCGAGCTTGCCGGCTTCGTCGTCGATGCCGACCGCGTCTATGGCAAGGCGAAGCTGACCCTGCTCCGCCCCGCCTGAACGATCAGCGCCGCCGGGTCAGCACCAACCCGATCAGACTGAGCCCGGCGGCCCCTGCCAGATACCAGCCGACCATGCCGATCCCGCCGCGCTCGACCAGGGTCTGCGCGATCAGGGGGGTGAGTCCGCCGCCGAGGATGCCGCCCAGGTTGAAGGTCACCGACACGCCGGTGTAGCGCACCTGCGCCGGGAACAGGCTCGGCAGCCAGCCGCCGAGCGGCCCGTAGACGAAGCCCATCACGAACAGCCCGGCGGCGAGCCAGACGAACACCGCGAGTAGCGATCCCGGCACCAGCAGCGCCGGCATTGCGAGCCCCAGCGGCACCATCGCGATGCAGCCGAGCGCCAGCACCAGCGTCGCGCCGCGCTTGTCCGCCAGCCAGCCGGCGACGCCGATGCCCAGCGCCATGAACAGGATCGCGGCCAGCTCGGCACCCAGGAACGCCGCGCGCGGATAGCCGAGCGCCTTGGTGCCGAAGCCGATCGCGAACAGCGTCGCGACATAGAAGAGCGCGAAGCAGGCGACCGTCCCCAGCGTACCCGCCAGCGTCGCCCCCAGATGGTCGCGCAGCAGCACGCCCAGCGGCACCTGGGGCGGCGGGGCATGCTCGGCGGCTTCGACAAAGGCCGGCGTCTCGGCGATGCGCAGGCGCACCCACAACCCCAGACCGACCAGCGCGGCGCTGGCGAGGAACGGCAGGCGCCAGCCCCAGTCGCGAAACGCCGCATCGTCGAGGAACGCGCCCAGGAGCAGGAACAGGCCGTTGGCGGCGATGAAGCCCACCGGCGCGCCGAGCGGCGGGAAGCTGCCATAGCGATAGGCCCAGCCCCTGGGGGCATATTCCACCGCGAGCAGGCTCGCCCCGCCCCATTCGCCGCCCAGGCCCAGGCCCTGGCCGAACCGCAACAGGCAGAGCAGCAGCGGCGCGCCCCAGCCGATCATCGCATAGCCGGGCAGGCAGCCGATCAGCACGGTCGACAGCCCCATCAGCATCAGCGAGGCGACCAGCGTTGACTTGCGCCCGAGCCGGTCGCCGAAATGGCCGAACACCAGCCCGCCCAGCGGTCGCGCGAAAAAGGCGACGCTGAAGCTCGCATAGGCGGCGACCTGCTGCAGCCACGGCGCCTGGGCCGGGAAGAATAGCGGGCCGAACACCAGCGCGGTTGCGGTTGCGTAGATGTAGAAATCGTAGAACTCGACCGACGTCCCCACCAGGCTCGCAAACAGGATGCGGCGGTGGGAGGCGGGCGTGGCGGCATGGGCCATGTGCGATCCTCCGGCCGCCTCCCTCGGGCCAGTTATCGCGCGGGTCAAGCCGCGTTCAGCGGGGCGACAGTTTCGGCACGGTATCGAACCCCCGTACTCGCAGCACCGGAAGTAGGGAGTCGGGATATGCGCGAATCGCCCATCAAGCGTCTGGTCTACGCGGCCTTTTTCAGCCTGCTCGCGGGCGTGCTGGTCGCCGCCTACAATCCTGTCGATCATGTGAAGGCCGATCTGCGCGCCGATGCCAGCGGCGTGCCCGCCAGCATGCACCGCGTCATCGACGATCTGCTGCACGGCTGAAACGAAAAGGGCGGGACCTGCGTCCCGCCCTCTTGATCCGTGGATCAGCGCAGCCCGAAGAGGTGGATGCCGGTGAGCATCAGCCAGTAGAGCCCGCCGGATAGCAGCATCGCCGCCGGCAGCGTCATCAGCCAGGCCAGTGCCATGTTGCGGATCGTCCGCGCCTGGAGCCCGGCTCCGCTGCCGACCGAGGCACCCGCCACGCCCGACGACAGGATGTGCGTCGTCGAAACCGGCACGCCGAGATGATCGGCGCCCATGATCGTCGCCGCGGCGACGATCTCGGCGGCGGCGCCCATGCCATAGGTCATGTGCTGCTTGCCGATCTTCTCGCCGACGGTGACGACGATCCGCTTCCAGCCGATCATCGTGCCGAGACCCAGCGCGAGCGCGACCACGATCTTCACCCACAGCGGAATGAAGCGCGTGCCGCTCTCCAGGCTGTCCTGATAGGCCTTCAGCGCCTTCAGCTCTTCCGGCTTGAAACCGTCCGGCTTCTTGGTCGCGAGCTTGCTGGTATCCAGCACGAGGTACATGTCGTTGCGAACGTTCGAGCTCGCACGCGCCGGCACCTTGCTCAGCGAACCATAGCTGGCCACCTGCTCGGTCAGCGAGTTCGACAGCGCCTCGAGTGCGGCATAGACCTTCGCTCCCTCGGCCTTGCGGTGCTGCAGGGCATCGGTGAGGGTCATGCGCGCCTCGGCCGGCGTCAGCGTCGCGGCCCCGCTGCGGGCGTCGAACACGGCCGTGGCCGCGTGCGAGGTCTGGACGAACGCTGCGGTGGCGCTCGCCGGCAGCGTGCGGTTGAGCGCATAGGCGGTGGGGGCGCAGCCGATCAGGATCAGCATGATCAGCCCCATGCCCTTCTGGCCGTCATTCGATCCGTGGAAGAACGAGACCGCGGTGCAGGTGCCGATCAGCAGCGCGCGGATGCCGTGCGGCGGCGGCGCATTGCCTTCCGGTGCCCGGAACAGCGTCTTCCGCTTGGCGAACACCATCCGCATCACCAGGATGAGCAGCAGCGCGCAGGCAAAGCCCATCAGCGGGCTCCAGAACAGCGCCGAGAATACCTTGGTCGCCTGGCCCCAGTCGACGCCGGCAGTGCCGCCCCGCGACCCGCTGAGGATCAGCTGGTTGGCGAAGCCGACGCCGAGCACCGAGCCGATCAGCGCATGGCTGGAGGAATTGGGCAGGCCGACATACCAGGTCGCCAGGTTCCAGAGTACCGCGGCGAGCAGCAAGGCGAAGATCATCGCAAAGCCGGCCGACGAGCCGACGTTGAGGATCAGGTCCACCGGCAGCAGCGTGACGATCGCATAGGCGACCGCGCCGCTCGACGTCATCACGCCCAGGAAATTGAAGAAGCCGGACCATACCACCGCCAGCTGGGCCGGCATCGAGTTGGTGTAGATCACCGTCGCCACGGCATTGGCGGTATCGTGGAAGCCGTTGACGAATTCGAAGCCCAGCGCGATCACCAGCGCCAGCCCGAGGAACGCGAACACGCCGAGCGCGAGCTGTTCCCCTGCCTCCCGCGTATCCACGAAGATGCTCCACCCGGCAAAGGCCAGCCCGCCCACCAGGATGGCGACGAACAGCAGCTTGGCTATCGGGTGGGTTTTATCGTTGAATCGGGGACTTCGCGGCAAATCTGCCGACGGAGCCTGGTCCATTGCGAGCGTCGCCATGATGTTAGAGCCTTTGGGGTTGGCTGATGACAGGTTGATGACAAACGGCGGTACGCATTGTACTCAACGCACACATTCGGTGTGCGTGATCCGCACGACCTTGCCGCTCGCATCCCGCTCCTCGTGCCGGCCTGCGGTACAGACGGGGCCGCGCACGGGCGCCGAACGCCACGCCACCACCGCTGCGACGATCGCGAGCGTGAGCACGACCGCAAGGCGTACCTTCAGGCGGCGAGAGGGGTTCGGACTTGTCATGGATTAGTCTCGGCAGCCCCATAGGCGCAGGCCGCCGCCGACGCAATCGACATCGCGCGCCTTTGCGGTGGAATTCCAATCCCAAAACGGGTGGAGCTGCATCGAGCGCTCGCCTCCGCGCAGCAAATGCGTGCGCCAGATGCTTGCGGGCACGCGCGTCGTTCCCTAGTTGTTCGCGGATGTCGCTTGCCCCTTCTTCCCAGGACGCCCCCTATCTGCAGGGCCTGAACACGCCCCAGCGCGAAGCCGTGCTGACCACCGAGGGACCGGTACTGGTGCTGGCCGGCGCAGGCACGGGAAAGACCGCGGCGCTCACCGCGCGCCTGGCGCATCTGCTGTGGACGCGAAAGGCCTATCCATCGGAAATCCTGGCGGTCACCTTCACCAACAAGGCGGCACGCGAGATGCGCGAACGAGTCGGCCGGCTGGTCGGCGAAGCGGTGGAAGGCATGCCTTGGCTCGGCACCTTCCACGCGATCGGCGCCAAGATGCTCCGCCGCCATGCCGAATTGGTCGGGCTGGAGAGCAACTTCACCATTCTCGACACCGACGACCAGCTGCGGCTGCTCAAGCAACTGATCGTCGCCAACGATCTCGACGAGAAGCGCTGGCCGGCGCGCCAACTGGCCGGGCTGATCGACGGCTGGAAGAATCGCGGGCTGATCCCCGCCGATCTCGATGCCGGCGAGTCCGAGCACTATGCCAATGGCCGCGGCCAGTCGCTCTATGCGCAGTACCAGGAGCGGCTGCGCCTCCTCAACGCCTGCGACTTTGGCGACCTTCTCCTGCACATGCTGACGATTCTGAAGAATCATCGTGAAGTGCTGGAGCAGTACCAGAAGCGCTTCCGCTACATCATGGTCGACGAATATCAGGATACCAACGCAGTCCAGTATCTCTGGCTGCGGCTGCTCGCGCAGGAGCGCAAGAACCTCTGCTGCGTCGGCGACGACGACCAGTCGATCTACAGCTGGCGCGGCGCCCAGGTGGAAAATATCCTGAAGTTCGAGAAGGACTTCCCCGGTGCTGTTGTGATCAAGTTGGAGCAGAACTACCGCTCCACCCCGCATATCCTCGGCGCCGCTTCGGGCGTGATCGCCAACAATGGCGGACGGCTCGGCAAGACTTTGTGGACCGAGGTCGATGTCGGCGAGAAGGTGAAGGTGCTCGGCGTGTGGGACGGGCCCGAGGAAGCCCGCCGAGTCGGCGAGGAGATCGAAGGGCTGCAGCGCGGCGGCCTCAGTCTCGACGCCACCGCGATCCTCGTCCGCGCCCAGCACCAGACCCGCGAGTTCGAAGACCGGTTCATCGCGATCGGCCTGCCCTATCGCATCATCGGCGGCTTCCGCTTCTACGAGCGTCAGGAAATCCGCGACGCGCTCGCCTATCTGCGCGTCGTCGCGCAGCCGGCGGACGACCTTGCCTTCGAGCGGATCGTCAACGTCCCCAAGCGCGGGCTGGGCGACAAGGCGCTCGCCAAGGTCCACCAGTTCGCCCGCGCGCAGGGGCTGCCGCTGACCACCGCGGCGGCGCGCATCCTCGATACCGACGAACTGACCCCGCAGGCGCGCCGCTCGCTCGGCAATCTGATCGGCGACATGGCGCGCTGGCGGAGCATGGGCGACGATCTCCAGCATCCCGACCTCGCCCGCATCATCCTTGACGAAAGCGGCTATACCGCGATGTGGCAGGCCGATCGCACCGCCGAGGCAGCAGGCCGGCTGGAGAATCTCAACGAACTCGTCCGCGCGATGGAGGAGTATGAGAGCCTTTCGGCCTTTCTCGAGCATGTCAGCCTGGTGATGGACAACGAGGCCTCGGCCGAGGAGCCCAAGGTCACGATCATGACGATCCACGCCGCCAAGGGGCTGGAGTTCGACACCGTGTTCCTCGCCGGCTGGGAGGAAGGCATCTTCCCCTCGCAGCGCGCGCTCGACGAGGGCGGGCTCGCCAGCCTGGAGGAGGAGCGCCGGCTCGCCTATGTCGCGATCACGCGGGCGCGGCGGCGGGCGATCATCCTCCACGCCGCCAACCGCCGGATCTACGGGCAATGGACGTCGAGCCTGCCGAGCCGCTTCGTCGGCGAGCTGCCGCCCGAGCATGTCGAGTCGGAGAGCACGATGACCGGGGGCGAGAGCCTGTGGCGGGCGAACTGGAGCGAGCGAAGCGATCCCTTCGCCGATGTGTCGCGCGGCGCCGGCCGGGGCCCGGGCTGGCAGCGCGCGGCGGGGGTCGATCCGAAGAACCCGGGCGGCGGCTTCACCACGCGCACCTTCACCCGCGACCAGCCGCGCGTGCTGGAAAGCCGCGCCTCGGCGGTGAGTTTCGGCGCCAAGCCGCGCGGCGACCTCGCGCTCGGCATGCGCGTGTTCCACCAAAAGTTCGGCTATGGCACGATCGCCGAAATCGAAGGCAACAAGCTTGAGATCGACTTTGAACAAGCCGGCCGAAAGCGTGTGATGGACAGCTTTATCAGCCTGCCCGACTGAAGCTGGGGCTCAGGCCGCCGGCTCGACCTGCATCAGCGTCGTGCCGGCATATTTCTCCAGTTCGGGATCGAACATCTCGCCGATCTCGAACGGCCGGTCGAGCACCGAGACTTCCTTGAGACCGTCGACCTTGAAGGTGGCGATCTTCGGCTCGCGGGGCAGCATGCCCTCGCGCGAGATGATCTGCGCGTCGGTGTAGAGCGAGTCGTTGCGCGTGTAGAGGATGTACGGCGCCACGATCATCCGCGTGCGGTTATAGGTCACCTGCAGGCAGCGCAGGCGCACGATGCCCTCCAGCACGAAGGGCGTATTGTTCACGGGTGCTTCAGTCACGGCAGCGCTAACGTTCATGGGACAAATATGATACCAATGCTGCAGGGCAGCAAGCGCAAAGCGCATATACCATGGGACACTCCCCTCCCAGCATTGTTTCGCCCATAGCTTCGTTCAGCCGCGCTTCACGCGCAAGACTGGATGAGAGCCCCGTTCCCGGCCAATGCGCCGGCCGGGTGAATAAAGGAGACGAGCATGAAGCATGTCCTGGCCCTAGTCGCACTGGCGACCGCCGGCCTTTCGGTCGCCGCGCCGGCATCGGCGCAGCAATATGGCTCGCCGGACCAGGAGCGCGCCCGCTTCGAGGCGGCACGCGACCGGTTCGACCATGAATATCGCCTGTTCCAGCAGGCGTCCGAGCGCTACGCCAACTACAGCGACTGGCTGGCGCACGCCCCGCCCCCGCCGCCGCGCATCGACGCACGGGATGAGGGCGATTGGGAGCCGTCGCGCTATTACCGCCCGGGCAGCAGCGAGCGCGTGCTGAGCGCCGACGACCGCGTCTATCGCGGCGAGGACGGCCGCTATTACTGCAAGCGCCCGGACGGCACGACCGGCCTGATCGTCGGCGCGGCAGCGGGCGGCCTGTTCGGCAACGCCATCTCCAGCCGCCATTCGAGCACGGTCGGCACGCTGCTCGGCGCGATCGCCGGCGGCGCGATCGGCAACTCGATCGACCGCAACAACCAGATGAACAACCAGGACGTGCGCTGCCGCTAAGGCGCGCTCGGGGCTTCGCACGCTTCGTCGCGGAGCCCCTTGTCCTTCGAAGACGCACCCCTATGTTGAACCTGCGGGACCGGGCCCCTCTGGCGGCGGCTTCACCAGAAGCCCCGTGATGTCGGACCGCATCGAGCGTGCTCGGTGCAGGATCGGCGGTGTGCCCCCCCCTCGCACCTCCAGCCTCATCGGGCCGCTCGATCGATGTACCCATCGATTTGGAGCCATGACGATGACGATTGTTGAACGCCTGATCGCCACCCACCGGATGCTCGAGCACGAGATCCGCCGCGAATTGCGCCGCCGCATGCCGGATGCGTTTCGCCTGGCGCAGCTCAAGAAGCACAAGCTGGCCGTGAAGGACCGGCTGCACCTGCATCTCCCGGCATCCGCGGCGCAGCTGGCGCTCGTTCCCAGCCGCCGCTGATCGCCTGTACGGGGGCCGGCGGCGCACGCCTGCCCCCTTTCCGGCTCAATGCCAGAAGATCAGCAGCAGGATGATGATGGGAAGCGGAATTCCCAGCAACCACAACAATATACCCTTACCCATGGCGTCCTCCCATCAGTGTTCGTTTCGCAACGAACTAAACCATGGGTTGCCCCGGTAGTTCCGGGCTGGGAACCGAGCGCGCGCTGATGCACTAAGGCCGCGATGCAAACCGACGGCCTTCCCATGCCCCGCCGCCTCACCGCTATCGCCGCCGTTTCCTTCGGCACGGCGCTGGTGGTGATCGATGGCGCCATCGCCACCGTGGCGCTGCCCACCATCGCGCACGATCTCCACGTCGATTCGTCCGCCGCGGTCGCGGTGGTGACGGTCTATCAGCTGGTGCTGGTGATGCTGCTCCTGCCCTTTTCGGGGCTGGGCAACCGCATCGGGCTCAAGCGGCTGTATCAATGGGGCCAGATCGTCTTCACCGTCGCGACGGTGCTGTGCTTCTTCGCCAAGAGCCTGCCCTTCCTGCTGATCGTCCGCGCGGCGCAGGCGGCGGGCGCGGCGGCAGCGCTCAGCGTCTCCTCGGCGCTGGTCCGGCAGATCTACCCCGCCAAGCAGCTCGGGCGCGGTCTCGGCGTCAATTCGGTGGTGGTGTCGGTATCGTCGGCGATCGCCCCGACGCTGGGCGGGCTGGTGCTGGCGATCGGCCCCTGGCCCTGGGTGTTCGCCTCCGCGGTGCCGTTCGCGGTTGCGAGCCTGTTGCTCGGCCGCTCGCTGCCCGACCTGCCGCGCTCCAAGGCGCCGTTCGACGTGCTCGGCGCGGTGCTCTGCGCGGCGATGTTCGGGCTGGTGATCGGCGGACTGGAGAGCGCGGTGCATGGCGACAGCCCGGTGGTCTCGGCCGCGGTGGTACTTGCCGGCATCGCGGTCGGCGTGATCTTCGTCCGCCGCGAACAGGGCGAGGCCGAGCCGATCCTGCCGGTCGACCTGCTCGCCCGCCCGGTGCTGGCGCTGTCCACCATGGGGGCCTTCACCGCCTTCGTCGCGACGATGGCGCTGTTGCTCTCGCTGCCGTTCCGGCTCCAGCACGGCTATGGCTTCGCCCCGTCCGAGGTGGGCGCGGCGATCGCCCCCTGGCCCCTGACCACGATGTTCGTCGCGCCCCTCGCCGGCACGCTTTCCGATCGCTATCCGGCCGGTGCGCTGGGCGGAATCGGCATGGGCGTAGCGATCGCCGGGCTGGTCGCGCTCGCCTTCCTGCCGCACGACCCGAGCTATTTCGACATTGCCTGGCGGATGTCGCTGACCGGCGCGGGGTTCGGCATGTTCCTCTCGCCCAATGCGCGGCTGATCATCGGCTCGGCGCCGGTCGAGCGCGCGGCGGCGGCGGGCGGGCTGATCTCGACCACGCGGATGGTCGGCCAGACCACCGGCGCGACGCTGGTCGCGGCCCTGCTGGCGATGGGGGTCGGCGCGGGCATGACCCCGGCGCTGGTCGCCGCCGGGCTCGCGCTGATCGCCGGCATCTGCAGCCTTGCGCGGCTGCGCCCGTCGGTGCGCAACCCGGCCAAGACCGAGACCGACCAGGCCCAGCCCGCGCAGGTGGGATAAAGCTTTAGCGCCCCCAACCATCGAAGCATTGCGTGGGCCGCCGCTGCACGCCAAGAGCGGCACCATGGCCCAACATCCCTTCGCCATCGGCAATTTCCGCTCCTATTTCGTCGCCCGCCTCGCCGCCACCCTGGGGCAGATGGCAATGGTGATCGTGATCGGCTGGCAGGTCTACGACATCGCCCGCCGCTCGATGAGCATCAAGGAAGCGGCGTTCCAGCTCGGCATGATCGGGGTAGCGCAGTTCCTGCCGCTCCTCTTCCTTTCGCTGTTCGCCGGCTGGGTGGCGGACCGGATCGACCGGCGCTGGATCGCGCGCGCCGCAGTGGCGCTGGAAGCCGCCTGCGCGCTGGCACTCGCGTGGCTCACTTGGCGGCATACCGTCACCCTGCCCGCCCTGTTCGGCATCGCCGCACTGCTCGGCGTTGCCCGCGCGTTCGTGAGCCCTGCCCTGGGCGCGCTCGCGCCGAACCTGGTGCCCAAGGGCATCCTGCCGACCGCAATCGCGCTCAGCTCGCTGGCCTGGCAGACCGGCACCGTGATCGGCCCGGCGATGGGCGGCTATCTTTACGCCGCCGCCTCGTGGCTGGCCTATGCCGTCTCGGGCGGGCTGTTCCTCGTCTCGCTGCTGATGCTGTTCCTGATCGGCCCGGTGCCGGTGGCCAATCGCAAGTTCACCGGCAGCCCTTGGTCGCAGATGGTCGACGGCCTCCATTATGTCCGCCGCAACCGGCTGGTGCTCGGCGCAATCTCGCTCGACCTGTTCGCCGTGCTGCTCGGCGGCGCGACGGCGATGCTGCCGGTCTATGCCCGCGACATCCTCCAGGTCGGATCGGAGGGGCTCGGGCACCTTCGCGCCGCGCCTGCGTTGGGTGCGGTAGTGACGGCCCTGTTCTTCTCCTGGCGCCCGCTCAAGACCAATGTGGGCGTGAAGATGCTGGTCGCGGTCGCCTTGTTCGGCCTGGCGACGGTGGTGTTCGGCGCCGCCGCGCCGCTGCTGGTGCCGGTGCTCGGCCCCAAGGCGGTCGGCACCGACCTGTCGCCTGCCGTGCTGATCTCGCTCGCCGCGCTGTTCGTGCTGGGCGCGGCCGACATGGTGTCCGTGTACGTCCGCCAGTCGCTGATCCAGCTCTACACGCCGGACGAGATGCGGGGCCGGGTCGGTGCGGTCTCCACCCTGTTCATTTCCGGCTCGAACGAGTTGGGCGAAGCCGAAAGCGGCTTCCTTGCCGCGCTGATCGGCCCGGTCGCCGCGGTGATCGGCGGCGGCATCGGCGCGGTGCTTGTCACGCTGCTGTGGTCGAAGCTATTCCCTGAGCTCAAGCGGGCTCGAACCTTCGATCCTCCGGCCACCCTCGAAGTTCCTCCCAAGGAGATGACGACATGAAGGCCAACACGATCCTCGAGACGATCGGCAACACGCCGCACGTCCGCATCAACAAGCTGTTCCCCGGCGCCGAGGTGTGGATCAAGTCGGAGCGCGCCAATCCGGGCGGCTCGATCAAGGACCGCATCGCACTGGCGATGGTCGAGGCGGCCGAGAAGGACGGCAGCCTCCAGCCCGGCGGCACGATCGTAGAACCCACCAGCGGCAATACCGGCGTCGGCCTGGCGATGGTCGCGGCGGTGAAGGGCTACAAGCTGATCCTAGTGATGCCGGAGAGCATGTCGCTCGAGCGCCGCCGGCTGATGCTGGCCTATGGTGCGACTTTCGACCTCACCCCGCGCGAGAAGGGCATGAAAGGCGCGATCGAGCGCGCGCTGGAAATCGTCGAGAACACCCCCGGCGCATGGATGCCGCAGCAGTTCGAAAACGCTGCGAACGTCGATGTGCATGTGCGCACCACTGCACAGGAAATCCTGAACGACTTCCGCGATACGCCGATCGACGTGATCATTACCGGCGTCGGCACCGGCGGCCACATCACCGGCGTTGCCGAGGCGCTCAAGAAGGAATGGCCGAACCTCAAGGTCTTTGCGGTCGAGCCGGAATTGTCGCCGGTCATCTCGGGCGGCCAGCCGGGCCCGCACCCGATCCAGGGAATCGGCGCGGGCTTCGTGCCGAAGAACCTGCATACCGACGCGATCGACGGGGTGATCAAGGTCGATGCCGCTGTTGCCAAGGACATGGCGCGCCGCTCGGCCGCCGAAGAGGGCATGCTGGTCGGCATCTCCTCAGGCGGCACGCTCGCCGCGATCCTGCAGAAGCTGCCCGACCTGCCCGACGGCGTCCGTGTGCTCGGCTTCAACTACGACACCGGCGAGCGCTACCTGAGCGTGCCGGACTTCCTGCCCGAGAGTTGATCGGAGGCGCGCGCTATGCCCCCAACCGTCATCCC
>NZ_BCTR01000048.1 GCF_002091475.1 Sphingomonas azotifigens NBRC 15497
TCGGCGGGGACGCCCTTCGACAGCAGATAGTCGCGCACCACCTCGGCCCGCTTGCGCGACGCGACCAGGTTGTCGCGATCGTTGCCGCGCGTGTCGCTGTGGCCGCCGATCGTGATCGGGCCACCTGCTGCCAGGGTAGCGTTGCCGAGCATCTCGTCGAGCAGCTTCCTGCCGGCATCGTCGAGCTTGAGCCCCGACGCGCCGAAGGGCACGACAAGATCCACCGGCTTCAGCACGGGCTTTTCCGGTTCGTCCGGCACGACATCGGGCCGCAGGATCGACTTGGGCGCCTCGGCGGCGCCGTTGTTCGCCAGCCCCTCGTCCAGGGCGAGAATGCTCTTGTTCTCCGCCACGGCATTGTCGCGCGACGGCGGACGCGCATCGCACCCCGCCAGTACGCCCAGGAGCGCAAGCGCCGCCCATCTGCTCATGCAACCTCCTCCTGCAGTCGTCGCGCCGCCGGCATGGGCGGCACGTACGAGATGATCGTGTCGCCGGGCTGCGGCGTCGGGCGGCTGGCGTGCGAGAAGAAGCGGAGCAGCCCGCCCTTGCGCACCAGCAGCAGCATGTCCGCCGCATCGGGCAGGTCGGCCTTGGCCGCGTCGAAGTCGAACTGCTCGGTCAGCCGGGTCTTGCGGAAGCTCCAGCCACCCTGCTCGCGCTCGACGATCTCGTCGACGCCGTGCCCGCTGGTGAACAGCGCGCGGCCCCGCAGCGACTCCGGCAACGCCCGGGCATCTTCGTCATCGCCGCCGCTCCCGAGCTGATAGACATTGTCGCGGCCCATCTCATGGGCGAATTCGTTGCAGACCAGCGCGTTATACGCCTCATTGTCGCTCGTGGCGGCAAGCACCTGGAACTGCGACATGTCGAGCCGGTCCTCGGTCGCCTCGGCAAGGATCTCGCCATGATAGGTGGCGATGCCCGCCGAGCGCGCCGGGCGCAGCCGCTGCCAGCTGGTGTCGCAGATCGTAACCGGCACTTCGAGCTGGCGGAGCTGGTCGGCCAGCGCGAGGCTCCACGGCGTCCCGCCGACGATCAGCAGCCCCCGCTCGGTCGCCCCAGTCACCTTGAGCAGCCGCGCAACCGGCCCGATCGAGAAGCCATGGGCGAGGATCGTCGCCACCACCACCGCGAAGGACAGGGTCACGAGGATCGAGCCGTCGCTATACCCCAATTTGTCGAGCCGCAGCGCGAACAGGCCGGAGATCGCCACCGCCACGATACCGCGCGGCGCAATCCAGGCGACCAGCAGCCGCTCGTTCCACGGCACCTTGGTGAAGGCCAAGCTCAGCAGCACGGTGATCGGCCGCACCAGGAACAGCAGCGCCGCAAGGAAGGCGAGGAAGCGCCACTCGAAATGGCGCAGCACCTCGAAGTCCAGCGAGGCGGAAAGCAGCACGAACACGCCGGAGATCAGGAGGACGGTGACATTCTCCTTGAACGGGTGGATGTCGCGCAGCGAATCCAGCTTCATATTGGCGAGCGCCACGCCCATCACCGTCACGGTGATCAGCCCGGTTTCCTGCTGGATCAGGTTGGAGCCGACGAACACGCCGATCACCGCGACGAGCAGTACCGGCGCCTTCAGATATTCGGGCACATGGCCGCGCTGGAACGCCCAGCCGATCGCCTTGGCGACCACATAGCCGATCAGCCCGGCGACGACGCTCGCGGCGAGCAGCGAGCCCAGTACGCTGAGCAACGTACCGCCATCGGCGGAACGGCGGAGATATTCATAGGTGACGAGACCGCACAGCGCGCCGATCGGATCGTTGACGATCGCTTCCCATTTGAGGATCGCCCGCGGCCGCTGCGCGACATTGCTCTGGCGGAGCAGCGGCAGCACCACCGTAGGCCCGGTGACGACGAGGATGCCGGCGAACAGCGTCGCCACCGGCCACACCAACCCGGCCGCGTAATAGAGCGCCAGCGTGCCCAGCCCCCAGCCGATCGGCACGCCGAGCAGCACCAGCCGGGTGACCGCCCCGTCGGTGCGGCGCAGCTCGCGGAAGTTGAGGCTGAGCCCGCCCTCGAACAGGATCAGCGCAACGGCGATCGAGACGATCGGCTCGAGCAGTTCGCCGAACACCGCGTGCGGCTCGATCAGCCCCGCCACCGGACCGGCGAGCACGCCGGCGACCAGCATCAGTGCGATCGCCGGCCAGCCGGTACGCCAGGCGATCCACTGCGCGCCGATGCCGAGTGCACCGATCAGCGCGATGACGAGCGCGGGTTGATGCATGGGTGGGAGCTACCTTCGTTCGTGCGCAATGGGTGGGGGCTGCCCTGCACTACGGTTGCGGCCCCGTATCGGTTCCGCTGCACTGCAGTAACGCCGCCGCTGTTCCCAACGCCGCCGCTTTGGGATACAGGCGGCGTCCCGCGACGAGAGCCCCGCAACCGCCTGTGACGCCCAGCATTTCCGCTCCCCCTTCTCCGCTCTGGCTGCGCCTGGTGACGGGCATCGTCGCGCTTGTCGCGCTGGTGGTGCCGGCCCTGCTGGTGCGCAACGCACCCAGGATGCCGCATCGTGCGCACCGCGTGCCGCCGGTCGCGCTCGCTGCCCGCGTCGTGCCCAAGGAGGAGCTGCCGCCGGTCGAACCGGTTGCGATCGCCGACCTGTCGCCTGAGGATGCCCGCGCCTTCAACGCATCGATCCCGTTCTCGACCGATCCCAATCCGGCCGCCCGCCCCTTCCATCTCGTCGGCAGCGCAGACAGCCAGGAGCGCGCGGTCGACTGTCTCGCCGCCGCCGAAGTCTATGAAGCCGGCGACGATGCGCTGGGCGAGCGCGCGGTGGCGCAGGTGGTGCTCAACCGCATTCGCCACCCTGCCTTCCCCA
The DNA here is from genome assembly GCF_002091475.1 of Sphingomonas azotifigens NBRC 15497. Classification (GTDB taxonomy): domain Bacteria; phylum Pseudomonadota; class Alphaproteobacteria; order Sphingomonadales; family Sphingomonadaceae; genus Sphingomonas; species Sphingomonas azotifigens. Next base: position 2,846 of record NZ_BCTR01000048.1, read on the forward strand.
AGACGGTGTGCGGCGTGGTCTTCCAGGGATCGGAGCGCAGCACCGGCTGCCAGTTCACCTTCAGCTGCGACGGCGCGCTGCTGCGCTGGTCGCCGACCCCGGCCGCCTGGACGCGGGCCCGGGACATCGCGAGGATGGCGCTGCACGGCACGGTGTTCCGCCCGGTCGGTCACGCCACGCATTATCACACCGACTGGGTGGTGCCCTATTGGAGCGCCAGCCTCGACAAGATCGTCGAACTGCACACCCACCTGTTCTTCCGCTGGGCGGGCTGGTGGGGCACGCCGCCGGCCTTCAACCGCGGCTATGTCGCCGACGAGCCCAACATCGCGCTGCTCGCCAAGCTCTCACCGGCGCACCTTGGTACGGCGGCTGCCGACGATACCGGTCCTGTGGGAGATCCCGGCGCCAGCGGGTTGCTGTTCGACGTCCGCAAGGCCGCGAACGCCATTCCGGCCAGCGCGATACCCGCCGCCGTAGCCGGCGACCAGAACGTCTTCCTGGTGACACTGCCCGACGACATGCTGCCGGACCTCTACCCTGCGCTGGCGCTGCGCACCTGCGGCGACCGGCCTTATTGCAAGTTCATGGCGTGGCTCGACACGTCGAAAAAGCCCGCACGACTGCCGCCCACCGGCGACCAGGCCGCGGCGATGTCGTTCAGCTATCTGCGCGACGAGAAGGTGCAATATGTGAAGGCGCTGTGGAACTGCGAACAGTTCCGCCGCCCGACGCCCGCGCAGTGCATGCGCCGCGCGCTCCCGCCCGCGCCAGTCGCCACGCCGACCCCTGCGGCGAGCAGCGAACCGACCCCGCTCGACGGGGTCCGCCGCAAGACACCGCCCGCACAGAACAAGGCCGGCGCAGCGGCACCCGCCACGCCGGCCTCGTCCACCGCCAGCAGCGATTAGGCTGCCTTGAACAGCTCGGGCGCGAGCGCCATCACGCTTTCGCTGCCCGCCTCGATCTTGCGGCGCAGGCCGCTCGCATCCGGCAGGAACCGCTCGGCATAGAAGCGCGCGGTGACCAGCTTGGCCTCGAGGAAGGCGACGTCCTCGGCGCCCTGCGCCAGAGCCTCGCTCGCCGCCTTGGCCATGCGGAGCCACATCAGGCCCAGCGCGACCAGCCCGGTCAGCTGCATATAGGGATAGGCACCCGCGCCGACCTCGTTCGGGTTCTTGAACCCGTTCTGCGCCAGCCACATCGTCGCACCCTGGAGATGGCCCAGCGCCTTCTCCAGCGCCTCGGCAAAGCCCGCGAGTTTCGCATCGCCCTTGGCCGCGGCGACTTCCTCGCCGACGACGCGGAACAAGGCCTGCACCGCCCGCCCGCCGTTCAGCGCCAGCTTGCGGCCGACCAGGTCCATCGCCTGCACGCCGTTGGTGCCTTCATAGATCATCGCGATGCGGGCATCGCGGACATACTGCTCCATGCCCCATTCGGCGATATAGCCATGGCCGCCATAGACCTGCTGGGCATCGGTCGCGACCTTGTAGCCGATATCGGTGCCGACGCCCTTGATCACGGGCGTGAGCAACCCGATCAGGTCCGAGGCGAGCTGGCGTTCCTCCTCGGTCGGCGCGGCATGTTCGAGATCGACCTGGAGCGCCCCCCACAGGCACAGCGCGCGCAGCCCCTCGATCTGCGCCTTGGCCTCCATCAGCATCCGGCGGACATCGGGGTGGACGAACAGCGTGTCGGCCTTTTCGGTCGGCTCCTGCGGCCCGGTCAGCGCGCGGCCCTGGCGGCGGTCGCCGGCATATTGCACGGCGTTCTGGAGCGCGACCTCGCCGATCGCCAGCCCCTGCAGCCCCACGCCCAGCCGCGCCGCGTTCATCATGATGAACATCGCGGCGAGACCCTTCATCTCCTCGCCGACCAGCCAGCCGGTGGCGCCGTCATAGTTCATCACGCAGGTCGAATTGCCGTGGATGCCCATCTTGTGCTCGATCGAGCCGCAGGTCACCGCGTTGCGCGCGCCCAGCGAGCCATCGTCGTTCACCAGGAACTTCGGCACCACGAACAGCGAGATGCCCTTGGTGCTGTCCGGCGCGCCCGGCGTCTTGGCCAGCACCAGGTGGATGATGTTGCTGGTCAGGTCGTGCTCGCCCGACGAGATGAAGATCTTGGTGCCGGTGATGCTGTACGAGCCATCGGCATTGGGCTCGGCCTTGGTCTTGATCAGCCCCAGATCGGTGCCGCATTGCGGCTCGGTGAGGTTCATCGTGCCGCCCCATTCGCCCGACACCATCTTCGGCACATACTTGGCCTTCTGCTCCTCCGAGCCCTTGACCAGCAGCGCCGAAATCGCGCCATGCGCCAGCCCCGAATACATCGCGAAGGCCATGTTCGCGGAGATCATGTATTCCTGGAACGCCGTGGCGACGATGTGCGGCATGCCCTGGCCGCCGAACTCGGCCGGCGCGCTCAGCGTGCACCAGCCGCTCTCGACAAACTGGTCATAGGCTTCCTTGAAGCCGTCGGGCGTGGTCACGCTGCCGTCGGGATGGCGGGTGCAGCCCTGCTGGTCGCCGCTATGGTTGATCGGGAACAGGACCTCGGCAACGAACTTGCCGCCTTCTTCCAGCACCGCGTCGACCACGTCGGGCGTCGCCACCTGGAAGTGCGGCAAATTGGTGTAGCGATCGAGCCCGAGGACCCGATCCAGAACGAAGCGCGTGTCGCGCACAGGCGGGGTAAACTGCGGCATTTCAGGTTCCTCAGTGTTCGTTGGCTCTAGGGCTCGTTGTTCTTAGTGTTCGTTGTCTTTGCTTTTGATCAGGTCGACGAACTGCGCGAGCTCGGCGATATGCGCGTCGATGTCGCGCTTCTGCGCTTCCAGCAGCGCGATACGGTCCATGCAGCGCTCCAGCGTCACCTGGCGCTGGAGCCGGCGGCCGTCGCCCAGGTCGTAGAGATCGATCATCTCGCGGATCTCGGCGAGGCTGAAACCGACGCGCTTGCCGCGCAGGATCCAGGCGAGCCGGGCGCGGTCGCGATGCGTGTAGATGCGCTGGGTACCGCGCCGCTCGGGCGCGATCAGCCCCTCGTCCTCGTAGAAGCGCAGCGCGCGGGGGGTGACCCCGAACTCGGCACACAGGTCAGATATCGAGAAGGCGTCACGATCGGGACGCGGTTCGATCGGCGCCAGGGCCTCGATCGGAGCGGCAGCAGCGGTCATGCTGCTTTTGTAGTTTACCCTTACGTGAACGTCAAGTGGCGCGCGCTAGTTGTTCGGCGCCTTCGAGACCTTGAAGCGGGCACGGACGATATCCTCGTGGAGCAGGATGGCGCGGGTCTGGAGCTCGGCAGCCTCGCTCTCGGTGAGCCCGTCGCTCGACAGCCGCTCGGCGATGTCGCCGTTCACGGTGTCCGCGCGTCCCAACTGGCGCGCTTCGCCGTGGGTGAGCTGGCCGCTGCGCTCGCCGGCGCGGATTTCGCTGCGCGCAGATCGTGGCTGTGCCGGGACATGGATCCCGCGGCCGGCGAAACTGCCGCCGACGCTTGCGGGTACGGGGCCGCTCCAGATCTGGGCGGAGGCAGGGAAGGCAGCCGCCAGGCAGGCGACACTAGCAAGGACCAGAACACGCATCGGCGCTCTCCTGTCATCGCTGCCGATCGGTCTCGGCAACCTCGGCAGAGGGTATCATATGCGGGGACGGCGTCTACTCCCCGCAGAGCGTATGCCCCTCCGCGTCGCGCATCGCCTGCGCCTCGGGCACCGATTCGCCGAGCCGTGCGAACTGCGCACCCGCCAGTGCCGCACGGCCGGTGCAGAGCTGCGCGCAGGCCTTTGGCAACGCGCCCGGCAGCGCGAGGTGATCGCCGTCAAAGCGCGCGGTGAAGCGGCAGCTGCCGTCGGGGCCAAGGCTGAGCGTCAGCCCCTCCCCCTCCCGGCGCGCCGATCCGGTCGCGCGGCAGCCATTGCCCTCGCCATAATCGATGACGATGCCGATCCGGTGCGTGGTGCCTGCGGGCACGATGCAAAGGCGATCGGGCCCGCGCGCATAGGCGCCGGCGATGCTGACATTCTTGGGATCGCGGACCAGCCCGCGCTGGATCGCGGCCGTCTCCAGATCGATCGCCGCGTTCGGCACCGCCACGGGCGACGGGCTGCCGCACGCGGACAGCCCGAGCAGCAGCGCCAGCACGCCCGGCTTCATGCGTCGCGCACCAGCGCTCCGTTCTCGATCCGGCGGTAGAAACAGCTCGGCGCGCCGGTGTGGCAGGCGGGGCCGTGCGGCTCGACGCGCAGCCACAGCGCATCCTGGTCGCAATCGATCCGCGCCTCGACGACATGGAGGAAATGGCCCGAGGTCTCGCCCTTGGTCCACAAGCGCCCGCGGCTGCGCGACCAGAAGGTGGCCTTGCCGGTCTCGAGCGTCGCTGCCAGCGCCTCGGCATTCATATGCGCGAGCATCAGCACCTCGCCGGTGGTGGCATGGGTGGCGACGGCGGTGATCAGGCCGTTGGCGTCATATTTCGGGTCGAGCATGGCGCCCGTTTCGCGGTTGTCGGTCACGGGACGCGATGTAGCCGGGATGCGCCTGCGCGTCACCCTGTCCGTCGATCATGAGAATATGGAACAAAAGAGAAACAAACACTGTCCTACAGCACGCTTTTCTGCTAAGCGAGGGATCATGGGCATGAACACGGATCCGCGCGGGCCCCAGACAGTGCAGGTGCCGCGCGCGCCCACCCCCCGAGTCCTGTCGTTTCCGCGGAACTTTCGGAACTTTCGCCGGCTCAGTGCTTCCGGATCGCCTTCACCAGTTCGGCCTTGTCCATCTTGGATCGCCCCTCGATGCCGATCGCCTTGGCCTCGTCGTACAGTTCCGCCTTGCTGCGATCCTCCAGCGTGCCGCCGCCCGAATCGAGACTCCCGTTCGCCTGCGCATTGGCGATCCGCGCGGCCTTCTCCTTCGAGGCGCCTTCCTCCCGAAGCTTCTCGTAGAGATCGTCATTCTTGATCTGTTTGCCGTGATCCTTGGCCATGATCGCGCTCCTTTCTCAGGGGGTTAACCTGCAAAAAGGGTAAACGCTCCTTTTCCCTGTTACAGACCGGAGACAAACCGGGAGGAAGCGCCTATATGCCCGCCAATCGCTCCCGTTCCCCCCGAGGGCCAATGCTTACCACACACCCGTTCGATGACGACAAGCTGCGCGAAGAGTGCGGCGTATTCGGCGTTTCCAACAGCGAAGGCGCGGCCGCGATGGTCGCGCTGGGGCTGCACGCGCTCCAGCACCGCGGCCAGGAGGCAGCGGGCATAACCAGCTGGGACGGCCATCAGTTCCATACGCACCGCGCGATGGGCCATGTCGCCGGCAATTTCGACCGCGACGACGTGATCCGCTCGCTGCCCGGCCTCTCGGCCTGCGGCCATGTCCGCTACGCCACCACCGGCGGCTCGGCGATCCGCAACGTCCAGCCGCTCTATGCCGAACTGGCCAGCGGCGGCTTCGCGATCGCGCATAACGGCAATATCTCCAACGCGATGCGGCTGCGGCGCGACCTCGTCCGCCGCGGCGCGATCTTCCAGTCGACCTCGGATACCGAGGTGATCATCCACCTCGTCGCCACCTCGCAGTACCGCACGCTGATCGATCGCTTCATCGATGCGCTCAAGCAGGTCGAGGGCGCCTACTCCCTCATCGTGATGACGCCCGAAGGCATGATCGCCTGCCGCGATCCGCTCGGCATCCGTCCGCTGGTGATGGGCCGCCAGGGCGAATCGATCGTGTTCGCCTCGGAGACCGTCGCGCTCGACGTGTGCGACGCGCAATATGTCCGCGACGTCGAGCCCGGCGAGCTGGTGATCGTCAAGGCCAATGGCGAGATGACCAGCCACAAGCCGTTCGCGCCCCAGGCGCCGCGGCCGTGCATCTTCGAATATGTCTATTTCTCGCGCCCCGATTCGATCAGCGACAATCGCTCGGTCTATTCGGTGCGCAAGGCGATCGGTGCGCAGCTGGCGATCGAATCGCCGGTCGAGGCCGATCTCGTCGTGCCGGTGCCCGATTCGGGCGTGCCGGCGGCGATCGGCTATGCCCAGCAATCGGGAATCCCGTTCGAGCTCGGCATCATCCGCTCGCACTATGTCGGCCGCACCTTCATCCAGCCGGGCGACAAGGTCCGCCACCTCGGCGTCAAGCTGAAGCACAATGCGAACCGCGAGCTGATCGCGGGCAAGCGCATCGTGCTGATCGACGATTCGATCGTGCGCGGCACCACCAGCCTCAAGATCGTCCAGATGATGCACGATGCCGGCGCGAAGGAAGTGCACATGCGCATCGCCTCGCCGCCCACCCGCCACAGCTGCTTCTACGGCGTCGACACGCCCGAGCGCGCCAAGCTGCTCGCCGCCAAGATGGACGTGGGCGGGATGACCGACTTTATCCACGCCGACAGCCTGGCCTTCGTCTCGATCGACGGCCTGTACAAGGCGCTGGGCGAGGCACGCCGCGCGGACATCCACCCGAAGTACTGCGACGCCTGCTTCACCGGCGACTATCCGACGACGCTGACCGACCAGGACGAACTGGCGCCGCCGCCGGACCAGCTGGCGCTGCTCGCCGAGAAGGTCGGCTGAGCCGGTGAGCGACGGGCCGCTGGCGGGACAGACCGCCCTCGTCACCGGCGCCAGCCGCGGCATCGGCGCGGCGACGGCGATCGCGCTCGGGGCTGCCGGTGCCCATGTCATCCTCACCGCCCGGACCGCGGGCGGGCTCGAGGAAGTCGAGGACGCGATCTTCCAGGCCGGCGGCAACGCGACGATCGCACCGCTCGACCTAGCCGAGCGTGACGCGATCGGCCGCCTCGCCGGCGCGATTGCCGAGCGCTGGCCGGCGCTCGACATGCTGGTGCTCAATGCCGGCATGCTCGGCACGCTGAGCGCGGTGAACGCGATCGACTTTGCCGAGTTTGCCAAGGTGCTGACGCTCAACGTCAGCGCGCAAGGCGCGATGCTGGCGGCGTTCGATCCGATGCTCCGCAAGGCACCGGCCGCGCGCGTGCTGGGCGTCACCTCCAGCGTCGGACGCACCCCGCGCGCCTATTGGGGCGTCTATGGCGCGTCCAAGGCGGCGTTCGAGAACCTGCTGCTCAGCTATGGGCACGAGCTGGAGAATGTCAGCCAAGTCCGCGTCGGCATCGTCGATCCCGGCGCCACCCGCACCAAGATGCGCGCGCGCGCCTTCCCCGGCGAGGATCCGGCGACGGTGAAGGCGCCCGAGGTGGTGGCGGAGCGGATCGTCGCGCTGATGACCGAGGGCTTCGAGCGCGGGCATTTCGAGCGGGTTGGTTGAGACTCGGGAGCTCGCGTGCGATCGAGACCGCTTTCAGGTGCAAAAGCATGGCTGACGCGGGGTAGCACGCGGACGAGCCAGTTTCGTGCGAAAAGCGTGGATGGCGGCCATCGCGAAAATCATGGTGCGCCGGCAATCGATGCGGGTAGTGCCCGATCCGCAGCAAGCGGCACCCGATCAAGAGGTCTGGGATGACGACGGA
>NZ_BCTR01000049.1 GCF_002091475.1 Sphingomonas azotifigens NBRC 15497
CCATGCCGGTGTTGATACGGTTCTGCGTGGTCGAAAGGTCCTTCTGCGTAGAGCTCAAGCTCTGCAGAGCAGCCATTGCGCCGACATTGGTGTTAACTGAAAAAGACATCTTACTCTCCTTCTAGAATGATAGCCGCTTCTGCGACTAGGACCTTTTCGCGGACCAGCGACGAGCCGCACCAGCGGTCGTATCTCCATTATGTGAAGAAGTGCATCATGCCCAAACTCACCCCCGTCATATTTGCAGTTAATTTATATTGAATCCCCTTCCTCGAGCAATTTCGTCCGCTTATTTTCACTAAATCTAGCGATTAGGTTCATCAAGAGCCGTACGGGAATATATGATTCTCATGACAATTTACGACGACTTGACGTTACGAGCATAGTTCCATCCGTATTTTCCACTATTCGAGACATGTTTTTTGATAACCAATCTCCCTGTTGCGCATCCGCTATCTTCATAGCCTCAACTGCTTCGGCTGCGCGCGAGTGGGCCGATGCCCGCCCCACCCAAAGCCGGAACACGGCGCGGATGCCGGGAGCGCCTGCCGTTATCCGGACGAATCACGCCGGTCGGCACATGCCCGTTTCGGGATCAGCACCTGACAACATCAGCATCATCGCGCCCCGGCGAATTGTCACAACGACCATGCAGGCCGTGGACGCCCACCCTGACAACGGCCGGAATATCAAAGGGTTCGGATGGGCCGTGCCGGTGCGACAGTCCGCGCTCCTCAGGGAAGCCGTGTGCCAGAATGCAACGCGCCGGGCGGCTGCGGCGCAAGGTTTGTGCAAGCTTGGCGGCCTACCCACTACACAAATGTTACAAACACCGCGGGGCACGAGAGTGCGATCGCGGACACGCAGCGAGGAGGTCGGCCCATACAGGGGGCCGGCGATCGAGAACAGCGGCGCCCGCCGAACGGGCGCCGATCATCGGGGGCTTGAACTTGCAGAAAATCGAATTGCGTGTGTCGCTGCTCGCGCTGGGCGTCGCGCTCGGTACCGTTACCCACTTTCCTGCCATGGCGCAGACCACCGCCCCGGCCGCCGATGCCGGCAAGCCCGACGACACCGTCGCGGCCGATGGCCAGCAGACCACGGTGCCCGAGACCAGCGCGGAGGAACGCGCCCGCCGCGCCAAGATCGTGCAATATGAAGACACGATCGAAGTGACCGGCAGCCGCCTGCAGAACGGCGATCCGACCGGCCTTACCCAGGTGATCACCGCCAAGGAGATTCAGGCGCGCGGCGTGACCAGCGTCGAGGAACTGGTCCGCACCCTGCCGCAGAACGTCGCGACGATCGGCGCGATCACCAACGACCGCACCAAGGGCCCGCTCACCGCGCCGGGGCCGAGCAAGGTCGGCGTCTCCAACCTCGGCCAGCTCGGCGTCTCGGCCGCCAATCTGGGCGGCAGCGGCGCGGGCAATACGCTGATCCTCGTCAACGGCCGCCGCGTCGCCGGCGCCGCGGGCATCGAGGAAGGCTTCGCCAATCTCAACAACATCCCGCTCAACGCGATCGAGCGCGTCGAGATCAACATGAGCGGCGCATCGGCGGTCTACGGCGCCGACGCGATGGGCGGCGTGATCAACTTCATCCTGAAGAAGAACTACACCGGCACCACGCTTTCGGCGCAGCACGAATTTTCGAGCAATGCCGCCAGCAACTCGCGCTTCAGCATCGCCTCGGGCGTCGCCTGGGGTTCGGGCAACCTCTCGGGCACCGCAAGCTATACGCATCGCAATCCGGTAAACAACTACAAGACCGGCTATGTGACGCAGGACTATTCGAGCTTCTACGGCGGCGATGCGGACTTCGACCGTCGCACCTTCTCGCGCGGGCTGCAGCCGGGCGTGATCGTCAGCAGCACCAGCACCGTCGATCCGGTGACGTTCAACACGATCACCCGGGAAACCGGGATGAGCGTTCGCCCCGGCCTGACCGGTGCGCCCAAGATCAGCGACTTCATCCAGCTTCCCGATTCGGCCAAGCGCGACTATGTGCCCGAATTCGGCGGCCCGAAGACCGACACGATCACCGCGACGCTGAGCCTCGAGCAGGAAATCACCCGCAAGCTCAGCTTCTTCGCGGACGGGCTCTACACGCGCTCGAAGAACTCGCAGCTCACCGATTACCAACAGGGCCTGAACGTGGTGCTTGGGCCGGGGCAATATTACAACCCGTTCCCGGCCACCTATTTCAGCCGGTTCGACCCGGGCACGCGCGTCTCCTACTATCCGCAGGCGGAAATCGACAGCGGCAAGTTCCCGAACGCGCACATCAAGAACTCGCAGCAGCAATGGACGATCGATGCCGGTCTGCGCTACCAGCTGAACAGCAACACCCGTCTCGAATTCGTGTTCACCACGTCGACGTCGCGGTCCAACGCCGATTCGACCATCCTGGGCTCGCTGGTCTCGTTCAAGGCGGACCCCAAGGCGCCGACCGGCTATTCGTGCTATAACTTCGCGATCGCCAACAACCAGTATCGCGGGCCGAACCTGGATGCCTACAAGGCGGCATTCCAGAAGCAGTGCGCCGCGCTGACCAGCACGGATCCCGCGACCGCGTTCAATCCGTGGCGCAGCGACCTGAACGCGCCCGGCGCCGATGCCTCGATCTTCCTGTACAACGACGCGCAGGAAAACCGGCAGTCGCAGAACAAGAACTACGAACTGCACATGAACGGCGTGCTGGTCGATCTGCCCGGCGGCCGGCTGAACTATGCGATCGGCGGCGAGTATAACGACGACGGCGTCAACAGCCGCGAAGTGAACACCAAGACTGGTGCCGCCGTGAGCCGCACCCGTTACGCTGCCTTCGGCGAACTGACGGTGCCGGTGATCGGCGGCCGCTGGAAACTGCCGCTGGTCCGCTCGCTACTGTTCAGCCTGGCGGCGCGCAACGACACCTATCTGACCGACGGCGCCGTCGGCACGGTCAACAACGTGCCCTATGACCAGGGCGGCCAGATCATCTTCGGCCACAACCGCTTCTCGCGCACCACCCCCTCGGTGGGGTTCCGCTGGGAACCGGTGCGGACGCTCACGCTGCGCGGCAAATGGTCGCAGGGCTTCCGCGCGCCGCCCTATACCCAGCTGTTCAGCCTGACCGGCACGAACAACAGCTATTACACCACGATCTATGATGATCCGCTCTACACCTGCACGGTGAACTGCATCGTTTCGCGGGGTCGCGTCGGCTATCAGGTGCCTATCGTCCAGGCGCCCAACCCGAACCTCAAGCCGCAGACGTCGAACCAGTATAATCTCGGTGGCACCTGGGCGCCCGAGGGCGTCCTGCGCGGGCTGCGCGCGACGGTGACCTACAACTACACGAAGATCAGCAACGAATACGCCAATCTTCAGGACCTCTACCTGGTCACGCCCCTCCTCCAGACCTACAAGCTTCCGGAGTTCTATCCACGCGATGCGTCCGGCCGAATCACCCAGCAGCGCAACCTCATCTACAACATCGCCGGCTCGCGTTATTCCTCGATCACCTATGAGCTGAACTACAGCATCGAGACCGGGCTCGGCCGGTTCGAGCCCGGCCTGACCGTGCTTCAGAACCTCAAGTCCGAACGCAAGCTCACCGAGGCCTCCGCGCCGATCTCGCAGCTCGGCAAGGTGCTGGGGCCGGACAAGTACAAGATCGTCGGCTCGCTGGGGTGGAGCAAGGGCGACTTCAACGCCATGGTCTGGGGTTATTACACGCCCGGTTACACCAACAACTACACGGTCTACCAGGCCGCTGGCGTCTACTACGACACCAACCAGATCCGCCCGGTACGGTCCTACACCACCTTCGATCTCACCGGATCGTGGCGGGTACGCAAGGACGTGCGGCTGAACCTGGCGGCGCGCAACATCTTCGATGCCAAGCCGCCCTTCGTGGTGATCGACAGCCTGCCCTACGATACCGCGCGCTACAACGTCGCCGGGCGGACCGGCTCGCTCGAGCTGCAATTCTCCTTCTAGTCCCGGGGGCTGGTGAACCTTGTCGGCATCATTGTATCCCTATGTCGGCGGGATCACCGGAACCCGGTGGGGGCAGGCCGTTTCCTTCGCGGGCCTGCCCCCTCCCCCCGGAGGCGCGAGCGAGGAAGCATAATGCGGTTGTTGCTGGTCGAGGACGATGCGGATATCGCCGAAACGCTGGTCGCGTTTCTGGAGCGCAACGGCTTCGTCGTCGACGTCGCGGACTCGCTCGCCATGGCCGAGGACGCGATCGAGTGCGGCGGGTTCGACCTGATCCTGCTCGATCGCGTGTTGCCGGACGGCGACGGCGTGGCGCTGATCGGCCATGCCAAGGCACGCAACAACCCGCAGCGCTTCCTGCTGCTGACCGCACTCAGCGAGATCGACGACCGGGTCGACGCGCTCGAGCTCGGCGCCGACGATTATCTCAGCAAGCCGTTCGAGCCGCGCGAATTGCTGGCGCGCATCCGCAACGCGCTGCGCCGCCCGCTCAACGCCGAGCGCGAGCTGCGCAGCTTCGGCCCACTCACCCTCGACGTCGAGGCTTGCAGCTTCACCGTCGACGGCACACCGCTCGCCCTGCGCCGCACCGAGGCGCTGGTGCTGGAGGCGCTGATGGCGCGGCCCGGCCAGCTCGTGCGGCGCGAAACGCTGGAATCGCGGGTGTATGGCTATGACAAGTTCGTCAACGCCAACTCGCTGGAATCGCAGATCTCGCGCCTGCGCCGCAATCTTGGCGAGCATACCGGGCAGGTGAAGATCCATGCCGTGCGCGGCATGGGCTATCAGCTCGTCCTCGAATGACCATCGCCGGCCGCAGCGGCAAGCCTCGTGCAAGCCAGCCATGCCAAGGCCGGGCTCTATTTCACCCAAGCATAACGGAATTTCCACCCGATGCACGATATGGTTGAGGCCGTCCGCCAGGATGCCGCCGCGTTCAAGCAGACCTTCGAGGCGATCCGCAGCGAAGTCGGCAAGATGATCGTCGGGCAGGAAGGCGTGATCGACGGCGTGCTCACGGCGCTGATGGCCGGCGGCCATGTGCTGCTGGAAGGCGTACCGGGGCTCGGCAAGACGATGCTGGTCAGCTCGATCAGCCGTGCCGTCGACCTGCCCTTCTCGCGCATCCAGTTCACGCCGGACATGATGCCGGCGGACATTATCGGCACCTCAATGCTGACCGAGGCGGAAGGCGGCGGCCATGTGCTCAGCTTCCAGGAAGGGCCGATCGTCTCCAACCTGGTGCTGGCCGACGAGATCAACCGCGCGACGCCCAAGACCCAGTCGGCGCTGCTGGAGGTGATGCAGGAGCGCCAGGTGACCGTGGGCCGCCGCACGATCCGCATGCCCGAGCCGTTCTGCGTGATGGCAACGCAGAACCCGGTCGACCAGGAAGGCACCTATCCGCTGCCCGAGGCGCAGCTCGACCGGTTCCTGTTCAAGCTGATCGTCGGCTATCCGAGCGAGGCCGAATATCACGCGATCATCGATCGCACGACCAGCGGCGAGCGGGTGGAGCTGCGTCCGGTGACCGATGCGGCGACGCTCAACCGGCTCCGCGCGGTGGTGCGCGAGGTGCCGGTGCCCGAGATTGCCAAGGCCTATGCGATCCGCCTCGTGATGGCGACCCAGCCGGGCAGCGACTATGCGACCGCGGCGATCAACCGCAACGTGGCGCTGGGTGCTTCGCCGCGCGGCATTCAGGGACTGATGCTCGCCGCCAAGGTGCAGGCGCTGCTCGACGGCCGCTACGCCGTCGCCACCGACGACCTCGCCGCCGTGGCGATGGCGGTGCTGCGCCACCGGGTGGTCACCAATTTCCACGCGCAGGCGGCGAACATCACGGCGGATGATCTGATTGCGGAGCTGCTGGCCAGCGTGCGGACCTGAGGCTGGGGCCTGGCATCCAGCCGGGCAGCTATGGCTGGGCTCCGGGAACGCGTCCGATGGGCCTTCCCTACCGCACCCGCTTCCCCGTCACATCCCAGACCTCCACCGGCGCCAGCCCGAGACCCCGCACCTCCGTCTCGATCCGGGCGAGGTCGCCGACCACCACCCAGGTGAGCGCATCGGCGCGGTAGGTCCGCGCGGCGAGCGAACGCGCGCCGTCCAGCGTCACCTGCGACAGGCGCCCGATCATCCCCTCGGCATAGCTGCGCGGCTGGCCATAGGTGTCGGCGGCGACGATCGCGGCGAGGAACGCGCTGTTGCCGCCAAAGGCCATCGGCCCCTGCTGGATCGCGGCCGCGCGCTCGCGCTCCAGCTCGGCGGCCGCCAGCGGGTGATCGCCGGTGAAGTCGCGGATCTGGTTGCGGATCTCCAGCATGCTCGCCGCGGTCTTGTCGGCCTGCACGGTGCCGCTGGCGGTGAACAGGCGCGGGCCGGTGGGGCTTTCGGCGATCGACGCGCCAAAGCCATAGGCCCAGCCCCGGGTCTCGCGCAGATCGGTGTTGAGCCGGCTCTGGAAGCTGCCGCCCAGCACCGCATCCACCAGCCGCTCGGTCGCGGCGAAATCGGCGGCATAGGGACCGACGAGATGGCCGGCGGTGATGCTGGTCTGCGGCGCGCCCGGCGCATCGACCAGGATGATCCGCGGGGCCGCCTCGGTCGCGGGCGGGATCGGCGGGATCGCGCTCGGCTGCACCGGTTTCCAGCTGCCGAAATGACGTTCCGCCAGCGCCTTGGCCTGGGCCAGGGTGATGTCGCCGATCAGATAGAGCGTCGCGTCGTTCGGGCCGAGCTCGGCATCGTGGAAGCGCTGGATCGCGGCGCGATCGAGCGCGCGGGCCGCCTCGCGCGTGGCGATGCGGCCGAGCGGGTGATCGGCACCCCAGATCGCGCGGGCATAAAGCGGGCCGGCCGCCGCCATCGGATTGCGGGCGAGCCCGTCGAACTGGGTGTCGATCGCCTCGCGCAGCTTGTCCACTTCCGCCTGCGGATAGGCGGGGTTGCGCACCGCATCGGCGGCAAGCGCGAACACCGCGTCGAGCTGCGCCCCGGCGGCGCTCCAGCTGACCGCCGCCTGCCGCCCGCCGACATCGACGGAAAGCCCGGCGCCGAGCGCCGCCATGCGCGCGGCGAAGCGCGTCCGATCGAGCGTGGCGGTGCCTTCGTCGAGCATCGCAAAGGCCTGGCGCGCGGCGCCGGCGGCATAGTGCGGATCGAGCAGCGAGCCCGTCTCGAACTGCAGGCGGGCCTGCACCATCGGCAGGCCGTGCCGCTCGGCGACGACGATCTTCAGCCCGTTGGCGAGGCGCGTCTCGGCGATCGGGGGGAAATGGACCGCGCCGATCGTTGCCTGCACCGGCGGCGGGGTGGTGGCGGTGGCGGCATCCTCCTTGCCCGCCTGGAGCAGCGGGGTGGGCAACAGGCGCAGCTCGTAATAGGGGCGGCCGAGCCATTTCGCGGCGATCGCGCGGACCTCGGGCGCGGTGGCCGCGCCGATCCAGTCGCGCTGCCGGAGGAAATAGGTGGGGTCGTCGTGATCGACCATGCTCGCCAGCAGCCAGCCGCCCACCGCCGGCGCGTGCTCCATCATGCGGAGCAGGGCGACGTCCGAACTGGCGATGACCGCCTGCAGCCGCTCGGCATCGGGGCCGGCGGCGAGAAACCGGGCCAGCGCCGCATCGATCGCCGGCGCGGCCTGCTCGGCCGTCACGCCGGGGCGCAGCGCGACCGACAGGGTAAAGCTGCTGCCGAGCTGGCTTTCCTCCAGCCGCGCGCTGACGCCCAGCGCGACCTTCGCCTCGTCGACCAGCGCGCGCACCAGCGGCGTTGCCTGCGAACCGGCCATGGTCTTGGCGGCGAGCTGGAGCAGCGTCTTCTCCCGCGCATTCTCGTTGGAGACCGGCCAGGTCCGGTTGACCGAGGCGACCGGCACCGCATCGTACAGCGTCTCGCGCTTCACCTCGGCGAAGGACGGCAGCCACTGGTCGGTCCGGTCGATCGCCTTGCCCGGCCGCACCGCGCCGAAATAGCGGGTGATCTTGGCGCGCGCCGTCTCGAAATCGATATCGCCGGCCACCACCAGCACCGCGTTGGCGGCGCCGTAATAGTCGGAGAACCATTGCTTCACGTCCGCCAGCGAGGCGCGATCGAGATCCTCCATCGATCCGATCACCGAATGGGCATAGGGGTGGCCCGGCGGATAGAAGCCGGCGAGAAAGCGGTCGGCCGCCTTGGCGCCGGGCTGCAATTCGCCCTGGCGCTTCTCGTTCTTCACCACGCCGCGCTGCTCTTCCAGCTCCTCGGGCGTGATGCCGTCGGCGAGATACTGCATCCGGTCCGCTTCCATCCACAGCGCCCGATCGAGCGCGCCGGTAGGCACCGTCTCGTGATAGTCGGTCCAGTCGGTGGTGGTCTGGCCGTTGATGTCACCCGCGCCGATCGCCTCCAGCGCCTGGAGGAAGCCGCCCTTCCGGTTGCGCGTCGACTGGAACATCAGATGCTCGAACAAATGGGCGAAGCCGCTGCGGCCGGCCGGCTCGTCCTTCGATCCGGTGCGATAGCGCACGCCGACATGGACGCTGGGCACCGCATGATCGGTGTAGACGATCGCGGTGAGGCCGTTGGGCAGCGTGAAGCTGCGATAGGCGATCTTCACCCGCTCCACCTTCGGCGCGGCGGCCTGGGGCCCGGCCCAGGCGGCAGGGGCAGCGACGAACGAGACACTGGCGAGCAGCCCGAGAAGCAGGGCGGTGCGGGAAGCGGTCAACGGGGGGATCCTGTGCTGAACGGGCCTGGCGCCCGGGCAGCATCCTGCATGCGAAGCTTGCAGCAGCCTTGCAGCCGAAACTCGGGCCGCCGCGCAAGGTTGGTGCAAGCCTGAACGCGTAGCCATCAAAGGAGTCGTTGTCGGGCACTCGCTTCCCTTGGGCGGCGCTGTTGCTCTTCCGCGCGGGATTGCGCAGACGCCGGCTCGGGGTCGCGCTTCCCGCACCAGCCAGGATCACGGATGCTGCACGAGGTTGACCTCCATCTGGCCGAACACATCGCGGCGATCGAGGCGCGCGGGACCGGCCATTTGCGCGCGGTCGGCCGGCGGGCGGCGCTGCGCCGGGCGCTGGGGGTGGCGCTGCCGGCGGCGGTGGCGGTGCCGGCGCTGGCCTTCGCGCTCGGCTGGTTCGTGGCGCTGCGCTGGGAAGCGGTGGCCGCCGCGGCGCTGCTGGTGCCGGCGACGACCTTTGCGAGCATCTTCTTGCGCGACCTGCGGCACCAGCACGTCACACGCCGCGCCGCCACCACCCTGTTCGATCGCACGCTGGGCCTGAAGGACCGCATCGCCACGACGGACGAGTTCCTGCGCGATCCTTCCCCCTCGCCGTTCAAGCGCGCCGCAATGGGCGAGGCCGATCCCTGGATCGCGCGCGCCGCGACTGCGCCGCTGCCCGCGCTCGTTTCACCGCACGGCGCGTGGCGACGCTGGCCGTTCGCCGCGATGGCGCTTGTGCTGCTGGCAGGCACCGCGGCACAGCAAAGGCTCGGCCCGGCGCGGGTTGCCTCGAACGCCTTCACCGACGCGCTGGTGCGCACCGGGATCGCGCGCCCCGCCATCGTAGCAGATCGCGAACGCGGCGACGCCGGGACCGCAGCAACGGGTCGGGGCGGGGCGCCGACCGGAATGGCCGATCGGGCGCGCGCGACCACCGCGCCGGGCGGCACCGGCAGCGCCGAGCGGCGAAGCGACAGCGCGGGGCTGGCCGGCGCCGGCCAGGGCGCGGCGCGTACGGCGCAGGGCTTCGACACCCCCGGTGCGAGCCGGGCGGGCGGCGCCGCCGCCGCGCAGCCGGGGGATGCCCATCCGGCGCAGGCGGGTGCGCATGGCGACGCCGGCAAGGGCGGGGATCGCTCTCCTGCGGCACAGGACGGACGTTCGGGCGCGGGCGACAAGGCCGGTGCCGATCGCGCCGCGCCCGACGGCGAATCGAACCGGCAGGGTGGCAACATGCAGCAGCCCGGCAATGCCGGCGCCGCGCAGCCGCCCTCCGCCTCGCCGCTCGCCCCACAGCAGCGCCCACAGACCGGCAAGGGCAGCAACGGCAACCAGCAGGGCCAGCAGAACCGCAACCAGCAGAACAAGTCCGACCAGACCCAGCCCGGCCAGGGCAAGGGCCAGGGCCGCGACGGACAGCGAAACGGCGCGGACGCGCTGAAGCGCGCGAACGGCGTCGCGGCGCTGCTGCTCGCGGTGCCGATGGCCGACCGGCTGGGCGGCACCGCCAATCCGGGCCTCGTCTCCAGTCAGCCGCAGCAGGTACCGCCGCATGCCGGGGCCAGCGGCGGCGCGGTCGCCGGGGATCGCGGCATCGGCAGCGGCGATGCCGGCCGCCTGCCCCATCGCCCCGCGACCCCGCAGGAGCGGCGGCTGGTCCGCGACTATTTCCGCCCTTCCGGAGTCCAGCCTTGATCGCCCCGCAGCTCAGCTTCGACGCCCTGTTCGATCCCGATTTCCTCGCGCGCGTGCAGCAGTTCGCGCTCTCGGTGACGCGGGTCGACAAGGGCGGCCGGCTGGCCGAGCAGGCCAGCAACGCCCGCGGCCAGGGCGTCGATTTCGCCGATTTCCGCCCCTACATCGCCGGGGACGATCTGCGGACGATCGACTGGAACATCTATCGCCGCCTCGGTCGGCTGTTCGTGCGGGTGTTCGAGGAACGCCAGTCGATGCCGGTCTATTTCCTGATCGACATTTCCAGGAGCATGTTCACCGGCGAAAGCCCGCGCATCCATGCCGGGCTTCGCGTGAGCCTCGCCCTTGCGGCGATCGTACTCGGCCAGCAGGATTCGATCGGCCTGTTTCCGTTTTCCGACGCGATGACGATCCAGGCCCGCCATCTCTCCGGCAAGGGCAATCTGGTGCGGGTGGCGCGCTATCTCGCCGAATATGCACCCGCCGCGGGCACGTCGCTGAGCGGATCGATCGAGACGCTGGCGGCGATGCGACTACGGCGCGGGCTGGTGGTGATCGTGTCCGATTTCTTCGATTCGGACGGACTCGATCAGGTGCTGCCGGCGCTGTCGCTGCTGCCGCACCGCACGCTGCTGGTGCAGCTCGTCCGCCCGGAAGACGGCGACCCCAGCCGCAACCCGGCCTTGGCCGGCGAGGTCGCCGTGGAAGACAGCGAGACCGGCGCGCAGGTCGAGTTGACGATCACCCCGGATCTGCTCGACCGCTATCGCGAAGCCTATGCCGCCTTCAACGACCGGCTGCTCTCCCATGCCCTGGCGCAAGGCGCGGCACTCGCTCGCATCGATGCGACGCGCGACGTGCTCGAGCAGCTCGGCACGCTGTTCCAGGGCGGGAGGCTGTCGCTTTGATCCTGTCCGGCTTCGGCCTCACGACGCTCATCGCCGGCGCGCTGGTGCTCGCCGCCATCCTCTATGGCCTCCAGCGACTGCGGGTGCAGCGCCAGGTGGTGCGCGTCGCCACGACGCTGTTCTGGCAGGCGGCGGCGCAGGCGGCGCCGTCGCGCGTGCTGCACCGACGCTTCCGCCACTGGCTCGCCTTCCTGCTCGTGCTCGCGATCGCATGGCTGTTGTGGCTGGCCGGCGCCCGCCCCGCCCTGCCCCCCGCCCCCGGCACGCGCGCGGAAATCTTCTATCTCGACGCCACCGCGGGAATGACCGCCGGCGACCGCTTCGCCGAGGCGCGGCGTGCGCTGATCGCCGACGCCCGCGCGGTGCCCGCCGACCGCCGAACCGTGTATCTCGGCGACGCTGTCGGCACGCGGCTGCTCGCCCCGGGCGAGGACATCGCGCTGCTGCCGCGGCGGCTCGCGGCGGTGCGGCCCGAGGCGATTCCCGCCCGCTTTCCGGACTGGGTCCGCACCCGCTTGCCGGGCGACCAGCGCGCGGCGCTGCACTATTACGGCACTGCCGCCACGCTCGCCGTGCTGCGCGATCCGCGCCTCGTTCAGGGCTATGTCGCGCCCCCGATCGCCGGCAATCGCGGGATCGTCGCGATCGGCGCGGTGCCGGCGGCGTCGGGCGCATGGGACAGAGCGGATGTGCTTGTCCGCGTCGCCGCCGCGCCCCGGGGCGCGCCGACCGACCCGCTGGCATTTACCCGCGACGGCCGGCCCTTCTCCCCGAGCGTGGAGCAGGCCGGCGCCGACCGCTTCCTGCTGCGCGACCTGCCAGCCGACGGCAGCCTGATCGCCGCCCGCCTGCCCGGCAGCGACGGCTTCCCCGCCGATGACCGCGCTGCGCTGCGCCTGCCCGATCGCCGGCCGATCCGGGTCGCGATCCTGGCGGGCGTACCCGAGCCGATCCGCGCCGCGGTCGCCGCCGATCCGGCACTCCGGCCGGTCGCCCCGGCCCAGGCCGATGTGGTGGTCCGTGCCGCCGGCGATCCCGCGATTCCGGCCAAGCCTACACTGATCCTGCAACCGGCCTCGGCACAGCAAGCCGCGTTCCGCTTCACCTATGTGGAGGGCACGCCGCAACCCGATCTGGCGGACGCGCTCGACCAGCTTGGGCTCGGCCAGTTCGATGCGGTCGCCCTGGCCGATACGCTGCATCGCCCGGTCTCGGTGGAAATGGCGTCCGGCCCCGTGCGCACGGTTGCGGTGTGGCGCGAGCTGTTCGATCCGACCGGCAGCTTCGCCCGATCGCCGAGCCTGCCGCTGTTCGTCGCCCAGAGCCTGCACTGGCTCGCCGCGCCGCCGGCCTGGATTCCCTATGCGGCGGCGGGTACCCCGCTCGTCGATCTCGACGGCGGCGACGCGCTCGGCCAATCCCCAGCGCTCGCCGCCGCGCGACTGGGCGGAGCAATCGCACTCCGCGCGCCCGGCGAGACCCGGGTCGGCGACATGCCCGTGGCGGTCTCGCTCGCGGATCCGGCGACGACGCTCGGCCAGGCGGCGACGCTGCCCGCCGATTCCCCCCGCGATGCGCACGCCCTGCTGCCGCTCGACCTGCCCTTCACGCTTGCGCTGATCGCCGCCGCCCTGCTGCTCGCCGGAGAGTGGGTGCTGTTTCAGCGCGGCCGCCTGCCATGAGAGACGTGTTGCCGATCGCCGTTTCGTTGCTTCGTCCCGATTTCCTCTGGCTGGCGCTGCTGCTGCCGCTGCTGTGGTGGCGGATCGGGCGCCGACCGACGATCGCCCAGCGGCTGCTGCGCACGGCGCTGTTCGGCTGCATCCTGCTCGCGCTGGCCCAGCCCAGTCTGGTGCTGCGGCGCCCGGGCGCGCGCCAGACGATCCTGCTCGACACCCGCAGCGGCGATGCCGGCGTCGCGGCGCTGCGGCGTGCGCTCGCCCAGGCGGGACGCGCGGACCGCGTGACGCTGATCGCGCTGGGCGATGCGCGTCCGGCGATCGAGGACAGCCGCATCGATGCGCGCGTGACGCTGCCCGCCGGCGCGCTTTCGACCGGCCTCGAGCGCGCGCTTGCCGAGATCCCGCCCGGCGCCACCGGCGCCGTGACCGTGATCGGGCACGGCGCCGCGCGCGATGCGCATTGGGACGAGGCGGTGGCCGGGCTGGTCCGGCGCGGCATCCCGGTCCATGCGATCGCGGTTGCCGCGCCCGACGGGCCGCCCGCGATCACCGACATCGCCTTCGCCCCGGTGCGGGTCGGCGAAATGGCGCAGGCAACGCTGACGATCACCGGGCATGCCGATGGGATCGAGGTCGCGCTGTTCGCCGACGACCAGCCCGTCGCCCGATCGAACCGGTTCGCGGTGGACGGCGCGACGAAGCTCACGCTCCGCTTCCCGGCCGGCCATGCCGGGTTCGTGCCGGTGCGTGCGGTGCTCACGCCCGGTCCGCAGGTGCTGCAGGCGATGGCCGCCGTGCAGGACCCGCTGCGGCTGCTCTATGTCCAAGGCCGCCAGCAGGGCGCCGCGCCCCGGCTGCAGGCGCTGCTCGGCGCCGGCTTCGCGGTGGACGCGCGGTCGCCCGCCGCGCTGACCCCGGCCTTCGACCTGACCGCCTATCCGCTGCTCTTCGTCGACGACGTGCCCGCCCGCGCGCTCGCCGCCCCGGTGCAGCAGCGCCTGCTCGACGCGGTGACGCAGCGCGGCGCCGGTCTCTTCTATGCCGGCGGAGCGCAGGCCTTTGGCATGGGCGGCTATGACGGCACGCCGCTCGCGGCCGCGCTGCCGGTGACGCTGCGGCAGGAAGACAAGCTGGAACAGCCCAGCGTCGCGCTGGTGGTGGTGATCGACAGCTCGGGCTCGATGACGGGCACGCCGATCGAGCTGGCCAAGCAGGTCGCCCGCTTCGCGGTGCGCAAGCTGGGGCCGACCGACAGCGTCGGCGTGGTGGAATTCTACGGCGCCAAGCAATGGGCGGTGCCGCTCCAGCCGGCGCGCGACATTCCAGGCGTCGAGCGCGCGATCGGGCGGATGCAGGCGCAGGGGTCTAGCATCCTCTTCCCTGCCATCCAGGAAGCCTATTATGCGCTGAAGGGCAGCAATGCCCGCTACAAGCACATCCTCGTCATCTCCGATGCGGGTGTGGAGGAGCAACGCTACCAGGCGCTGCTCACCCATATCGCCGACGATCGCATCAACCTTTCGACCGCGCTGGTCGGCGCCGATCCCGAAGGCGAGGAGCGGATGGCGCAATGGGCGCGCTGGGGCCGCGGGCGCTATTATGCGGTGCCCGACGAGTTCAGCCTGGTCGAGCTCAACCTCAAGCAGCCGCAGGACAAGCCGGCGCCCGGCTATCGCAGCGGCAGCTTCGCCGTGCAGCCGCTTCCCGGAAGTCCGCGCTGGCACGGCATGACACTGGCGGGTGCGCCGCCGCTTTCCGGCTATGTGCCCGCAGGGCGGCGCGCGGCGGCCGAGACGCTGCTCACCACCCCCGCCGGCGATCCGCTGCTGGCGAGCTGGCAGCGCGGCGCCGGGCGGGTCACCGCGCTGATGACCGAGCCGCTGGGCGAAGGCACCGCGCCGTGGCGCGGCTGGCCCGGCTATGGCGCCTGGCTGGCGAGCCTGATCGCCCGCACCGCCGATCAGCATCCGGCGGCGACGCTGCAGCTCGACCGCCGGTTCGATATGCTGACCGCCACTTTCCGCGATCCTGCCGGCGACGGCACCGCGCCGGTGCTCCGCTTCCTCGATGCGCAGGGCAGGCCCGGCGCAGCGGTGGCGATGATCGAACGCGCGCCCGGCCTGTTCACCGCGCGCACCCGGCTCGATCCCGCCCAGCCCGCTCGCGCCGAACTGCGGCGCGGCGCGCTTCTGCTGCGCGCCGCCGATCGGGCGGGCTCCGATATCGGCGGCGGCCATGTGCTGCCGCTCGACGCGCTCGCCCGCCGCACCGGCGGCACCTATGCGAACGGGCCGGACGCGCCCTTCGCGCCGCCGCGCCCGCCCGCCGGCGGGCTGGTCGCCATCGCGCTGGGCGGCTGGCTCGCGCTGCTGGCGCTGCTGCTCTATCTGGTGGAGCTGATCCATCGCCGCTGGCCCGGTCGCCGGCGCCCCGCATGAAGAACCGATCGATGCCCATCACCCGCCGCCCGCTTTGCTGGACCCTGTCGCTCGCGCTGGCGCTGGTCGCGCTGGAGGGCCGCCCGGCAGCGGCGCAGGCACCCGCCGAGCGCCTCGAACGCATCGTGCACGCCCCCCGCTTCGATCGCGCGGCGGCCGAGCGCCTCTATGCCGAGGCGGTGTTGCACGACCGGGTGCCCGCGCTCGACCGCGAACTCGATGCGGCCGCCGCCGCCGCGCAGCCCCCGGCGGTGCGGGCGCTGGCGCTGCTGACCCGCGCGACCATCGCCTGGCAGCGCGGCGACGGCGATGCCGCGCAGGCGGCGGCCGACCAGGCGGTGACGCTCGCCCCAGGGCTGGATAGCTGGCTGCTTCAGGCGCAACTGCTTGATGCGCGTGGCGATACCGGGGCGGCGGCCGCCTATGCACGCGCCGCGGCCGCGACCAGCGATCCCGCCGAGCGCTTCCGCCTCGCCCTGCGCGGCGCGCTGCTCGACAGCCGCAGCGATCCGGCGCCGCTCGTCCGGCTGGGCGATGCCGATGCCCCCCATCGCGATCGCATCGCCCTCGCAGCGGCGCTGCTCGGCGATACGCGCGACGCGCTGCGCCTCTACCACCCGGCTGAAAGCGGCCCGACGGCGCTGGCCGATGCGCTGCGTCGGACCGAATGGGCGATCGCCACCGGCGACGGCGCGGCAGCGCGCGCCGACGGCTGGCGCGCCTATCGCCTCGCCACCGCCTTGGCCGATCGCCGCTACGCGCTGGCCCTCCTCGTCGAGAGCTATCGCGACGCCAAGGATCTGGCCGGAGCGCTCGCCTTTCTGGCGCCGCACGCCGCCGAGGATGCCGAGATCGCCCAGACCTGCATCGACCTGCAGCTCGAACTCGGCCGCTACGATGCCGCGCTGGCGGCGGTACGGGCGTCGAGCGACCCCGCGATGCGCCAGCGCCTGCTGGGCATCCTCGATCTCGCCGGCCGCGCTCGCGAGGGCGAAGACGCCTATCGCCGCCTGATCGACGCCGATCCGCACCGGCTGGAAGGCTATACCGCGCTCGCCGTGCTCGAACTCGGCAAGGGGCAGCGCGAAGGCGCGATCGCCGCCTATCGCGCCTTGTTCGCCGCCAATCCGGGCCGCGCCGAGCTGCTTGTGCCGGCGGCGCGCCAGATGATCGCGATGGGCCTGGCAGACGCCGCGATGGCGCTGATGGCGGAGGCCGGCAAGGCACCGGGCATGGCAGTGCCCTATCGCTTCTTCCTGGTGGAGACCGCCCGCGCCGCCGGCAAGGACGCCGCCGCGCTCGACCAGCTCGCCGCCTTGCGCAGCCAGTTGCCGCCGGCCGCGCCCGAGCGGATCGCCGTCGCCGATGCCTATGAGGCGCTGGGCCACAAGGACCAGGCGCTCGACGTGCTGCGCGCGGTGGAGGCGCGCGATCCGGCCCTCGATTACGACCAGCGCGTCCGCATCGCCGCGCTGGCCGGCGAAAGCGGCCATGCCCAGGAGGCGCTGGACCGCTGGCGCCGGCTCTGGGCCGCGGCCAATCTGCCGGCGCGCAAGACCTATCTCGCCAAGCAGATCGTCCGCACCGCGCGCCAGCTCGGCCAGACCGACGCGCTGATCGCCGAGCTCGAAAAGGGCCTCGCCACCCGCCGCATCGGCGAGGACGAACTGGCGCTGCTGATCGAACTGCGGATCGCCACCAAGGATCGCGTCGCCGCCCTCGCCGATGTCGAGCGCCAGGCCAAGGCGAGCGGCGAGAGCGAGGCGGCGTGGCTGAAGCGCCAGGTGGGCATCTATGCCCGGCTGGACGATCACGCCAAGGTGGATGCCACGCTGCGCCGGCTCGTCGCCGCAGATCCGAAGAACGCCGATCTCTATCTGCGCCAGCTGACCCTCAACGCGATCCGCTTCGCCCCCGATGGCGAGGCGCCGGAAGCGCAGCGCGCGCGCATCGAGGCGCTGCTGGGCGAACTCCGCAAGGCCTCCGCGCTCGATCCGCTCCAGGCGACCCGCTTCGCCGCCGCCGTCTATGGCTCGGCAGGGTTCGTGGAACCGGCGATCGACGCCTATCGCCGCACCGCCGCGATGGCGCCCGGCGATATCGATGCCGTCGTCCAGCTCTCGGACCTGCTGCGCAAGCAGGGGCGGCAGCCTCAGGCCGCGACGCTGCTGCAATATGCGGCCGAGCATGCCCGCGACGCCAATGGCTTCGCCGCCGCGATCGATGCGCTGATGGCGGCAGTGTCGCCCGATCCCAACGGACCGCCCCCGCCGCCGGGGCTCGCCCGCCTCGCCGCGAGCCGGTTGCGCTGGGCCGAACGGCGCGTGCTCGAACGCATCGTGCTGGAGGGCGAGGATGCCCGGCTCTACGCCCAGCTCGCCGATCTCGCCCAGGCGGAGACCGACTTCGCGCTGCAACTGCGCGCCTATGCCAACGCCCTGCCGACGGCGGGCGACCAGCGACCGGCGGTGCTGCGCATGCTGGTCACGCTCGCTTCGGGCAATGCCGCGCCGGGTGCCGGCGGCAGCGGCCCGGCGGTGGGCGATGTCGCGGCGAAACTGCGCTTCGGGCGCCGGCTGCTGGCGCTGAAACGCGACTATCCGCCCGACGTCTATACCGATCTCGCCCGCGCGCTGCTGGCGGTGGGCGACGTGCCGGGGGCCGAACGCGCCTTCGGCATGATGCGCGGGCTCGACGGGCTGGTCGATGTCGATCGCGTCAAGGGCGAGTCCTATGCCACCCAGGGCCTGATCGATCCGGCGCTGCTCAATTACGAACGCGCGCTGCTGCGCGACCGCGAGGACCCCGATCTGGTGGTGAAGACCGCGATCCTGCGCGAGCAGCGCGGCGACGACGCGATCGCCTTCGACTGGTATTGGCGCACCCTGACCGCGCTCGCGCTGCGCCAGCCGCTGCGCGGCGGCGGCAGCGAGGATGCCGTGCTGGATGCCCGGCAATATTTCGGAACGCTGGTCGAAGGGCTGCTGCTGACCTGGCCCGCCGACCCGGCCACAACCGCGCGCGTGCGCCGCGACTATATCGGGCTGCTCGACGCTGCGGCGGCCGCCGTCGCGCCGGGACCGGAGCAGACGCTGCAGGGCTATGCCCGGCTGGCACTGCTCACCCAGCTCGGCCGCCGCCTCGCCGACCAGCTCGACGATCGTGCGCTGGCAGACGCGATCGACCAGCGCCTCGCGCCTTTGCTTGCCCAGGACCCCGTCGCCGCCCGCGCGGCTGCGGGATTTCGCGACCTCGAAGGCTGGGCTCCGCCCTTCACGGCCTCCGCCGACTGGGTATCGCTGGCGCTGGCCCGGCAGGCGGCGGACGACGACAATGTCGAGCTCGCCCAATCGGTCGCGCTGGCGAGCGGGGACCCTGCCGCCATTCGCGGGCAGCTCGCCCAGGCGATGACGGCCGAGGCGGCGAACGACGCAGCGATGGCCGCCGGGCGCCCGCGCGCGGGCATGGTTTCGCCGCTCTACACGCTGGTGCTCAAGGCCGTCGACGCGCTCCCCGCCGAGCAGTTCCGCAGCCAGATCCTGAGGCCGATCGAGCAGAGCCCCTATCGATCGCGCGTGCTGCTCGACGTCTATCGCAGCGGTGGCGACTGGTATGGCCGGATCGAAAAGGCCGCCGGCCATCCGCTGTTCGACGACAGCCAGCTGCTCACGCTGCTGATTGACCAGGGCAATGGTCCCCTGCCCTATGCCCGCGTCACCTTCGCGATGCGGCGCGACAAGTCCGCCTCGCCCGGCGGGCTGGTCGCGCGCTTCCCGGTGGCCGAGAAGCTGGCACTGTACGAGCGGCTGGTCGAGCTGATGC
Source organism: Sphingomonas azotifigens NBRC 15497 (assembly GCF_002091475.1). Taxonomy (GTDB): domain Bacteria; phylum Pseudomonadota; class Alphaproteobacteria; order Sphingomonadales; family Sphingomonadaceae; genus Sphingomonas; species Sphingomonas azotifigens. The sequence continues at coordinate 19,243 of NZ_BCTR01000049.1, forward strand.
GCGCACGCGGCGCCGAGACCGCCTATCAGGAGGCGCTGGTCGGGCAGCTGCTCACCGTCCCGCTCGACGCCGCCCAGCAGGCGCGGCTCGGCACGGCCATCGAGACCGATATCGGCTTCGATCGCGGGCTGAAGAACAAGACGGCGGCGTTCGTCGTGCAGAAGCTGCTGGTGCTCGATCCCGATCCCGGCAACCGGGCGCTGCTGCTGCGCGTCGCCCGCGCGGCCGCCACGCGCTATGCCGATGCCCGCCATTTGCCGACGTTCCTGGCGGCGCTTTTTGCCGGCGACAAGGCGACCGCCTATCAGGAACTGAAGGCGCTGCATGCCGATACCAGCGCGCATTATCAGGGCCTGGACTATGCCGCCCCGATCATCCGCGCGCGCTTCGCCGAGGAGCGGCGCCGGGCGATCGACGCCTTCCTCGCCCGCGACCATGCCGATCCCGCGGCAATCGCCGGCTTCTATCGCGATTTCCTGCTCCCGGCGGCATCGAGCAGCGTGCCGGCCGAGCGGGCCGAGGTCCCCGGTTACTATCTGAAGCTCGCCGCGCTCGATCCCGACAATCCCAGCTATGTCAGCGGCGCGCTCGACGCCTTGTGGACCCGGCACGATCGCGACGGCTTCGTGGTGCTGCTGGCGCGCTATGTCGCCGCGCATCGCGACGATCGCGAGGCGGCATCGGTGCTGCAAATGGCCTACCGGATCCGCGGGGAGAAGGCCCAGGCGGCGGCGCTCGCCCAGGCGAGCGGCGCCGACATCGCCGACGAGGACTGGCTGGTCGAGATGGTCAACCGCGCCACGGCGCCACGCGAAGGGCGGTTCGAGCCCGATTTCCGCTTCGTCTTCAGCCATCTCTATCCGGATTATGCTGCCGCTGCGGCGGGCGACCCCGCCGTCGCCGAAGCCGAACGCCGCCGTGCGCTCGGCGAGCGCCAGCAGGTGACGCCGGAAGGCGCATCGCCGCTTCGCGAGGTCGCGCAGGCGATCGCCCGCGGGCCGGCGGCGGTGCGCGCCGCGCTGCGCGCAGCCTGGCGCGCCACCGCACCGCGCGAAAGCGAGGACGGACCGGCACTGGGCGGCCGGATGCAGCTGCTCGAAGCGCTGCCCGATCCCGAGGGGCGTACCACCGAGAATGCGGCGCTGCTCGACATGCTGGCGACGCCGATGCTCACGCGCGAGCTGGCGCACTGGCTGGACGGTATCGATCCGGCGCTGCGTCCCTATCAGTCCAGGCTCGACGCGCTGATCGTCGCAGGCCTGGTCCAGCAGGGACAAGCCAAGGCCGAGATCGGGAGCGGACTCGCCGCGCTGGCCGCCGGGACGATCCGTCCTGCCGCGCTCCACCGGCTCGCGCTGCTCCTCCGGAAGACCGGAACCGCGCTGCCGACCGAAGCCGCGGCGCCGCTCGCCCGACGGCTCGCGACCATCCCGGCGCTCACCGCCGACGAACGCATCCGCTATGCCGGCCTGCTCGGCGAGGTGGGCGACACCGCCACCGCGGCGAAACTCCTCGAGGCGGCGCTGCTCCAGATCCTCTATCCTTCGCAGGCCCAGTCCGTGTACGCCGGCAATGCCGAACCGCTGCTCGACGCGATCGTGGGCGTGCTGCGGGGCTGGCACGACGCCGCCGCAGCACGCGCCGCCCATGCGACGCTGCGCGCGCGGATCGCGCGGGAACTGGGTCCGAGCGCGGACGAGCCGCCGTTCGCGCGCTTTCCCGCCCTGGACGCAAAGCAATAGCGCGCGGCGGAACGGGAGGAACGATGCGACGCGTATGGCCACATCGGTCGATGTTCGGGCAGATGGCAGTACTCACGCTGCTGCTGCTCGGCGTCGGTGCCTATCTCGTCACGATCCGGCCGATCCTTGCCGTGCTGCCGCCGGCGGCGTTCGATCCGCTCGACCGCTCCGCCCAGCGCGTGCGCGACGCGATCAACGCCGAGGCCTTCGCGCTTTCCGGGCATCCGGATCGCGCCGTATCGCGCAACTTCACCGCGACGATGGCGGAGGCGGTGCGCCGCAATCCCGATTTTCGCTATTATCTGCGCGTCGGCGACCGGGTGATCGGCAACACCCCCTCGCCCGCCTATTTCCATGCGCTGGGGCTGGACCGCCTCGAAGCCGCCCGAGCCGCCGCCGACGCCGCGCCCGAAATCTGCCTGCAGATGTTTCGCAACCTCTCCACCCCCCAGGACAAGGGCGCGCTGGAATATCTCTATTGCGATCGCCCGCGCTACATCGAGTATCACGGGCTCCGCCACGCCTTCCCCACCCCGAACGATCGGGCCGAGCGCGCCGTGCGCAAGCTGTTCTGGACCACCGGCAGCGCCTTTTTCTACACGGTGGCGGCGCTGTTCCTGCTCGCCTCGGCGGTGATCGTGGTGAACATGCGGACGATCCGGCGGGTGGCGCGGCTGGCCCAGTCGTTCGATGCCAATCATCTCGACGTGCAGCTGCCCGAACGCGGCGTGCCGGCCGAGGTGCTGCCGCTGGTGCGCGCGATCAACCAGCTGATCGGCCGGCTGCACCGGACTCAGGCGCGGCAGAAATTCTTCCTCTCCGCCGCCGCGCACGAGCTGCGCACCCCGCTCACCGTGCTGCGCACGCGGCTGGAGCTGCTCGACGAAGCCCCGATCAAGGACAAGCTGATCGGCGACGTGCGCCGCGTGACCAATCTGGTCAACCAGCTGCTGACGCTGATGAAGCTCGACACGCTGGCGGAAGTTGCCGGCACCTTCGATCTGGTGGCGACCACGCGCAAGGTGCTGGCGAACCTGGCGCCGCTCGCGGGGCAGCGTAACATCGCGCTGAGCTTCGCGCCGCAGGTCGAGCAATACTGGATGGCGGGCGGCGCCGATCTGGTGGAGGTGGCGATCGCCAATCTGGTCGACAACGCCATCTCGTTCACGCCCGATGGCGGCGAGGTGTTCGTGGCGCTCGATGCCGAAGGCCTGCTCTCGGTACGCGATTTCGGCCCGGGGCTCGATCCTGCCAAGATCAGCAGCCTGTTCGATCCCTTTGTGCGCCACCCCTCCAACCGCCGGGGCTTCGGGCTGGGACTGGCGATCGTCAAGGCGATCGCGACGCTGCACGGCGGCAGCGTCGCCGCGCGCAATGCGGAAGGCGCCGGTGCGGTGTTCGACCTGCGCTTTCCGCCGAGCGACGGCACCGCCAATGCCACCGCCCGCCCGGCGACACCGGTACGCGTGCCGGCGTTCAAGGCCGAGGGCTGAGGGCGCAGGCGAGTGCCAGCTTCGCGCAAGCCGGGCCCGCTAGAACGGTACCTCCCTCGTTGCCAAGGCCCCGCTCATGTCGATCCTCGCGCTGTCGTTGCTTCTTACCGCTCCGCTGCAGGAGAGCGCCGGCGAGGAACTTCGCTACGATGATCGCGGGCGGCCGGTCGTATCGGTGCTGGTCAACGACAAGGGCCCCTATGACATGGTGCTCGATACCGCGGCGCAGGCGAGCCTGCTCGGCCCGTCGCTGGCGGCACAGCTCAACCTCAAGCCCATGCAAAGCAGCATGCGTATCGCTGGCGCAACCGGCTCCGCCGCGGCACGGGTCTATCCGGTGGACCATCTTTCGAACCATCTGTTCGACGCGCGCTTCGTCGGCCTGCTGGAATTCCCCAACCCGCAGTCCACGCCGGCGCGCGGCATCCTCGGCATGGAGCATTTCGCCACCCGCAAGTTGCTGTTCGATCGCATCGCTCACCGTGTGACCGTACTGCCCTCGGGCCCGGCGGAGAGCGGCTTTGCCACGCTGGCCGGGAAACGACGCGAGGACGGGCTGGTGCAGGTGCCGGTGAAGATCAACGGCGTGACCATCGAGGCGCTGATCGATACCGGCGCAGCCGTCTCGATCGCCAATCCGGCGGCGCTCGCCGCGCTCGGCTGGGAACCGGACGATGCCCGGCTCCAGGCCGGCGGCGAGATTCGCGGCGCGACCTCTTCGACCAACACGGTCCGGCGCGCGGAAATGGACACGCTGGCGATCGGCCCGGCCACGCTGCGCCATGTGCCGCTCTATTTCTCGCCACAGGCAGACGGCGAAGGGCCGATGCTGATCCTCGGCACCGACCTGCTGCGCCTGTTCGAAGCCTTCGCCGTCGACTTCCCCCGCGCCGAATTGCAGATTCGGCTGCCGGCGCGGAACGCCAAGCAGTAGCGAGCAGGGCCCCATATGGGAGCCGCGCCCTTGCGGGCGGCTTGTTCCCTATGGGAAGGCTGGCAAGGGTCCTGATCGGCGCCGACCAGAGGCTAGAGCAGCTTGTCGAGCGTAAGCGGCAGGTCGCGCACCCGCTTGCCCGTCGCGTTGAATACCGCGTTGGCGACCGCCGCCGCCACGCCGGTCGTGCCGATCTCGCCGATCCCGCGCGCGCCCAGCGGGGTGCGGGGATCGGGGATGTCGGTCCACAGCACATCGATGTCCGGCACGTCGAGATGCACGGGCACATGATAGTCGGCAAGCGAGGTGCTCATGATGCGGCCAGTCCGCTCGTCGAGCAGCGTCTCCTCGGTCAGCGCCATGCCCAGGCCCATGATCATGCCGCCCTTGAACTGGCTGGTCGCGGTCTTGGCGTTGAGGATGCGGCCGCAGTCGAACGCGCCGACCAACCGATCGACGCGGATTTCACCGGTAACCTCGCTGACGCGCAGCTCGCAGAAGATCGCCGAGGTGCTGTGCATCGAATATTTCAGCACCTCGAGCGGCGCACCGCTTTCGCCGATCGCGCTCAGCTCGCCCCGCCCTGCCCGACGCAGGATCGAGGCGAAGCTCTCGTGGCGCGCGGGATCCTCGACGCTGCGCAGGCCGCCGTCGGCGAACTCGACTTCGCTCGGCTTGAGCCCGGCCAGCGGCGTGTCGTTCCCCGCCAGCCGCATCAGCTGGATGGCCAGCTTCCCGCTTGCCGCGCTGATCGCCGCCGCCAGCGATGCGGTCTGTGACGATCCACCGGCGAAGCTGGCGAAGGGCAGGCGGGAGTCGCCGATCGTCACCGTGACCCGATCGACCGGCAGGCCCAGCCGATCGGCGGCATGCTGGCGCTGGACCGTCGCGGTGCCCATGCCCATTTCCTGCGCGGCGCTGGCGACATGGGCGTCGCCGTTCGCGTCGAGGGTGATCCGGGCGGAGGTGCCGGGCATGCGGGTGAAGGGAAAGGTGCCGGTGGCGCAGCCCATGCCGAGCCGCCACTCCCCGTCGCGATGCGTGCCGGGTTCCGCCGAGCGCCGGTACCAGCCGATCCGCGCCGCGCCCAGGTCATAGGCCTCCATCATCGCGCTCTGCGAATGGGGCGCCCCGCTCACCGGATCGCGGGTGGCGGCATTGCGGCGGCGCAGCTCGATCGGGTCCATGCCGAGCGCATGGGCCAGTTCGTCCATCGCGCACTCGATCGCGAAGGTGCCCGGCGTCTCGCCCGGGCCGCGCATGAAGCTGTTGGCGAGCAGGTCCAGCTCGACATTGTGCTGGACGATGTCGAAGCTTTCGCAGGCATAGAGCGAGCGGCCGGTGAGGCTGAAGCCTTCGTCGCAGACGCTGTGCCGCGGCTTCACGCCATAGCCATGGTGCAGCAGCGCGGTGAGCTTGCCGTCGGCGTCGGCCGCCAGCGCCACGCGCTGCTCGGTCCGCGTGCGGCCCCCGATCAGCCGGTGCATGCTCGCGCGGGACAGCGCAACCCGCACCGGGCGCCCCGCGAGCTTCGCCGCCGCCACGCCGAGGATCTGGTGATCCCATAGCGCCTTCGCGCCGAACCCGCCGCCGACATAGGGCGAGCTGACATGAACATCCTCCGCCTTCAGCCCGAAGATCTTGGCGAGCGAGCCGGCGGTGGCGTGGATCATCTGGGTCGCGTCGTGCATGATCAGCTTGCCGTCCCGCCACGCAACCGTCGCGGCATGCGGCTCGATCGGGGCATGGCTTTCCCAGGGCGTCGTATACACGCCGTCGACCTTGGCCGCCGCCTGCGCAAATTTCTGGCCGGCATTGCCCTTGTCGAGGCGGTTGCGCTCGACGAGGATCGACTCCGGCGTGCTGGCGCTCGCCTTGCCCTCCTCGAACCGCGTGCGTGCCGGCGCGGCGTCGTAGCGCACGCGGACTAGGCTGGCCGCATGATCGGCCTGCTCGCGCGTCTCCGCGAGCACCACCGCGACCACCTGCCCGTTCCAGTGGATCTCGGGATCCTGCATAATGGGCAGCGTGTGGTTGCCGGCCGCCTTGAGATTGGTCAGCCCGATCGGCGGCGGCACCCCGATCCTGGGCGCGTTGCGATAGGTCATCACCAGCGCGACGCCGGGTGCCGCTTCCGCGTCCGACACGTCCAGATCGGCGATGCGACCGCGCGCGATCGTCGAATGGACGAAGGCGGCGTAGAGCAGATCCTCCATCGCCACTTCGGCGGCGAAGCGCGCCGCGCCGCGGACCTTGTCAGGCCCGTCGATACGCGACTGCTGGCCGCCCAGCGCCACGCGCTTGTCGATCAGCGGATCGGGCGTGCCGCCGGGCAGCCAGCTTGCCGGCACCTGGCCGAGCACGGCGCGCACGCCGCCGATGATGGCATTCTGCAGCTTGGTCATGCGCGCGCTCCTGCAAGGGCGGTCAGGACGGCGACCACCGTGCGTTCGACGAGGCCGATCTTGAAGCCGTTGCCGGACAGCGGCCGGGCGTCGGCCAGTTCCTCACGGATCGCGGCGACGAACGCGTCGGATTGCGGCGCCACGCCGATCAGCGCCGCCTCGGCCCGCCTCGCCCGCCATGGCTTGGCGGCAACGCCGCCGAGCGCGATCCGGGCTTCGCGGACCCGCCCCTCGGCGAGCGCAAGGCCGCCCGCGACCGACACCAGCGCGAACGCATAGCTGGAGCGATCCCGGACCTTGCGATAGTCCGATCGGACCATCGCATCGGTCGGCGGCGGCAGTTCGACGCCGGTGATCAGCTCGCCCGGCAGCAGCACGGTCTCCACTTGCGGCGTGGCACCTGGCGGGACGTGGAAGTCCGCCAGCGGCACCGATCGATCGCCGCTGGCCCCGGAGAGATGGACGACGGCATCGAGCATAGCGAGCGCGACGCACATGTCGGAAGGATGGGTGGCGACGCACTGGTCCGAGGCGCCGAGGATCGCATGATAGCGGTTGAACCCCTCGCGCGCGTCGCAGCCGGCGCCCGGCTGGCGCTTGTTGCAGCGTGCACCGTCGACGTCGTAGAAATACGTGCAGCGCGTCCGCTGGAGGATATTGCCCCCGACGGTCGCCATGTTGCGGATCTGCGCCGATGCGCCGGCGAGCAGCGCGCGGGCGAGCACCGGATAGCGACGGCGCACGAGCGGGTGCGCGGCAAGCGCGGCGTTGGTGACCGATGCGTCGATGAACAGCCCGCCGTCGTCGCGTTCCTGGATCGCACCGTGCAGGCGGCTGATGTCGACCAGTTCGCTCGCCTGTTCGACATTCTGGCGCAGCAGATCGACGAGGTTGGTGCCGCCGCCCAGGCACCGCGCTCCGCTCGACACCCGTGCCAGCGCATCCACTTTGTCCGCCGCGCGGACATAGCGCAGCGGTGTCATGCGGCGGTCTCCGCCAGCATCAGCTCGATCGCCTCGACGATCCCGTTATGCGCGCCGCACCGGCAGAGATTGCCGCTCATCCGCTCGCGGATTTCCTCCCGCGTCACCGCGGCCGGCCCCGCTGCGATGTCCGGGGTGACGTAGCTCGGGTCTCCCCGCCGCAGTTCCTCCGCCATGGCGATCGCCGAGCAGATCTGGCCCGGGGTGCAATAGCCGCACTGGAGTCCGTCCCGCTCGACAAAGGCCCGCTGCAGCACGTGCAGTTCGCCGTTTGCGCCGGCGAGCCCCTCGATCGTGCGGACCTCGCGCCCCTCCGCCTGCACGGCAAGCGTGAGGCAGGACAGGACGCGGTTCCCGTCGAGCAGGACCGTGCAGGCACCGCAGGCGCCCTGGTCGCATCCCTTCTTGGTGCCGGTAAGGTGGAGATGCTCGCGCAACAGGTCGAGCAGCGACACCCGGGCGTCGTCGGGCGGGGGAACCTCTGTATCGTTGACCCGTATCGACATGGTTCCGCTCCGTCCGCTGGCGCGCCGCCGCCCCGGCAGCGTCTCGGATGAAGATATAACGAAGTTCGGATTATTCAACTATCGTCGTCAACGATCTTCGTGATCATAGCGATGAAGCGGTCGCGCTCGTCGGGCGAAAGTCGCGAAAGCATTAGCAGATGCAGTTGGCGATAGGCCTCGACCATGCTTCGGGCACAGGCCGCGCCGGCCGCGGACAAGGACAGCGCTACCGCCCGGCGATCGGCCTCGATGCGCTCGCGTTTGAGGAATCCGCGCTTCACCAGCCGATCTGTGGCCGACGACAGGGTGGTCGTGGGCACGCCGAGGAAGCGCGCAACGTCGGTCGGGCCGCAACCTTCATGCTCGGCCACATAGAGCAAGACGGCCTTGTCCAGCTCGGCCAGCGGGCGCTCGGAACGGAGCGCGTCGGCCAGCTTGTATCGGCGCGCGAAGGTTTCGAACGCGGTGCCGAGCGCGGCAAGCTGGTCTTCGGTCGGATCACTCATCCGCCCCGCATATCGCGTGCCGGCCGCGATTGGCCAGTGGGGGTGGCTACGTCAGTACGTGTCGAGGATCGTCGGCCGCTTCCGAAATCGTCCAGATCAACCCGAGCACCGACAAGCCCATCACCGCGAGTACCAAGGATAGCAGTGAGACAGACGGCCGTCCGCTGACCCAGATTTGCCACGCCATCAGCATGATCGGCGACGATCCCACCGTTACCCAGCACGAAACCGCCCCCGCGATCATCCCGACCAGCGAGCACCACGCGCCGTGGCGATGCCGACGCGGCAAGGTTCGCATGACCCGATCGGTGAAGCCACCATCCTCGACCGGCCCGTCGAAGCTCCGCCGGAGCAGGGCGTCGATTGCGTCGTCCGCTTCAGCCGACATGCTGTTTGTCCTCCTTCGTTCCGGGCTGCCACTCGGCCAACAACGCGCGCAACCGTGCCTTGCCGCGCGCGGCATGCGACTTCACCGTCCCGAGCGGCAGGGACAGCACATAGGCTGCTTCCTCGTGGCTCAGCCCCAATTGGACGCAATGCAACAGCACCGCCTGCTCGGCGAGCGGCAGCCGCCGGATGGCGCTTTCGACGTCGATGCGGAGATCGATCGCATGCGACGGTGCAGGCTCCGGCGCTGCCGCCTCGTTCTCGTGGATGCCGACGACAGCGACCGGCTTTCGTCGGGACTGAAGGAAGCACGAATAGGCGATCCGATACAGCCAGGTGGAAAAGCGCGCATCGCCGCGAAACTGCTCCAGCTTGCGCCAGGCCAGCACGAACGTTTCCTGCGCCAGGTCATCCGCCGCCGCCTCGTCGCCGTACAACAGGCGACGAAGCTGTGCGCGGATCATGCCTTGATGCCGACGCACCAGTTCCTCGAATGCCCGTCGGTCGTTGCTCGCCTGCGCGCGGACGACCAGTGCCTGATCAGGGTGCCCCGCGTCCCGCACGGTCAGCGGCGCGTGTCGATGCGGCTGAACCACCAGCTGGCGAGATAGCCAAGACCCGTCATCAACGGCAACAGGCCGATTCCCCACAAGGACGCGATGCTCCTTCCATCGTCGAGCCGGAACGGCAGGGCGACGACCATCGCCATGATGCCAAGTCCCGCAGCGACCAGCACCAGACCCCGGCGACGCTCCGAGAAGTTCGCCTGTGGATCGGCAAGCAGCAGGGCGGGAAGCTCCACGCCCTTTTCTGCGATCTGCACCAATGCCCGGTAGCGCGCCTCTACCTGCAAGCGCCGATAGCGGAAGAAGATCAGGGCGATCAGCACCGGCGCGAGCATCATCGCCGTGAAGGATAGTGTTTGCTCATTCATCGTCGTCATCCCGTTCGCAACTTGATTGTGCCTTAGCCGCAACCCGGACCTGGGCGCAGCACCAGCGGCGGCGTGAAGACCATGGGACCGCCGGGTGTTCGCGCCCCCCGGTGTCGCCTCGATGCTTCAGCCACTTGGATGCATGGGAAGCCCGCATTGGATGCAGACGCAGCCCCGATTTTCCTTCGTGCCGGAGAAACCAGGGTTCCGCTCGCCGAATCTCCGCGGATCTCGGTGCATGAAATCCGCCATCAGCGACAAATAGTCGGGCAGTTGTGCGGCCAGTACCGCTCGCCCATGGCAGGTCAGCCTTACCCTCCTTGCGCGCGCGCCTCCCGTGGATGCGCTGGCAAGCAAGCCGCGCCGCACCAGCGCGTTGATTGCTTCCGTTGCCACGGTCCGCGACACATCGAGCCGAGCAGCCAAATCACCGGGGAGGACACCTTCCTGCTCCGCCGCAAGATCGATCACGATCATCGCCATGAAGCGCGTCGACGTCGTGCCATGCAAATCGAAGAACGCCTTCAGCTTTTGCGCGAGCTGGCTCCCCCGACGCAGTAGCCGAAGCGCATCGTCGACCGCGCCGACATCCATGTCGGGATATCGCGCTCGATACCGTTGCAGCATCTCCGAGCTCGACATCTCCCTCAGAAAGAACACAAACCACCCTCTCAAACCGGGAGGCCTACTGCTTGCAGAGCCTGCCACCCCAACATGCCGGCCGCTGCGCCGACGTCAGCACCCGAAGGGATCGTGCACGCGGCCGACGCACTTGCTTGCGGCCTGGGCATCCTGCCCCTCCATCCCTTAGATGCGTGGGAGGGGAGCTTTAGATGCAGCACGCCAGCGACCCGCGCCGGTTGGCCGCGGTCGGTGCGCCGAACAACCGCACCCGCTCTGCTTGGCATTTCCGGCGAACTGGACAGTTGCCGGGCTGTTCGCGGGCCCGACCAGCGCAGGGACCGGCAGCTTGAGCGCGCGCCGAAGGCTGCGACCGCAACGAACTTCTTCTTCTGCTGCCCCCGAATGCAGCGCGTGCCTGGCGCCTTCCGCAATCTCCGCACTCCAATATCACGGCACCGCAATCTGGAATTTCAAAAGAAGTTGAAGATTGGAAACTTTGGGACAAAAATCGATTTTCCGGGCGTGCGCGGCTTTGTGTGTTACGGCTTTCCCGGTGCCGATTGTCATCAGAGGCAGGGTGCCTCTGACAAAGGAGTGCTTTGGGCGGCCGATGATAGACGATGCGCAGTTGGAGCGATGGTTTTGCGACGAGGTGCTTCCACTGGAGGCCTCGCTGACCCGCTATCTGCGCCGCAATTGGCGGGCCTCCGAGCAGATCATGGACATCCGGCAGGACATATACGAAGCGGCGCTGACCGGCGGCCGACAGGGCCTGCCGGGCAATACCGCGGGGTTCGTGTTCACGATCGCGCGCAACATCCTGATCAACCGATCGAAGCGCGAACGAATCGTGCAGTTCGAGCAGTTCGCCGACATGGAAAGCGTCGAGCAGGCAGTGGATCTTTCGGCGACCGACCGCCATCTCGACGCCCGCGACGCACTGCGTCGGGCGCAGGAAGGGATCGAGCGCCTTCCGCCGCGCTGCCGCGAAGTCGTCCGGCTTCGCAAGATCGAAGGGCTTTCCACCCGCGAGGCCGCGGCGCGCATGGGCGTCGGCATCGACACGATCGAGCGTCAGCTGGTGCTGGGCATCCGCGCGATGACCGACGCCATGCTGGGCGGCTCAGGCAAGATCCAGCGCAGGGCGGCGGCCGGTACCAGCAAGGTGCGCCGCCGATGAGCCGGGCCGAACAGATCGAAGAGATCGCCGCGCGCTGGATCGTTCGCCGCGAGAGCCCCGACTGGTCCGCGAAGGACGAGGCGGAGCTGACGACATGGCTCAACCAGTCCCTAGGACACAAGGCCGCCTTCTGGCGACTGCGCCAGGGCTGGGCCGCCGCTGATCGGGTCGGCGCGCTGGGCTTCTCGCCGACGCGGTTTGGGTCGCGTCTGGCACAGCCCTGGCCGGCATGGCGAAAGGCCGCCCCGGGTATAGGCCTGGCCCTTGCGGCCTCGCTGGCGCTGGTGGTCGGCATTGGCACCGTCATGCTGTCGACGTCCGAGCCCCCTGCCCCCGCGCAGGTAGCCGTTCAGACCCCGGTTGGCATCCAGCGGACCATCGCGCTCGCCGATGGCAGCCGCGTCGAGTTGAATACCGCAACCTCCGTGCGTGCCGCGACCGGCCCGAACGGGCGGGAGATATGGCTCGACAAGGGCGAGGCCTATTTCGACATTGTGCATCGGCCGGATCGGCCGTTCGTGGTCCATGCCGGTTCCCGCACGGTAACCGTGCTGGGCACCCGCTTCACGGTGCGGCGGGACGGCGAAAAGGTGACGGTCGCCGTTCTGTCAGGTCGAGTCCGGGTAGAGGATGGGACCGCGGAATCGGGCACGCGCGCTGCGGTCATCGGGCAAGGCGACATCGCCTATGCCCAGGCGCGCGGCATCTTGGTTGCACTGGCCGCGCCGACGCGCGTGACCGCGATGACCGGATGGCGCGACGGCGTTCTGGTGTTCGACAACCAACGCCTCGCCGACGCAGTGGCCGACTTCAACCGCTATACGGACCGTCCGATCCGGATCAGCGACCCCGCGGTCGCCAACATTCGCATCGGGGGCACGTTCCAGATCCGGAACAGCGCAGCCTTTCTAGACTTGCTGCGCTCGGCATATGGGCTGGAAGTGCGTGCGGGGCGGGACGAGATCCTAGTGGCGCCTGAAGGCGGCACGGCGGAGGACGAAGGGCAGCAGCCTGCCCCACGGTCGGGCTCCTAAGAGCCCGCTTGGGAATTCGCGAACGAGCGAATTCCCAAGCGGGCTCTAATACCAACCTGCACGGCGAAGAACCTATCGTCAGGCGAACCGCCCCCGATAGAGCTGCAGACCCGAGGTTCCAGCCGCCGATGTTCCGTCGCGGATCGTGGCGGCTTGGGGTGTCAGTGCCACGCTGCGGGGGAACGCCTCCAGCACCTGCTTGGCGGTACCGCGGTCCCCGACATTGACGCTGAGCAAGCGCGGTCCCGCATGGTTGACCAACAGCACGTAGACGAACCCGTAGCGCTCGCGAATCTCGACATGGTCGATGTCCGAAAAGGCGAGGCGGCTTTCGCGGAAAACCCGAAACCGGATGCCGTCGGGCGCGATCGCGAAGCGCGGGTTGATGCTGTTGTGCGACATGCCTCCCATGATGCCTGCACGGCGTAAATAGAGGCCGCGTATCGGCACTGCCGTCGTGCCGTCCGGCATCGTTTCGAGCGGCACCGATGGGCGTTTCCTCGCCGCCATTCTGCGCAGAAGCACGACCGAGCCGATCACCGCGAACGCCAGCAGCGGCAGCACGGTGACAAGCGGCATCTCGTTCACGATCCTTGTCCCTCAGGTTCCACCAACTGCATCCGAGCGAGTGCCCTGCGCATCGCGGGGCTGTCCGCGGCGGGATCGAGCCGGAGCGAAGTCCGCATCAGGCCCATCGACGCCCGGATCGCGAAGATCAGGATTTCGCCCGGCCTGATCGCGACGTCGAGTGGCGCTATCGCAGACGCGCCGGGCGCTCCCGCGACGTCGGCGAACAGCTGGTGCGTACCCGATGGCAGGGCGATCATCGTGAAGCGCTTGGGCATCAGTTGCGTGATCACCTTGTTGTCGACCGCCACGTCGAAGCCGAGCGACGACGCGACCGTGGCCTTGTCGCGCACCATCACAACCCAACCGCATCCATCGCGCGGCGGAAAGCCGAGCAGCTCGGCCTTTCGCGCGTCATTGGCCACCGGTACCCGGCGATTGCCGGCCCTCGCGTTCAATCCCGCGAACAATCCGCTGCTTAGCACCATCGGCAGGACATATTTGGTCGCCCCGAGATCCAGTCCCGGCGTGCTGACCTCAAGATAGGCCAGCAGGAGAAACAGCGCGGCGCCGACGCCCGTGGCGATCGCTAGGTTCCGAAGCTTTTTCATCTCACAGTCCGAAGCTGATGCCGACGCGCCCGGCGGTCGACCCGCGAACGGTCGATCCGCCGATGCCGGCATTGACGTACACCTTACGGGCGATCCGCCCGACGACGGCACCTGAGAAACCCTGTTCCCCACGGTAGGTGGCAAGGTTGAACGACATCGATACATTGCTCTCCGGCACTACCATGGTCCCGCCCAGCGCCACCGCCGCGGCGATCCCGCCATTCGCCTGCTGGATATTGCGGCGCAGGCCGCTCACCGAGGTTTGGAGGCTGCCGACCTGATCCTGCAGCTTGCTGATCTGGTTGGATTGAACCGCATTCACCGATTCAATGGCCGTCATCCGCGCATCCTGGCCTGCATTGACCGCGTCGATCGCCGAAAGGTGGGCATCCTGCGCGTCATCCCGGGCATCGATTGCGCTCAGGTGGGAGTCCTGCTGAGCGTTGACGGTCTTTATCGCAGTGACCTCCGCGGCCTGTTGCGTATAGGAGGCTTGCAGCGTCGAGATCTGGGAGCCCTGATTGGCAAGGGTGGTGCCGAGCGTGTTGTCGACGCCCAGCGTGCCGCTGGCATCGACGGTGACGATCCCAAGCGCGCCAGTCTGCGCCGCAGTGCTGGCGCCGATATCGCCCACTGTCACCGAGCTGCCCGTGCCGCCGAGCACCACCTGATTGGCGCGGGTTGTCGTCGCTCCGGCGCCGATCGCGGTGCTGGTGTCATAGGCCGCGCTGGCATTCGCGCCCAACGCCATGGCGCTGCTGCCTGCCGCGCGCGACTGGAGGCCGACCGCGACGCTTTGCACGCCGGTCGCCTTGGTTGCCGAGCCGATTGCGATGGCGTCGCCACCGCTGGCTTCCGAATAGACGCTACCAATGGCGTTGCCGATCGCCACGTTTCGGTTGGTTTTCGCATTGTAATAGTTCATCCCGTCGCCGGTATATCCGGCGTGGACGCCCGTCCCCAGCGCAACATCGCCGTTCCCACCGCTCTCGCTGTTGTGGCCAATCGCCGTGGAATTGGCGCTCGCGGCAATGGCGCTGCTCCCGAGCGCGATACTGTAGTCGCCCGTGGCTCCGCCGTTCGAGCCCAACGAGACCGAATATAGACCGAAGGCAGTGGTAGAACTGCCGATGGACGTGCTGAACAGTCCGGTTGCGCTTGTGTTGGCACCCAAGGCCAATGCGTAGAGGCTGCCGGCATTCGCGCTATCTCCCAAAGCAGTCGAGCTGGCGGCGCTCGCGAGAGCCGTTGCTCCTACGGCCACACCGTGATGGCCCGTCGCCTGGGTGCCAGTGCCGATGGCGATGCTGTCACCGCCATTGGCGAAGGCGCGCGTGATATCTGCGGCGCCGTCCGCGGTCGCCGTGTCGGTGCCGATCGCAATATTTCCCTTGGTGCCGTTGGAGGTTGGGCTGAAATCATTCACCGTTCCCGTTTGCGCGCCCCCCGCCGCGAAATCCCCCGCTCCCCCCGCGACGCTATACATGCCGATCGCAGAGGAGCGATTGCCGATGGCCTCCGTGCTGAATCCGCTTGCTAGGCTTCCATAGCCCGACGCTTCCGCGCTGTCTCCCAGGGCAGTACTGCCGGGGCCGCTTGCGATCGTCTGGTAGCCCATCGCGATGGCGGCGCCGTTCGTTGCCTTCGCCCGCACGCCGATCGCGACGGTGTCGTTGGCCGATGCAGCGCTCCCCGGTCCCATCGCGACGGCAGAGCCTCCCGATGCAGTGGCCCCAACGCTGCAGGCCAGGTCGGCAGCGACGTCCTGGTTGCAAGGCGTATTGTTGGCAAGGTTGCCGCCGTTGGCCTGAGCCATCGCGGACCGCGGCATCAGGCACAGCGCGCCGAGCGCGCAGGTGGTGGCAAGCGCCAGGTTCAATTTCCGGGTCATGGTCGTCATTCCTCATCGGTGTGAGACGGCGGTGCATCGGCCACCGCACATCCGTCGTTGGTCGGCACAGGCGCGGCACTAGGCTGCGCGGCGCTTTCTGCTCGGGTGTGACTTCGCGACATCGCACGGTGCTGAAGCGCGCGGATGCCATGGCGGCGGCGCACGATCTGCGGGGCGACGTGACGCTCCGACGGGCGGTGCTCGATTGGTCGAGCGGCCGGATCTACGAATGCGCGCGCGGCCGGCCGGCTTGCGTCGGATCGTCCAAAAAAGCGTTTGCGCGGTTGCCATTCACGTTCCCCCTTCGCGTCCTGCAACCAGGGAGACGGAAAGCGCCGGACAAACCGGCCAAAAATATTTCTTCCCGCATGTCGGCGATGCGCGGGATCGTTGGAGGAGCGCGGAGGAACGGACCGCCTTCAAATTTCCCTCTTTCGGGAATTCCCAAGCACACTCTATGCGCTATCGAGGTGTTCGCATGTTGCGGGGGCGGGAGAGCGGCATTGGAGATGGGGCGCCGGAATGGAGGTTCGGCCACGTCACCGGGCAACACGGCCTTGCCGCTCGTGCCGCGTCAACCATCCCCGGCCGAATGGGCCGCGATCTGGAAATTGTTCGACGCCTTGTCCGGCCTGCCCGCGCCGCAGCGCGCGCAGCAGCTTCGCGCCGCGGACGGCAACCCGCGGGTGCGCGACGAAGTTGAAAGTCTGTTGCGATCGAGCGACTTGAACGGATTTCTCGACCACGCCATCGAACTTGGCGATGCCGAACCCGTGAGCAATCCCCCCTCCCTGGCGGCTGGGGCGATGGTGGGGCAATTCCGCGTCCTTCGCCCGATCGGCCGCGGCGGCATGGGGGAAGTCTATCTCGCCCAGCGGGCGCAGGGCGGATTCGAACAGCGCGTGGCGCTCAAGATGCTCCGCCCCGAAGCGGTCACCGACGCCGCATTGTTCGAGTTCGAACGTGGCATACTCGCCAATCTCGAGCATCCGGGGATCGCACGCCTGATCGACGGCGGCACGACGGACGACGGCCGGCCCTTCATGGCGCTGGAATATGTCGAGGGAGAAGCGATCGACGACTGGTGCGAAGGAAGGCAGGCGCCGCTGTCGCAGCGTCTCAAGCTTTTCCTCGATGTCTGCGAAGCCGTTTCGTACGCGCATGGCCGGCTGGTGGTCCATCTCGACCTCAAACCCGACAACATTCTGGTCGATCGCGAGGGCCGGGTGCGACTGCTCGACTTCGGGATTGCGCGCTTGGTCGAAGACGGCAGCGAGCTGTCACGTGCCAAAGCCCTGCTCACCCCGGACTATGCCGCACCCGAGCAGTTGGAAAACAAGGCGGTGACAGTCGCGACCGACGTCTATTCCCTGGGCGCCGTGTTGTTCAGGCTGCTCACCGGAACCGGGCCATGGCAAGCCGAAGATACCGCCCTCCCCGCCACGATACAGCGAATATTGCGCGGGGCGCCGCCGCCGCCGAGTTCAGTGCCCCCGCCGGGTAAGGCGCGGCCGGTGCCCGCGCGCGCGATCGCCGGCGACCTCGACGCCATCACATTGAAGGCGATGCGGCATGCGCCGGTCGACCGATATGCCAGCGTTGCCGAACTTTCTACCGATATCCGCCGCCATCTGGCCTTCCGGCCCGTGCGGGCGCGTACGGGCTCTCGTACGTACCGGGCACTGCGGTTCTTGCGCAGAAATCGCCTGGCGCTGGGCTCGACGGCCGCGGTCGCGGTCGCATTGATCGCGGCCGTCGCAGGCATATCGCTGAAAGCGCGCGAAACCGCGTGGGAACGCGACATCGCCAAAGGGCAAGCTACCCGCCAACGTGCCGCTGCCCAGACCATGCTTATCATGCTGCGCGATGCCTATGACAAAAAGAAATCGCGATCGACATCGGTCAGCGACATGATGGACATTACCACGCGGAATCTGGTGCATTCGCTGCCCGCGCAATCATCGGACGCAGCGGTCAGGATCGAAACACTGGCGGACATCTATATCGGCAGCGGCAATTGGCCGGGCGCGAAGCCGCTCGTCCTTGGCGCCTTCGCGCGCGGTATCGGGCGAACGGATCCGGTCGGCGCTGCGCGGCTCAAGGTGAAGCTGGCCATCGTCCATATTCGAGAAGGCGATCTGGCGGCTGCGGCGCGACTTCTCGATCAGGCGGAAGCGATGTGGAAATCCGACCCTGACCGTTTCGTCAAGGAAGCCCAGGATACGGTCGACACGAGAGCATATTGGCTGCGAGCGTCCGGAAAATTCGACCAGGCGGTAGCTCTATTGAACGCCAATCGGGACGCCGCCGAGCGCGCCTACAAATACTATGATTACGATCTGCCCTGGCGATATTCCTTTCATTCTATGTATCTGGCGCTGCTTGGACGCCTCGATGAAGCCGATGCATTGCTGCGCAGCGGCGAGAAAATTATCGAAGAGGGCGGCGATCGCCCCGATGGCGTTGCAGTGGTTGACATGGCGCAATCGGAAATTGCGATTCAGAAGGCCGATTTCGCACGGGCGCATGCACTGATACGGCGCAGCGTGGCAATCGAACGCCGGCTGAACGGTCGCTCGCTCTTCCTGGCGGACTATCTTGCGCGCGAAGGCCAGCTGCTCACCATGATGGATCGGCCGAGCGAGGCGCTACGCGCGTTGGATGAGGCATCACAGATCAAGAGCATCTTCGATTCGAGTAACAGCCGACTTTCCAGCAAGATCGACACCACGAAGATAGAAGCATTGGCGAATTTGGGCAGGATTGGCGAAGCCGAGCGACTGCTGGCGACGACCAGCACCCATCTATCGGACATTCCCGGTCGCCAGCTGAATGAGGGCCTGCTGCTTCGAGCCCGCGCGGTAGTGCGCATTGCACAGGGCAGGTTGGGAGAGGCAACCCAAGATCTCGACGCTGCGACCCTCGTCTTCAAGAAGGTCGCCGCCCCGCGGGGATTAGCCGACATCGCGCGGCTTCGCGCAAAGCTCAATCGGCTGAAATCTCGCGGTGGATCCATGCCCGCGCCTGCGACCAGCGCCGGCGCACGGTTCGTTCGCTAAGCCCCATCACGTAGCCCGTTTCGCGCTCGCTCAACCCGACGAAGAACCGGCAATCGACCAACTTTGCAAGGTCCGGATCCAATTGTTCGAGGCGTTGCAGCGCCCCGCCAACTGCGATCAATTGCAGATCATCGCCGGCATTCGCATCGGGTACGCCGTCGACCTCGTCGAGCGCGACGGGCCGAATACCACTCCCGCGCTTCGCGCTCATCCGTTCTCGCGCTGCGTCGATTAGGACGTGCCGCATCGCGGTTGCCGCCACCGCCAGGAAATGCTCCCGGCTTTCCCATTCGTCGCGATTGCTGAGCTTGATATAAGCTTCGTGCAACACCGCCGTAGTCTGCAGCGTGTTCGGTCGTCCGGCGCGAAATCGTTCGCGACGCGCCGCTTGCCGCAGGTCGGCATAGAGGGCGTCTATCGCTGAATCGGACACCATGTTGCTCGATACCTCACCATCCGGGTATCCACCCGCCGCATTCGTCTTTGTCAACCGTCCGCGCCAAGTATCGCGAATTTTACAACGAGTTCGATGTTCGATCATCGGGCCGAGGCGGCAAGGATGGGACGGCGCCCGATGCGCGCCGTTCGTGTGCGATCCAGGCATGGCCATTCGGTCACATTTCAGGCGCACGCGGGTTCGATCGCCGGACACCGGCGGAAGCGGGGGACCTCCACGCGCCGCGTGTGGCCAGCTTCAACCGCCGACGATCGCGACTGCAACAATCACAGAAAGAAAAGCGCGCGGAGCGGCAAGCCTGCCGCGCCAATTCCCACCGCATCCCCCATCACTTCGGTCGGCACGATTGCCGGGAGGGGAAATGGCATCTCGTTGCGAGGCGGCGTGCTCGGAAGCGCGATCCTTCGCGCCAGTGCGGCGGCGATCGATGGCGGAAGCCGCCCGCCGATGACGACCTTTTCCGACGCCACGATATGGCCGAGCAGGAACCCCAGCTTGGCGATCGAGCGGCTCGCATCCTCGATCCATTCCGCGACCCCCGGCGTCGCAAGATCGATGCTGCGGACCATTGCCTCGACGCCTTCCGCTGCCCCGCCTGCGTTGCGAACATAGGCGTGGAGGGTATCCAAGCTTGGATAGGTGTCGGCGAGAAGCCACATCACGCCGCCAAAGTCGCCGGCATTGCCCAGCCAACCTTGCACGGGCCGCCGATCGATCACGAGACCGCCGCCAAAGCCGTTGGTGAGGTGGCAATAGGCGAAATTGCCGCAATGGCGCCCGATGCCGACAAGGCCCTCGGCGATCGTGGCGGCAGTCGCGTCATTCTCGTAGAGCACAGGCAGACCGAGCGCGGTGCCAAGCGTGCCGACAATATCGACCTTGGCCCATTCGGCGAGCTGGTGCGGCGGATTGAAACGCGGCGGGTCGCCTTCGGACATGAAGCCCGACACGCCCGCGCCTGCGCCGACGATCCGGCCGGGATCGATTTGGGACTCGTCGATCAATGCCTGCTGCAGCGCGCGTAGCTGTTCGACGACCCGGGCGGGTGCCATGTCGGGCATCTCCACCATGCGTGCCGCACGAACTGCCCCGGCGAAGTCGACGACCGTGACACCCACCGCGTCGCCCACCAGCGTGACGCCCAGCGCGAATGCGAAATCGGGATCGAGCGTGACATGCACGCTTGGGTGTCCGCGCACGCCGGGCGACCGCTCGCCGAGCTGGACCAGCCCCGCCGCATGGAACGCGCCGATCAGTCGCGCGACGCTCGGCTGCGACAGATCGAGCGTCTGGCTCAGCGACGCCTGGCTCGATCCGCCAGAACGGAGCAGCAGGTCGAGGATGGCGCGTCCGCCCGCGCTGATTGCCGGGACCCAGTCGGGCGACGGGAAGGTAGACGCGCGCGGAGGAGTGGACAGGGGGACGGCCTTTCGCTTGTCTGCGCTATTTGCATGCAAATTGTATAGTACTCAAGGCGCCCCCCCCGATGTGCGATCCCAGGATCTCCGGTCGCATCGCCCGCCTCGGGTTCGCGGACTTCCTCCGCCGAAGATCGGGATCAGTGCGGCGTCGCCGGCCTGTCCACGCGCCATCGCAGCAGCGCCTCGGGCTCGTCGGTCTGGAAG
This sequence comes from Sphingomonas azotifigens NBRC 15497, assembly GCF_002091475.1. Taxonomy (GTDB): domain Bacteria; phylum Pseudomonadota; class Alphaproteobacteria; order Sphingomonadales; family Sphingomonadaceae; genus Sphingomonas; species Sphingomonas azotifigens. Next base: position 40,181 of record NZ_BCTR01000049.1, read on the forward strand.
ACCGTGACGCCGGCAGCGGCGAGGCGGCCCCACACGCTTGCGGGGTCTCGCAGCGCGTCGAGATCGCCGAAGCCGCCGGCGACGAAGCCCTCGCCCAGCGTGTTGACCATCAGCCGCAGGCCGCGGCGCCGTGCGACTGCCGCCACCGGCGCGAGCTGATCGAGCTGCATCCTCGGCAACTCGGCGCCAATCGGCGGCTTGCCGGCAAGCTGGCGGGTAAGGATCGCCGCCAGATCGGCGCGCCCGCCGGCGTTGAGCAAAATCGGCATGAACGGCACGCGATCATAGGGCGTCAGCCCGGCGAGCGCGGGCGTTTCGATCCCCGCTTCTGTCTTTATGAAAACCCTGTCCTGCGCGCCGGCGCGAACCACCGCGTCGATCACCTCCGGGTAGATCGCGGCCTTGATGTCGAGATTGAGCAGGATGCGCCCGCGCGCGGCCGCCAGCATCTCGTCCAGGGTGACGATCCGCTGGTCGGTGAGCGGCGCGTCCGCCCCGCCCAAATTCTCGCGCAGCCGCAGCGCGCGAAGCTCGGCGAGGCGCATCGCGGCGACCCGACCCGTGCCATCGGTGGTGCGATCCACAGTCTCGTCGTGCATGATGACGAGCTGTCCGTCGGCAGTGCGCAGCACATCGGTTTCCATCACGTCGACGCCCATCGCCGCGCAATGCTCGAGCGCGCGCAGCGAATTCTCCGGTGCCGGCCCGAAGCCATGCCTCGGCGCCGGATTGTGGCAGCCGCGATGCGCGACGACGATCACGCCTTCGGGCTCGGCGAAGCGCGCGCGGACCGGCGCGGGGCCCTGCGGCGGCGCACCGGGCGCCGCGCGGGGAAGGAGGAGCGCCGCGGCGATCAGCGCGGCGGTACGATACGAACGGTCTCCCATCATCAGAGCCGCGGGGTCAGGCGGATGCCCAGCCAGAAGGTGGTCGGCACCGAATAGCTGTCCTTGAGCAGGTTCTTGCCCGGCCCGGTCAGGCTGGTGACGCGGGCATGGGTAACGTTGCTCACCTGCCCGAACAGGCTGACGCCCGGCCGCACCGCATAGGTGGCGGAAAGGTCGACCTGGTCGCGTGGCGCCCAATAGAGATCCTGCCAGGTCACGTCGTTGACGATCGACCGCAGCGCCTTGCCCTGCCGGTTATAGGCGGCGCGCAGTTCGAGGCCGCCGCCATTGTAGAACAGCGTGCCGTTCAGCGTGTAGTCGGGCTGGCCGACGAGCCGATCGATCCGGCGGCTGCCGCCGGCGCTGAGCGGCACGGTAATGCGGCCGTCGAGCGCGGCGACGTTCACGCTGGCGCCGAAGCCGGCGAGCAGGCTTCCGGGCGCGCCGAACGAATTGACCACGGCGCTGAACTCGGCCCCGCGGATCCGCGCGCTCGATGCGTTGACCGGGCGGCTGACCAGCGCGTTGACATAGGTGACGCCGGACGCGGGATCGGTGAACCCGGGGCTGGACAGGGTAAAGATCTCGTCGTCGATCTTCTTGTTGAACAGCGCAAGCGAGACCAGCCCGCCGCGATTGCCGCCGAACCGCCAGTCCGCAGCGAGATCGAGGTTGGTCGACTTGCGCGGGCGGATGTCGGGGTTGCCGATGGTGACGGTCACCCCGGTGGCGTTCGGGTTGCCGACATCGGTGGCGTTGACGAAGCTGATCGAGCTGCGCGCGGCATAGGCATCATAAGGCGGGCGGCCGATGGTGCGGCTCGCTGCCGCACGCAGGTCGATCGCCGGGGTGGCGTGCCACGTGACCAGCGCGCTCGGCAGCAGATAGTCATAGTCCGATCGCGTCGGGATATCCTGGAACACGCCCGCGCGGCGGATGCGGCCGGTGGTCTGCTGGCGGGTGCTGTCATAATGCACGCCGGCTTCGGCACGGATCGCGTCGCTCGCATAGCGAAGCAGCGCATAGGCGCCGAAGATCTTCTCGTGATGCGTGAAATCGTCCTGGTTGTTGAACCCGCTCTGGTCGGTCAGGTTGAACGCCGATTTGGGCAGCGCCGACAGGATCGCATCCGCACGCCGCGGATCGATGGTGATGAGGTTGAGCCCGTCGCTGTAGCGCAGCGATGCGCCCTGCGGCCCGAGCACGTCGGCGATGCCGAGCCGCGGCGCACTGGTGTTCGGCGCATATTCGGTGCGATTGACGTCGTAGCGCGGGCGATCGTCGGTATAGCTCGCCCCCGCTGCGAAGCCGATGCCCGGTTGCGCCTGGCGGAAGGCATAGTCGATCCGGCTGGTCCACACCTCGTCATCGGCATAGCGGTTATAGTCCTGCCGCCAGTAGAACAGGCTGTATGCGCCATAGTCGTAGAACGCCGAACGCGAGACCGGGAAGCGGAAGTTGAAGTTGGTCGTGTCGTAGGTGAAGCCATAAGCGGGCACCGCATTGACGCTGGTGCCGCCGCCGCCGGGCGCTGCGCGCCCGACATTGGTGATGTATTTGATCATCGAGATCGGCTCGGCATAGGTGGCGAGCGAATAACCGCCGCGCACGCTCAGCCGGTGCTCGGGCGCAGGGGTGAAGTCGAGTCCGGCCTGTGCCACGCGCGTCCGGCTGGTGAGCTGCTGGTGGGCATAGCCGACTTCGATATCGCCCGCCGGGAAGCTGCCCGAGGTCGCGGTCTGGCCGGTGACCGTGCCGCGATTGCGCGGGTCGATCAGCAGCTCGTTGCGCTGCATGTCGTCCTTGAAGAAATAATAGCCGCCGGTGACGAAGGCCTGTACTGCCTCGCTCGCCCGCACCTCGAACTTGGCGGTGATGCCGTAGCGGTCGCGCTTGTCCTGCACGTACCAGTATTTGTCCTGCTGCGGTACCGCGAAGCCATTGCCGAGAGCGTTGCCCGACTGGAGCTGGCCGGCAGCGTTGTAGAAGCCGTAATGCACCGTGTCGGTGGTCATGTGGGTTTCGGTATAGCTGCTCAGCGTCTGGTAGTTGCCCGAGACGGTGAGGCCGAACTGGTCCTGCGCGCCGAAGGTGAGGCTGCCGGTACCGACGATGCGATAGCCGAGATCGGGCTGGTCATAGGGCTGCCCGTTGTCGCCGGCATGGCCGAGCGAAGCTTCGAGGTTGAAGAACGGCTTGCCGCCATTTTCGAATGCGCTGCGGGTCTTGAGGTTGATCGCGCCGCCCACCGCATTGGGATCGAGATCGGCGCTGAATGTCTTCACCACCTGAATCTCGCTGATCATCGACGACGGCAGGATGTCGAGCCGCACGCCGCGGGTGACCGAGCCGAGATTGCCGTTGGGCGTCCCCGGCGAAGCGACCAGCAGCCCGTCGATCGTGACGTTGTTGTAGTTCGGTCCCAGGCCGCGGATCACCGGCGTCGAGGCTTCGTCGCGCGGATGCTCGTTATCGATCGCCGGCAGCACCGAGAGGCCGGGCACGCGGCGCAGCGCCTCGACAATCGTTGCGTCGGGCAGCGCACGGACATCGGTTGCGCTGACCACATCGATGATGTTGGTCGCCGCGCGCTTGCTTTCGATCGCGCCAAGGTTCGCGCGGCGGATGCCGGTCACGACAATGTCGTCCTGGGTGCCGCCGTCCGCAGAAGGTGGCGTTTCCTGTGCCCAGGCAGGGGTGCAAACAGCCAGAAGAGCGATGGTCGCAGACCCGCACAAAAGCGTTTTCAGATTTGACATTGAATCCCCCTTACGAATCATTTGTAACGAATAATATTCGCTAAGAATGACATTTTCGCGTCACGTTTCGCGGATGCGGCGGCATGATGTGTTCTGGCCTTGGGTCGGGGGGGCGGTCCGAGTGGCGCAGGCGTCGGCCAGTTGGTGATGCCAGGCCGCGGACGCCCGCGATGACATCTGCGCGACGATAGAGAATGGCAGGGCCCGCGCTTCCATCCGGATGCGCTGAACGTTGAAACTTAGAGGATTTTCAATCGTCTACTCCGACCGGCGCAATCGGCAGCTTCATCCAACATCGGACATTTCGTCGGAGCTGAAATGAACGACCGGGCCTGGGTTGAAGGCCGTCGGACGCAACCGGCAGTCACCACTGATAGCTCGAGCGACTAAGGCGATCCCGCAAAGGGTATGGCGGCATCAAGGTCATCCCCCAGCCCCAGCGGTTCCAACGGATGGCCCACCAATCCACTCACCATGGATGCTTGGATCGCCGTGACGGGCCATAATTTCGCCAGCGGACCTACCACACGGTCCCGGATCAGGGGGAGCAATCGGCTGTCGGATTGATAGACAGGCGTGAACAACGCGGTGAGCCATTGATACATCAGGACGTGGCGACGGCGCAGGCGGATACACTGCCGCACACCTTCATCGATGTCGCCCCCTTGGCTGAGCCCTTGGGCGAGGGCCCACGCGTCCAGCAATGCCATGTTCGCGCCTTGCCCGAGCTGGGGGCTGGCGGAATGCCAGGCGTCGCCGATATGCGCCAGCGCAGGTTCGGCTGGCGACGCCAGCGTTCGATGCGCATAGCGGGCGAACGTCAGCTGGTGCGGGTCGTTGATTTGGTCGAGCAGCGTGGCACATTCGGGCCAAAGCGCGGTTACCTCGGCCTTCCATCGCGCCAACCCAGCCGCGCGCCATGCGTCCAGTCGGTCCACCCTGAGCGACCAGAAGAAGGCAGCCTTCGGCGTCGTCGCGCCCGGTGGAACCCCGATCGGAAGAACGCCTGCCATTTTGCTCGCCCGCTCGTAGCGCTGCGCCAGGCTATGCGGATCAAAGGTCGCCCCCAACGGCCAATCGAGGCTGGCCCATAGCGCTCCATAGCGCAGTGCTCGGCCCGTGGGCGGCGCCAGCGGCGTCCGCGTACCCAGCGCGTCGACAACAAGATCGAACGGAAGACTCATCTGACCGTCGGCAAAGCACAGCGCGCGCCTTGCCCCCACCAGGACACTGCCAGCGACATCGCGGCCGGAATGGATGGGTATTCCCGATTGTAAGACAGCCTCGTGCAGGATCGCGAACAGGCTGGCGCGGTGGATGCCGATGCCAAAGGTGCCGGGACGGCCCAGCGCCGCATAGTGCACATCAAGAACCACCCGCTTGCCCGCCTTGCCGAACAACCGGTCCACCCGCGCGCCACGTGCCAAAGCGGCATCCAGCAAGCCGAGTTTGCCAAGAACGGCCATTCCCGTCGGCTGCAACATCAGCCCGGAACCAATGGGCTTTGGCGTCTCGAACCGCTCGAACAAGGTGACCTGATGGCCACTGCGATCAAGCAAAAGCGCGACCGCCAATCCGCATGGCCCGCAGCCGGCAACAGCAATGTTCCGTCCCCGCATATCTGCTGCTTATCCGGCGATAGAGCGACATCCAATAGCCAAACAGAAGCGGTCAGCGAGGGACATGCCGAACTTCAACCGCACCCGCATGCGCGCGGATTCCGGGCGTTCGACGCCTTTCAAATCGCCTCTACTGCTGGCAGCATGCCGCGCAGGATATTCCGGTAGAATGATCTCGCCGTACCTTGCAAACAACGCGCTTGCAGATATAACAGGAGAACTCTGATATCTTAGACGGCCGAACGACCAATGGACAGAATCATTTCGGCATCCGGTACCATTCCTGGCTTGGGGTTTGGGGCGTCGACCCTCGGCAACCTGTACCGCCCCGTTGCGGACGACATTGCCAGCTTGGCTGTGCGCACTGCGATTGATCACGGTATCCGCTATTTCGACACCGCCCCATTTTACGGCTTCGGGCTCAGCGAACGGCGCGTTGGCGACGCCTTGCGCGAACGTCCAGCAGACATCCTCCTGTCCACCAAAGTCGGCCGTCTTCTCGTGCCCGATACCGCGCCACGGACGCAGGAGCGCCACGGTTTCGTTTCGCCGATGCCGTTCAAGCCCGTGTTCGATTATAGCCATGATGGCATATTGCGCTCCCACGCCGAGAGCCTGCAGCGTCTGGGGCTCGCCCGTATCGACATCCTCCTGGTCCACGACATAGGCCGGATGACGCATGGCGACGCGCACGCCCAATATTGGCACCAGCTGACAAAAGGCGGCGGCTTCCGCGCACTGGAGCAACTGCGCACCGAGGGCACGATCGTCGGCTTCGGCCTGGGCGTGAACGAAACCGCCGTCTGCCTGGATGCGCTGCAGGAGACGGCGCCGGACGTATTTCTGCTTGCCGGACGATACACGCTGCTCGAACAGGGCGCGCTCGACGATCTGCTCCCCGCCTGCCTGGCACAGGGCGTCGCGGTGGTGATCGGCGGCCCGTACAACAGCGGCATCCTCGCCACCGGCACCAGAAGCGGCGGAGCGCGGCCCTACAATTACGCGCCGGCACCCGCGGCCATCCTCGATCGCGTCGCGCGGATCGAGGAAATTGCCGACAGCCACGGGGTGCCGCTCGCCGCGGCCGCGCTCCAGTTTCCGCTGGCCCATCCGGCCGTCGTGAGCGTCGTGCCGGGACTGGCCAGCGCGGAGCAGGTGGAGCAGACCGTCAAGCTGCACGCCACCGTCATTCCCCAAGCCTTCTGGCATGATCTTCGCGATGCCGGCCTTCTGCATCCCGACGCACCGCTGCCCGTCGCCCATCAACGAGCCATTGTATGACCATTCCCCTTCGGGTCCTGGTAACCCGCCGACTGCCCGAAGCGGTGCAGCAGCATCTCGCCGCCACCTACGACGCCGTGCTCAACGATGCCGACGTGCCGTTGACCCGCGACGAACTCGCCGCGGCGATGCGCGACTTTGATGCGCTGGTGCCGACGATCACCGATCGGATCGACGCCGGCCTGATCGCTACCGAAGGCCGCCGTGTCGCGATCCTGGCCAATTACGGTGCCGGCGTCGATCACATCGACCTCGCGGCGGCGGCGGCGGCGGGGCTCGTCGTCAGCAACACCCCCGGGGCGCTGACCGATGCGACGGCCGAGCTGGCCCTGCTGCTCATGCTGATGGCGGCGCGGCGCGCGGGCGAGGGCGAGCGCGAATTGCGTGCCGGGCGCTGGACCGGCTGGCGGCCGACGCATCTGGTCGGCCATACGCTGGCCGGGCGGACGCTGGGGCTGGTCGGCTTCGGCCGGATCGCGCAGCGTACTGCCGAGCTCGCACGCGGGATGGGCATGACCATTCGCTATCATGCCCGCAGGCCTGCCGCGCCCGAAATCGAAGCGGCACTGGATGCGCGCAAGGCCGACTCGCTGGAGTCGCTCGCCGCCGAGGCCGATATCCTGTCGCTGCACGTGCCAGGCGGTGCGGAGACGCACCACCTGGTCGACGCCGCCTTGCTGGCGCGGATGAAGCCGCACGCGATCCTGATCAACACCGCGCGGGGTTCGGTGGTCGACGAGGCTGCACTGGCCGAGGCACTGGCGACCGGCCGGATCGCCTCGGCCGGGCTCGACGTCTACGCGCGCGAGCCGGCGGTGCACCCGGCGCTTCTTGCCAGCGAGCGCGCCGTATTGCTGCCGCATCTGGGTAGCGCCACGGTGGAAGCGCGTACCGCGATGGGGATGCAGGCCGCCGCCAATCTCGCCGCCTTCGCCGCCGGCGCGTCGCTGCCCGATCGTGTCGCCTGAGGATATCCTCGCCGCCGCGATCGCGCCGGCACTGGCAATGGCGCGGACGCGCCCGCTCGTCCTGGGGCTCTGCGGGGCGCAGGGGAGCGGCAAGTCCACCCTCGCCGATGCGCTCGCCGCACGGTTTCCGGGCGCCGTCACCCTGTCGATCGACGACCTGTATCGCACCCGGGCCGAGCGCGAGCAGCTCGCCGCCACGGTGCATCCGCTGCTCCTCACGCGCGGCGTGCCCGGTACGCACGACGTCGCGCTGGGCCTCGCCACGCTCGCCGCGCTCGACCGTGGCGAGGCCGTCCCCCTGCCCCGCTTCGCGAAGGAAAACGACGACCGCGTCGATCCCGCCTTGTGGCCGGTCGCGCCGGCCGGGTGCCCGCTGGTGATCTTCGAAGGATGGTGCGTTGGCGCCCGTCCGCAGCCCGAAGCCGCGCTGGCCGAACCGATCAATGCGCTGGAGCGCGAACGCGATGCGGACGGCGTCTGGCGGCGCCACGCCAATGCCGCGCTCGCCGGCGCCTACCAGTTGCTCTTCGACCGGATCGACCTGCTCGCGCTGCTGCGCGCGCCCGATTGGGACCAGGTCTATGCCTGGCGCAAGCAGCAGGAGGATGCATTGCGCCGTTCCGGTGCGCGCGGTGCCGGCGTCATGGACGATGACCAGCTGCGTTTCTTCGTCAGCCATTACGAGCGGCTGACCCGGCACATCCTGGCCGAAATGCCCGATCGCGCCGATTGGACGTTCCACCTCGATGCCGACCGCCGCTGCACCGCCTGGACCGGCCCGCGCGAAGCCTAGTCGCCCGGCTCAGACCATGCCGATCAGCCGCTGCAGCGCCAGCTGGAAATGATTGATCAGCGCCGCCTCGGCGGCATCGGCATCCCGCGCAATGCAGGCGTCGAGAATCTCGAGATGCTCGCGCAGCGTGCGCATCGCCAGCGGCCGCGTCGTCAGCCAGTCCAATCGGACGAGCGTCACGTAATTCTTCAGCCGGCGGGCGGTGAGTTCGATCAGCGGATTGCGAAGCGCGGAGATCAGCGCGTTGTGAAGGCGGTTCTCCAGATCATCCAGAATCAGCGCTTCTTCTTCGCCCCATATGCCCGCTTCGAGCCTGGCGAGCAGCGCCCGGTGGTCATCCGCCAGCGCCTGCGTCTCGGCGGCATCGGCGCTCTCCGCAAGGATGCGTGCACCGGCGCGCTCGATCAGGGAGCGGAACTGATATGTCGATCGGGACAGCTCCAGATCCGCCCGGATGAAGCGAATGCCGGAACGGGCGTGGATCGTCACCAGCCCCTCATTCTCCAGCGTCCGCAGCGCATCTCGCAGCGGCTGCGAGGTAATGCCCAATAGCCGGATCAATTCGGACTGGGACAGATCGACGCCCACCGGGATCGTGCGATTGAACAACCCGCGCAGGATCGCCTTATAGGCCTTCTCGGCAAGGCTGGGCGCATCCTCGTCGATCGACGCGCGCGCGGGAGCGCTCCCACCTCGCCCGCTTCTCACCTTCTTCGTCGCTGCGCGCATCATTCCGTCCCCGGCCGTCCATTCGCCTTCAGGATGTGGTCCAGCCTCGAGCACATGCATCAACGCGCACGAAAAACAACCGCGGATGGTGCGCAGGCCAGCCTCCGCGCCGCACGATGGTGAAAAAAGCACAGATCCGCGCTTGATACCCTATCAGATTACCTATACTGATATTTCAGATAAGAAGAATCGAGGGGATGTGAAGTGAAAAGGACGTATTTCTGCGTGGGCGTCGCCACGGCGGCGCTCGCACTTTCGCTGGCATCGGGCGCGCGGGCGCAGGTGAACGGCACTTCCCAAAGCACCGGTGCAGGCACTGCCGATGCCCCGCCGCAATCCGCTACCGGGCAGTCGGCGCAGCCCGGCAGCGACGGCGCGGCGGACATCATCGTCACCGGTATCCGGGCCAGCCAGCGCCAGTCGATCGATATCAAGCGCACGGCGGTGAACTCGGTAGACGCCATCGCCAGCGAAGACCTGGGCAAGATGCCCGACCAGAACGTCGCAGAATCGCTGCAGCGCGTGCCCGGCATCACCATCGATCGCAATCGCGGTGTCGGCAACGGCGTGACCGTGCGCGGCCTGGGTCCGCAGTTCAACACGGTCACCGTCAATGGCCGCGTGATCGCCACCGACAGCGCCGGCCGCGAGTTCAACTTCGACCTGTTGCCGTCGGAGCTGATCGCCGGGGCCAATGTCTACAAGAGCCCGCAGGCCGATCTCAACGGCGCCAGCATCGGCGCGACGATCGACATCCGCACGCTCCGCCCGCTGGAGCAGCGCGCCGGATTGCGCGGGGGCGCCTCGCTGCGCATGAACATCGACGATCTGGGCAACAAGAAGACGCCCTCGGGCGCCGCCTATGCCACCTGGAAGAGCGATTCCGGCAATATCGGCGCCGCGCTGGTGGTCGCCTATGACGAGCGGAACGAGCGCACCGACAATTTCTTCTCCGGCGCCAGCTCCTACCCCCGCAGCTTCGACGATGGCTATTACGGCACCGCCACCAATACCAACGGCGCGCTGTGCGTCGGCGGGGTGACCAATGGCAGCTGCGCCCCGCGGATCGACACCAGCAAGGTCGGCCTGTTCCGCAATGTCGACATGTACCACAACTTCATCAACCAGGTGGAGTTCTCGAACCGCAAGCGGCTCGGCATCGACGGTACCGTCCAGTACAAGCCCACGCCCTCGCTGGTCCTGACCTTCGACGGCCTCTACTCGCACGATGACGAGCATTATTACGGATCGGGCATCGGCCCCGATTTCAGTGGTGGCACCCTGGTGAACCAGGTGATCGCTGGCGGCAGCGACACGATGGAGATGGTCGCCGGCCAGATGCGGCCGGTGCATGTCGGCGGCACCGCGGTGTCCGAGAGCTTCCACGACGGGACGGTCGACGAGGTGATCGAGAACCGTCCGGCAAAATCGACCACCACCCTGTTCGGCTTCAACGCGAAATGGTCGCATGGGCCGTTCACGCTGGCGTTCGACGTCGATACGAGTTCGGCGAAGCTCAAGGATCCAGGTGCGCTGTTCACCACGGTCCGCCTGAAGCATATGGACTATAGCTACGATCGCCGCACCGGCTCGCCGATCGCGCGGTTCAATCTCAGCAACCCGGCCTATCCCAATGCTGCCACGGACGTGAACCACCGCCTCGGGCACTATATGCAGGCGGAAGGCCAGAATATCTCCGACCTGATCCACGAAGCGCGGCTCGACGGGCAGTGGGACGGCGGCATGGTGACGGCATTCGCCGGGCTGGGCTATTCGGAGCGAACCAAGCGCACCACCGGCTTTGTCGAGCCCAATGCCTGCGCCTATTGCGGAAGCGACGTCGTCCTCCCGTCCAGCCTGTTCACGCCAACCAACTACAACTTCTTCAACGGCGCCGAAGGCGGCAACACCGCCAATTGGGTGAACTACGATACCGACAAGCTGTTCAACACGTTGCTCGGGCTGAACGGCACCGCCGATCCGGCACTGCACAATGGCAGCCTGCTGCCGCTCCAGGTGGATCTGGCCGGCAGTTCGTCCGTGCAGGAGAAGGTGGCGCTCGGCTATCTGATGTTCCAGTGGAAGGGCGAACTGGGCAGCCTGCCGCTGGCGGTGAACACCGGCGTGCGGGTGGAGGACACCCGGTTCACCTCGAACGGCGCCGGCCAGACTGTGCTCAGCGCCCGGCCGAACGGCACGGGGCAGAACGTCATCGTGCTCTCCGGGCTGACGCCGCTCAACTTCAACGGCCATTACACCGATATCCTGCCCTCGGTGAACGCGCGGCTGAACCTGACCGACACGCTGATCTTCCGCGCGGCCGCCTCGCGGGTGATCTCGCGGCCGACGCTCACCGATCTGTCGCCGGCACAAAGCATCACCAGCAATCCGGGCAACGAGCGCATCTCGCGCGGCAATCCCAACCTGGCACCGTTCCGCGCCTCGCAGGCCGAGGCAGGGCTGGAATGGTACTACAATGCCGACTCGCTGCTCTCGGCCACCTTCTTCTACAAGCAGATCGACTCGTTCATCACGCGCGGCGTCAGCCCGCTGCAGGTCGACCAGGTGACCTTCATCCTTGATCAGCCGATCAACGGCAAAGGCGCGACGGTGAAGGGTCTCGAGTTCAGCTACCGCACGCTGTTCAAGTTCCTGCCGCGGCCGCTCGACGGCTTCGGCACGCAGCTGAGCTATACCTTCACCGACAGCGATGCCGATTACACCAACGGCGCCAAGGCCTCGGCGCACTACTCGCTCGCCGGCCTGTCCAAGCATTCCTACACCGCAGTGGGCTTTTACGAGAAGGGGCCGTTCCAGGCCCGCCTCTCCTATACCTGGCGCGATCGCTATCTCGTCGCGCCGCAGACGCAGACCGGCGTCCCCGAATTCGCCGACAATTACGACCAGCTCGATGCCGGTGTTCAGATCTCGCTGACCCACAACATCATCGTGACGGCGGACGCGACCAACCTGACGAACTCGAAGGAGTTCCACTATGCCAACGTCATCGAGAACACGCAGGAATATCGCATGATCGGGCGCCGCTACAGCGCCGGCATACGCGTGCGGTTCTGAGCAGCGGCGAGCGGGCACCTCCCTTCCCGCCCGCCCGCAACTGTTCAGGTGGAAGCGACCGGCCGGAAATCGGCTTGCCAAACCGCGCCGGTCGCCCCACGACTGAGATATCAGCTAAGGATGCAAGGAATGTCATCTTCTGCCCAGATCGCCGGATACCGGACGACGCGGCTTCAGTTCCCCCGCGACCGGACGATCGGCGATTCGCAGGTCCGCGCCGACGAAGCGCAGGTGATCGCGATCGAGCTGATCGACGGCGCCGGCAATGTCGGGCTGGGCTTCGCCCAGTCGCTGTTCGTGCCGCTGCCGGAGCCCTCGGAAATCGACCGGGTATTCGCGATCGAGGCATGGCCGGGGCTGGAAGGACGCCATCCCGCCGCGCTGGCGCTCGCCGTGCATCGCGTCCGTGGCGGCAACGTCCGGCGCATGACGCTCCCCTTCGAGGAGGCGCTGCAGCACGCGACCTGGGATCTGTTCGCCAAGCAATCCGGCCTGCCGCTGTGGCAGATGCTCGGCGCCAGGCGCGACACCGTGCCCGTCTATGCCAGCGGGCTGGACTTCCACCTTTCCGACCACGACTTCACCGAATTGTTCGGCAAGGCCCATGAACAGGGGTTTCGCGGGTACAAGATCAAGGTCGGCCACCCCGATCTCGAGCGCGACGTCCATCGGCTCGATCTGCTGCGCCAGGTGACCGGTGGCACCAGGCCGGTGATGATCGATGCCAACGAGGCCTGGACAGCACAGGAAACCGTACAGGCAATCGCCGCATTCAAGCGCGCCGGCCACGACATCTACTGGATCGAGGACCCGATCCCGCGCGAGGATTTCGACGGGCTGCGGATGTTGCGCAGCCTGGGCATCAGCCGCATCAACGCGGGCGAGTATCTCGATCTCACCGGCAAGCGGAAGCTGCTGGAGGCCCGCGCCTGTGACATGTTGAACGTGCACGGCCAGGTTTCGGACGTGATGCGCGCCGGCTGGCTGGCCAACGAGGCCAATGTCGAGGTGACGTTCGGCAACACCTTCCTCGAACTGGGCGTCAACATGGCGCTCGCGCTGCCGGGGGTTCGCTGGCTCGAATACAGCTTCCAGAATTTCGATCATCTGGTCGAAGCGCCGTTCGTGATGGCCGACGGCGTGATTCACGGCCGCGACGCGCCAGGCCATGGCCTCACGCTGAGCGACGCCGCCCGCGCCAATGGCGGCGCACTCCCCGGGGCCGAGCGCGCCGCCGCATGACCGCCGCCACCGACTTCGCGGCGCCGTCGTCCGCGGCGCCCGGCCGACAGCGGCAATGGCTGCTGATGGTCAGCCTGGGCATCGTGTTCTTCGTGCTGCTCACGCTCTATGCCGCGATCCTCGGCGTGCTGCTGCCCAACCAGATTCAGAACATGGACCCGGCGGGCAAGACCGCGACGCTGGGCATCGTCTATGCGATCACCTCGGTGTTCAGCACGATCACCACGCCGGTCTCGGGCGCACTTTCCGATCGCACCCGCACCCGCTTCGGCCGGCGCACACCGTGGATCGTCCTGGGCGGGCTGCTCGGCGGCATCGCCACCATCCTCATTCCGTTCGGCGGGACCATCGTCGGGATCACGGCCCTGTGGCTGGTCGCGACGGTCACGCTCAATTCGATGCAGCCGGCGATCACCACCGTCGTCGCCGACCGGTTCGGGCCCAGCGAACGCGGCGTCGTGTCCGGCGTGGTCGGCGCGAGCATGACGGCGGGGGTTTCGGCCGGCACGATCTTCGGCGGGCTGATGGCGGCGCATCTGTTCGTCGCCTATGCGATCATCGGCGTCGGCATCATCCTTGCCTGCCTGCTCTTCGTGCTGCTCAACCCCGAGCCGCCGCTGGCCGCCGACATGACGCCGCCGGAGCCCTTCCGGCTGGGTGCCTTTCTCCGCGGTTTCTGGATCAGCCCGCGCGAACATCCCGATTTCGCCTGGGCGTTCTTCGGGCGGTTCGCCATCTATATGGGCTATCAGGCGATCCTCACCTATCTGCTCTACATCCTCGAAGATCATATCGGGCTGGGGCAGGTCGCGGCCAATGCGATGATCGCACGCATGTCCTCGGTCACCTTCGTGGCCCTGGTCGTGTCGGGCCTGCTGGCCGGGTGGCTGTCCGATCGGATCCGGCGGCTGAAGCCGCTGGTCTTTGTCGCCGGGATCGTGATGGCGCTGGCCGTGGTCTCGCCGCTGCTGTGGCCGAGCGTGCCCGGCATGTTCGGCTACGCCGCGCTGATCGGGCTGGGATATGGTGCCTTCATGTCCGTCGATCTCGCGCTGATGACCCACGTGCTGCCGGCCCGCGCCGAGGGCGCGGATTCGACCGGCAAGGACCTCGGCATCCTGACGACGGCGATCAACGTACCGCAGATCCTGAGCCCGGTGCTGGCCGCGGCGCTGCTGAGCATGACCGGCAACAACTATCCGCTGCTGTTCTGCCTCGCGGCGATCTGCGTCGTCGTCGGTGCCGGGCTGGTGCTGCCGATACGGTCGGTCAAATGAGCGGGGAGAGCGCGTTGCGCGTGATCGACGCGCACCAGCATTTCTGGTCGCTGGCGGCGCCGGGCCATGCCTGGCCGACGCCGTCGGAAGCGGCAATCCATCGCGACTTCGGCCCGGCGGACCTGATCGCCGTAACCGGCGATATCGCGCTGGCCGGGACGGTACTGGTCCAGTCGCAGCCGACGGACGCAGACACCGACTGGATGCTGGCGCTGGCCGCGGCGACGCCGATGGTGCAGGCGGTGGTCGGCTGGGTCGATCTCGCCGACCCCGCGGCACCGGCGCGCATCGCGGCGCTCGCCGCCGATCCGAAGCTGCGCGGCCTCCGCCCGATGCTCCAGGCGATCGACGATACCGACTGGCTGCTGGAAAAGGCGCTCGAACCGGCACTGGCGGCAATGCAGGCCGCGGGCCTGCGGCTCGATGCGCTGGTCCAGCCGCGCCATCTGCCGATGCTGGCCCGCTTCGTCGATCGCTGGCCCGATCTGCCGGTGGTGATCGACCATGCCGCCAAGCCCTTTGCCGCGCAGGGCACGCTCGATCCCTGGCGGGACGACATTGCCGCGCTCGCGGCACGAGGCGTCCATTGCAAGCTTTCCGGGCTCCGCACCGAGCAGCGGCCCGGCCAGCCGGCGGACGCGCTGGCGCCCTATGTCGCACATCTCGTCCAGTGCTTCGGCGAGCGGCTGATGTGGGGCAGCGACTGGCCGGTGCTGTTGCTTGCGGGCGACGATTGGCGGGACTGGTACGACACCGCACGCCGCATGGCCGGCGACGCCGGGGCGGACCTGCCCCGGCTGTTCGCGGGCGCGGCCGCCAAATTCTACGCGCTGGAGGATCGAGGATGACGATACGGCATGGGCTCCTGCTCGGCGCAGCGATGCTGCCCGCCACGGCCGCGGCACAGATTGCGGACGGGCCGGCCATTCCCAGCTACAGCGCGCCGCAGGTCACCCGCGAGCAGACGGCGGGCAACATCCACATTTCCAGCCGGCCCAAGCCCGAAGCGCTGGTCATCGCGGTTTCGCCGCAGGGTTCGGATGATGGCGATGGGTCCGCCGCCCATCCCTATGCCACGCTGGCACGCGCGCAGGCGGCGGTGCGGCGGCTGAATGCCGATCATGACGTGACCGTGCAGATCGCCGACGGGCTGTACCGGCTGACGACGCCGCTGCGCTTCACCGCCGCCGATGGCGGGCAGAACAGCTTCACCGTCCGCTGGGAAGCGGCGCCCGGCGCGCATCCGGTGATTTCGGGGGGCACGCCGGTCCATGGCTGGCGCATTGCCGACGCAAAACGCGGCATCTGGTCCGCGGAGATCCCCCGCGGCGTCGATCCCCGCCAACTCTGGGTCAACGGCCATATGGCTGCCCGCGCCGCCGTGCGGGCGCCGCGCACCAGCTTCGTCTTCCACGAATGGGGTATCGAGATCACCGATCCGGCCTGGCGTACCCTCGCGGACCTGCCCGGCCAGCACCGGCTGGAGGTGGAGGCGACCGGCTGGTTCACCGATCGCCACGCCATGGTCGACCGGATCGACGGCAATCGCATCGTGATGCAGCAGCCTGGCTGGCGCAACAACCTGGTCGGCTACGACACCTTCGCGCGTTCGGTGTGGGGGGACAATGCCGGGCTGTTCTTCGGCAACGCACTCGCCTTCCTGCGCGAGCCCGGCCAATATTATGTCGATCCGGCGGCAGGGCGGCTCTACTACAAGCCCCTGGCCGGCGAAGACATGGCGCGTGCCGAGGTGGTGCTGCCGCGGCTGGAGCTCCTCGTCTCCATCGCCGGCAGCTATGACGTCCCGGTCCGCGACCTGCAGTTTCGCGGGCTCAGCTTCCGCCACACCAGCTGGCTCCAGCCCTCGGGTCCCGAAGGCTATGCCAGCCAGCAGAGCGGATCGTTCCTGATGGGCGAATGGGCCGGCTATCCCGGCGATCCGATCCGCGACTGTTCCTGGGGCTGCTGGGCGTTCGAGGCGATGCGCAACCGCTGGAACCAGCAACCCGCCGCCGTCCAGGTCGCCGCCGCGACCCGCATCGTGTTCGATCGCGACGAATTCACCCAGCTCGGCCAGATCGCGCTCGGCATCGGCAACAATGCCGACGCCAACGACAGCGGCATCGGCCTCGGCGCCAGCGGCATCGAGGTGCGTCGCTCACGCTTCACCGATCTTGCCGGCGGCGCGATCATGGTGGGTGGCGTCCGCCCCGACGCGCATCACCCGTCGCGGCCCGAAATGACGGTGCGCGACATCTTCGTCAGCAACAATCTCGTCCGCACCGTCTCCCAGCAATATCGCGAGCAAGCGGCAATCCTGGTGACCTATGCCAGCGGCGCGGTGATCTGGCACAACGACGTGTCCGGCGCGCCCTATGACGGCATCGATGTCGGCTGGGGCTGGGGGGCGAACGATCCCGGCGGCAGCGCCGAATATGGCACGGCCGCGCGCGGATATTACGACCAGCCGGGCAATCTGGTCTACAACCAGCCCACGATCCTCCACGACACGGTGGTCGTCGGCAATCGCGTCCACGACGTGAAGCAGTGGTTCCCCGATGGCGGGGCGATCTACCATCTCTCCGCCGACCCGGGGGCGCTGATCGCCGAGAACTATGTCTACGACGTGCCCGGCGGCATCGCCCTCTATCTCGACGAGGGATCGCGCCATGTCACGCTTCGCAGCAACGTGATCAGCAATGTCGGCGTGTGGCTCAACATGAACTCGCTGCAGGACGTCGCCCCACGCCGCACCGCGATGGACAATCTCGCCACCGGCAACTGGTACGATTCCGGCCGCCGCACCGGCCTGTGGACCGACTATGTCCATAACAGCGAAACCGACAACAGCCGCGTCGCCAAGGGCGCCTGGCCCGCCGCGGCGCGCGCGGTGATCGATCGCGCGGGCATCGAGCCGGAAAAGCCATGACCCTCCCCCGCCGCATGATCCGCATCCAGGACCTGGCCGACGATCCGGCGGTGTTCGCCGCCTATGACGCCGCGCACCGCCCGGGCGCCACGCCGCCCGAGGTGCTGGCCGCACAGCGCCGCCACGGCATCCTCGACCTCGAAATCTATCGCCATGCCGATCGGCTGGTGATGATCCTGACCATCGCCGAGGATTTCGATCCCGCCGGCCTCGATGCGGAAAGCGCCATCACCCCGGCGCTGGTCGCGTGGCACCGGCGGATGGCTACGCTCCAGCGCAGGCCGTCGGGCGGCGACCAGGACTGGCCCGAGGCGACCCTGGTGTTCCGCCAGTCCGACCATCCCTGAAAGCCGATCAGAACAGGAATCCACCATGCCCCGCCTTGCCGACAAGCGCGTCCTCATCACCGGTGCCGCCCAGGGAATCGGTCGCGCCATCGCCGAACGGTTTCGCGACGAGGGTGCCGCCGTGCTCGCCATCGACAAGCAGGCCGATGCGCTGGCGACGCTCGCCGGCTGCGACACCCGTATCGTCGATCTGCTCGATCCTGCCGCCGTGGCTGCCGCCGGTGACGCTGCCGGCACGCTCGACGTGCTGGTCAACTGCGCCGGCTATGTCGACGCCGGAGACCTGCTCGAGACCAGCGAGCGCGGGCTGGACCTGTCGTTCGACCTCAACGTTCGCGCGACGATCCGGATGACCCAGGCGGTGCTGCCCGCCATGCTCGCCGCCGGTCGGGGAGCGATCGTCAATATCGCCTCGGTTGCCGGCGCGATGATCGGCGTGCCCAACCGGCTCGCCTATTGCGCCTCCAAGGGGGCCGTGGTGGGGCTCACCCGCTCGATCGCGCTCGATTATGTCGGCCGGGGCATTCGCTGCAACGCAATCTGCCCTGGTACGGTGCAGTCGCCCTCGCTCGACCAGCGGCTGGCCGCGACCGGGGATGCGGACGCCGCCCGCGCCGCCTTCGTCGCCCGCCAGCCGATGGGCAGGATCGGCACGGCCGAAGAAGTCGCGCACCTCGCGCTGTATCTGGCGAGCGACGAGAGCGCCTATACCACCGGCGCCGCGATCGCGATCGACGGCGGCTGGACGATGGCCTGACCGCGATGCCGATCATCGCCTCGATCAACGACTTCCATCGCGTCGCCCGGCGGCGCCTGCCACGCTTCCTGTTCGACTATGCCGATGGCGGCGCGCTCGACGAACTGACGCTGCGCCGCAACGTCCGCGATCTGGCCGCGGTGACGCTT
This sequence comes from Sphingomonas azotifigens NBRC 15497, assembly GCF_002091475.1. Lineage (GTDB taxonomy): Bacteria > Pseudomonadota > Alphaproteobacteria > Sphingomonadales > Sphingomonadaceae > Sphingomonas > Sphingomonas azotifigens. The sequence continues at coordinate 58,993 of NZ_BCTR01000049.1, forward strand.
CGGCAACGGGTGCTGCAGGACGTGGCCAAGGTCGATTGCTCGACCAGCTGGTTCGGCCGGCCGGTCAGCCTGCCCGTCGCCCTGGGTCCGATCGGGATCGGCGGCATGTTCCGCCGTCGCGGCGAGGTGCAGGCGGCACGGGCGACGGCGCGGCACGACGTGCCGTTCACGCTCTCGACCGTCGGCATCTGCTCGATCGAAGAACTGCGCGCCGGGGCGCCGGACGCCCGCCTGTGGTTCCAGCTCTATGTCATCCGCGACCGTGGGTTCATGCGCGAGCTGATCGCCCGGGCGAAAGCCAAGGGCGCCGAGGTGCTCGTATTCACCGTCGACATGCCAACCCCCGGCATCCGCCAGCGCGATCCGCGATCGGGCATGTCCGGGCCGGGCGGCCCCGCCCGCCGCTTCCTCCAGGCGCTGGGCAAGCCGCGCTGGGCATGGGACGTCGGCATCCGCGGGCGGCCGCACCAGCTGGGCAACCTCGTCCCGGTGCTCGGCGCCGATAGCGGGATGGAGGATTATATCGGCTGGATGGCGGCCAATTTCGATCCCGGCATCCGCTGGAACGATCTCGACTGGCTGCGCGCCGAATGGGATGGGCCGCTCGTCATCAAGGGCATCCTCGATCCGGAGGATGCCCGCGCGGCGGCCGAGTTTGGCGCGGAGGGCATCGTCGTCTCCAACCATGGCGGGCGCCAGCTCGACGGCGTGCTGTCGGTCGCGCGTGCCCTCCCTGCCATCGCCGATGCAGTAGGCGATCGGATGACGGTGCTCGCCGATGGCGGCGTCCGCTCCGGGCTCGACGTGCTGCGCATGCTGGCGCTCGGCGCCGACGGTGTACTGCTCGGCCGGGCCTGGCTATGGGCGCTGGCCGCCGGCGGAGAAGCTGGCGTCGACCGGATGCTGGCGATGCTGGCGCACGAGCTCCGCGTGGTGATGACCCTCGCCGGCTGTTCCTCCATCGCGGCGGTCGATCGCACGCTGCTGGCGCACCCCTCTTTTCTTCCCTACAAGGACAATGTCTGATGAAACTCTGCCGTTTTGGCGCCCCTGGCGCGGAAAAGCCCGGCTTGATCGATGCCCATGGCGCCATTCGCGACCTGTCCGGGGTCGTCAACGACATCGACGCTGCAGCACTGTCGCCGGACAGCCTGGAGCGGCTGGCGGCGTTTCCGGTCGATCAGTTGCCCCTGGCACCCGCCAACGCCCGCTACGGCGTGCCGGTGGCGGGTACCCGCAAGTTCATCGCCATCGGCCTGAACTATGCCGATCACGCCGCGGAATCGAACCTGCCCATCCCGTCCGAGCCGGTGGTGTTCAGCAAATGGGTCAACTGCCTGCAGGGCGCCAACGATCCGGTGATCATCCCACGCGATTCCACCAAGACCGACTGGGAAGTCGAACTCGGCGTCGTGATCGGGACCGCAGCCTATGACGTCGACGAGGCCGACGCGCTGGCACATGTCGCGGGCTATTGCGTGGTCAACGACGTTTCCGAGCGCCACTGGCAGCAGGAGCGCGGCCCCACCTGGGACAAGGGCAAGGGCTTCCCCACATTCGGCCCGGTGGGCCCCTGGCTGGTGACCGGCGACGAGGTGGGCGATCCCCAGGCGCTGTCGATGTGGCTGGAAGTGAACGGCAAGCGCGTGCAGGACGGATCGACCCGCACGATGATCTTCTCGGTCGCGCAGATCGTCGCCTATTGTTCGCGCTTCATGGCACTGGAACCCGGCGACATCATCACCACCGGGACGCCCCCGGGGGTAGGGCTCGGCCAGAAACCGGAACCCTGGTACCTGAAGCATGGCGACATCGTTCGGCTCGGGATCGAAGGCCTGGGCGAGCAGCAGCAGCTGTTCACGTCCGTACGCGAGACTGCGTGACCTGGGCACTCCCGCCACAAGAGCTTTCGACGAAAAGCGAGGACGCACCCTGGTTCTGCCAGACGGCCCGGCCGATCCACGTGCGCTCTACGGCGCCGCGCGCTTCCGCTTCTGATGGCGATGGCGCGCCCTTCGCTGCGGGTGCTGGTGCGGCGGGTCCATCTCTGGCTCGGCCTGCCGATCGGCGTGCGGCTCGACCTGCCTGACCATGTGCGGCCCCTGCTCCGGCAGCTGTCGCCGCTGTTCACGGCCCCCGCGCTCACCGTGAAACCCACCGGCAAGCCGCTGCCGCTCGCCCCCCTCGTCGCGCGCGCCGAGCAACGCTTTCCCGACGGCCACCTCGCCTGGATCGAGACGCCCGCACGAGCGACCGCACCGATCCGCATCAACCTCGCCCGCCCCGGCGAACCTAGCCGGCGCTTCCCGCGCACCAATGTCTGGCTCGATCCCTATAGCGGCCGGATCCTCGCCGTGCGCGACGGGCGGGCGGAAAGCGGCGGCGACGTACTGCCCAACTGGCTGCACCCGCTGCATGGCGGCGAGGCGTTCGGACTGGCCGGGCGACTGCTCGCGCTGGCAGCGGGGCTGGCGCCGATCGCGCTGTTCGTCACCGGCCTGCTGCGCTGCCGACGCCGGAGGCCGCGCCGGTGCCATGGTTGAGCGTTCGCCGGGGCGATCCCAAGGAAATCTATCTCCCCTTCGCGAGGACGCCCGTTAGCATCCTCGTCAACAGGATAGACCGCCGCTTGAGAGGAGGAAACACCATGGCCGATCGCCCGCTGCACCCCGAAACGCTCGCCCTGCACGCCGGCTGGCGCGCCGACCCAAGCACCGGCGCGGTGATACCGCCCATCTACCAGACGACCTCCTACCAATTCCGCGACACCGACCATGCCGCCAACCTGTTCGCGCTGCGCGAGCTGGGCAACATCTATACCCGGCTCGGCAACCCGACGACGGATGTGCTGGAGCAGCGCATCGCCGCGCTCGAAGGCGGCGCGGCGGCGTTGGCGGTGGCGTCCGGCCAGGCCGCGTCTGCCTATGCGGTACAGAACCTCGCCCGCGCCGGCGACAATATCGTCAGCGGTACCGACCTGTATGGCGGCACCTGGAACCTGTTCGCCAACACGCTGAAGGACATGGGCATCGAGGTCCGCTTCGTCGATCCCGCCGATCCGGAGGCGTTCGTGCGCGCCAGCGACGATTGCACCCGTGCCTGGTATGTCGAGACGCTGCCCAACCCCAAGCTGATCGTCGCCCCTATCGGCGAGATCGCAGCGCTCGGCCGCCCGCTCGGCATCCCGCTGATCGTCGACAACACCGCCGCGCCGCTCATCGCCCGGCCGTTCGATCATGGTGCCGCCATCGTGGTCTATTCGACCACGAAGTATATCGGCGGCCACGGCACCTCGATCGGCGGCATGATCGTCGATGGCGGGACGTTCGACTGGGAAGCCTTCCCCGAGCGCCAGCCTTTGCTCAACACGCCGGACCCCAGCTATCACGGCGCCGTATGGAGCCAGGCGGCCAAGCCGCTGGGGCCGATCGCCTATATCCTGCGCGCCCGCACGGTGCTGCTGCGCGATCTGGGCGCTGCGCTCTCGCCCACCAACGCCTTCCAGATCCTCCAGGGGCTGGAAACGCTGCCGCTCCGCATGCCGCGCCACTGCGAAAACGCCGCCAAGGTCGTCGCCTTCCTGCAGTCGCGGCCTGAGGTAACGCGGGTAATCCACCCTTCGGTGCAGATCGGCGTGCAGGCCGACCGCGCCGCGCGCGTGCTCACCGGCGGCCAGGGCGGGCTGGTCGGCTTCGAACTGGCCGGCGGCAGCGACGCGGGCCGCGCCTTCATCAACGCGCTCCGGCTCTTCTACCATGTCGCCAATATCGGCGATGCGCGCAGCCTCGCCATCCATCCAGCGTCGACCACCCATTCCCAGCTCTCCGCCGAGGAGCAGGCGGTGACCGGCGTGTCCGAAGGCTATGTCCGGCTGTCGATCGGCCTCGAGCATATCGACGACATTCTCGCCGACCTGGGCCAGGCGCTGGACCGGGCCGCCGAGCAGGCCTGATCCGATAGCCGCCGGCCTCCGGATCGGGCTGGCGGCTATTTGCTGGAGCAGAGCGGCGGCGTGGGCACCGTTGCCGAAGCGTCCCGTTTCGGCTCAAGCACCACCACAAATCCAGTGAACGCAACGAGCAAGCCGATTGTCAGGTGTAATCCGCGCCGGAAGCAGAAGACGAGCCCGCGCCCGCGCCTGAGCCCTTACGCTTCTCCTACTGGGGGACGATATTGATAGAGTTCGGCCGGCCGGAACGACGCGCCGGTCTCGCGTTCGCCGGTCGCCTCCAGCCAGCCGCGATCAAGCATGCGGCGGCGGAAGGCCGGCTTGTTGAGCTTGGTGTCGAGGATCGCCTCGTAGACATCCTGCAGCGCGCGAAGCGTGAAACGCTCGGGCAGCAGGGCGAAGGCGATGCCCGAATAGTCGAGCTTGCCGCGCAGGCGGCGGACCGCAAGGCTGAGCATCGCGCCGTGGTCGAAGCCGAGCGGGAGCGGGTCCCCCTCGCCGATCCGCGCCTCGACCGGGCCGCCCGCCTCGCCGGACCAGGGCACGGTGAGTTCCGCCAGCGCCAGTTCGGGCGCGGCCGTCAGCGCAGCGACGAAGCGATCGGCGGGCAGCAGCGCGAAATAGGCGACGCTGATGATGCGGGTGCGCGGATCGCGCTCGACCGCGCCGAAGGTATAGAGCTGCTCGACATAGGCATCCGCCATCCGCGCCTTGGCAGCAAGGATACGATGCGCCGCCGCGTCGAGGCTCTCCCCGATCCCTACAAAGCCGCCGGGCAGCGCCCAGGCACCGGCGAAGGGCGGCTGGTCGCGTCGTGTCAGCAGTACCGCCGGTGCGCCGTCGACCACACTCATCAGGATGAGGTCGACCGCGACCGACGGACGTTCATAGGTGGTGGCGTCATAGGCATCGAGAAAGGCTGCTTCGTCCATCGCCCCACCTTATATGCGTAATACGCTTTACTTATGCGCTAGCCGCACATATGTCAAAGGAAGAAGGAGACAGACCATGCGGCGCTTCATCGTGGCGGTAGATACCCAGGCCGACTTCATGCGCGCCGATGGCGCGCTGGCGGTGGACGGCGCCGAGGCGCTGATCGGGCCAATGCAGGCCTGGCTGAAAGCGCTAGATCCGGCGGAAACGGCAGGCGTTCTGTTCACCTTCGACACCCATCTGGCCGAGACGTTTCCCGGATCGGCCGAGGCCGAGCAATTCCCGATCCACTGTGTGCGCGGCACACCGGGGTGGCAGAACGTGCTCGATGCGAACGCCATCGCGCCGGGTATCCCAACCTACCGGATCGAGAAGGGCGTGTTCGACATGTGGGCGGAGCCTGACCTGATGATCGAGGCAATCGGAAGCGGCGAGACCACCGCGCGCGACGCCTTCTTCGCAGAACTGAAGGCTCGCGGCATCGAGCAGGGTACCATAATCGGTGTCGCCGCCGATTACTGCGTCCGCTGGGCAATCGATGGGCTGGTTGCGCGAGGCTTTTCGGTCGAGGTGCCGCCGAACCTCACCCGCGGGATTGCGCGACAGGTTGAAGAGGTCCTTGCCGCAGCGTTTGCGGGCGCACCTGTTCGATTGGCGGCCAAGGACTGAAATACCAACGATCAGCCAGCGACATGGCGGTCGGACGCTTACGGCCTTGGCAATGAAGGGACCAGTGTCGACCCGGATTCTCGATCAGGAAGCGGTCAAGCCGAAGCCCGGCTGTCGTCGAAGCTCGGCAATTCCGGAAGAGACGAGATCCGGTGAGAGCGCATAGCCATCGAACCGCTCGTACAGCGGGGTTGCCTGGGCGGCCAGCCGATGCGTCGAGGCGACCTCCAGTAGAGTAGCGACCTACCTCAGCGTACCGCTTCCAATGCTGCAGTAAATCTCGCAGCCACGGCCTTCTGCTCGGGTGTTCCGGCCAGTTGCAGCAGCAATCCCTCCTGATATGCAGCCAGCCGCCAGGCGCCGCATTCCGGTGTATCCTGATCCAAATAGCACAAGTTGTTGTTGAGCGCCCAATAAGTGGCGCGCTCGATTTTGTGGCCAAAAGCATCAAGACCCGGCGTCTGATAACCGGCGGGGGTTTCCGGCACGTTCGAACTATCCACAACTTCGACATGGAAGGTGGAGTGCAGGAGCGATCCGTCGCTGCGTGTCTCAGCGACCCGTATTTCCAGCGGACCGATCCGTTCCAAGGCATGCGGTGCGCGTAATTGATGAAGACCGGGCCCGGCTTCCGCACGGGCCAGCACCGTCTCACCCCGGAGCAATTCAATCTGGCTTGCTACCGGACTTCGCCACGGGATCACGAAATCCTCTGTAGAGCCGGGCACATAGGAGATCGTATCGGGGGAGATTCCCACGATTGACAGCCGCGCCGCGCCTTTCGAGCGAACAGAAACTTCGCTGGTCGGATCCTGTCCGAGATAAGCGCGTACGATTTTGACAAATCGGTAGATTACGCCTGACAACCCCGACTCTCCAGTTGCCGGCGGCACTTGCGCGGTCACGGCAGGGTTTGGGCGCACCAACGGTGTCGCCTCTGGCTGTCGAGGCCCAGGCTGCCGCGCAGTTTGCTGCCCCTCCCCAAGCGGTAGGGGCTCGCGAGGGAGTGCGGCGAACAGCAGGGTCAGGGCGCACGCGTAGACGCGCATGGGGGCTCCTTCCGTCTCGATCTGATGCGGACACGCGATTCTAAGGCGTCGATGAGCAGCTTGGTGATTGAAAAGGCAAACAGGGCGATACTGAGGTCCATCCAGTGCCCGAAAAAGAGCAGTACTGCCCAGACGATGCTCGACGCCGGTACAAACAGGAGGTGTGCCAACAGGACAGTATGCGCCTCGGGCGCGATGAAGGCATCCACGATCAACGCCCCGAGTGCGATCGCAAGCGTCAGCATCGTCAATAATGCCCCGGACCGTAACGGTCGCTTCAGCGTCGTGACGGTATAAATTGCGTTTGCCAGCAGCGCGGAGCCCGGCATCGTCCCGATCGGTGATCGTACGTGATCGCCGCTGTCGCCATCGGTGCGACCAATGATCACAAGGCGGTTCTTCAAGGCCCGTGCTGCCGGTGTCTCGCGCGCCGTGGTGATCGTTGCTGCCGATACCCGGACGAAGGCGGCATAGGGGGGCGCTTGAATCGATGGCGCCGCAGCACCGTTCTCCCAAAGATTTTCCATCGGGAAGGCGATCACGGACCGGCGCGCCAGATACTGGCCGGTTTCTCGAAACCAGGGGTCGTCCTTCCGCACCCCCCAGAGTCGAAGTGCAGCGAATAAGGCCGGTGGCGGCCCGCCCGGCGCCGACAACAGACAGTTGCGCGATCCCTTGGCGAGCGCCTGGGTCAACATGTCGGCCGCGTCGCCACCGTCACGGCCGACATGTCTGGCCTGTTCCAAAATGCGGATCAAATAGCCGGGGGCCAGCAGCGCCATGGGCTTGCCCGCCTGATCGCAGCCGATCCGCCACCCGACGAGCGTGCGGAACATCTGATCCTCCTCATCGCGGACTAGATCGGCGGTAACCCAGTGAAGATGCCTGTGCGCCGGGCCCGAGGCGACCAAGGCTTCGAACGGCGAGAACCGGAAATAGCTTTTGGCGAGTAGCGTGTGCGGCCGGTGCGCCCGGTCCGCCACCGCGTCGGCCCGCTCCTGCGGTCGCGGATCGATGCGCTGGCTGCGCGCGAGCAGCACATGCGTAGCGCCAATCAACGCAGGATCGGAAAGTACCGCCGCGAGCGCCGGATCGCTGCCACCGAAGCCAAGGTCGAGGTCCAGCAGCAGATAAGGCGGCTGCTGGCGCAGCACAGCGCGCAACAGCGAGGCAAGATGATCGCGCGGCGTCAGCGCGCCGTCGCTCCCCCATTGCTCAACCATCGTGCGGTCGTCGATTTCGACCAGCGCCATTGGGATGCTCGGCGCCGGCAGCACGCTGGGTCCGAAGATCTCCATCAATTGCGCGTCGATATTCCGCCGCGCCTCCTTCACCAAAGGAGAGTCCGCGATCATCAGCGACGTGAAAGCAACGATCGCGAACACGGCCAAGAGGCGCTGCAGGCGCCGCACTTCTCCCGCATCCGCTTGCCGCGTAATCCATCGGCGAACAATGCGCAGGACCGCCCGACCTCGCCGCCGGACATGTCGCATGCGTCAGCCTCCAAGGCGCTTGTCAAAGTCGTAGCGGAGGCGCACCAGACCGCCGAGCTGGTGCAGCCCGCGGCCGTCCTTGCCGCTCAGTTCCGCGCCGAAGCTCCAACGCCTGCCACCGCGGACTCGCAGGCCAGCCTGATAGGCGAAAAGCGCCGGCACGTTGTTGCGCAGGTCCACCGGCCCCACCGGATCGATCCCGATTTTCAGGCGGGATAGCGGCACCTCCGCACCGCCAGCGCCATAGAGCGTCACATCCGTATAGATCTCGTGCTCGAGAAACGCCTTCCCGAAGACCGAACTATCGGTTTGATGCCCGAGCAGAGGATCGCGAAAGGCGGTATGGGTCAGGCGGATACCGGCCACCGGCTTCAGGAACGATCGCCGGCCATGGCCAAGCTGCCAGCTATAGGCGGCGCGCAATTCGCCGGCGAAATGTTCGCCGCCGCTCCGGCCCTTTGGTGCCTTGATCCCGAAGACGGTTGCCGTGCTGTCATTATCCAGCAGCAACACCGTCGCAGTGCCGCGGACGACCAGTCCTTCAGCCCAGCCCGCACGGGGCGTATACTGGAAATAGGCAAGGGGCCCAGCACCCTTCACCCGGATCTTGGCGCTCTGCCCATAACGCGGCACGTCCAGATCAGGTTGAACTAGCATCCCAGCAAGCGCAATACCGACAGCCAACTGGTCCTGCCTGCCGATCGGCCGGTCCGTTCCCGCTGCCGCCACCGCAGAGGCGCCCTTGGCGCGGCTGTCATCTGTTCGCATCCTTGTGTCGAACACGCCACCTGCCGCCCATATCGAACGGCTACCATTTTCGTTCGGGATCTGATCGAACAGCGCGATGCCCGCCTGGCCTGTGGCCACCATCGTATTCGCCCGCGCACAATTGGACTGGAACAAGCGCGCCGTATTCGTTCCCGGTGCACGGCCAGCAATTTCCCGACCGCCCACGAAACCACGTACCGGCGGTCCAGAATTAGGGCCTTGCTGAGTCGGACCGCAATTCTGTGCATGTGCCGGTTGGCATTGCAATGCAGTCACATAAAATAAACCCACCAACGGCCCCAACTTACAACTATGTTGCATGTCACCCCTCCGAGTCCCCGAGTCAAATTTCTCACGTTTGACAGGTCATATCAATATACTTGATATATCCACTCTATACCTATCCGTGCTTGCCAGTTATCACCTTGAGATGTAATGGCGATCTCCGGGGTTATTGTCGATTTTCACCTGGCGATGGAGCGCAGCATGACCTTCAGGCTGGTTCTATTCAGCGCATTTACTGCATTATCCCTTTGGTTTAACGTAGTTTTTGCCGAGGCACAGGATCTACCCGACTCGCCTGGCGACTTGTTCCTGCCGAAACCGGCTGGAAGGGTCGTTGCGGCGGCGATCGCTACCGACGGATCGGTCCTCTTCACCGCCCACCCCGATCACACCGTGCGCGCCTGGGATTTTGCGGAGGGCACTTCACGAACGATGCTGGTGCATGGGGAGTCGGTTCAGCTTCGGGCGCTTGGCGGCCGCCGAGCCGCATTGATACTGACCAGCCGAGGCCAAGTGTATTCGATCCACGCGGACCGCCGACGGCCGCTGTTTGAACTGGACGGTGTGCACCTGATCGCCGTCTCTCCCGAGGGCAGCTATGTCGCCTTCGCTCGCGAAGATCGCGTCGATGTCTATCGCGTGCTTCGAGAAGGCGAATGCCTCGCGTTCGACCACGCACTGGCGGTGCCGCACGCCACGGCAGTCGCAATCGCCGCCTATGGCCGAGAGATTGCGACGTCAGATCCCAATCACGGGCTTCAGCAGTTCCGCCCGGGATTGGAAGGCGCGCCATTGGCGCCCGGTGGCCGATTTATCGATCTCGCCTACGACCATTCTGACCGGTGGTTGATCGGTCTGCGCTGTGATTCAGCAGAAATTCTGACTGCAAGTGGCCGCTGTAGGGGCACATTGGTAGCAATAGACCGCTGGGGAACCGGATCGAGCGCCGAATCGACGCACGAACTGCGAGCGGCCAGCGGAGCAAGGGCGATCAGCTTCGACGTGCGGCGTCGCCCAAGTTTGGACGTCGAAACCTCTCCGCTCGTTCTTGCAACCTTCGAAGACGGCAGCGTTCAGCTGTGGGAAGAGCCACAGTCCGAAGAGCCACAGTCCAGCGACGACCTGCAGCACGGCAGCTTCGCGTCGCGCCAAATTCTGAAAAGCGACGCAGCGGGTGCGCTTTTCGATCCGTGGGACGCCCGCGCCGTAAGCCGGGGCTTCTTCTTCTCCACCAACGGCACCATCACCTTGCGAAGGCTTGATCCCAGCGGAGTGGAAACGACGCCTCTGGCCCAACTGCTGCCGATCGAACAGGATGGCTGGGCCGTTCTCGCCCCTGCCCGCTTCCCCGGCGATACACCGCGTGTCGACGCACATCCGCACAGCCTGGCCGAGATCGACTGGGCGCTTCACCAACATCTTGAGAAACGAACTTCCTATCCGCTCGGCGCATTTGCCAAACGTTGCGAAACTGCCGGTCTGCTCGAACAAGTCCGCAACGCTTTGGACGATTCCAGTCCCTCGAGCGCGTGCGCGCCCATCCCGCGCGAACCAAAAATCAAACTGCAACTTGCGACGCCGCTACCGCAGACTCGCGGGAGCAGACGGTATGTCGCGCAGCTTGCCATCGTTGGCCCCTTGGCAGCGAACCCCGGAACGAACGCGCCGTACCTCGTCCATGAGGGGCGCTATCTACCCCGCCCGTTCCATCCTGTGGATTGCGGGGGTCGCAAAGGCACGCGCACCTGCTGGGAAACGGATTTCACTGTGGTGCCGGGTGCGCGAAATACCGTCTATGCGCAGATCCATGATGGGAAGGGTGAGCAACGATCCGAGCGGATCGAATTTGATGTACCTGCCGCCTCGCAACCGCGTCGCCCCGTGCTGCACCTGATAACGATTGGAGTCAGCGCGTATCGCGGCGACCCGGCCCAAGGCAGCTGTGAGGCTCAACAGTTTTTTTGCAAGCTAGAGACACCCGTTCAGGATTTGACTAGATTTCGGTTGAAGCTTCAAGAGGTACTCGCCGAGCGCTCACCACTTCTGCTTCAAATGCAGCCACCTATTATCGACGCTGCGGCGACGCGGGATAGCATATCCTCCACGCTCCATCGCTTATCGGCGAGCGTCTATCCCGAAGATGTGGTTTTGATTGCAATCTCTGGTCATGGATATTTCGATCCTTACGAATCGCCAGAATCGGCTGATTATTATTTTCCGGACGTAGATGCGCCGCGCGATTTTCAACCTTTCCTAGTCGGGCATCGGGACAGCGTCATGTCGATGCGCTGGCTCGTCGACGAGGTTGCTGCACTAGAAGCGCGAACCATCCTTTTTCTTGTCGATGCCTGCGAAGCGGGGGGCAGCGCAAAGGCGGCACTAGCCATCTTCAAGCAGCGCCTACAGCGCCTCGGGGGCCCGAACTCGGTTGGCTTTCTATTCTCCGCCAAGGAAGGTCGCTCGTCCTTCGATGGGCCGGCAGGCGGCAGTACAGCCCTGATGGCCGCGATGCTGCAGGTGTTGGAGGATTCCCGTCAGGTGCCGGGAATCGTGACCGCCAGCGACCTATTTCACAAGATCGACCAAATTCTAAGCGAGCGCGACCGCAACGTGGCGCGGTCCACGATCTCCGGTCTCGCTACCGGCAAAGATCTGGCCGCTCTCGCCATTCGGACGCCCCGAACGAGCAATGTCGGTGGCGATACGCTTCTCCTAAATCCGCTGAGCGCGAACTCGGCTCGCGGTGCAAGAGCGATTCGCTAGGCCGGCTTTGCGGTCCTGCCGGTCCGGCGTAGCGCTTTCCAAGGTTGTTTCACAGCGGCTGCCAAAGCCCGCGCCCCCCCCAATCGGCAGGTGTCGATTGCTTTGGAGCGCACCGGGCTGGATCGTCTCGCGCCTGTGTTCCGCAAATCGATGTATCGTCGACATGGTAGCTGCGCAGCTGCCGCGGAATGGCGGGCACCTGGGTCCACCAGACCTGCGAGAAGGTCCAATACCAGGTTGCGCGGATAAGAACCCATCGCTGCCCCATATCGTCACCCCGGCGAAGCCC
>NZ_BCTR01000050.1 GCF_002091475.1 Sphingomonas azotifigens NBRC 15497
CCCCTCCCCTGAAGGGGAGGGGCTTACGTAGACTTCAGCCTTGACTCACCCGACCAGCTGCACCTCGGGCTGCCAGCCCGCGCGCATCTGGCGGGCGAACAGCTCGCGCATCTGCGCCAGCGAGAAGAGGTGGGCGTAGATGAGCGGCAGCATGCCGTTCTGCACGATCTTGCGCAGCTGATCGCCGCGCATCTCGTTCAGCTTGTTCTCGTCGACCATCATGAAGCCGCGATAGATGAAGGGCTGCTCGGCGCCGTCCGGCTGGATCGAGACTTCGCCGTCGATCAGCAGGTTCATGTCCTTCAGTTCCCGCATGAACTGGCCGGTGCGGGCGCCAGCGGCCTCGAACTGCTCGTTGAACTGCAGGATGTTCTTGGTGACCTCGCTCGGCTCGGTGCCGTCGAACAGCGCTTCGCCTTCCTCGAACTTGCCGACCACGTCCGAGGTCGGATCGAAGCACAGCGACAGCTCGTCGCTCTCGGGACGGAGGCGCGCGAGCAGGAACGGATAGCGGCGGATATAGGCCGGGACGTAGAAGTTCGTGTCGACCAGCTTGCCTTCTTCGTCGAAGAAGGTGTTCACGCCTTCGTTCAGGCCCATCAGCGCGAGCGGCACGGGATCCTCGCCCACCGAGAAGACGATCGGCATGAAACGCTGGACCAGCGGGAATTCCTCGACGGTGACCGGCACGGCGTGCTGCTTGGCGAGGAACGGGGCGCGATCGGTCGAGCGCGTACGGAAATCGGCATGGACCTGGCTCGAAAGAGGCTCGAGCTGATTGTAAAACAAGGGAAGCGACTGCTGCGGCGCGCTGGCCATGAGGATCTCCTGAGAACTTTTTCCGTTGAAACGCGTTTCAACGCGCCCGCGGTCTATTTGCTGATGCTTGCGGGCGCAAGCGCGACCAGCTTTCCGGGATTGAGAATCAAATTTGGATCGAGCGCAGACTTGATCGCGCGCAGCGCCGCCATGCGTGCCGGCGGCGACAACCGGGCGAGTTCGTCGCGCTTCATCTGGCCGATGCCATGCTCGGCCGAGATCGAGCCGCCTGCCGCCACCACCATGTCGTGGACCAGCCGGGTGATCTGCGGCGCCTGTTCGGCATACCAGCGGTCGCGATCGGCGCCCTTGGGCGCGCGGACGTGGAAATGGACGTTGCCGTCGCCGAGATGGCCATAGGCGATCGAATGCGTGCCGGGAAAGCGCGCCTCGGCCTCGGCGCCGCCTTCCACCATGAAGCGCGGCATATCCTCCACCGGCACCGAGATGTCGTGCTGCACGGCCGGCCCCGCCGCGCGCTCGGCCTCGGAAATCGAGTGGCGGATGCGCCAGAAGCCCTCGGCCTGCGCCTCGCTGGCGGCGATCACCGCATCCTCGGCGAGCCCCGCCTCGAACGCCTGGGCGAGCATTTGCTCCAGCACCGTCGCCGGCGCCTCGGCGGTCGCGTCGCTGGTCACCGCCTCGATCAGCACATGCCAGCGATGCACGCCTGCCAGCGGCACCCGCGTTCCCGGTACATGCTCGAGCACCAAGGCGACGGTATCGTCGGGCATGATTTCGAAGCTTTCGACCATGTCGGTCGCCGCCTGCAGCCGGCGGAGCAGGGTGAGCGCCTGGGCCGGGCTGGCCAGCCCCACCCAGGCGACCGCCCGCGCGGCTGCTGCCGGCGCCAGCCGCAGCGTCGCGGCGGTGACGATGCCGAGCGTGCCTTCCGCGCCGATCAGCAGCTGGTTGAGGTCATAGCCGCGGTTGTCCTTCTTCAGCGCCGACAGGCCGTCGTGCACCGATCCGTCGGGCAGCACCGCCTCGACGCCCGCGACCAGCGCGCGCATCGTGCCGAAGCGGAGCACCTGCACCCCGCCGGCATTGGTCGAGACCAGGCCGCCGATCGTCGCGCTGCCCCGCGCGCCGAGATCGAGTGGGAAGCGGCGCCCGGCGGTCTCCGCCGCGTCGCGGAAATTGGCGAGGATCACTCCTGCCTCGGCAACGGCCAGATTGGCGTCGGCGTCCATCCGCCGGATGCGGTTCATACGGCGGGTGGACAGCAGCAGCGCCGACCCGTCCGCCGGTGGCACAGCGCCGCCGACCATGCCGGTATTGCCGCCCTGCGGCACCAGCGGCACGCCGAGCTCATTGGCCAGCGCGAGCAGCGCGCTGACCTCTTCGGTCGAGCCCGGCGACAGGATCGCGGGCGCCGCGCCGTGATACCGGCGACGCCAGTCGGTCAGCCAGGGTTCGATGTCCTGCGGATCGGTGGTAACGGCCTTGGGGCCGAAACGCTCGGCGGCGAAGGTCGCGATGCGAAGCTGCTCGGGTGTCATGACCGTTGCGCGATAGCATGGCGTGCGGCAGTTCATCCACCGTTCAAGCCGATGTTCCTACGATCCGAGCCCATAATGCCGAATCTGCCGACTGCCGCCGCCGGCCTTGCGCTGTTGCTTGCCGCCCCCGCGGCGAACCCGGTCGCGCCCGTCGAACTCGGCCAGTCCCCGCCGTTCCAGCAGCACGTGACCATCCATGTGCCGCGCATGACCGTGACGACGACGACCATCGTCGTCCGCGAGGCGCCTGCCCGGCTCGTCGAGCGCAAGACCAAGAGCTGCGTCGACATGGATCGCATCCAGGGCTTCACCGTCAACGCCGCCGACAGCGTGGACCTCATCCTGGAGGACGGATCGCTGCTGCGCGCCAAGCTGGGGGCGGAATGCCCGGCGCTCGGCTTCTACTCCGGCGCCTATCTGAAACCGACCCGCGACAGCAAATTCTGCGCCGGCCGCGACGCGCTTCGCTCCCGATCGGGGCGAACTTGCCCCGTCCAGGCGTTCAAGAACCTCGTTCGGGCACGCTGAAGCTTGACTTTTGCGGTTGAATCCGCAAGCGCCATGCCTTCTGTAAAGGTGCATAGCGACGCGCCCTATTTCCGGACATTTGCATGAGCTTTGCCGACCTCGGCCTTTCTGACGACCTTCTCCGCGCGGTGACCGACGCCGGCTATACCGAGCCGACTCCGATCCAGCGCCAGGCGATCCCGTCGGTGCTGATGGGCAAGGACCTGATCGGCATCGCCCAAACGGGCACCGGCAAGACCGCCGCCTTCGTGCTCCCGATGATCGACGTGCTCGGCGAAGGGCGCACCCGCGCGCTGATGCCGCGCTCGCTGATCCTCGAGCCGACGCGCGAACTGGCCGCGCAGGTCGCCGAGAATTTCGAGAAATACGGCGTCAACCACAAGCTCTCGATGGCGCTGCTGATCGGCGGCGTGCAGATGGGCGACCAGGTCAAGGCGCTGGAAAAGGGCGTCGACGTCCTCATCGCCACCCCGGGCCGGCTGATGGACCTCTATGGCCGCGGCAAGATCCTGCTCACCGGCTGCAGCCTGCTGGTGATCGACGAGGCGGACCGGATGCTCGACATGGGGTTCATCCCCGATATCGAGGAAATCTGCACCAAGCTGCCCAAGGTGCGCCAGACGCTGCTGTTCTCGGCGACGATGCCGCCGCCGATCAAGAAGCTGGCCGATCGCTTCCTCACCGATCCGAAGACGATCGAAGTGGCGCGCCCCGCCAGCACCAACACCAACATCACCCAGCGCATCGTCCAGGTGTCGGCCACCGCGCATGTGAAGCGCGACGTGCTGCGCCGCCTGCTGCAGCAGGATGAAGTCTCGACGGCGATCATCTTCTGCAACCGCAAGACGACCGTGCGCGACCTCAACAAGAGCCTGAAGAAGCACGGCTTCCGCTCGGCCGAGATCCATGGCGACATGGACCAGTCCGCCCGCATTGCCGAGCTCGACCGGTTCAAGAATGGCGACGTCAACATCCTCGTCGCCTCGGACGTTGCGGCACGTGGCATCGACGTGAAGGGCGTGAGCCACGTCTTCAACTTCGACGCACCCTGGCACCCGGACGATTATGTCCACCGCATCGGCCGCACCGGCCGCGGCGGCGCCACCGGCACCGCCTATACGCTGGTGACCCCGGAGGACGCCGAGAACATCGCCGAGATCGAGAAGCTGACCGGCCACAAGATCGAGCGCGTGCCCAGCCCGGTGGCGACCGACGACGCCGAGGATGCACCTGCGCCCAAGCGCACCCGGGGCGGCAAGCGCGAAGCCAAGAAGCCCGAACCGCGCCGCGAGGACGTCGCCGCCGAGACGCCGGCCAAGCCCAAGTCGCGCCGCGCCGCGCCGGCCCGCGAGGAAGCCGCTCCGGCCCCCGCCCCGCGCGAGGAGCAGCGCAGCCGCCCGGTCCGCGACGAGCGGCCGGCGCGCGACGATCGCCGCCGCCGCCGTGATCAGGACGATGGTCCGGACGATGGCTGGAACGGCCCGATCCCGGACTTCCTCAACTACACGATCGACGCCTGAACCGCGCGGGGCCGGTGCGTCAGCGCCGGCCTTGCCGCAAGGTGATCAGCCACCAGTCCGGCGGCGCGCCCAACCGCAGCGGCATCGTCCCGCTGCCCACGCCGGCGGTCACCACGATCGTCCGTCCGGCATCTCGCACCACGCCGCAGCGCAGGCGCGGATCGTACAGCAGGCGCCATTGTTCGTGCGGCGAGTGCAGCAGCAGCGGCCCCCAACCGGGCAACACGACCTGCCCGCAATGCGTATGCCCTGCGAGCAGCAGCGGCAGGCCGTGCGGAAGCCTGGCAGTGAGATCGGGTGCATGGGTCAGCACCACCGGCAAACCGCCGATCCGCCGCCACGCCGCCAGCGTCGCCCTTACATCGTCATGGCCGGAATAGCTGTCGTCGACCCCGAGCAGCGCGATCGGCCCGCGCCGGACCGCCCCGTTCTCCAGGACCAGGACACCCGCCCGCGCCAGCGCCGTCCGGATCGCGGCGGGGGCGGTCCAATGGTCGTGATTGCCGAGCACCGCGATCACGCCCCCCGGCGCACGCAGCTCGGCCAGCGGCGCCGTCAGTCCCGCCGCGCGGGCATCGGCGCCGGTCGCGTCGTGGCCGATCACCATGTCGCCGGCGAGCAGCACGATATCCGGATGCGCCGCGTTGACCTGCGCCACGATCCGGCGCAGCCGGGCATCGTCCATGCTGCGCGCGCCGAAATGGATGTCGGACAAGAGCGCCAGCCGGAGCGGGGGCGCACCGTCCGGCCAGCCCCTCACCGCCACGTCCAAACGGCGCGCCACGGGATCGCGCAACGCCTCTCGATAGCCGACCAGCGCCGCGAGGCCGATCAGCCCGAGCAGCGCAAGCACTGCCCAGGCCGCCGCCTTCCAGCAGCGCCCGGCCGCGCCGCCCGGACCTAGAATTTGGCCCCCGCCCGGATGCCGATCGTACGCGGCGTGATCGGCACGATATAGCTCCGGCCGCACGATCCGCACTCCTGGAAGCGCGAGAGCTGGCCGCGCTCGTCGGCAAGGTTGGTGACGAACAGCTCGAGGTTGAACCGCTCGAACTCGGCGCCCGCCGCCAGGCCCACCGTGGTGAACGCCTCCAGCCGCCCGAACAATTGCGCCGGGCTGACGATCGCGCCGGTACCGGTCTGGTAAATCGCCGTGCGGATGTCCGAGGCGGCCGAGCTCTGGTGCGACACCGTCGCCTGGCCATAGGCCTTCGCCGCCCCCACCGGCACGGTGTAGCGCGCCGTCCCGCTCAGCTTGACCTGGGGCGTGATCGGCAGCCGCGTTCCGCTGGGCGCCGAGACCAGGTTGCCATTGCCGGTATCCTTGCAGGTATAGGTCGGGTCGTCGAACAGGCAGAGGTTCTTGGTGGTCTTGGCATCGGTGTAGCTGCCAGCCGCGGTCAGCGACAGGCCGCCGCTGGTGAACGCCGCATCGGCCTCCACGCCCCGGATGCGCGCGTTGGGACCGTTGTGGATCTCGGTAAAGCTGTTCGCGCCGAGGAAGGCGAACTGGAACTTGTCCCAATCCTGCTGGTACACCGCCGCGTTCAGCTTCAGCGCGCCGCCGAGCAACGTCGTCTTGGCGCCGAGTTCGTAGTTGGTCAGGAAATCGGCCTGATAGGGTTGCACATCGACGCGCCGGTTGATGCCGCCCGGGCGGAAGCCGCGCGAGACCGTGCCGTAGATCAGCACGCCCTTGGTCGGCTTCCAGCTGAGATTGAAGCGATAGGTCGCCCCCTGCCCCTGCGCCCGCACCGGCAGCAACCCGCCGCCGCGGGCATAGGTGGCGAGGTTGGTGCAGGGTCCGCCGGCCACGGCGGCCGGGAGCAGGGTGGTCCCGGCCCCTGCCGCGATCGCGTCGCGGAGCCGCAGCCCGTCGCTGGTGAAGCACTGCGCCACGCCGGTGCGCGAGCTGCCAGCACCGTTATATGGTTTGTCGGTAAAGCCGTTACCCGGGTTCCGACCAAAGCCGAAGAAGCCGATCAGCGTGTTGTCGTAGATATAGCCGCGGCCCCCGGCGGTGGCGGTCAGCGTGTTGGTGAGGTCATAGCTGACTTCGCCGAACGCCGCATAGTCACGGTCGACGCGATGCTGCTGGGTAAGCCAAAGCGTCCCCGGATGGCCGTTGACCGAGAGATTGTCGGCCAGCCCGGTGACGCGATAGTCCTGGTGGATGTCGTTCGACTGGCGCTGATAGAACAGGCCGGCGACCACCCGCAGCCGCTCGCTGGAGGGCGAGGCGACGCGCAGTTCCTGGCTGGTCTTCTTGAAATGATCGGTGCCGATGATGCGCTGGCGCGGATCGATCGCCTTGCCGGCATTGTCCGAGAAGTAGAAATAGCCGGCGAGACCGCCCACCGAGGAATAGAGCGAGTCATACGCCTCGGCATAATCGGTATAGTCGCTCGACTGGGTGTCGCGCCGGTCGAGATAGGCGCCGGCATAGGTGAGGTCCCAGTTGCCCACCCGGCCCTCGATGGTCAGCGCCGCCTGGATGAAGCGGTCGCGCCGATATTCGGGGAAGAAGTGCTGGACCTGGAGATCGCCGACCTTGGGATCATAGCCATAGGCACCGTGGCTGCGCGTTTCCTGGTAGATGGCGTTCGGCGTAACCGTCCAGTTGTCGTCGAGATCAACCTTCAGAGCGGCGCGGCCGCCCCAGATCTCGGTATCGTTGTAATTGTTCTTCACGAACGCCTTGTTGTCGACCACCACGCCGCCCTTGGTGGCGGTGCACGACGCGGGCGTCGGCTCGGGCAGGAAGCTGCGGCAGCCGGCCACATTGTCGATATAGCCGGCGTCGCGCTGGTAGAAGCCGACGAGGCGCAGCGCCGCCATTTCGTTGATCGGCAGGTTCAGCATGCCTTCCAGCTTGCCGCCCACGCCGCCCTTGTTGACCGTGTTCACCTCTGCGTCGACGCGGCCATAGGTGCCCTTGTGGTCGGGCTGGTTGGTGATGATGCGGATCGTGCCTGCCTCCGACGAGGCGCCGTAGAGCGTGCCCTGCGGACCCGCCAGGCTCTCGATGCGCGCAATGTCGTAGACATGCACGTCGAGGTTGCCGCCGATCGTGGTAACCGGCTGCTCGTCGAGATAGACGCCCACCGACGGCAGCGCGCCCGAATGGTTGCCGTCACCGCCCGACGCGACGCCACGCATATAGACAACGTTGGTGCCCGGCGTGCCGCCCAGCGCTTGGAACGAGACCGACGGCAGCTGCTGGACATAGTCCTTGAAGTTGCTGACGTTCAGCTCGTCGAGCCGCTGCGTGCCGAGCGCCTGGATGCTGATCGGGACGTTCTGGATGCTTTCGCTGCGCTTCTGCGCGGTGACGACGATCTCGTTCGAATCCGTCGGCGGCGGAGCGTCGGCTTGTTGCTGGGCCAGCGCAGGCGTGGCGGCGAGCATGGTGGACGCGAGCAGCAGCGAACGAACGACGCACCGGTTGAGCGGCATGGAAATCCCCCGATTGTTGCGCCGCAGCGTCTTGCGCAACGCTGTCACGGTCAAGCGGGGGAGACGTGAGCTGCTGTTGAATGGTCAGGATTGTTCAACAAGTGTGACGATTCAGCAACAAAGCCGCAACCGTGCGGTGACACATTTGTCGGGTATTGCGCGGCGTCAAGATGCAGAGAACGGCACCGCCGGATAGGCCGTCAACACCTCGCCCAGCGCCGCCTTGAGCGGATCGAGCCAAGGCTCGAACGGCTTCCAGCCTTCCACGCCCTCGCGGAAAATGGGGCGTCGCACCTGTTCCGAACTCGCGGTACGCACCGCACGCGCGGTCTTGTAGAAGGACAGGCAGGCGGGCTCGAATTCCAGCCCGCAGGCCGCGAGCAGCGCGCGGACTTGCGCTTCGGTATCGTCCACCATCGCTTCGTAGAACACGCGGTGCACCCGCCCGGGCGCCACTGCATCGACATGCGCCATCAGCCGCACATAGTCACAATAATAGCGGCCCATGTCGTCCAGCGCATAGCTGAAGCCTTGGCCGCGGGCGAAATGCTGCTTGAAGTTGGAGAAGCAGCAGCCGAGCGGATGGCGGCGCGCGTCGATGATCCGCGCATTGGGCAGCGCCAGCAGGATCAGCGGCACATGCGCCCAGTTGTTGGGCAGCTTGTCGATGAAGAACGGGCGGTCGGTGCGGCGCTGGATGCGCGTGCGGCGCAGATAGGCCTCGCCCAGCGCGCGCAGCGGCGCGCCACCGAGCTCGGCAAGCCCCGCGGGATAGCCGGCGATCTCGCGCGCCAGCACCGGCAGGTCGGCCAGCTCGGCGGTGCCTTCGACCTGGCTGTGGCTCGACAGGATCTGCTCGACCAGCGTCGACCCCGCGCGTGGCATGCCGAGGATGAAGATCGGGTCGGGTGCGGTGCAGCCCTGCCCGGTACGCGCCGCCAGCAGCCCGGGCGTGAGATGGGCGATATGCGCATCGACCAGCCGGGTCGTGTCCTCGGCAGCGTAGCGGAGCGACCGGCGGCGCAGCGCATTGCCGGCGGCATAATGCGCGAAGGCCGGCGCCGCCTGCCCCCGCTCCTCCAGCGCCTTGCCGAGCGCAAAATCGAGGTGGAAACGATCCTCCTCGGCAAGATCGGTGCCGGCAAGCGCCGCCGCCATCGCCGCGAGATCGGCGTCGTCGAAGCGCACCGTCTTGAGGTTGGCGAGGCTCCACCATGCCTCGCCGAGCGCCGGCATCAGCGCGATCGACTGGCGATAAGCCGCGACCGCGTCGGCCTGGCGGCCGACCGTCTTGAGCATATGGCCATAGCTCATCCACACACGCGGCTGGTTGGGCGCCTGTTCCAGCACGCGCTGGTAGAGGCCGATCGCCGCGTCGAAGTCGCCGAGTCGCGCATTCGCCGCCGCCTGAAGATTGGTATGGGTGGGATTGTCCGGCTCGTCAGCCAGCACGCGATCGAGCTCGGCCAGCGCCTCGACCGGGCGATTAAGCCGGTAGAGCACCAGCGCAAGGTTGGCGCGCGCCGGCGTGAAGCCGGGGGCGAGCTCCACCGCGCGGCGGAGCAGCGCCTCGGCATCGCGGTACCGGCCGATCCGCCCGGCAAGCTCGGCGAACATCCGGATCGCGGCGACGTCGAACGGATCGTCCTTCAGATGCGCGCGCAGCAGCGGCTCGGCGACGTGCAGCTGGTTGTCGTGCAGCGCCAGCGCCGCGTCGATCAGCCGAGGTGGATAGCGCCCCGCGGTGGCGATCCAGCTTTGTGACGGGGCCGAAGCGTGCGGCTCGTCCGGGCCATGTTCTGCAACGGCGCTGGTCATGCCGAGCGGCTCCCAGGCCACCCAACCGTCATTCCCGCGGAGGCGGGGATCCATTGGCGCTGGTACCGCAGTTCTTTCCCCAAGCGCACTGGCCAATGGATTCCCGCCTCCGCGGGAATGACGTTCGATTTTGACATCGCTCGACGTCTGATCCTCACTTTCCCGCGCACCGCGCAACCATCGGCGAGCGGGGCGCAGGGATCAAGCCGGTTCGGCGGCCTTCTGCGCGGCGGCGACCAGCGCGTCGTCGAGCGCCCAGGCGCGCTTGTACGCCTCGCGGCTCTGCACGCGCTCGACATAGGCGAGGAACGAATCGCGCTTGGGAAGCATCCCGAACATGGTCAGCCAGCCGATCTGCGAACCGAGATACACGTCGGCCGCGGTGAAACGCGCGCCGGTCACATAGGACCGCGACGACAGCAGCCCGTCCAGCACCTCGACGACGAGATCGTAAGTACCATAGCCGAACATCCGGCTCTTTTCCTCAGCCGCGACGAAGGCTGCAGCGTGGTTGGTCGCCGCCTGCTCCACCGGGCCCGCCGCGTAGAACAGCCAGCGATAATAGTCGGCCCGCTCCTCGGGCAGCGGCGCCAGACCCGCCTCGGGAAACGCCTCCGCCAGATAAGCGCAGATCGCAGCGCATTCGGTGACGACCTTGCCGTCATGGACGATGGCCGGCACCTTGCCCATCGGGTTGATCGCGCGATACGCCTCACCTTTCATCGTCGAGGCATAATCGAGCACCTCGACGCCATAAGTCGCGCCCACTTCCTCGAGCATCCAGCGCGCGATCCGGCCGCGCGACTGCGGGTTGGTGTAGAGAATCAGCTGGTCCGTCATGGCCCCGTACCCCTGTTGCTCCCGACTCGATCGGCCGGGAACAAGAAGGGAACACGAAACCGCCAGCAGGTCAACCGGTCAGAGGCTGGCGAAGGTCGCGAGCAGGCGGTCCCAGGCACGATCGGCCTGCGCGGCGTTGTAGACGCGGCTGTCCGGCGGGCACCAGCCGTGCATCGTGCCGGCATAGACCTCGATCTCCGCCGGGACTTTTGCCGCGGCGAAGGCCGTACGCAGTGCGTCCTTGTCGCCGGGAGCGCGCGCGTCGTCATTCTCGGCGATGGCAAACAGGTAGCGTCCCTGCAGCTGCGGCGCGAGCTTGTGCGGACTGTCGGCCGCCTCGGTCACCAGCGGCGCGCCGTGGAAGCTGCCCCCGGCCTTCACCCGGCCGGATAGCGCGGCGGCGGTGCGCACGACAAACGGTCCGCCCATGCAATAACCGGTGCTGCCCATGCCGCGCTTGGTGTCGACCTCCGGCTGCGCGTCGAGGAAGGCGGCGAAGGTCTTCGCGTCGGCGGTGATCGCCGCCGGGGTGAGCGGTTCGCGCCACGGCATGATCATCGCGCGCACCTCGGGCTGGTCGAACGACTGGCCGGGCTTGAGGAACGGTGCCTTGGTCGAGCGGTAGAACTGGTTGACGGTCAGGACCGCATAGCCCGATTGCGCCAGCCGATCGGCCATCTGCCGGAAGGCGGGACGGAGCCCCATGATGTCGGGCCAGACCAGCACCGCGGGGTGCCGGCCGCTGGTAGGCGCGACGAAATAGGCATCGGCGGTGCCGTCGGCGGTCTTGATGGTGACGTCGCGCCCCTGCACCGCCGCAGCATTGGCGGGACTGGGCAGGATGGCCATGATTCCGGTCGCGGCTGCGGCGGCGGTGAAGCCGCGGCGGGTCAGGCCGCCCAGCACGCGATCGTTTTCGGCTGCGGTATGCTCGTCACACATGGCGATCCTCCTCCTGTCGGGGCTCTTTGACACGACTCACCCTCACCCTCCCCACCGCCTCCGGCGGCGGGTCCCCTCCCTCTCCCGCAGGCGGGAGAGGAGCCATTGAATCCCTCTCCCGCAGGCGGGAGAGGGAGGGAGGCGCGGAGCGCCGGAAGGGTGAGGGTGATGAAGGTCCATCACCCAAGCGCTTGATACCGCACCCGATCGCCCCCGCAAAGCTGCCCCAACAAGCAGAACGGGCCCCGGCGCAGAATGCGCCGAGGCCCGCTCATTCACGCCCGGGAAGGCGATCTCAATGCTTGAACAGGCTCTCCGCCGTATGCTCGATCGGCCCGGCTTCCTGCGCCTCGGGCACATGGCTCGCGGCATAGCGCTCGGCGCGGAGCTGCTCGATCAGCGCCTCGCGGTCGCCCTCGAGGCGGGTATCGGTCGGCGCCTCGATGCCGGCGGCCTTGGCGGCCTTTGCCACCAGCGCGTCCAGCTCGCGCTGCGAGCACAGGCCGAGCGTCACCGGGTCCTTCGGGACGATGTTGCCGATGTTCCAGTGGGTGCGGTCGCGGATCGCGGCGATGGTGGTGCGGGTGGTACCGATCAGCTTGCCGATCGCGCCGTCCGACACTTCCGGATGGTTGCGCAGGATCCAGGCGATGCCGTCCGGCTTGTCCTGGCGCTTGGAGACCGGCGTGTAGCGCGGGCCCTTGGTGCGGCGGACCTGCTCGGGGCCCTTCTGCATCTTGAGGACGTAATTGGGGTTCGCCTGCCCCTTCTCGATCTCGTCCATCGTCAGTTCGTGCGCGCGCACCGGATCGCGGCCGGTGAGCTTGGTCGCGGCGGTATCGTCGGCGATCGCCTGCACTTCGAGGATGTGGAGACCGCAGAACTCGGCGATCTGCTCGAACGACAGCGACGTGTTGTCGACCAGCCAGGAAGCGGTCGCGTGCGGCATCAGCGGCTGGGCCACGGTGGATCTCCGGAACTTGAAACAATAAGGGCCGCCCATCACGGGCGGCCACACATGGTCTTGATGTAGGGGAGCTTGCCCGCCGGAGCAAGCGTTTCCGCGATTCAGGCGGCGACCTTCTCGCGGTGGATCGGCACCAGGGCGTTGAGGAACTGGCGCGCGCTCGCCTCCCAGGTGAAGCTGCGACCATAGGCGGCGCAGGCAGCGCGATCGAGCGCCAGCGCCTTGTCGATCGCGGTGCCGAGGTCCTCGTCCATCACCCCCGTCTCGGGCGTGAGCACGTCGACCGGCCCGGTCACCGGATAGGCGGCGACCGGCGTGCCGCAGGCCAGCGCCTCGATCATCACCAGCCCGAAGGTATCGGTGCGGCTCGGGAAGACGAACACGTCCGCCGCGGCATAGGCGCTGGCGAGATCGGCACCGAACTGGGCGCCGAGGAACAGCACGTTCGGATATTTCGCCTCCAGCATCGCGCGCGCGGGGCCGTCGCCCACCACCACCTTGGTGCCCGGCCGATCGACGCTGAGAAACGCCTCGAGATTCTTCTCCACCGCCACCCGGCCGACATAGAGCATCACCGGCCCCGCCAGCCCCGCCATGCGCGGATGCGGGGCAAGGCCCGGATGAAAGTTGGCGAGATCGACGCCGCGGCCCCAGTGGCGCACCTGGGTGAGGCCGTGATCGACCAGCGACTGGCGGATCGACGCGGTCGAGGCGAGAATCGTGGAGCTCGGCGTGTGGAACCAGCGGATATAGCGCCAGATCCACTCGGCCGGCACGCCCGAGCGGGCCGAGACATAGTCGGGGAACTGGGTGTGATAGGCGGTGGTGAACGGCCGCTTGTTGCGCAGGCACCAGCGCCGCGCGGCGACGCACAGCGGCCCCTCGGTGGCGAGATGAATCGCGTTGGGGGCGAACTCCTCGAGCATCGCGCCGACCGCCGCCACGCTGGTGATCGCCAGCCGGATTTCGGGATAGGTGGGGCACGGCAGCGAATAGAATTTGTCGGGCGAGACCACCATCACCTGATGGCCCTGGCTCTCCAGCACCCGCCGCACCGATTGGAGCGTGCGGACGACGCCGTTGACCTGGGGCTCCCAGGCATCGGTCACGATTGCGATACGCACGGCCTCGTCCCCCGCCGCTGCCGTCACGCCGCCGCCAGTCTGACCTCGGACTCCGGCTGCGACTCGCGCGCTGCCATCTCGTCGGCCCAGTGGAGGATTTCCATGGACCCGTCGTAATGCTCCACCAGCGCAGTGCAACCCTCTACCCAATCGCCATCGTTATAATAGGCGACGCCGTCGATCGGCCGGATCTCCGCCTTGTGGATATGCCCGGCGATCACCCCATCGACGCCGCGGGCGCCGGCTTCGCGCGCGACGATTTCCTCGAACTTGGAGATGAAGGACACCGCGTTCTTCACCTTCTGCTTGGCGTATTTCGAGAGCGACCAATAGGGCAGCCCCATCCAGCGCCGCACCGTGTTGAGCCAGCGGTTGAGCGTCATCATCATCTCGTACGCGGCGTCGCCCAGATGCGCGAGCCAGCGGTGCGACATGGTGATCGCGTCGAACTCGTCGCCGTGGAGCACCAGCAGGCGGCGGCCGTCGGCGGTGGTGTGGATCGCCTGGCGCTTGATCTTCACGCCGCCGAAATCGAGCCCGGTGAACTGGCGGAACATCTCGTCATGGTTGCCGGGAATATAGACGATCTCGGTGCCGCGCTTCGCCCGCTTGAGCACGCGCCAGACGATGTCGTTGTGCGTCGCAGGCCAATAAAAGCGCTTCTTCATCGCCCAGCCGTCGATGATGTCGCCCACCAGATACATGATGTCGCTGTCGACATGGTCGAGGAAGTCGATCAGCATTTCGGCATTGCATCCGCGCGTGCCGAGATGGACATCGGAAATCCAGATCGCGCGATATTTGCGACGCGCGTCGATCGGACGTTCCGGAATCGTGGGGGTCGCCGCGTGAAAGTCCGCGAGACCCGCGACATCGAACGAAAGCCTGGTGATCGTGGCCATTGCCAAGTTCCCGTGCAGCTACCCTGTGCAGAGACTCGCCTATGGCGCGGCATTGTTACAAATCGAATCGTTGGGATTTCATGCGATTGTCACAGTTGCGCATCGGCTGTGCCATGGCACAACAATTCGCCGTGCCGGCTGCCTTGCTCGGCAACCGGCTCTACAATGCGGTGGGGGAGGAAGAGTCGAATGCCGGTGCAATCGCTGCGGGAAATCACCCGCGACATTCTGGGCATGACCGAACAGATCCTGCGCGCCGGCACACCCCCGATCGATCAGCAGCACCTCGCCGATCTGCGCAAGAAGGTGGCACTGGCGCACAACGACTTCTTCGCCGAGCAGGAGCGCGTGCTGCTGCGGCCGCTGCGGCAGAGCGGCGATCCTGCGCTCGCCGCCATCGCCCGCTGCTGCGTCGAGCGCGACCTCGAGGGGCGACAACTGGGGCTGGTCCACTACCAACGCTGGACGCTCGCGCGGATTGTCGACGACCCCGCCGGCTACCGCGAGGAGGTGCGCAATATCCTACGCTGGATGGAAGCTCGGGTGGTCTATGCCGAACAGACCGCCTATCCGGCCCTCGTGAAAATCATTTCATCTACACAACGGCACCCAGCGGTTTGAAACGCCGCTAGAATGACCTCAGGAAGGACCCTGATGCCATTCACTACCCTGTTCGCTTGCACCCAAGACCTCACCGACGCCGCCACGGCCCTGCTGCAACTCGATGCCCGACCGGCACCCGCCGCGCTCGACGCGGCCCGCACCCGGCTGATCGAGGCGATGCGCATCCACACCGCGACCAAGGACCGGCTGCTGCTCTCCGTGCTCCGCGAAAGCGAGGATTGCGCGCATCTGGGGATGGCGCGCCGCACCACCGAGCAGGACCTCGAATGGCGGCAGCGCACGCTCGATCATTTCGCCGCCTGGCCGCTCCGCGCCGTGCTGGCGGACCCGCAGGGGCATCATCGGGCAACCCAGCGGCTGCTGCGCCTGTTCGAACGCCGGGTCGCGCATCAGGAGCAGTTGCTGCTGCCGATGGCACACGAGGCGCTGTCGCAGCGCCGCCGCGCGGCCTGATCAGGCGGACTGGTCGCCGATCGTCAGCACGATCTTGCCGACATGCTCGCCCGCTTCCATCCGCCGGTGCGCCTCGGGCGCCTGCGCCAGCGGGTAGGTGCGGTCGATCACCGGCCGCAGCTTGCCCTCGGCGACGAGCGGCCACACGTTCCGGCGCAGCTCGTCCGCCAGTAGCGACTTGAACTCCACCGAGCGGGGCCGCAGCGTCGATCCGGTGAGCGTCAGCCGGCGCCGCATCACGTCCCACACCGGGATGGTGGCGGTCGCCCCGCCCTGTACCGCGATCGAGATGTGGCGGCCGTCCTCGGCCAGGCACTGAAGGTTGCGCGCGACATAGTCGCCGCCGACCATGTCGATCACGATCTGCACGCCCTTGCCGCCGGTGAAGGCCTTCACTTCCTCGACAAAGTCCTGCGTCTTGTAGTTGACCGCAAGGTCGGCGCCGAGATCGCGCGCCGCGGCGCATTTCGCATCCGATCCGGCGGTGACCAGGACGGTCAACCCGAACAGCTTGCCGAGCAGGATCGCCATCGTGCCGATGCCGCTGGTGCCGCCATGGACCAGCACGCTCTCGCCCGGCTGCGCCCAGCCGCGATCGAACAGGTTCGACCAGACGGTGAACAGCGTCTCGGGCAGCGCCGCCGCCTCGACGAGGCTCAGCCCCTCGGGCACTTCCAGGCACTGGCCGGCCGGTGCCACCGCAAATTCGGCATAAGCCCCGCCCGCGATCAGCGCGCAAACCTGTTTGCCGAGCAGCGAGTCGTCGGTGCCTTCGCCCAGCGCGACCACCGTGCCGGCGATCTCCATGCCGAGGATCGAGGGCGCACCCGGCGGCGGCGGATATTTCCCCTGCCGCTGCAGCACTTCCGGCCGGTTCACGCCCGCCGCCGCGACTCGCACCAGCAGCTCGCCCGCCCCCGGCTTGGGGATCGGTCGCGCTACCGGTACGAGGACTTCGGGGCCGCCCGGCGCATCAGGATCGATGGCCAGCATCATTTCGGCTGCGATCATTCGGTTCGTCGCTTTTTGGACTAAGGGGAACTCCGGCGCCTTATTGACATCGACCTCCCCAGGGTCAACGTTTCGTCGCATGGACGCCGACGAAAATCTTCCGCGTCGATCCGACGATCTCGCGGCGCAGCTGGCAAGCCAGGACCTCGACCCCTTTTCGGTGGCCGAACTAAAGGCGCGAATCCAGCTACTTGAAGCCGAGATCGGACGGTGTCGCGAAAAGATTCAACGCGCCGTTCATCATCGTGCAAGCGCTGACGCTCTATTTAAGAGATGAGCGTCAAGGCACCGGAACGCGGGCGATACGCCACGATCCTCCGGTGCGGGGCCGCAGCGCTTGATGCGGGGCCTGCCACTCCCGACATAGGGGAAGACGGGCTCAGCACCCTTTCGGCCCGACTGGAGTTGTATCCGAATGCCTAGTTTCGCCTCCGCTCTCGAAGCCACCCTCCACAAGGCGCTCGAGGCTGCGTCCTCGCGCCGGCACGAATATGCGACGCTCGAGCATCTCCTGCTCGCGCTGATCGACGACGAACATGCCTCGAAGGTAATGGGCGCGTGCGGGGTGGACCTGGGCGAACTGAAGACGACCGTGGCGCACTATCTCGATACCGAGCTGGAAGCGCTGAAGGTGGACAACGCCACCGATCCCTCCCCCACCAGCGGCTTCCAGCGCGTCGTCCAGCGCGCGATCCTGCACGTCCAGTCCTCGGGCCGCGACGAGGTGACCGGCGCCAACGTGCTGGTCGCGCTGTTCAGCGAGCGCGAGAGCTATGCGGTCTATTTCCTGCAGCAGCAGGACATGAGCCGGCTCGATGCCGTCAGCTTCATCAGCCACGGCGTCGGCAAGGGCGGCACCACGCCCACCGAGGCGAGCACTCCCAAGGGCGCTGCCGAGGAAGACAAGTCGAACAAGCAGGAGGCGAAGACGGGCAAGGGTGAGAGCGCGCTCAAGCAGTTCACCGTCGACCTCAACGAGAAGGCGAAGATCGGCAAGGTCGATCCGCTGATCGGCCGTTCGGCGGAGGTTGACCGCACCGTCCAGATCCTCTGCCGGCGCAGCAAGAACAACCCGCTCTATGTGGGCGACCCCGGCGTCGGCAAGACCGCCATCGCCGAGGGCCTCGCCCGCAAGATCGTCGAGGGCGAAGTGCCCGAGGTCCTCAAGGACGCGGTGATCTACTCGCTCGACATGGGCGCGCTGCTCGCCGGCACCCGCTATCGCGGCGACTTCGAGGAGCGGCTCAAGCAGGTAGTGTCGGAGCTCGAGAAGCTGCCGCACGCCGTGCTGTTCATTGACGAGATCCACACCGTGATCGGCGCGGGCGCGACCAGCGGCGGCGCGATGGATGCGTCGAACCTGCTGAAACCCGCACTGTCGGGCGGCTCGATCCGCTGCATCGGCTCGACCACCTACAAGGAGTTCCGCAACCATTTCGAGAAGGACCGCGCGCTGCTCCGCCGCTTCCAGAAGATCGACGTCAACGAGCCGTCGGTCGAGGATACGGTGAAGATCCTGGCCGGCCTGCGCTCGGCGTTCGAGCAGCACCATTCGGTGAAGTACACCCCCGACGCGATCAAGTCGGCGGTGGAGCTGTCGGCGCGCTACATCAACGACCGCAAGCTGCCGGACAAGGCGATCGACGTGATCGACGAAGTCGGCGCGATGCAGATGCTGGTGGCGCCGTCCAAGCGCAAGAAGGTGATCACGCCCAAGGAGATCGAGCAGGTCATCGCGACCATGGCGCGCATCCCACCCAAGACCGTCTCGTCGGACGACACCAAGGTGCTCGCCAATATCGAGCAGGATCTGAAGCGCGTCGTGTTCGGCCAGGACAAGGCGATCGAGGTCCTGTCCTCGGCGATCAAGCTCAGCCGCGCGGGCCTGCGCGATCCGGACAAGCCGATCGGCAACTATCTGTTCTCGGGGCCCACGGGCGTCGGCAAGACCGAGGTGGCGAAGCAGCTGGCCAACCTGCTCGGCATCCCGCTCCAGCGCTTCGACATGTCCGAGTACATGGAACGCCACTCGGTCAGCCGACTGATCGGTGCCCCTCCGGGCTATGTCGGCTATGACCAGGGCGGCCTGCTGACCGACGCGGTCGATCAGAACCCGCATTCGGTGCTGCTGCTCGACGAAATCGAGAAGGCGCATCCGGACCTGTTCAATATCCTGCTGCAGGTGATGGACAACGGCAAGCTGACCGACCACCACGGCAAGACCGTCGATTTCCGCAACACCATCCTCATCCTGACCACCAATGCCGGTGCGTCGGACATGGCGAAGGAAAGCGTGGGCTTCGGCGAACTGAGCCGCGAGGACGTGCAGGAAGAGGCGGTGAAGAACCTGTTCACCCCCGAATTCCGCAACCGCCTCGATGCGATCGTGCCGTTCGGCTATCTGCCGCCGGAAGTCGTCGCCCGCGTGGTCGACAAGTTCGTGCTCCAGCTCGAGCTGCAGCTCACCGATCGCGGCGTCCACATCCATCTGGACGAGGAAGCCAAGGCGTGGCTCACCAAGCGCGGCTATGACAAGCTGTACGGCGCGCGCCCGATGGGCCGCCTGATGCAGGAGAAGATCAAGCAGCCGCTCGCCGAGGAGCTGCTGTTCGGCAAGCTCGTCCATGGCGGCGAGGTGAACGTGAAGCTGAAGGACAATGCACTGGCGTTCGAGATTACGCCTGCCGCGCCCAAGAAGCCCAAGAAGGGCAAGAAGGAAGCGCCTGCGGACGTCTGACCGCGCTCGCTTCGGAAACGCAATGGGCCCGGGGGAGCGATCCCCCGGGCCCATTGCATTCTAGGAACGCTAGTTCTTCCCGCATCCCCTCCCGAGCCGGAGGGAAGCGGAAGCGGAAACGATCAGCGCGCGCGGCTCGCCACCAGCACGCCCTGGTTTGCGGCAAGGATGGCCCGATCGGCAGCCTGACGAGCGTCCGCGAGCGCGGCCTTGCGGCAGTTCAGTTCGTCGGCACTGAGCAGCAGCGAGCTGCGACCCGAGTCGATGCGGCAGACGCGCTGGCTCGCCATCACCACCCGGCGCTGCAGTCGGGCGCGGCCTTCGGCGCTCAGCAGTTCGGAAGGCTGGTAGGTGATGTGGACAGTCCTGTCCTCGCGCGTTTGGGCCTGCGCCGGAACGGTGGCGGTTGCACCAAGCATTGCGGCCAGTACGACGAGACGATTCATGGCTCATTCTCCATAGTGAGAGGGATCGCGACCGCACCGCACCGGCATTTCGCAAGCGCGGGCCTCTATCGGACGCGATTAGTCACTCCCGCAATCGATCCTCACGATCGCAGGCAATGCACCAGTATTGAGAAGTAAAAATTACCGTTACCGCATTGCGCATGCAGTTCACGATTATGAGGCGACCGATATCGTCAAGCTAAGCCATGGCCTAGCGGCTGCATAATGGCTCGCGACGCACGTCGGACCGGAAGAAATCTACCTCATATCCGCGAGCACGCGACTGTGCATGCCCTTTAAGCGCGCGCGTCTCCAAACCCACTTTGCCACCATTCAAGTTTTTTCTCTCGCTCGACGCGCAAGCCGCTCCCCGCACCGAACGCGGGGAGCGGTCGCACACTTAATGATCGCTCGCGAGCATGCGCCCCTGATTGGCGGCGAGGATCGCACGCTCGGCCTGTTGGCGGGCATCCGCCAGCGCCGCGCGACGGCAGTTGAGTTCGTCGCGGCTCGCCAGCCGCGATCCGGTCTGCGGCATAGTGCAGACGCGGTTGCTCGCCAGCGCCACCCGGCGCTGGAGTGCGGCGCGGCCCTTGGCATCGAGCAGGTCGCTGGTCTTGTAGGCGACATGCACGGTGGTCTGCCGATGGTCCTGGTCTTGGGCCTGGGCAGGAACCGTGGCGATCGTGCCAAGCATTGCGGCCATCACGATGAAAGTCTTCATGATTGGTCCTCCTGGAAGCGGTGTTGGTCGCGACCTTGTCGCGGCCGGTCTCCGCCGGCTGACCGCGCCTCTACTCTCAATTTGGGTCACCCCCATGGAGGGCGCATGACAGTCCGCGGCAGAAGACATGACATAAATATTTAAGCCGGGCGCAATACTGCGTCGCAACAACTTTCAACGAAAGAAAGTTACCTAGTCAAATCGAAGTACCAACTTGGCACGAAGGGACGACTATTCCACCGATCAGCGCTGCCGCAGGCCGATTCGTCGCGCGACAACCACCGGCGTGTCGCACTGGGCAAACCGCACCACCGGCCGATAGGCATTGGCCAGCGGCTCCTTGTCCAGCGAGCGCAGCGTCGGTGCAGGCGCCTCGCCTTCGCGGACCAGCTGATCGCGGACATTCTCGCACCGGGGCTGCGGCGACGGTGTCGCGACGCTGGGTTTGGGCAGGGCGGAGGCAGCGGGCGCCTCGTCACTTGCCATCGACAGCAGGAACAGGACCATCAGCACCGCCGGCCTCCCTCTGGCGCCTTTAGATGCGCCTGAGAGGATTTTATCAGCTGCTACGGCGGCTGCCTATCGCCCCATTTCGGCCAGCTTGCGCTCCCAGGCGAGCGCATCCCGGACGATGCCGCCCAGGTCGGCATGCTTGGGCCGCCACGGCAGCGCCGCGAGGATCGCGCTGTTGTCCGCCACCAGCGCGTCGGGATCGCCTGCGCGGCGGCCCTCCAGCTTGCGCTCGATCGTCATGTTGGTCACCCGATCGACCGCGTCGAGCACCTCGAGCACCGAG
The DNA here is from genome assembly GCF_002091475.1 of Sphingomonas azotifigens NBRC 15497. Lineage (GTDB taxonomy): Bacteria > Pseudomonadota > Alphaproteobacteria > Sphingomonadales > Sphingomonadaceae > Sphingomonas > Sphingomonas azotifigens. The sequence continues at coordinate 21,210 of NZ_BCTR01000050.1, forward strand.
AAGCCGCGGCCATAGCCGCAGTTCATGGTATGACTTTCCTCCGGCCGCGCGATCAGCAGGTCGAGCGCGTCGACATGCGCGGCGGCGAGATCGCTGACATGGATATAGTCACGCACGCCCGTGCCGTCCGGCGTCGCAAAGTCGGTGCCGAACACCGAGACATGCGACCGCTTGCCGGTCGCCGCTTCCACCGCCACCTTGATCAGGTGCGTGGCACCCGCGGTCGACTGGCCGCTGCGCCCCTGCGGATCGGCACCCGCCACGTTGAAATAGCGTAGCGCGCAATAGTTGAGCGGATGCGCTGCCGCCACGTCCTTCAGCATGATCTCGGTCATCAGCTTGGACATGCCGTAGGGATTGATCGGCACCTTGGGGCTGTCCTCGCGGATCGGCACCTGCTCGGGGATGCCATAGGTCGCCGCGGTCGAGGAGAAGATGAAGTGGCGCACGCCCTCGGCCACCACGGCCTCGATCAGCGCGCGGCTGGCGGCGGTGTTGTTGCGATAATATTTGAGCGGATCAGTCACCGATTCCGGCACCACCACCGATCCGGCGAAGTGCATCACCGCGGTCACGCCATGCTCGCGGATCGCCGCGCGGACCGCCGGGATGTCGTCGATGCTGGCGACGACCAGCTTGGCGCGCGGATCCACCGCCCAGTCGAACCCCGTCACCAGATTGTCGATCACGACGACGCGCCAGCCTGCGTCGAGCAGCGCCAGCACCGCATGGCTGCCGATATAGCCCGCCCCACCCGTCACCAGCACCGTACCGTCGCGCATCGTTCGATCCCCTTTGTTCCGCCGCCCCTCCACCCTATCTTGGACGCACAAGCAAGGAGTTCCTCGACATGACGATCGAAACGGCGACGCTCGCCGGCGGTTGCTTCTGGTGCACGGAAGCGGTGTTCAACGATGTGATCGGCGTACAGGGCGTCGAAAGCGGCTATATCGGCGGCACCAAGGAGAACCCGACCTACAAGGAAGTCTGCACCGGCGACACCGGCCATGCCGAGGCGATCCGCGTCAGCTTCGACACCGATGTGGTGAGCTATGGCGAGATCCTCGACATCTTCCTCGCAACCCATGACCCCACCCAGCTCAACCGCCAGGGCAATGACGTCGGCACCCAGTATCGCTCGGCGATCTTCCCGCATTCCGCCGAGCAGGAGCGCGAGGCGCTGGACGCGATCGACCGCGCCCGCCCGGATTGGCCGCAGCCGATCGTCACCGCGATCGAGCCGCTCGGCGAGTGGTGGCCGGCCGAGGAATATCACCAGGAATATTGGCAGGGCGAAGGCCAGCGGAATCCCTATTGTCTGGCGGTGATCCCGCCCAAGCTCCGCAAGCTGCGCAAAAGCTTCGCCAACCGGACGAAAGAGGGCGCGGCCGCTTAAGGCCGCGCCCTCCCACGGGGGTGTTCGAGACCGCGGCGCGTCACACGGCGCGCCGCGGCTTTCGAAAGGCGAAACGCGGTGCGGGGGAGCACCATACGCCAATCGGGTTCCGCGCATCGTAGGATGGAATAGTACGAACGGGCGCACGCTCGATGCTCGGGCGACGGCTCCAGAAACGCACTAGGTCCATCCCTCACCGCCTCGCCCGTCTTTTTATCCGCGAGCTGTACGGCACAACGAATCTAGGAACTTGCCGGAAACTGTAAAGAAAAATGGATACACCAACGTACCCATATTGAGACCTGGCAAGTATTTAGCGTTTGCAGCATTGTCACCGCAGACTGTTGTTTCTTCGCCGCAATCAGTTCCGGGGGTGCGCCGCGCGGGCCAGACGATCACGGATCGCCGCGCCCAGCCCATGCTGCGGCACCGGCGCAATGGCGATCGCCGGACGATCCGACGCATCGGCGCGGTGCAGCGCATCAAACAACCGCGCCGCGGCTTCGCGCAGGTCCCCCGTCGCGGACAGCGTGTCGTCGCCCTCCACGTCGCCAAAGCCGATCAGCCATTCGCCGTCCGCTGCCGTTAGTGCGTTCAGCCGCACCGGCTTCGACGGCGCATAATGGCTGGCAAGCTGCCCGGGCGCGGTAACCGCCCCCGGCGTGCTGCCGCTGCCATAGCCGGGCAGTTGCTCGGCGGTGATCGGGCCCGGCCGCAGGATGCGATGCGTGGCAGACTCGACGATCGTCGACTCGAGGCCCGCGCTGGTCGCGCCGTCGTCGATCACCAACGGGATTCGCCCGGCCAGACTGGCGGCGACATGCGCGGCACGGGTCGGGCTGATGCCGCCGCTGGCATTGGCGGAAGGCGCGGCGAGCGGCCGCCCGCTTGCGTGGATCAGCCCCTGCATCGCCCGGTGATCCGGCATGCGCAGCGCCACCGTTGGCAGCCCGGCGGTGACCAGGCTGGCGACCGGCGAGCCCTCCGCCAGCGGGAGCACCATGGTCAGCGGCCCCGGCCAGAACCGCGCCGCCAGCGCCCGCGCCTCGGCATCCAAGCGCGCGATCGTTTCGGCCTGGTCCATGTCGGCGACATGCACGATCAGCGGGTTGAACGAGGGCCGGCCCTTGGCCGCATAGATCCCGGCCACGGCGTCCGAATCGGTCGCGTCGGCGGCGAGCCCGTAGACGGTTTCGGTGGGCACCGCGACGCAGGCGCCGCTGCGAATCAGCGCGGCGGCTTCGCCAAGGGCGGCCTCGCCGTAGGGTAAGATGCGCGGATTTGCTGGGCTCACCTGCAAGGCGCTATATCGGGAGCGAGAAGAGGACAAGAGAGAGGCCTGATGTTCACCCCCGCCACTGCCGAGCAGCGTTTCGTGCTCGACCATATCGTCCGCCTGTCCGAGATCAGCGAAGACGCCACCTCCGATCTGGTGGAAGCGGTGCTCGACGGCGCCGGCCAATTCGCCGCCGGCGAATGGGCCCCGCTCGAACGGCTCGGCGACACCGAGGGCGCCCGCTGGACCGAGAATGGCGTGACGATGCCCCAGGGCTTCGCCGCCGCCTATCGCGCCTATGTCGAGGGCGGCTGGGGCACGATCGGCTCGCCGGCCGAGTTCGGCGGCCAGGGCCTGCCGGTCAGCCTGTCGATCGCCGTGCTGGAGACGCTGGGCAGCGCGAACATGGGCTTCTGCCTGTGCCCGGTGCTCACCGTCGGCGCGGTCGAGGCGCTGCACCACCACGGCTCGCCCGAACAGCAGGCACAGTATCTGCCCAGGCTCGCCACCGGCGAATGGACCGGCACGATGAACCTCACCGAGCCGCAGGCGGGCTCGGACGTCGGCGCGGTGAAGGCCAAGGCCGAGCCTACCGGCGACGGCCGGTGGAAGATCAAAGGCACCAAGATCTACATCTCGTTCGGCGACCATGACATGGCCGACAACATCATCCATCTGGTGCTCGCCCGCACGCCCGGCGCGCCGGCCGGGACCAAGGGGCTGTCGCTGTTCCTGGTGCCGAAATACCGGCTGAACGACGACGGCACGCCGGGCGCGTTCAACGACATCAAGGTCGTCTCGATCGAGCACAAGATGGGCCTCCACGCCTCGCCCACCTGCGTGCTGAGCTTCGGCGACAAGGACGATTGCATCGGCGAGCTGATCGGCCCCGAGCTGGGCGGCATCCGCGCGATGTTCACGATGATGAACAACGCCCGGTTGAACGTCGGCCTGCAGGGCGTGCAGGTCGCCGAGCGCGCCACCCAGCGTGCGGTCGCCTATGCGCGGGAGCGGGTGCAGGGGTATCGCGGCGGGGCGCCGACGGCGATTATCGAGCACCCCGATGTCCGCCGCATGCTGCTGCGGATGAAGGCGCAGACTCAGGCGGCCCGCGCGATGGTCTATTACGCCTTCGGCCAGCTCGATCGCGGCCGGGCGGGCGATGCGGAGGCGGAAAAGCGCGTCGAGCTGCTCACCCCGCTGGCCAAGGCGCATGCGACCGATCTCGGCAACGAAGTCGCCAGCCTCGGCATCCAGGTCCATGGCGGCATGGGCTATATCGAGGAGACCGGCGCCGCCCAGCATTTCCGCGACGCGCGGATCACGCCGATCTACGAAGGCACCAACGGCATCCAGGCCGCCGATCTGGTCGGCCGCAAGCTGAGCATGGACAATGGCGCGACGCTGCTCGGCCTGCTGGCGGATATGCGCGCCGAGGCGGAGGATACGGGGCTCCGTTCGCTGATCGACGCCTGCGAGGAGGTCGGCCGCAACCTGCTGGGCAGCGATGCCGACGACCGGCTGGCGGCGAGCTACCCGTTCCTGACGATGCTGTCGGTGGCGGTGTGCGGCTGGCTGATGGAGAAGAGCGGCCGGCTGGCGGCGGCGAGCGATGGCGAGCCGGGCTTCCTCAAGATGAAGCAGGCGGCGGCGCGCTTCTATGTCGAGCAGATCGTGCCTGAGGCGCTCGGCCTGCGCGCGGCGGCGATGGCCAAGGCGGCGGTGCTGTACGCGGTGGACGCGGAGGCGTTCGCGGCGTGATCCCTGCGCGGGCCCTCCCGGGGAATGGGAGGGCCTGCCAAGCGAACCGTAAAGCTACGAGACCTGCTCAGGCCGGCACGCGCTGCCGTACATTGTCGCGGTACAGGCGCAGCTCGCGCTTGCGCAGCCATTCGGACGGGCGGTCGACCGCGAAATAGAGCAGGAGCGCCACGGCCATGGCGACCGTGGCGGCGAACACCTTGTCCAGCACGCCATGCGCATGGGCAAGCACCACCGCGATGATCGGGAAATGAACCAGGTATAGCGGGTAGCTGAGATTGCCCAGCGTGCGGTCCAGCTTGGTCGAACGATGCCGCACCGACGCCGCAAGATACGGCAGCAGCGGCAGGACCAGCAGCATCGAGAACAGATCCTGCGGCATAAAATCCGCCTTCAGCTTGTCGAACTGGGCAAGACCCACGGCGGTGAAGGGCAGCACCAGCACCAGCGCCAGGAACACGCCCAGCCAGCCGACCGCCACGGCGCTGCTCGGCGTCCGCTGGTCGCGCGTCATCAGCATGCCCGCCATGAACGCCGGCAGGAACCGCGCAAAGGTCCAGAGATCATAGTGCAGGGTCAGGAACCACCCGCCGCAGGTCAGTACCGCGCAGAGCAGGACGAAGGCGGCGTCGTTGGTGCGATTCCAGAACAGCAGCAGCAACGGCAGCGCCGCGTAGAATTGCAGTTCGATATCGAGCGACCAGGCGACGCCGGTGGGATCGCGATGGGTCGTGGCGACACCCAGCAGGAAGAATTCGGACGGCGCAAGCGGCAGCCCGCGCAGCAAGGACGCAAGAACGAGGCTGACGAGATAGACCGGCGCCAATCGCCAAAGCCGGCTCAGCAGGAACCGGGGGACATGGCGCTCATACTCCCCGACATAGACCTTGGTGACCCAGTAGCCGCTGAGCACGAAGAACAGGATCACACCTGCCCGACCAATGTCGAAGCGGCTGACATGGGAGATGAGCACCAGGACCGCCAGAAGGATGCGCACCAGTCCCGGCGGCGCGACGATGTGCGCCAGCCAGCGCGCGCCTACTGCGTTGCTCATCTATCCACACCCCCCGGCCGCTGATTGAACGATTGCCACCCACAGTCGGAAACTGCCGCAATGGCAGGAACCCGCGCTGACTCTTCGGAGACATCCACCCGTGAGCACTTGTTTCGTCTAGCTGGGCTCCTCGAACTACCGTCCCGCCCGGTAAAGCTCAAGGCGAATTGACGCGGCTTACAGCGCGCCCAGATCGACCGCTGCATCCTTGTCCAGCCACGTTCCCGCCTCCGGCAGCGGGTATTTCAGACCGGTCGCGCAGTTGAACAATACGGTCCGTTCCTCCGGATCGACCAGCCCGTCGCGCATCGCCTGCCGGTACGCCGCCAGCGTCGCGCCGCCCTCGGGGCAGAGCAACAGGCCATCCTTGCGCGCGCAGTCGTCCACCGCCTGGAGAATCGCCGGATCGCCCACCGCCAGCGCGCGGCCGCCGGACTCGCGTACCGCGCGCAGGATCAGGAAGTCGCCCACCGCGCGCGGCACGCGGATGCCCGCCGCAACCGTCGCGGCATGTTCCCAGCGGTCGGCATGTTCTTCGCCCGCCTCATAGGCGCGGACGATCGGCGCGCAGCCTGACGCCTGCACCGCATACATGCGCGGCCGCTTGGCGCCGATCCAGCCAAGCCGCTCCAGCTCGTCGAACGCCTTCCACATGCCGATCAGCCCGGTACCGCCGCCGGTGGGATAGAAGATCGCGTCGGGCAGCTCCCAGCCGAACTGGGCGGCGAGCTCCAGCCCCATCGTCTTCTTCCCCTCGATCCGATAGGGCTCCTTGAGCGTCGAGAAGTCGAACCAGCGCCCCTCGGCCGCCCCGCGCCCGACGATCGCGCCGCATTCGTCGATCTGGCCGTTGACCCGGTAGACCCGCGCGCCCTGTGCGGCGATCTCGCGGACATTCACTTCCGGAGTCTCCTCGGGGCAGAGGATCACCGTCTCGATGCCGCAGCGCGCGGCATAGGCGGCAAGCGCGGCGCCGGCATTGCCGTTGGTCGGCATCGCGATGCGGGTGACGCCCAGCTCGCGCGCCATGCTCACCGCCATGACAAGGCCGCGCGCCTTGAACGAGCCGGTCGGCAGGCGCCCCTCGTCCTTGACGATCGCGCCGGGGCCGCCGGCCTTGGGGATGGCGATCAGCGGCGTCTCGATCTCGCCCAGCGACACGATGTTCGCCGCCCGCCGCACCGGCAGCAGCTCGCGCCAGCGCCACAGATCGGTCGGCCGCGCTTCGAGCGCGTCACGGGTCAGGGCCGCGCCGACGCTGCCCAGATCGTAGCGCACCAGCAGCGGTCGCCCGACGCGCGAGAGTCCGTGCAACTGGTCCGCCGCATAGGTCTCGCCCGTCATCGAGCATTCGAGATGGGTGACGAAGCTCGGCCGCTCGGCCCGGATGTTGTCCTGCATGGGCGGCAGCGTAGCCCAGGCCGGTGCAAACGGAAGCCCTGTCCGCCCCATCCCAGCGTCATTCCGGCGAAAGCCGGAATCCATTCGCCGCTCCGTGCAAGCAGGCGCCATGCCGTAAAGGCCAATGGATCCGGGCTTCCGCCGGGATGACGGCGGGTAGAGCGGGGCGCTTCAGGCCATGTCGAGCACGATCCGGCCTTCGATTTCGCCCTTGCGCATCCGGTCGAACACGCTGTTGACGTTCTCCAGCTTCTCGGTCGCCACCGTCGCATGAACCTTGCCCTGCCCGGCGAAATCGAGCGCCTCCTGCAGGTCCAGCCGGGTGCCGACGATCGAGCCGCGCACGGTGATGCCGTTCAGCACCGTGTTGAAGATCGACAGCGGGAAATCGCCCGGCGGCAGGCCGTTCAGCGACACGGTGCCGCCGCGCCCGACCATGCCCAGCGCCTGCTGGAACGCCTTGGTGGACACCGCCGTCACCAGCACGCCCCGCGCGCCGCCCACGGCCTTGCGCACGAACCTTGCCGGATCCTCGTGCAGCGCGTTCACCGTCAGCGCGGCACCCAGCTTCTTCGCAAGCTCCAGCTTGGCGTCATCGATATCGACCGCGATGACGTTGAGCCCCATCGCCTTGGCATATTGCACCGCCATGTGCCCGAGACCGCCGATTCCCGAGATCGCCACCCAGTCGCCGGGCTTGGTATCGGTGACCTTGAGCCCCTTGTAGACCGTCACGCCCGCGCACAGCACCGGCGCGATCTCCACGAAGCCGACATTGTCGGGTAAGATGCCGACATAGTTCGGGTCCGCCAGCACATAGTCGGCGAAGCCGCCATTGACCGAATATCCGGTGTTCTGCTGGCTCTCGCACAGCGTCTCCCAGCCGCCCAGGCAATGCACGCAGTGGCCGCAGGCGGTGTAGAGCCAGGGAACGCCTACCCGGTCGCCTTCCTTCACATGGGTGACGCCGGCGCCCACCGCCGCGACATGGCCGACGCCCTCATGGCCCGGAATGAAGGGCGGCTTGGGCTTGACCGGCCAATCGCCCTCGGCGGCATGGAGATCGGTGTGGCACACGCCGCTCGCCGCGATCTTCACCAGGATCTGGCCCGGTCCCACCTGCGGCACCGGCACTTCCTCGATCACCAGCGGCTGGCCGAAGTCGCGGACGACGGCGGCTTTCATGGTCTTGAGCATGGGGTTCCTCTCCGGTTGTTCAGAACAGGCCGCGCGCGGCGGTATCGTAGCTGACCAGCAGGTTCTTGGTCTGCTGGTAATGGTCGAGCATCATCTTGTGCGTCTCGCGCCCGAAGCCCGATTCCTTGTACCCGCCAAACGCCGCGTGCGCAGGATAGACATGGTAGCAATTGGTCCAGACGCGCCCCGCCTCGATCGCGCGGCCGATCTCATAGGCATGGGTGCCGTTGCGGCTCCACACGCCGCCGCCCAGACCATAGACGGTATCGTTGGCGATCTCGATCGCTTCCTCCACCGTCTTGAAGGTGGTGACGGAGAGCACCGGCCCGAAGATCTCCTCCTGGAAGATCCGCATCTTGTTATGACCGACGAACACGGTCGGCTCGACGAAATAGCCCTGGTTCAGCTCGCCGCCGGGCAGCGCGCGCTTGCCGCCGGTGACGCATTCGGCCAGCTCGCTCCGGCCCACGTCGATATAGCCGAGGATTTTGTCGAGCTGGTCCTGCGACGCCTGCGGTCCCATCTGGGTGGCGGCATCGAGCGGATCGCCCACCCGGATCGCGGAAACGCGCTTCACCGCGCGTTCCATGAACTTTTCGAAGATCGATTCCTGCACCAGCGCCCGGCTGGGGCAGGTGCACACTTCGCCCTTGTTGAAGGCGAACAGCGCGAAGCCCTCCAGCGCCTTGTCGAGGAAGGAATCGTCCTCCTGCATCACGTCGGCCAGGAAGATGTTGGGCGACTTGCCGCCCAGCTCCATGGTCTGCGGGATCAGATGCTCGGCGGCGTATTGCATGATCTGGCGGCCGGTGGTGGTCTCGCCGGTGAAGCTGACCTTGCCGATGCGCGGATTGGCGGCGATCGCACGGCCGACCGAGGCCCCCGGCCCGGTGACGATGTTGACCACGCCCGGCGGCAGGATGTCGGCGGTCAGCTCGGCAAAGAGCAGCAGGCTGAGCGGGGTCTGCGAGGCGGGCTTGATCACGGTGCAATTGCCCGCCGCCAGCGCCGGCGCGATCTTCCACGCCGCCATCAGCAGCGGGAAGTTCCACGGGATGATCTGGCCGACCACGCCGATCGGCTCCTTGAAGTGATAGGCGATGGTCTTTTCGTCGATCGTCGAGATCGTGCCTTCGGACGCGCGGACGCAGCCGGCGAAATAGCGGAAATGGTCGATCGCCAACGGCACGTCTGCGCCGCGGGTTTCGCGGATCGGCTTGCCGTTATCCATCGTCTCGGCGAGCGCGAGCAGCTCCAGATTGGCTTCGAGCCGATCGGCGACACGGTTGAGGATCAGCGCGCGTTCCTGCGGCGAGACCGCTGCCCAGCGCTTGCGGGCGGCATGCGCGGCATCGAGCGCCGCCTCGACATCCGCCGGAGTCGACTGGGCGATCTCGGCGAGCGGCTTGCCGTTGATCGGGCTGTGATCGGTGAACCAGCGGCCCTCGATGGGATCGACCCAGCGGCCGCCGATGAAATTGCCGTAGCGGGCGGGCTGATGCCCCTGCGTCCGCACGGTCTGGATCGCCTGTTCAAACATTGCTGTCCTCCATTCGATACCCTGTCGAACGGAGGGATGCGCCCGGCCGTGACGAAGCCCCATTGGGAGAGGTGCTTAGGGAAGGTTCCTGATAGCGCGATCGCGCATCCCGTGCAGGTCGAGTCGCAGTCTCTCGCAACGCGGCCTAGCCGCGGCATGCGCCGCCACAGCTTTTCGCCGCAGCACACCGCAGGCCCCGGCAAGCGACTATAGTATGGGTAAACGCGGCACGTGGCCGCACGCGTTCGCGTTTGGACGCGAGATGAGGAGTTTCGGGCGTGACCATCGCATTCGCAGCGGCAATCGTGCGGCATCTCGGGCCCTGCCGGATCGCGGTGGAGGCACGCACGGTCCCCGGCCTCGCCGCAGAACTGGCGCTGCTTGGCTGCGATACCAAGCCTCAGTCCGTCGACGTCGTCGTCACGGAATCGGACGCGCTGTCGGCGCCCCTGCTTGCCCGTTATCCGGCGGCCCGCGCGCTGGCCGTGCTGCCACGGCAGGTACAGGCGCAGAGTCTCGACGATGCCCTGTTCAAGGCAGGCTGGCGACGACTGCCCGGCGCGATCGCCATGTCGACGCTGGAGCAGCTGACCGGCGGTCAGGCGCCGCAGCCCAGCTTCTACGAACGGGCGCCGGACGGCTATCGGGGCCTGCTCAACACCAGCGGCCCCGCAACCCTGTCGGCGCTCGGCCGCTGGACCCTTGCTGCAGAGCGCGTGCGCCCCGGCGACCGCGTGCTGCTGTGCGGCCCCGACGCCGCCGACGGGCAGGTGGTGCTGGAGGCTTGCGCGCGGGCCCGCAGCGTCGAGGTGGATGCGCCCAGAGCATCACACGCGCCGCGCAGCTTCGATGTAATCGTCGCCTTCGATGCCTCCAGCGGCTGGGCGGAAGAACTCGACCGCTACGCGCAGCTGCTCAAGCTCGACGGCCGGCTGGTCGCCGGCTGGTCGGAGAGCAACCGACAGAAACCTGCCGATTGGGCAAGCCTGCAACAGCGCCTCAGCGTCGAGTATCTGATCGAACGTCAGTTCGTGCAGGCGCCGGGAATCATCGTGCCGCGGGACGTTCCCCAAGGCGAGGTCACCGACCTCTCTTGGCGAATCGCCGTCGCCGCGAAGGGGCCGCTGGGCGGCGAAGACTCGCGTGCGCACTTCGTCCACCCCGCCTTCGGCACGTCGCAGGCGCAGGTCGTTGCCTTTGCCGAGGGCTATGACAATCCCTGGCTCTACCGCACCATGGTGCAGATGGGCGAACGGCTGGCCGATGCGGACCTGCTGGTCCGCCTCGCCGAACATGTCGCCTCGGAGGCCCGCCCCGGTTCGGCCGATCAGGGCGCTGCGCTGGCGGTGCTCGGCTACCGCGTGCTGGAGGCGCGCGCGGCGGACGTTGTCCCGGTGCTGCTGGGGGCGTTCAACGACTATTGGCAGCAAGGCGGCGATTCCCCGCATGTCGTACGCTGGCGCGTGTCGCTCGCCTTCCTTGCCGGACGCCTCGCGGAACTGCTCGGCGAGCGCGCCATCGCCAAGCATTGGTATGCCCGTGCGGCGAGCGACGACTGGCAGCATTTCTCCGCCATTCTGGCGACCAAGGCGATCGGTGCCGCCTTCTTCGTCGCCCGCATCCTGCTCGCCGAACAAGAGGCGGAGCTCGCCTGGAGCTGGTTCGAGCGCGGGGTCGAGATCGCCCTCCAGGCAGCGGCACGCGATCATCGCCAGGAACTGGGAACAGGCGACGGGCTGCTTCCCTTCTATCTGCCGGAGCTGGCCGAGGTGATCGACATGGGTTCGCAATGTGCCAATGCGCTCGCCAACCGCCACCTCTGGGCGCGTGACCCCGGCCTGTTCTGGCGTCAGGTTGACATCAAGCGCTTCGGCATCGCCTCGTGGACGCTGGACGTGACCAAGGAGAATGAACGATTGCGCCAGCAGCTCGGCCAGGCCTGAAGCGGCGCCGACTCAAGCGCCGTCGTTGCCGGCCTCCGAGCGCTGGTCGCGGCGCTTGTCGATCGTCTCCATGGCCTCCGCCCTGGCAGGATCGAACAGAGATCCGAAGGCAAGTCCCAGCAGCAGAATAGCAGCGCCCCCCCTGCCCCGGCTGTGCCGCACGCCGAGCCGGATCAGCAAGGGGGTCGATAGCAGGATCGCCCCTGCAAGTCCCCATTGCAGCAGGGTGCTCATTTCGCGTGCGTCGGCCGCAGCGAACCGGCAGTACGATCCCAGCGGATCGCGCTCACATAGGCGAGCGGATTCAGCCACGAGCCTTCGCCGTCATAGCTGAGCGTCCGAAATTCGGCGCGCCCGGCGATCGTCTCCAGGGGCACCGGGCCGCCCAGCCCCAGTTCGTCCGAACCGAAGCGACTGTCGGCGGATTGGTCGCGATTGTCCCCCATCAGGAACACCTGCCCCGCCGGCACCGTGATCGGCCCGTAATTGTCGCCGGGGCTGACATAGCCGTTCGGGAGTACCGTATCGCCGAGGTCGATCACGGTATAGCTGGCGCCGTTCGGCAGCGTCTCGCGGTAGAGCGGCGGCTGGCAGTAGAGCTTGCCGTCGGGCCCCGGCTTGCGGAACGCGACCAGCGGCCCCTCGTCGCATGGCACCGCCGCATCGACCGGAATCATGGCATGGCCCAGGGCCACGCGCGGCACGGCCTTGCCGCTGAGGATCACCTGGCCGTGTCGGACCTCCAGCGTGTCGCCCGGCAGGCCGATCACCCGCTTGATCAGATCCTCGCCGTCACCGCGGCGCACGACGATGACGATGTCGCCGCGCGCGGGCGTGCTGCCGAACAGCCGGGTGCTCGCGATATCGCGTCCGTGCACCATCAGCGAGGCCTGGGAGAAGCCATAGGGGAACTTCGTCGCCACCAGCCGGTCGCCGGCGCGCAGCGCGGGCATCATCGAGCCGGAGGGAATGCGATAGGGCCGCGCGACCGCGCTCTGGAACAGGAAGAAAATGCCCAGCGTGGCGGCCCATCCCGCCAGCGTCCGCGCCCAGCCCTGCTTCTGCTCGGCCATGGCGTCAGGCGACCTCGTGGCTGCCGTCGAGCAGCGCGCGCGGATCGAGCCCGAGCAGCGCGATATGATCGCGCACCCGCGGCCAGAAGCCGGTGAGGAATCGCTCGCGCTCCGCCGTGCGCAGCCGCTCGACCGCGCCGGCGACGACGAACATGCCGACGCCGCGGCGCACCTCGACATAGCCGTCGTCCTGGAAGCTCTGATAGGCCTTGGCCACCGTCAGCGGGTTGGCGCCATGTTCGGCGGCGAGCGCCCGCACCGAGGGAAGCTGGTCGCCGGCCCGATACTCACCCCGCAGGATCGCGGCGGCGATGATCGCGCGCAGCTTGAGGTAGACCGGGCTGTCTTCGTGCTCCAGGGCTGTCATGGTGCCATAATACAGCACATGGCCCCAGAGTCCATACTCAGGGATTCCACCGATGGACGATCTGGGCCAGTTCGCCGCGCGGCCGCTCCTCGAGCGGACGCGCGGGCGTGCCGAGGAAGACGAAGCCGGCGATGCGCTGCCCCGCGCCGCCGAACAGGTCGCGCACCGCGTCCGAATAGGCCGGCCAGCCGGTCAGCCAGCCGCCGGCGAAGCCCATCGCATGCGCGGCGTGGAGCAGGTTCATGCAGGCGGCGCCGGCCGACAGCTCCTGCTCCCACAGCGGCACCTTGTGCGGCTGGACGGGTGCCGAGAGCACCACCACCAGCGCGGGCGCCTGGGTCGCGAACTGCGCCGCCGCTTCCTCGTCGCGCGGCGTGGCGTCGGGATTTTCGGCGCGGAGGATCTCGACCAGCTTCAGCGCCAGTGCCGGCCGCGCTTCATCCGGCACGATCACGAACCGCCACGGCGCGAGCTTGCCATGATCGGGCGTGCGCGCCGCGATCGCCACCATCTCGTCGAGCTGCGCCGGGCTCGGCCCCGGCGCCACCAGGTCGCGCGGCTTGCCCGAGCGGCGGGTCTGGAGGAGCGTCAGCGGCGTGGTGCGATCGTTGAAGGTCATGGCTGCCCTCTAGGACAGCGTCCCGCCGCCGCCAAGCCGCGCGACTTTACAGCGGCGATGCAGGCTCTAGTCTGCGCGCCCATGCACCGGGCCCGGGCGCCCGGCTCCCAACTTTAGGACGACAATCTGCATGGTCGACACACCCACTGCCGATTCCCCGGCAGAACCGGATATCACCCACGTAAACCCCGCCGACGAAAAGACCTGGTTCGGCCATCCCCGCCAGCTGGCACGCCTGTTCTCCACCGAGATGTGGGAGCGCTTCGGCTTCTACGGCATGCGGGCGCTGCTGACGCTCTACCTTACCCAGCATTTCCTGTTCGGCGATCGCGAGGCGACGGGCCTCTATGGCGGCTATACCGCGCTGGTGTACCTCACCCCGCTGATCGGCGGCTATCTGGCGGACCAGTTCCTCGGCTCGAAGCGCGCGGTGAAGTTCGGCGCGATCCTGATGTCGATCGGTTATTTCGTACTGTGCTTCGGCGGCCAGACCGCCACGCCCTACGCCAAGATCGACGGCCAGCGCTACGAGGTCGCGATCGAGAAGAGTGCCGCCGGCGAGGAACAGCGCTTTGTGCTCGACCAGGGCCACAAGCAGCTGATCAAGGGCAATGACGACGGCTCGATCACGCTCAGCGAGAACGGCCGGACGGTGCGCACGATCGCCAAGGGCGGCTTCGAATCCGAGGCCGATCGCAGCGGCTTCTACGTGATGGTGATGCTGATCGCGCTGTCGATGGTCTCGGTCGGCAACGGCTTCTTCAAGCCGAACATCTCGACCATGGTGGGCGAGCTCTACCCCAATGGCGACAGCCGACGCGACGCCGGCTTCACCATCTTCTACATGGGCATCAACCTCGGCTCGATGCTCTCGCAGGCGCTGTGCCCGTGGCTCGCCGTAGCGGTCGGCTGGTGGGCGGGCTTCGGCCTCGCCGCAATCGGCATGCTGTGCTCCTGGGCGCTGATCCAGATGGACGGCGGCAAGCTCAACGGCATCGGCGAGCCCCCGGCCCGGGCAGCGACCGGCACGCAGCAGATCCTGATCTATATCGGCGCGCTGTGCGTCATCCCGCTCTTCTACCTGCTCTACATCAACCTGATGGCCGCCGAGCCCGCGCCGGCCGGCTCGGGCCTGCTCGGCTATGTCGCGTCGCTGTCGCTGATGGGCAAGCTGCTGTTCGGCACCTTCCTGATCGGCGTGCCGGCGATCCTCGTCTGGTCGTTCGTTGCCGGCGATCGCCGCGAATTCCAGATGATGCTCGCGGCGATGGTGCTGATCGTGTTCAACGTGGTGTTCTGGACGCTGTTCGAACAGGCCGGCTCGTCGCTCACCCTGTTCGCCGATCGCAATACCGACCTGTCGATCTTCGGCTGGTTCACCATCACCGCCGGCCAGACGCAGAGCTTCAACGCGATCTTCATCGTGCTGCTGGCGCCGCTGATGTCGATGCTGTGGGGCGGCCTCGCCAAGCGCGGGCTGGAGCCGAGCATCCCGGTGAAGTTCGGCATCGCGCTGGTCGCGGTCGGCGGCGGCTTCCTGTTCCTGGTATGGGGGGCGCAATGGGCCGATACCAGCTTCAAGGTATCGGTGTGGTGGCTCGCCGGGCTCTACTTCATCCACAGCTTCGCCGAGCTGTGCATCTCGCCGGTCGGGCTCAGCATGATCACCAAGCTGTCGATCGCGCGGATCGTCGGCATGATGATGGGCGTGTGGTTCCTGTCGATCTCGGTCGCGCAATATGTCGCGGGGGTGATCGCGCAGTTCGCCAGCGTCGACACGGTGGGCGGCCAGGTGACCAACCTGAAGGTCAGCCTCGACACCTATCTCAGCGTGTTCACGCTGATCTCGGAATGGGCGATCGGGCTCGGCGTGCTGTTGCTGCTGCTCAGCTGGCCGCTCAAGCGCTGGATGCACGGCGTCAAGTAAGCGCCGTCATGGAATAGGGACGGGGCGCCGCAACGTTGGGGGGTATCGCGGCGCCCCTGTCGTCCGCCCGAGGGGGAGTGGGCGAACGAGTCTCGGTTCAGGCCGCGAGCGGCAGCGCGATCGGCGCATCCTGCTCGTTGGCGGCCGAGCGGACCGTGCCGTGCGCCGCGACCGGCTGGGCAGCCTCGGCGGCCAGACGACGATGGGCGAAATACAGCGCGATCAGCGAAAACATCGGAACCTCGGGAATCAACTCTGCTGCAATGCAGCGTGGGCCGGCGCATCTGGTTTCGCGGCGATGATTCCGCAACTGCAAAGCCGCCCCCGGGCGATTGCATGTCACGCAAGTGACATGATTTCTCCTCCCAGAATGCAAAACGGCCCGGCGTCGCCACCGGGCCGTTTCCGTACAAATACGAATGGCGTTACCAGATGTGCACGCGCTGGTCCGGCGGCAGGTACAGCTTGTCGCCGGGCTTGACGTCGAACGCCTTGTACCAGGCGTCGACATTGCGGACGATGCCGTTGACGCGCGCGGTCGCCGGCGAGTGTGGATCGGTGAGCAGCTGCTGGCGCTGCGCATCCTCGCGCACCTTCACCCGCCATGCCTGGGCATAGGCGAGGAAGAAACGCTGGTCGCCGGTCAGCCCGCCGACCGTCTTCGCCTTGCCGTGCTTGGCCTGGTACTTCTGATAGGCACCATAGGCTGCCTCGACCCCGCCGAGATCGCCGATATTCTCGCCCAGCGTGAGCTTGCCGTTGATCTTGGTGCCCGGCACCGGCTCGTACGCGTCATACTGGCCGGCGAGGGCTGCGGTACGCGCCGCGAAATCCGCCTTCGCCTTGGGCGTCCACCAATTCTCGAACTTGCCGGTCGGCCCGAACTGGCTGCCCTGGTCGTCGAAGCCATGGCCCATCTCGTGGCCGATCACCGCGCCGATCGCGCCGTAATTGACCGCCGGATCGGCGTTGGGATCGAAGAAGGGCGGCTGCAGGATCGCCGCCGGGAAGGTGATCTGGTTCGACAGCGGGTTGTAATAGGCGTTCACCGTCTGCGGCGTCATCGCCCAGAGGCTGCGATCGACCGGCTTGGGGAAGCGCGACAGCTCCAGCTGGTGCTGGAACTCGCCCGAGCGCATCGCATTGCCGAGCAGATCGCCCCGCTCCACCCGGAACGCCGAATAGTCGATGTATTTCTCCGGATGGCCGATGCGCGGCTCGAACGCGGCGAGCTTGACGAGCGCCGCCTTGCGCGTCGCGTCGTCCATCCAGGTCGAGGCCGTGATCCGTTCGCGATAGGAATCGCGCAGATTCTCGATCAGCTCGGCCATCTGCTTTTCGGCTTCGGGCGGGTAATATTTGGCGACATAGGCCTTGCCCACCGCCTCGCCGAGCGCGCCGTTGACCAGCTGAACGCCGCGCTTCCAGCGCTCGCGCTGGACCTGCACGCCGGCAAGCGTCTTCGAGTAGAAGTCGAACCGCGCCTGGTCGAACGCCTTGGGCAGGAAGGTCGCGTGATCGCTGACGAAGCGATAGGCGAGATAGTCCTTCCAGGTGGCGAGCGGCGTCGCCGCGAAGATCTTGCCCAGCGCGATCAGCGCCGTGTTCTGCGTCATCAGGATCTGCGGCGAGCTGTCGAGACCGGCGGTCTTCAGCAGCAGCGCCCAGTCGAACTCGGGCGCCTTGGCGGTCAGCCCCGCGATCGACTGCGGATCGTTGAGCGCGGCGATGTTGCGGCTCTGCTCGGGCGACCACTGGACCTTGGCCATCGCGGTCTCGAGCGCGACGATCGCATCGGCCTTGGCGGCGGCGTCGGGGATGCCGGCCAGTTCCTGGACCTTCTGCACATAGGCGCGATAGGCGGTGCGCGCCGCGTCGAACTTCGGCCCCTGGTTCAGGAAATAATCGCGCGGCATGCCGAGCCCGCCCTGCCCGACCGCGGCGGTATAGCGAGTCGGATCGACGAGGCTGGGGCTCATTCCCACCCCTACCGGGCTGGCATAGCCGACGCTGGCGAACAGCACCTGCAGCTGGGTCTTGTCCTGCACGCCGGCGATGCGGGCAAGATAGGGCTTCAGCGGCGTGGTGCCGCGCGCCTCGATCCCCGCCTCGTCCATCCAGCTGGCGTAGAAATCGCCGATCTGCTTGCCGCTGGCGCCGTACGCCGCCGGGTTCTTCGCCATGTCGTCGAGCAGCGCGCGGACATTCGCCTCCGCCGCCAGCACGAGATCGACCGAGACGCCGGCCGAACCCCGGTCCGCGGGAATCTGGGTGCGGGCATCCCAGCCACCATTGGCGAACGCCCAGAAGTCGTCGCCCGGCTTCACCCCGGCCTTCTGCGCGGTCAGATCGACGCCGAAGCTGCCATAGCTGGGCTTGCCGCTCTGGGCCAGCGCGGGCGCCGAGACGAGCAGCGCCGCGACGCTGCCAAGCAACAAGGAACGACGCACTTTCATGATGTTAGGAACCCCCACCTGGATGTGTGTTAGGGGAATGTAACGGCCACGGAAATGCGCTGCAATGGAATTTTGTTACAAGGGAGACTGCCCGTAGGGGCACCCTCCACACTGGGCGGAGGGCGCCGTCAAACGACGCGGTTGGCGACCAGATCGTCCACCACCGACGGATCCGCGAGCGTCGAGGTATCGCCAAGGCTGCTCACATCGCCCTCGGCGATCTTGCGCAGGATGCGGCGCATGATCTTGCCCGAGCGGGTCTTGGGCAGGCCGGGGGCGAACTGGATCGCATCGGGCGTGGCGATCGGGCCGATCTCGGTGCGCACCCAGTCGCGCAGTGCCTTGCGCAGCGCCTCGCTGGCTTCCTCGCCGGCGTTGAGGGTGACATAGGCATAGATGCCCTGGCCCTTGATGTCGTGGGGCATGCCGACGACCGCCGCCTCGGCCACCTTGTCGTGCAGCACCAGCGCGCTCTCGACCTCGGCGGTGCCCATGCGGTGTCCCGAGACGTTGATCACGTCGTCCACCCGGCCGGTGATCCAGTAATAGCCGTCGCCGTCGCGGCGGCAGCCGTCGCCGGTGAAATATTTGCCGCGATAGGTGGTGAAATAGGTCTGGAAGAAGCGCTCATGATCGCCCCAGACGGTACGCATCTGTCCCGGCCAGCTCCGCGCGATGACGAGATTGCCCTCGGTCGCCCCCTCGAGCAGCGCGCCGTCGCCGTCGACCAGTTGCGGCTCGATCCCGAAAAAGGGCATCGAGGCCGACCCCGGCTTGAGCGCGGTGGCGCCGGGCAGCGGGGTGATCATGTGGCCGCCGGTCTCGGTCTGCCACCAAGTGTCGACGATCGGGCAGCGCCCCTCGCCCACCACGTCATGATACCAGCGCCACGCCTCGGGGTTGATCGGCTCGCCGACCGAGCCGAGCAGCTTGAGCGACTTGCGGCTGGTCGAGGTGACGTAGGAATCGCCCTCCTTCATCAGCGCGCGGAGCGCCGTCGGCGCGGTGTAGAGGATCTCGACCTGGTGGCGGTCGACCACCTGCCACATGCGGCCGGCATCGGGCCAGGTCGGCACGCCCTCGAACATCAGCGTGGTGCCGCCATTCGCCAGCGGACCATAGACGATATAGCTGTGGCCGGTGACCCAGCCGATATCGGCCGCGCACCAATAGATCTGGCCCGGGCGGTAATCGAACACCACCTCGTGCGTGTAGGCGGCCCAGAGCAGATAGCCGCCGCTCGAATGGAGCACGCCCTTGGGCTTGCCGGTCGAGCCCGAGGTGTAGAGGATGAACAGCGGATCCTCCGCATCCATCGGCTCGGCCGGGCAGTCGGCGGAAACCTTCGCCGCCGCCTCGTGATACCAGAGGTCGCGGCCGGGCTGCATCGCCACATCGCCGCCCGTCGCCTGCACGACGATCACCCTTTCGAGCACGGGGGCATGTTTCTGCGCGGCGTCGACATTGGCCTTGAGCGGCACGCGCTTGCCGCCGCGCCGGCCCTCGTCGGCGGTGATGACGATGCGGCTGTCGCAATCGACGATGCGGCCGGCCAGCGCTTCCGGAGAAAATCCGCCGAACACCACCGAATGGATCGCGCCGATCCGCGCACAGGCGAGCAGCGCCACCGCCGCCTCAGGGATCATCGGCATATAGACGGTGACGCGGTCGCCCTTCTTCACCCCTTCCGCCTTCAGCACATTGGCGAAGCGGCAGACCTCTTCGTAGAGCTCCAGATAGGTGATCCGGCGCGGTTCCTCCTCGGGATCGTCCGGCTCCCACAGGATGGCGGTGTCGCCGCCGCGGCTTGCCAGATGGCGATCGAGGCAGTTGGCGGCGACGTTGAGCTGGCCGTCGGCGAACCAGCGGATGCGGAAATCGGCCTCGTCGAACGACCAGTCGCCGGCCGTCTGCGGCGGCACGATCCAGTCCAGCCGCCGGGCCTGTTCGCGCCAGAAGCCGTCCGGGTCGGACAGCGACTGGGCATGGAGACGTTCATACGCTGCGGCATCGACGCGGGCGCTTTTCGCCCAGCTTTCCGGCACCGGATACAGATTATCGCTCATCGAGACCCCTCCTGGTCGCCCGGCATCTAGGAGCGCAAGGGGTGGCTAGGCAAGGCACCCCGCGGCGCAAGATCGTTTCGGAGGCACATGTTTTTTTGGTGGATCGCAGCAAGCGTATCAGCCATATAAGACGCTATGGCACGACCCGCGTTTGCTCTGTTGCTCTGTGCGGCACTGCCGCTCGCAGCCTGCTCCACCGGTTCCGCCCACCCGCAACACGCGGCCGCGCCAGTCGAGCTGCCCGATCGCTTCTCGGTCGACCCGCAGGTTCAGGCACGCGAGGATATGTCTCGCTGGTGGGACAGGTTCGACGATCCGATGCTCGGCCAGCTGATCGGCCAGGCGCAGACTGCCAATCTCGACATCGCCCAGGCGGTGATCCGGCTGCGCCAGGCGCGCGAGTCGCTGCTCCAGTCGCGGGCGGCGCTGCTGCCTTCGGTGAGCGGCTCGGCCGGCTATTCGCGCAACGAGCCGCTGCGCGGCGGCACCACCACCACGCAGCTGCCCGACGGCACCATCGCGTCCTTCTCGCAGGGCGGCAGCAGCAACTTCTCGCTGGGTCTCGACGCCAGCTACCAGGTCGATCTGTTCGGCGGGGTGCGCAGCGGCGTGCGCGGCGCCCGCGCCAACTACGAGGCCGCCGGCTTCAACCGCGCTGCGGTGCTGCTCTCGGTCGAATCCGAAACCGCGCGCAACTATGTGCTGGCGCGGCTCGCCCAGGCGCAGCTCGCCAATGCGCGCGAGAGCCTGGCCATTCAGGACGAGAATCTCAGCATCGCCCAGTGGCGGGTGCAGGCGGGTCTGGTCTCCTCGCTCGATGCCGAGCAGGCCCGCGCCCAGCGCGCCCAGACCGCCGCCACCATCCCGCAGCTGGAAAGCAGCTATGCCGCCAATGTCGCGCGGCTCGGGGTGCTGACCGGGCAGACGCCGGGGGCGTTGCGCGGCGCGCTGGAGGCAGTGAAGCCGATCCCCCGCGGCCCGGCGAGCGTCGCCGCCGGCATCCCCGCCGACGCGCTGCGCCAGCGGCCGGACGTGCGCGCGGCCGAGCGCAACCTTGCCGTCGCCACCGCGCAGATCGGCGTGTCGCGTGCCCAGCTTTATCCCAGCCTCAGCCTCGGCGGCAGCATCAGCTCGGGCAGCAGTTCGCTCCGTTCGCTGCTCGACATCATCACCGGCCGCGCCTTCGCCAATGTCGCGCAGACGATCTTTGATTCAGGGCGGCTGCGCAGCCAGCTGCGCTCGGCGCGCGAAGGAGCGGACGGCGCCTTCTATGCCTATAAGGCCAGCGTGCTGCAGGCGATGGAGGAGATCGAGAACGCGATCGTCGCGCTTCAGGCCGCCCGCGCCCGCGAGGCCGAGTTCCGCACCGCGCTGGAGGCCGCCAACAACCAGGCGCTGCTCGCCCGCTTCCGCTACCGCTCGGGCCTCACCGATTTCACCACGCTCAACCAGTCCGAAAGCGCGCTGCTTTCGGCCAAGAACGGCCTCGCCCAAGCCGAATCCGAACAGGCGACCGCGCTGATCCAGCTCTATGTCGCCTTGGGCGGCGGCTGGGACGAAGCCGCGCCGATCCCGCCCCTCCCTCCAAGAACAGGCAGCGCCACCGATGGCCAGTGAACCGCAGGACCTCAACGCCTTTCTGGGCACCAAGCGGCGGCCTTGGTGGCGGCGCAACCTGCGCTGGATCGCCGTCGCGCTGGTCGTGGTGGTGCTGGGGCTGCTGGTGTCGCGCTGCTTCGCCCCCAAGCCGCCGCCCAACTACATCACCGTGCCCGCCGAGAAGGGCGCGCTCGCGGTGACCGTCTCCGCCACCGGCCGGCTCGCGCCAATCCGCCAGGTGACGGTCGGCTCGGAGATCTCGGGCCTGGTCCTCAAGGTGCTGGTCGACGTCAACGACCGCGTGACCGAAGGCCAGCCGATCGCGATCATCGATCCGTCGCGGCTCGACGACACCATCACCCAGAGCCGCGCGACGCTTGCCGCCAACCAGGCCGCAGTGGCACAGGCAAAGGCCACGGTGGACGAGTCGACCGCGCAGCTGCGCCGCATGGAAGAGGTGAGCCGCCTGTCCGGCGGCAAGGTGCCCGCCAAGACCGAGCTCGATACCGCCCGCGCCGCCGTTGCCCGCGCGGTCGCCAATCTGCGCTCCGCAGAAGCTAATGTCGTCTCCGCCCAGGCGTCGCTCTCGTCGAACCAGACCCAGCGGTTCAAGTCGATCATCCGCTCGCCGGTGAACGGCGTGGTGCTCGCCCGGCAGGTCGATGCCGGCCAGACCGTCGCCGCGCAGTTCAGCACGCCGAACATGTTCGTGATCGCGCAGGACCTGACCCACATGAAGCTGGAGGTCGCGATCGACGAAGCCGATGTCGGCTCGGTCAAGGTCGGCCTGCCGGCGAGCTTCACGGTCGACGCCTTCCCGGGCCGCACCTTCCCGGCGCAGATCACCCGCGTCGACCTCGGCTCGAACCTGACGGCCTCGAGCGCGACGAGCGGCAGCACCGCCGCGAGCACCACCACTACCGCCAATCAGGTCGTCTCCTATGCCGCGGTGCTGTCGGTCGCCAATCCGGACCTGACGCTGCGCCCCGGCATGACCGCAACCGCGACCATCGGCGTCGAGAAGCTGGAGAACGCGCTGCTGATCCCCAACGGCGCGCTGCGCTTCACCCCCGAGCAGGCCGACGCCAAGGCGGGCGTCCAGGTCCAGTTCGGTCCCCGCCAGGACCAGCAGCAAAAGGCAATCGGTCGCGGCAGCAAGCAGACCATCTATGTCGTCGGCAAGGACGGCAAGCCCGAGAAGGTGGAAGTCGTCACCGGCCCCAGCGACGGCAGCCGCACGGCGGTGACCAGCGCCAAGCTGACGCCCGGCATGAAGGTGATCGTCGGCGTGAAGGCCGATGGCCCGGCCAAGCCCGCCATGGACGACCAGGACTGATGACCGAGCCGCTGATCCAGCTCCAGGGCATCACCAAGACGTTCGGCGAGGGGCCGACCGCGTTCCAGGCGCTGAAGGGCGTCGATCTCGCGATCGATGCCGGCGCGTTCCTGGCGGTGATGGGGGCATCGGGCTCGGGCAAGTCGACGACGATGAACATCCTCGGCTGCCTCGATGTGCCGAGCGGCGGCAGCTATCGGTTCCGCGGCGTGCATGTCGAGCAACTGGACCGCGACCAGCGCGCCTATCTGCGCCGCCGCTATCTCGGCTTCGTGTTCCAGGGCTTCAACCTGCTCGCCCGCACCACCGCGCTGGAGAATGTCGAGCTGCCGCTGCTCTACCGCGGCGAGCACCGCAAGGCGCGGCGCGAGGCGGCGATGGCGGCACTGGAACAGGTGGGGCTCGATCGCTGGGCCGATCATACCCCCGCGGAGCTTTCCGGCGGCCA
Source organism: Sphingomonas azotifigens NBRC 15497 (assembly GCF_002091475.1). Lineage (GTDB taxonomy): Bacteria > Pseudomonadota > Alphaproteobacteria > Sphingomonadales > Sphingomonadaceae > Sphingomonas > Sphingomonas azotifigens. The sequence goes on from NZ_BCTR01000050.1 coordinate 44,669, forward strand.
GCAGCAGCGCGTCGCCATCGCCCGCGCGATCGTGACCCAGCCCGACGTGCTGCTCGCCGACGAACCGACCGGCAATCTCGACAGCGAGCGCTCGGTGGAGATCATGAAGCTGCTCCAGCGGCTCAATGCCGAGCTTGGCATCACCGTGCTGATGGTGACCCATGAGCCCGACATGGCGGCCTTCGCCAAGACTATCGTGCATTTCAAGGACGGGCTGGTGGAACGGACCGAAATCCCCGCCGGCATGGGGGCCTGAAGCCATGCTGTTCACCACCCTCCTCCTGTCGCTGCGCGAAATCCGCCGACACCTGCTGCGCTCGTTCCTGACGACGCTCGGCATCATCATCGGCGTGGCCGCGGTGATCACCATGGTGACACTCGGCAACGGCGTCTCGGCCTCGGTCCAGGCCTCGATCAGTTCGCTCGGCAACAATACACTCACCGTCTTTCCCAGCGGCGGCCGGCGCGGCGGCGGCAATGCCCCGCCGCAGTTCGAGAATGGCGACATCCAGGCGATCCGCCAGCAGGTGAGCGGCGTCAGCGCGGTCGCCCCGCAAGCCTCCGCCTCGGCGCTCGCGGTGCGCAACGCGCAGAACTGGAACGCGTCCGTTACCGGTACGAGCAACGATTATTTCGACGCGCAGAATCTCGAATTCGCGGGCGGGCGGCGCTTTACCGATGCGGAGCAGAGTGCCGGCAAATCGGTCTGCGTGATCGGCGACACGATCCGCGCCAACCTGTTCGCCAACGAGGATCCGGTCGGCGAGCGCTTCCGCCTCGGCACGGTCAGCTGCGAAGTGGTCGGCGTGCTCAAGAAGCGCGACAATGCCGGGTTCAGCGATCCCAATTCCACCGTCGTGCTACCGCTCAAGACGGTGCAGCGGCGCTTCGTCGGCAACCAGAATGTGCTGGCGATCCAGGTGGCGGTGGCCAAGGGCTATGACACCGCGACGGTCAAGCAGTCGCTCACCGGCCTGCTGCGCGAGCGCCGCCATATTGCCCCCGGCCAGCCCGACAATTTCGACATCTTCGACAGCGCCGAATTCGCCTCGACGGTCCAGAATCAGATGGCGCAGATGACGACCTTCGTCGCCGCGATCGCCGCGGTAAGCCTGCTCGTCGGCGGCATCGGCATCATGAACATCATGCTGGTGTCGGTGACCGAACGCACGCGCGAGATCGGCATACGCCTGGCGATCGGCGCACTCGGCAAGGAAGTGCTGCTGCAGTTCCTCGTTGAGGCGATCGCGCTCTCCTGTCTCGGCGGGCTCGTCGGCGTGGTGCTGGCCTTCTTCGCTTCCTGGGGCTTCGCAAGCTACGCCAAGCTGCCCTTCACCTTCGACCTGTCGATCAACTTGATCAGCTTCGGCATCTCGGCGCTGATCGGGATCGTGTTCGGCTTCTTCCCGGCACGGCGCGCCGCCGCGCTCAATCCGATCGACGCCTTGCGGCACGAATAGCCGCGGCGGCCTCGCGCTCGCGCAGGTCTTCCAGATCCTGGCGCGTGTCGATGTCGACCAGCTCCTCGGGCCGGGTGATGACATGATGACCGCGCAGGATCAGCTGCCGGGCGCCCGCATCGCCCTCGAGGCTGCACAGCTCGGCGAAATGATCGCGGCCGATCAGCGCCGGCGGCATCGGCTGCACGCCGTCGCTGGAGGCGACCAAGGTCGCGCCATTGTCCGAGGCGTCGAACAGACGGTAGCAATGCGCGGCGGTCACGCGCGGCATGTCGGCCAGCGCGATCAGCACCGCCTCGGCGCCCGCGGCCTCCGCCGCCGCCACACCATAGCGCACCGATCGCGCCTGGCCGAGCGCGCGGTCGGGATTCTCCACCACCTGGAAACCGCGCGCGGCGAAATCGAGCGCCGTGTCCCATACCACCGCGATGCGGGCGAGGAACGGCATGTTCTCGAGCGCGGTCACGACATGGAAGGCGAGCGGCTGGCCGAGATAGTCCTCGGTCAGCTTGTCGCCATCGGCGAAGCGTTCGGAGCGGCCGGCGGCAAGCAGGACGAGCGCGGTCTTTTCAGGTGTCAGCATGGAAGGTCTTCACCATGGCGGCAGCAATGGACAGGGCGATCTCGGACGGACCGATCGCCCCGATCGAAAGCCCCGCCGGCCCCTCGATCCGCGCGAGATCCTGCGCAGAGACGCCCGCGGCGCCAAGTCGTTCCAGCCGCGCCGCCTGGCTGCGCCGCGAGCCGAGCGCGGCAACATAGCCGGTCGGGTGCGCCAGCGCCGCGATCAGCGCCGCGTCGTCGATCTTGGGATCGTGGCTGAGCGTCACCACCGCGGTGGCCGGATCGGGCCTGAGCGCGGTCACCGCCTCGTCCGGCCAGCGATCGTCGAGCGTTACGCCGGGGAAGCGCTCCTCGGTGAGGAAGCGGCCGCGCGGATCGATCACCGTGGTCGCGATGCCCAGCTCGCGTGCGAGCCCGGCGAGCGCCTGCGCGATCTGCACCGCGCCGACGATCAGCAGCCGGCGCGGCGGATCGTAGCGATTGACGAAGCCCGCACTGCCAATCGCGCTCTGCCCGGTGGCGAGATCGGTGCCCACCTCCAGCGGATGCCCGTCGGCGCGCGCATCGCGGATCGCATCGAACAATGCGGGCGGGAAGCCATTCGCCGCCACCGGCTGCACCAGCACCGCGATCTGCCCGCCACAGGGCAGCCCCACCTCCCACGCCGCCGCATCGGCTACGCCATAATCCTTCACCACCGCCGGCGCGCCGGCGATCACCTCGGCGGCGGTCTGCAAGATGTCGGTCTCGACACAGCCGCCCGAGACCGAGCCTTCGAAGCGCCCATCCTCATGCACGAGCAGGTGGCTCCCGCGCGGGCGCGGCGCCGAGCCCCAGGTCGTCACTACCGTCGCCAGCGCCATCTTCGCGCCGCGCCAGGCCTCGGCCGCTGCCAATACGCTGTCGTTGTCGGCCACTTGTCTCGCTCCCGTCACATCGGCTGCCTAACCGCCTAGCCGAAGGAGAGTTTCGTGACGAGATGGATGCTACTGGCGACGGCCCTGCTGGCGCCCGCCGCCGCTTTCGGACAGGATCATGCGATGCAGAAGCCCATGCCCCGCCCCATGCCCCGGATCGTCGTCATCGGCCATCGCGGCGCCAGCGGCGAGCGGCCGGAACACACGCTGCTCTCCTACCAGCGCGCGATCGACACCGGCGCCGATTTCATCGAGCCCGATCTCGTTCCCACCAAGGATGGCGAGCTGGTCGCGCGGCACGAGAACGCCATCACCGACACCACCGACGTGGCGGCGCATCCCGAGTTCGCCGATCGCAAGACCACCAAGACGATCGACGGCCAGACGATCACCGGCTGGTTCACCGAGGACTTCACCCTTGCCGAGCTGAAGACGCTGCGCGCCAAGGAGCGGCTGCCCAAGATCCGCCCGGGCAACACCGCCTATGACGGCCAGGCGACGATCCCGACGCTCGACGAGATCATCGCGCTGGCGAAGAAGGAATCGGCGCGCCTCCACCGCACGATCGGCATCTATCCCGAGACCAAGCACCCGAGCTATTTCGCCTCGATCGGCCTGCCCCTCGAAGCGCGGCTGGTCGCCAAGCTCAAGGCCGCGGGCTGGGACCGCGCCGATGCGCCGGTGTTCATCCAGTCGTTCGAGGTCAACAACCTCAAGCAGCTCCACACGATGACCAAGGTGCCGCTGATCCAGCTGATGGCAGGTAGCGAAGGTCCGGCGGATCGCGCCTATGCCAGCTACAAGGAGATGGCGACGCCCGAGGGCCTGAAGGCCGTGGCGAAATACGCCTATGGCATCGGCCCGGAGCTGACCCAGATCCTCGCCACCGACGGCACGCCCTCGACGCTGGTCGCGGACGCCCATGCCGCGGGCCTGAAGCTCCACCCCTGGACCTTCCGCGCCGAGAATTTCTTCCTGATGCCCAGCTATCGCGTCGGCACCGATCCCGCCGCGCACGGCCGGCTCGCGGAGGAGATCACGGCGTTCCTCAAGGCCGGGATCGACGGCTTCTTCACCGATTTTCCTTCCATCGGCGTGCCGGCTCGGGATAGCTTCCTGAAAACCAACGGCAAGTAAGGCTTATTCGATGCGTATCCTCCCCGTCTTGCTGATGCTGCCGCTGCTCGCGGGGGGATGCGTGGTGAAGACCGCCGCCAATGTCGTGACCCTGCCGGTCAAGGCCGGGGCCAAGGCGGTCGACTGGACTACGACCAGCCAGGACGAAGCCGACCGCAACCGCGGCCGGGAGATGCGCAAGCGCGAGAAGGAATGCCGCAAGCATCCCGAACGCTGCCAGCAGGACGCGCGCTAAGCCCTATCTCATGCCCCTCCCGCTTGCGGGAGGGGCTAGGGGAGGGTGCGTGAGGTTCGCGGGAGACGACGGTTCAGAAAGAACCTCCACGTCACACCCTCCCCCATCCCCTCCCGCAAGCGGGAGGGGGGGTTATGCCGCCAGGAACGTCATCAACGCCCGCTCGAACACCGCCGGCTGGTCGAGCATGATGAAGTGGCCGCTGTCGCCGACGCCGCGGATCGTGACGTTCGGCGCACCGGCATATTGCGCGCGGTAGAGGCCAAGCACCTTCTCCTCGCCGCCGCGCGCGTCGGTCCAGGGCACCAGCACGGTGATCGGCGCGGCGATCCTGGGCAGCGCCGGCCGCAGGTCGGTGGTCAGGTCCTCGTAGATCGCCTGCCCGCTCACCCGCATGTCGGCCTGGGCCGACCAGCCGGCGACCGTGTCCTGCGAGCCAGGCTTCAGCGCATTCTGCCGCGCGATCGACTGGGCCAGGATCGGCGGGAAGGGCTTGCCGTACAGCCCCGCCATCTGCGCGCGCATCATCTCGGCGGGGGCCTTGGCGGCGTCCGCGTTCGGCAACCCGCCCCAGATCACGCCGAGAAACGGCAGCGCGTCGACGATCAGGGCCTTGCGCACATCCTCGGGGTGTTCGCGCGCCAGCCGGAGCGTCACCAGCCCGCCCATCGAATGGCCGACGACCGGCACCGCGCCGAGCTTGCGCCCGGCGATCAGCGTGTGGAGGTCCGCGACGATCCCGTCGAGGATCCCCGGCTGCCCATTGCCACGCGGATCGTCGCCGCCGAAGCCGTTGACCTGTACCAGATAGACGCGGTGGTTCTTGATCAGCTCGGGGACCACGCCGTCCCAGGTGGCGCGCGGGCTCGACAATCCGGGGATCAGCACCACCGGGCTGCCACGGCCGACGACCTGCACCGAGATATGGTCCATCTGCACCAGCGTATCGGCAGCAGTTACCGGCGCGAGCGCGCCATGGCTGTGGCCCGAGGCATTGGCGACGGCGATCGCCAGCGCCATGGCCAGCCAGCGGGTGGTGGAGACGCGGGAAGCGGCAAAGCAGAGGGCGCGGATCATCGGTCCTGCTCCTTGGCGGGGTTCATGAAAATCTCCTCGATCGCGAGACCGAACAGGTCGGCAATCTTGAAGGCGAGCGGCAGCGAGGGATCGTAACGCCCGGTCTCGATGGCGTTGACGCTCTGGCGCGAGACCTCGAGCCGTTCGGCGAGATCCTGCTGGCTCCACGCACGCTCGGCGCGAAGCACGCGGAGGCGGTTGTTCATGCGTCGGCGCCTACCCGGTCGCGCCAGGTCATCAGGCATTGCGCGGCGCCCCAGCTCGCACACCAGATCGGGAACGCCCAGAACACGTCGATCTGGCCGATCGCATGGTAGATCTGGAGGAAACCCAGCACCGCGGAGACGGCGAGCACCACGCCAATGCCGAACAGCATCGCGGTGACGATGCGCTGGCGCAGATATTCGTCGGTTTCCTCACGGACGTACAGCCCGATCACCGCGAGCATGGCGATGATGGCGATCGCCGGTAGGATCGAGAGCGCGATCAACGCAGCGCCGGTCGGCTGGAACCAGGCAACCGCAAGGCTCGTCGTCATGACCGTGACGACATAGCCGATCATCGCCGGAACGAAGCGTTTGAGATAGCGCCGGGCGGCGGGGGTTTTCAGCTGCATGGAAAGCTCCCTGTTCGATTTGACAAGCGAGCTTTACGTCAACCACGCTTTACATGTCAAGCGTGGTGGACATTATGTACTTTACAAAGCACCCATGATGCGGGTATATAATCCGCATGACGAACCTCACCGCTCCCCATTTCACCGACGAGAACGCGGCGCGCGAGCATCTTGAAGCGCTGCGCTGGCCTGAAGGCCCTGTGTGCCCGCACTGCGGTTCGGTGGAAGTGAAGCGGCTCCCGGCCCAGCGCGGCAAGCCGTCGAAGGCGCACCCCGAAGGCAAGCTTCGCGCTGGCGTTCTTCAGTGCAACGGGTGCCGTGGGCAGTTCACTGTGACGGTTGGCACGGTTTTCGCCGACAGCAAGGTTCCGCTCAACAAGTGGCTTCTCGCAACGCACCTTATGGTCGCGAGCAAGAAGGGTATTTCGGCCCACCAGCTACACCGCATGCTTGGCGTGACCTACAAAACCGCGTGGTTTATGGCCCACCGTATCCGCGAAGCGATGGTGCCCGATGACAACGGTCCAATGGGCGGCAACGGCGGCACGGTCGAGGTGGATGAAACCTTTATCGGCCGCGTTCCTGGCGAGAGCCGCATGGCGATCCACAACATGAACAAAATTGTGTCGCTGGTTGATCGCGTCACCGGCCGCGCCACCTCGGTCGTGTTCACCGGCAATTTCAGCCTCAAGAGCATTGCGCCGATCCTTGAGCAGCATGTGGCGAAGGACAGCCGCATTTTGACGGATGAAGCGCGCCACTATCGCGGCCTTGGCGTGCGCTTTGATGGCGGCCACCAGTCGGTAGCGCACGCTCGCGGTGAGTACGTCCGCAAGGGCACCGACATCCACACGAACACAATCGAAGGCTTTTTCGGCATCTTCAAACGCGGCATGCGTGGCGTGTATCAGCACTGCGGGTCGCAGCACCTACAGCGCTATCTTCGCGAGTTCGACTTCCGCTACTCGCATCGCGCGGCTCTGGGCGTAAATGATGACGAACGCTGCGAAATCGCACTGCGCGGTATCGCCGGTAAGAGGCTCACATATCGGCGGACTGCTGGCCTCGCAGCCTAAACATCCGGCTCTAGGCAGGAAGCGTAAACACCCTAGGAAGTCTTAGGGCGTTCCTGTGCCCGCTTTCCTGGCCTTGACTCTTTTGGCGCCTCATGCGGCTTAGGAGGCGTGCTCAGCATTCGGCGGAGTACGTCGTCTTCGTTCTGATGGTCGGTGTCAGTCATGGCAGATAGCTACCTCTTTGAAATCGAGCGAACCCGGTTTTACCGTCAAATTTGGCAGATGACGATGCTCTTGGCTGTGCACGCCAAAGCCGCATTTCCTTACCGCCCAAACCCCAATATTCACCTTAGCGGAAATACTATCCCCTTTAATCTAATTATGAATTTCGAAGGGGCGTACGAAATGTTTCGATCCAATCGAATCGGATCATCGATCCATTGGGGCAAGACGGAGCGACATCTAGCATCAAGGAAGTCCAATTATTTTGACACTAATCATTCCGGGTTTATGCATGACATATTTTCAGGTCTTTTTGTCCTGGCATTTGATCCATACATTTACTGGTTAAAATGCAATTACGGCACCAATTATCACTCATGGCCGCCATATTGCGCCTTCGCAAGGTTAGTTAGGAACGCAATATCACATTCAGGAACTGTAAATCTGAATAGTGAAAACGCGCCGTCTGGCGAATGGATGGGCACTAGGATTGGGCATGCTCAAAATGGAATGATAATTGGCGAGAAGATTACCATCGGTGATTACCTTGTGCTAATGTATGACTTGAACGAGGAACTTGAGGTGCTGGGAGCACCTCTCCATGCGACATGGCAGACTCTAAAATTTGTCGAAGGAGATCCTTCGATTGTTGAAGAGTCAAGACCTCCTCCTGATCAGGCAGCAATATCCTGAAGGCTTCGTAAGCCCCCTCCACCATCTCCTGAGTAACTTCAATCACGGGCTTGTCATGCCCCGCGTGTGCGGCTTGTTCCTCATGCTTTGTCATGTATATAATGTCCAGCGTGGTTGACGTGCACAATTCCTCCCCGGCACGGGGAGGGGGACCATGTGCGCCAGCACATGGTGGAGGGGCCGCCGCGCACGCGGCGGTGTCCAGCCCTGTCCAGGAAACCCGCGCCTTCGGCGCGGCCCCTCCACCACGCGGCGGTGCCGCGCGGTCCCCCTCCCCGTTCCGGGGAGGAATTTACGTGCCGAGCCGCGCCACCATGTCTTCGGCCAGCTGGCTGAGCGTGTCGTCGCGCGCGCCCATCACCACGATGCGGTCGCCGGGCCGCGCCTGCGCCACCAGATGCGCCGCCGCCGCCTCGCGGCCGGGGATGTGCAGCGCCTGCGCGCCGGTCGCCGCGACATCGGTGACGATGTCCGCGCTGGTCACCTCGCGCGCCACGGTGCCGCCCTGATAGACCGGGTCCGGCAGCACCAGCAGGTCCTCGGCACCCAGCTTGGTCGCGAACATCGCGACCAGCTCGCGCCGCATCACCTTGAGCGGGCCATAGCCATGCGGCTGGAACAGCAGCAGCAACCGGCCGGGAAAGGCGTGCAGCGTATCGAGCGTCGCCGCGATCTTGTCCGGGTTGTGCCCGAAATCGTCGATCACCGACACGCCGCCGCCCGTGCCGACCAGCTCGAACCGCCGCCGCAGCCCGGTGAAGCCCTCCACCGCCGCGCATACGTCCTCCAGCGGCACCCCCGCCGCGGTCGCCGCGCCGATCGCCGCCAGCGCATTGGCGACATTGTGCCGCCCCGGCACCTGCAGCCGCACGCGGCGCACCGTCTCGCCCCTCACCAGATCGAAGCCGATCGCGAAGGCCTCCGGCACCAGGTTCCGCGCCATCAGATCCGCCTCGCCCTCCACCGCGAAGGTCAGCGTCCGCCCGCGATCCAGCCCCACCGCCAGCGCCGCGCTCTCGGCATCGCCGACATTGACCACCGTCGTCGCCGCCTTGCCCGCAAAGGCGCCGAACAGCAGCCGCAATTCCTCCAGCGACTTGTGGTCGAGGCTGACATTGTTGAGCACCGCGATCCGCGGCCAATAGTTGGCGATCGAGCCGTCGCTCTCGTCCACCTCGCTGACAAAGGCATCCCCCGCCCCCACCAGCGCGCTGGCGAAGGGCGCGTCCGGCGTGGCGAAATTCTTCATCACCGCGCCGTTCATCACCGTCGGGTCGCGCCCGCAGGCATGGAGGATCCAGCCGATCATCCCCGTCACGGTCGACTTACCGCTGGTCCCCGCCACGCCGATCGGCAGCGGCGAGGCGTTGAACAGGCTCGCCAGCAGCTCGGCCCGCGACATCCGCGCGCAGCCCAGTTCGGCCGCGCGCACCATGTCCGGCACGGTCGGTTCGATCGCGGCGGAGGCGACCACCACCTGCTCGGCCGACTGCACGCCGCTGCCGTCCTGGGGGAACAGGTCCACCCCACGCGAGCGCAGCCAGTCGAACTTGGAGGCCAGCCGCCCGCCATCGAGACTGCGGTCCGAACCCGAGACCCGGGCGCCCCGGCCGGCGAGGATCATCGCCAGCGGCATCATCCCCGAACCGCCGATCCCTACGAAGAAGGTTGCTTTGCCATGCTGCATGGGCACGCTATCGGCAATTCGAGGAGACCATACAAGCATATGCGGATCGGAGTCGTCGCGCCGGCGCGGCCAGTCACCCGGGAATCGTCTGCCCGCATGGCGGCGTTCATGGCACTCACCTACCCGGAGCATGAGGTGGTGTTCCACCCGCAATGCTATCTCTCGGCCGGCCATTTCGCCGGCACCGATGCCGAGCGCGCGGCGGCGTTCCTGGAGTTCGCCAACGATCCGACGATCGACGCGATCTGGTTCGCGCGCGGCGGCTATGGCTCGAACCGCATCCTCGACGCGGTGATGCCGCACCTCGGCGAGGCGGCGCGGCGCAAGACCTATATGGGCTTCTCCGACATGGGTTTCCTGCTCGGCGCGCTCTACGCCCGCGGCATCGGCCATCCGGTCCATGCCTCGATGGCGAGCAGCATCGGCAAGAACGATGCCGGGGTGGATACCGGCTGGGCGCTCGGCTGGCTGATCGAACGCGACCGCCGCGGGCTCGACCCCGCGCTCGCCGATGGCCGCCCCGCCGCCGCCTTCAACCTCGCGATCCTGACGTCGCTGATCGGCAGCAAGTACCTGCCCGACCTCACCGACCATGTGCTGATGATCGAGGAAGTGGACGAGCCCCTCTACCGGATCGACCGGATGCTGTTCAACATGGCCCATGCCGAACAGTTGAAGGGCATCGCCGGCATCCGCTTGGGGGCGGTCACCGCGATCGCCGAGAACGACCCGCCCTTCGGCGAGACCGTGGACGAGATGATCCTGCGCTGGTGCAAGGAGATGGGCGTCCCCTATCTCGGCCGCTGCGCGGTCGGGCACATCTCGACCAACCACGTCGTCCCGTTCGGGGTCGCATGAGCCCCGATCCGCACGCGCTGCGTGCGCGCCACGGCGCGGTAGCGCTGCTCGCCCACCCCTCGCCGATCGAGCGGCTGGCGCGGCTGGAGGCGGCGCTGGGCACCGACGTGCGGATCTATGTGAAGCGCGACGATGTGGCAGGCATCGGCGGCGGCGGCAACAAGCTGCGCAAGCTCGAATTCCTGCTCGGCGACGCAATCGCGCAAGGGTGCGACACCTTCGTCACCACCGGCGGCCTGCAATCGAACCATTGCCGGCTGAGCGCGGCAGCCGCGGCGCGGATGGGCCTCGCCTGCGAGCTGGTGCTGGCCGATGTCGTCCCGCGCCACGACGCCGACTATCGCCGCAACGGCAACCTGCTGCTCGACGCGATCTTCGGCGCGACCGTCCACCGCGTGTCCGGCGACACGGATCCGCTCGCCTTCGCCCATGTCCGCGCCGAGGCGCTGCGGGCGGAGGGGCGCAAACCCTATGTGGTGGGCGCGGGCGGATCGTCGTCGGTCGGCGCGCTCGGCTATGTCGCCTGCGCCTGGGAGATCCTTGCGCAGGAAACCGCGCTGGGCGAGCGCTTCGCCCGCATCGTCGTGCCCAATGGCAGCACCGGCACCCATGCGGGCCTAGCCGCCGGCATGGCGGCGGCAGGCGCGGACGTCACGCGCGTCATGTCCTACGCCGTCCTCGCCACCCCCGAGCGCGCCCATGCCGAGACGCTGGCACTCGCCCAGGCGACGCTCGCCGCCAACGCCCTGCCGGGCGGCGTGACGGCGGCGGAGGTGGCGATCGACGGCAGCCAGCGTGGGCCCGGCTATGGCCTCCCCACGGATGCGATGCGCGAAGCGGTGGAACTGCTCGCCCGCACCGAGGGCCTGCTGCTCGACCCCGTCTACAGCGGCAAGGCCTTTGCCGGACTGCTAGCGGCGATCCGGGGCGGCACGTTTCGGGCGGGCGAGGCGGTGCTGTACGTCATGACCGGCGGCGTGCCGGGGCTGTTTGCGTATCGGGAGATGTTTGAAAGCTAGAATGTTAGTCGGGCTCAAACAATTCCCGCGCGTAAGGCAGGTCACCCAAACGTTCGAGATAGCAGGCAGCATGACACGGCCAAGACTGGTTCCCTTCTCCATTAGTGGCGATGGATAGCCAGCATGGATCTACGTCTCCACGCTCGACGGGCTGCGAGCAGAAGCAACAAACGCCTTCGATATTGAACGCCATGAGTCTCAAACCGTCCTTCCGCAAATAGCGGGAAAGCCGCTCACCTCTCCAGCACCCGCCCAACCCGCACCAGCGCGCCATCGGGATCAGACACCGCGAACTCGTACGTCCCCCACGACATCGCGTGCGGCGTGCCGGGCTGGATAATCGCCTCGCGCACCCGATCCGCCACCGCGTCGACATCCTCGACATAGAGGTAGAGCCCGAAGGGATTGTCCGGGGCCTGGGGCGTGTTCGGCTCGTGCCGCAGGTGCAGGTGCCAGCCGCGGTCGTCGGCGAGGATGCGATAATAGCCATAGTCGCTGGCCACCTCCAGCCCCAGCCGGCGATAGAAGGCGGTGCTCGCGTCGAGGTCGCGGCAGGGCAGGATGGCGACGATGTGGTGGCTGGCGTCCATGCCGGCAGGCTATGCTGGCCGGGCCGGGCGCGCCACCCCAAAGCGTTCGCTACCAACCCCTCCCCCCTCGCGGGGGAGGGAGGGGCCCGCTGCCGCAGGCAGTGGGAGGGAGAGGGGGAGGAGAAGAAGGGCGGCACCCCTAAATCCCCCCCCCCCGCCCCATCCCCTTTTCGCGAGCGCTTGCCTATATCGCACCCGCGCGGGCATAAGCCGCTCTCCATTCCACACCCATGAAAGGGGTTCTTCCCGTGTCCGAGATGTTCCGCATTACGCTGCCCGACGGTTCCGTCCGCGAGGTAGCCCCGGGGACTACCCCGGCGGACATCGCCGCGGCGATCGGCCCCGGCCTCGCCAAGGCGGCGCTCGCCGCGCGCGTCGATGGCGAACTGCGCGACATCGGCCGTCCGTTCGAGGGCGATGCGAACCTCGCGCTCGTCACCGCCAAGGACGAGGCCGACGCGCTCGAACTCGCGCGCCACGATTATGCGCATATCCTCGCCGAAGCGGTGCAGCACCTGTTCCCGGGCACGCAGATCACCTTCGGCCCGTCGACCGACGACGGCTTCTACTATGACTTCGCCCCCAAGGACCGCCCCTTCACCGAGGAGGATCTGCCGGCGATCGAGGAGGAGATGCGCCGCATCATCGCGCGCGACGAGCCGCTGATCCGCGAAGTCTGGTCGCGCGCCGACCTGATCGCGCGCTGGACCGCGCAAGGGGAAACCTTCAAGGCCGAGTGGGCCAAGGAACTCCCCGAGGGCGAGGAACTCACGGTTTACCGCGCCGGCAAGGGCGAGGACGCCTGGCTCGACATGTGCCGCGGGCCCCACCTCGCCTCCACCGGCAAGGTGGCGGCGGATGCGTTCAAGCTGACCCGCGTGTCGGGCGCCTATTGGCGCGGCGACCAGAAGAACGCGATGCTCAGCCGCATCTACGGCACCGGCTGGCTGAACAAGAAGCAGCTCCAGGAGCATCTGACGCGCCTGGAGGAGGCCGCCAAGCGCGACCACCGCAAGCTCGGCGCGGAGATGGACCTGTTCCACCTCCAGCAGGAGGCCCATGGCTCGGTGTTCTGGCACCCCAATGGCTATGTCATCTACCGCGTGCTCGAGGACTATATGCGCCGCGCGGTCAACGGCGCGGGCAGCAAGGAAGTGAAGACCCCGCAGGTGATGGACGCGCGCCAGTGGGAGCAGTCCGGCCACTGGGGCAAGTATCGCCAGAACATGTTCGTCATCCCCGACGAGACCCCGAACATCGAGGACGAGGGTCCGATGGTGTCCGAGGACGCGCAGTGGATGGCGCTCAAGCCGATGAACTGCCCCGCGCACATCCTGATCTTCAAGCAGGGCATCAAGTCGTATCGCGACCTGCCGATGCGGCTGGTCGAGAATGGCTGCTGCCACCGCAACGAGCCGCACGGCGCGCTGCACGGGCTGATGCGCGTCCGCCAGTTCACTCAGGACGACGGCCACATCTTCTGCCGCGAAGACCAGATCGTCGACGAGGTGAAGGCGTTCTGCGCGCTCGCTGACCGGGTCTACAAGCATTTCGGCTTCACCTATGCGATCAAGCTCGCGCTGCGCCCCGAGAAGCGCTTCGGCACCGAGGAGATGTGGGACCAGGCCGAGAACGAGCTGCGCGACGCCGTCGTCGCCGCCGGCCTGGCGACGCCCGAATATGGCTGGGAGGAACTGCCCGGCGAAGGCGCCTTCTACGCGCCCAAGCTGGAATGGCACCTCACCGATGCGATCGGCCGCACCTGGCAGGTCGGCACCATCCAGTCGGACCGGGTGCTGCCCGAGCGACTCGATGCGTCCTATGTCGGCGAGGATGGCGAGCGCCACCGCCCGGTGATGCTCCACCGCGCGATCTTCGGCTCGTACGAGCGTTTCATCGGCATCCTGATCGAGCATTTCGCCGGCAAGCTGCCGACCTGGCTCGCCCCGGTGCAGGCGGTGGTCGCGACGATCGTCTCCGATGCCGACGACTATGCCCGTGAGGTGGTGGCGAAGCTTCAGGCGGCGGGGATCCGCGTCGAGAGCGACCTGCGCAACGAGAAGATCAACTACAAGGTGCGCGAGCACTCGCTGGCCAAGGTGCCCAACCTGCTGGTCGTCGGCAAGCGCGAGGCGGAGGAGAGCACCGTCGCGCTCCGCGTGCTCGGCAGCCAGGGCCAGACCATGCTGACGCTGGACGAGGCGATCGCGCGGCTCAAGGCCGAGGCGCTGGCACCGGATCTGCGCTGACCGACGCTCAAGTCCCCCTCCCGCTTGCGGGAGGGGTTAGGGGAGGGTGAGAGAGGGTAGCAGGCGACACGCCGCGATGGCGCGGAGAGCGCAAAAGGGCTCCTTCTTCCGCCGCATGCTCGGCTTTCAGCACACACCCTCCCCCGACCCCTCCCGCACGCGGGAGGGGAGCGTCGGCGACGAGCCTCGCGCCATAATCGAGAAGCTGCTATCCTCAGCCCATGACGCTGTTCCAGAACGTGCGCCGGGGCCTCCTCCCTGCCCGTCTGACGGTCGACGAGGTCTACGATCTCACGGCCGCCGGCGTGCTGCGCGAGAACGAGCATCTCGAGCTGATCGAGGGGGAGGTGGTGCCGATGGCGGCTGCCAAGGCAAGCTGGCATTCGATCATGGAAGGCAAGCTGAACTGGGCGCTGGCCCGGGGCCTGCCGGACGCGGTCCGCGTCTATCCCGCTCCCTCGCTGACGCTGGCACCGGATACGCTGGTGGAGCCGGATCTTCTGGTCGTTCCCAAAGGCACGAGGATGCGCGAGATCGGCGGGCCCGACGTGCTGCTGCTGATCGAAGTGGCGGACAGCTCCCTGCCGTACGACCTGCGCGTCAAGGCGCCGCTCTACGCCAGGCATGGCGTGCGCGACTATTGGGTGGTCGACGCGGTCCGCCAGACGATCCGCATCCACCGCGCGGCCGAGAACGGCGTCTACACCGATGTCGAGGAATATGAGGCGCATGACACGGTCGCGCCGCTGCTCTTCCCGGATGTGACGATACGCCTCGACACGCTGGACTGAGCGGGCGGCGCGCGAAGGCGCCGCCCGCGCCAGCCTCAGAAGCGGTACTTCAGCCCGAACTGCAGGATCGGGTAGACCTGATAGTCGTTCGCCGAATCCTGCAGCTTCTGGCGCTGCTTGGCGAGTTCGTTGCGGTAGGTGGTGCCGGCAATCGTCGGATCGGTCGCCAGCGTGCCGTTCGAGGTGAAGTCGCGGATCCGCACCGCGCCCTGGAACAGCGCGCCTGCCTCGACGGTGAAGGCCAGGCCCTTGCGCAGCTTGCCGCCATAGCCGAGCGTCAGCTGCGGCGCGAATTCGCGCAGGTCGGCGCGGCCGGTGATGGTGCCGATCTGCTCGGGGGTGAACACCAGGCTGCCGATCCTGGTCGGGCCGTTCGGCGTCGCGCGGACATTGCCGTCGGTGCCGTTGTAGCGCGCGCCGCCCGAGATGCGGAAGCCGCCGCCCAGCGGATAGACGTCGAGGATCACGCCTGCCGACGACAGCTTGGCATGGCCGTCATATTCGATGCCGCCCGAGCTGAAGCTGTGGTCGACACCCAGGAACCCGCCATTGGCGCGCACGCCGACATGCTGGTTGAAGCGGTAGCCGATCTCCGGCCCCACGCCCAGCGAGCCGGCCGTCACGCCGACGCTTGCCTTGCCCTGCGCTTCGCCGGTGGTGGATTGCGCCAGCGCATGGCCGGCAAGAGTCATCGCGGCAAGACTTGCCGCCGCACGAAACAGTCGCTGCATGGTATTCCCCGCAAGGCCGGCACCCGGAAATGTCCGCCGGCGTCCAGGCCATTATAGACGCAGGATCAGCTACATGGCGGAGGACGAAGGGTTTTTCCGGCGATCTGCGACATGGGCCGCGCACCGCCGCCACAGAATGGTGCGGGAGGGACCTTCTCTCCGGGACAGTAATTGTCTATATAGGGCGCTGATCAACTACAGGAGCCAGTCTTATACGTTCTCCCATGCCCCGGCGCCCGATGGCGCCCGCGATGCCGCTGAACGGGCCGCGGTTTAACGAATTCATCCAGTCGCCCAAGGTTCGCGTGATCGACCAGGACGGCGAAAACCTTGGCGTGATGTACACGCGTGAGGCGATGGCGCAGGCAGCCGAGGTCGGGCTCGACCTTGTCGAAGTGTCGCCCAACGCCGATCCGCCCGTCGCCAAGTTCCTCGATGTCGGCAAGTTCAAGTACGAGGCGCAGAAGAAGGCGAACCTCGCACGCAAGACCCAGAAGACGCAGGAGATCAAAGAGATCAAGATGCGTCCCAACATCGACGATCACGATTACGACGTGAAGATGCGCAACGTGCTGAAGTTCATCGGCGAAGGCGACAAGGTGAAGATCACCCTGCGCTTCCGCGGCCGTGAGCTTTCGCATGGCCAGCTCGGCATGCAGCTTCTCCAGCGCGTCCAGCAGGATGCGGCGGAAGTGGCGAAGGTCGAAAGCTATCCGCGCATGGAAGGCCGTCAGATGCTGATGGTGCTCTCGCCCAAGTGATGCGCGCGCGGCGGCTCGCCCATGCGGCCGCCGCCGCAGCCTGGTTCCTGCCGGCAGCGGCGGTCGCGCAGACCGCCGCCTTGCCGCCCGTGCCCGCCGCCACCGACGAATCGATCGCCATCCCCAAGGGCGCGCGACTCGTCTGGGCGGACGAGTTCGACTCCGGCCGCCTGCCCGATACCAAGCGCTGGACGTACGATACCGCCCGCAACCGCGAAGGCTGGTACAACCAGGAACTGCAATATTACGCCGCCAACCGCGCCGAGAATGCGCGGATCGAGAACGGTCATCTCGTCATCGAGGCACGCCGCGAGCGGCTGTCGAGCGAGCCCGATTATGGCGGCCAGGACTATAGCTCCGCGCGCCTGCTCACCCGCGGTCTCGCCAGTTGGACCTATGGCTTTATCGAAGTCCGCGCCAAGCTCGCCTGCGGCAAGGGGCTGTGGCCGGCGATCTGGCTGCTCGGCACCGACGGCAAGGCCGGCTGGCCGCGGCTCGGCGAAATCGACGTGATGGAACTGGTCGGCTGGGATCCGCAGACGGTGCACGGCACCATCCATACCGGCGCCTATAACCACGCCCAGCACACCCAGAAGGGTGCGACCACCCAGGTGGCGGACGCCTGCACCGCCTTCCATACCTATCAGCTAGACTGGACCAGGGACCGCATCCTGATCGGCGTCGACGGCCATGCCTATATGCGCTTCGACAACGACCATAAGGGCGATCCCGCCACCTGGCCGTTCGACAAGCCGCAATATCTGCTGCTCAACGTCGCGGTCGGCGGCTGGGGCGGCACCCATGGCATCGACCCCGCCGCCTTCCCGGCGCGGATGGAGGTGGAGTATGTCCGCGTCTGGCAGACGGTCGCGCGGTGACCCCCACTCGCCCTTCCGTTATTCCCGCGAAGGCGGGAATCCATTGGCGCTGAAGCCGCGGTTCCTGCCCCCAGCGCGCAGGCGAATGGATCCCTGCCCTCGCGGGGATGACGGAGGGGGTGGCAGTACCCGCCGCCCCCCCCGCCCATCCTCAATCCTCGGCAGCAATCCGCACGCGCAGACCGTCCAGCGCATCGGTGAACGGGATCTGGCACGACAGCCGCGAGGTCGCGTCGCGATCGCTCGTGCTGTCGAGCAGATCGTCCTCGTCCATGCTCATCGTCGGCAGTTTGTCCGCAAATTCCGGGTCGACATGCACATGGCAGGTGGCGCAGCTGCAGCAGCCGCCGCACAGCGCCAGCAGCTCGTCGAAACCATTGTCGCGAATCACTTCCATCACGCTGAGACCGGCTTGGCCGGTTACCGTCCGTTCGGTTCCGTCACGCGTCACGACCGTAAGCTGGGGCATCTGCATCTCCTTGGTTTGCCGCGTCCATGCCGGTGAACCGCACCCGTTTCAAGGAAGCAATCCATGGGTTTGACCGCCGACCAGCTGAAGGGATCGATCGACGCATTGGCAGCGCTCGAACCCGCCTTCGCTGCCGCGCTGGAACGCGCCGGTTATCCGCCCCCGCGCATCCGCGAGCGCGGCTATGCGACGCTGTTGCGCACGATCGTCGGCCAGCAGGTGAGCGTCGCCGCTGCCACCTCGGTGTGGAACAAGCTCGACGCGGCGCTCGGCGATGCCGAAAACCCAGCGCTGCTGGCCGCGGCCAGCGACGAGCTGCTGCGCAGCGCCGGCCTGTCGCGGCAGAAGATGGGCTATGCCCGAAGCCTGTCCGAGCAGGTGACCAGCGGCACGCTCGATCTCGCCGCACTGCCGCAGGACGACGAGGAAGCGATCGCCGCACTCACCCGCATCAAGGGCATCGGCCGCTGGTCGGCGGAGATCTATCTGCTGTTCGCGGAAGGCCGGCCGGACATCTGGCCCGCCGGCGACCTGGCGGTGCAGATCGAGATCGGCCGCATCCTCGGCCATCCCGAGCGCCCGAGCGAGAAGCAGACCCGCGCCTGGTCCGAGGCGTGGCGCCCGCACCGCGGCGCCGCGGCGATCTTCGCCTGGCACCATTACGGCATGGTGAAGAGCGCGATCTGAGCCCCCAAAAGCCCCTCCCCTTCGGGGGAGGGGTTGGGGTGGGGCCTGACCGGCAAGCGAATCCCGGCCTGACGGCTGCTTCCCAGAAGGAACAGGGAACGACTGCAAAGGCACAAAAGCCCCTTTTTCTCCCGCCCCACCCATGCGAGCGTACCCCCACACGATGGCGAGCGACGGAGGGGATCATGCAGGCGCTCAAAGGACTCGCAGCCCGCACGCTGACTTCGGCGCTGCGCCCCGCTCCCAACGCCACTGCAGCTCTCGGCAGCGTAGCGACAATCCAACGGCGCGCCTGCCTCCTCGCCGTCGCAGGCCTGCTCGCCCCTGCCGCGTCGATCGCCCAGTTCACGCCGCCTGCCGGCTTCACGGGCACGGCCGGGCCGGCGGTAGCGCCGCAGGCGGAACCGGGCATGCCCCACATCGAACCGCTCGATCGCACCGCAGTCGAGCGGCGCATTCGCCTGCTCCCCGGCTATGCCAATGCCGCGAAGGCCCACGCGAAGGTGGTCGGCGCCTACACGATCGCCGAAACCCCAGGCACGCGCTTCGTCGATGCATGGGCGCTCGGCTTTCTGCCGCTCAATCTCAAGCGTAGCGACGGCAGCTGCCTTGTGCTGGACGTGGACTATGTCGGGCGCACGCTATCCAATGCCCGGCTCCGCCCGATCGGCTGCGACGCGCGGCGCGTCGTCGAGAAACCCACTGCCGTGCCACCCAGCGGGTCGGCGCTCCGCTATATCGGCACCGGATGGAGCTTTTCGGCGTGGCGCGACGCCAAGGCGGCGGAGACGCTGGTCACCCGCCCCTTCGCGAAGACGTTCGAGCCGTTCTTCGCCATCCGGATGGATGTGTTTGCCATCGCCGCCGCGAACGGGGTCGATTGGCCCGGCGGCAACGTGACGCTGGCCGGCCGTATCGACGGGCGACTGGCGATCGTCGTCCTCGACGTAGGCTATTGAAGCGAACGGGCGGGCTGCCGGCGTCCGGCAGCCGCCACCCTCGAGATCAGCCCTCGGCGCTTTCCTCGCCCTCGGCCGCAGCCGCCTCGCCGCCGCTCTGGAACCACGCCTCGACCGGGCCGACCAGCTTGATCGTCAGCGGGTTGCCCTTGCGATCGGTCTTCTTGCCGAGCGCGACGCGCACCCAGCCTTCGGAGATGCAATATTCTTCGACATCGCGGCGCTCGACGCCCTTGAACTTGATGCCGACGCCGCGCTCCAGCAGTTCGCGGGCGAAATAGGGGCTGCTCGGGTTGACCGACAGACGATCGGGAGGGGTATCGCTCATGCCCGGCTCATGCCGTCATTCGGCCGCCGGTTCAAGATAGCGGTGGATGGCCGAGACCACCACCGATCCCTCGCCCACGCCCGAGGCGACGCGCTTGACCGACCCCGACCGCACATCACCGACCGCGAACACGCCCGGCGCCGACGAGCAGAAATAGGTCTCGCCGCTGCCGGTGCGCACGAAGCCGCCGCCGTCGAGATCGACACAGCCTTCGAGCCAGCTGGTGTTCGGCACCGCGCCGATCATCACGAACAGCCCGCCCACCGGGCGGCGTTCCACCGCGCCGGTCGTGCGATCGGTCCATTCGAGCCCGGTCAGCGCGCGCTCGCCTTCCAGCGCGGTGACTTCGGTGAAGGGGTGAAGCGTGATCTGCTCCGATGCCTCGATCCGGTCGATCAGGTAGCGCGACATCGTCGCGGCGAGGCCAGGGCCGCGGACCAGCACATGGACGTGCGCCGCGTGCCGGGCGAGAAAGACCGCCGCCTGCCCCGCCGAATTGCCGCCGCCGACCACCACCACCTCGGCGCCGGCACACAGCCCGGCCTCCATCGCGGTGGCGGCATAATAGATGCCGTTACCTTCGAGCTCGGCATAGCGTGGCAGGTCGAGCTTGCGGTAGCGGGCGCCGGTCGCGACCACCACTGCGCGCGCCTGCAGCGTCGCGCCGTCGTCGAGATGGAGCCGCAGCGGCCGCTCCTCGCACTCGATCCGCACCACCGAGCGCGATACCAGCAGCCGCGCGCCGAACTTCTGCGCCTGCACCTGCGCGCGGCCGGCCAGCGCCTGCCCCGAAATGCCGGTGGGGAACCCCAGATAATTCTCGATCTTCGAGCTGGTCCCCGCCTGCCCGCCGGGCGCCACCGCCTCGATCACGATCGTCTCCAGCCCTTCGGAGGCGGCATAGACCGCCGCCGCCAGCCCCGCCGGCCCGGCCCCCACCACCGCAAGGTCGTGGACATGGGCGGGATCGAGCGCGGTCGCGAGCCCGAGTGCATCGGCAAGCGCGGCATTGGCCGGGTTGCGCAGCACGCGGCCTTCCAGCACCACCACCGGCAGGTCGGCTTCGGTCAGCGCAAAGCATTCGAGGAACCCTGCGGCGTCCGGATCGGTGTCGGTATCGATCCGCCGGTGCGGCATCGCGTTGCGGGTGAGGAAAGTCTCGATCCGCCCCATGTCGGCGCCGTGGCCCGGCCCGGCCAGCGCGACGCCGGCATCGCTGTGGCGCAGCAGCCCGACGCGGCGCAGGATGAAGGCGCGCATCACGATCTCGCCGATATCGGGCTCGGCCGCCATCATCCGGCGGAACGACAGGCGGTCGATCCGCACCACCCGCGTGCCCGGCAGCGCGCGGGCGCTCACCAGGATCTTGCGGTCGTTGAACAGGTCGAGCTCGCCGGTGAACTGGCCGGGTAGATGGGTATGCACCGGGTGCTGGTGGCCTTCCGAATCAATATCAATGATCTCGATCCCGCCAGCGAGGCAGAGGAAGAAATCGACGCTGCGATCGCCCCTGCGATACAGCATGGCGCCGTCGGCCAGCGCCTCCTCGCTGCCGAAGCTGGCGACCCGCCCCGCCATCTCGGGGGTTAGGACCGGGAAGGTCTGGGCGGATCGCGCATAGGGATCGGCCGGATCGAGCGATTCGGAAGGTGCCATGGCGCCATCCTACCCGTTCGGTGGTCGCGCGCGACCCATCTCAAGAGATGATCGCGCGCCCGATCCGCTAATCGCAGTAACGGACCAGCACCGGCCGTTCGAGATACGGATCCCAGACCCGCCGCACGTTGCAATATTCATAGTAGCGATAGCGCGGGTAATTGTCGCGATACCAATAGCCGTCGGTCGGATAATAGCCGCGCTCGCGGTAGAAGCGGCGGTCGTAATCATAGCGATGGTCGTTCGAGATCGCCGCGCCGATCGCCAGCCCCGCAATGCCCGCCACCAGCGCCGCCCCGGCAGCGTCGCCGCCACGGTCGCGGTAATAATGGCGGTGCCAGCGCCAGTCCTGCGCCTGGGCGGGCGCGGCGGCGGCGAGCAGGCTCGCGCCCGCGGCGATGCCCAGCACCAGCTTCTTGGCCAGATGGTTCATCCTACTTCTCCTCACCTCCGGGCGCCGGCGAGTCGGGCGGCGCCGATGCCTCCTCGTACGGAAACGCGGCTTAATCGGTGCGGAACCGGCTATTCAGCCGCGGTTTAGCTGGGTAACGGGCGACATGGCCTACTGGATCCTTCGCTCCGAACCCGACGTCTATGGCTGGGATGACCTGGTGCGCGACGGCAGCACCGAATGGAACGGCGTGCGCAACTACACCGCCCGCAATTTCCTGAAGGACATGGTCCCCGGCGACCAGGCGATCTTCTACCATTCGAACATCCAGAAGGCCGCGGTGGGGATCATGGAGATCACCCGCGCCTGGCAGCCGGACGGCGACGACGGCAAATGGGCAAGCGTGGAAGTGAAGGCGCTGCAGCCGCTCGCCAAGCCCGTACCCCTGCCCGAGATCAAGGCCGAACCGCGGCTCAAGGACCTCGAGATGGTGCGCCAGTCGCGCCTGTCGGTGACGCCGGTGCGGCCGGAGGAGTGGGCGGTACTGCTGGAGATGAGCGGAACGGCACCGGATCGTCAAGGTCGATCGGCACGCGGTTCGACTTGTCGGGCTTCTTCCTGAACGCCCGGCCAACCCCCTTGCCGGCATCGCCGACCAGCTTGAAGAAATTGGTCGATTCGCCCGGTTCATCGCAGCAGCTGCCCGGGCTGATCACCTTGCCGACGCCGCGCACCAGCGTGGTCGCCGCGCCGAAGAGGTCGACGCCCACGATACAGCCTCCCATCTGCGTCGCGCACGGCGCGGAGCTGGCGTTCAGGGCGCCGATGCCGGTAAGGTCCGGATTGCTCGGCCGGGGCCGATCGGGTGGACCGCGCTCCTCCGGCAGCGGCAGCCGCGGCGCATCGACGTCCTTGCCGCACACCACGATCTGATCGCCATTGGTCTGGGCCGAGGCGCAAGGGTTGGCGAGCACCGACCAGCGCTGGCTGCCGTTCGCCGCCTGCTCCGGCGCATCGACGGTGGCGCTGGCACTAGCCGTGACGGCAGGTGCGGCCACCCGGTCCTGGAGCGGCAATCCGAACAGCAACGCGGCCAGCAACATCACGCACCCTCCCAGCACGACGCGCCCCTTAGATCATGCCGCGGCGCGAAGCGGAAGCGCATTCCGCACGCCCTCCCACTGCGCTAGCCTCGTCCCGCCGCCCGCGGAGTCGCTGCCGATGCCGATCACGCTCACCGTTTTCGAGGATTCGCCCGATCGCGGGCGCGGCCTCGCGCGCGACATGCAGGTGCGCTGGGCGCTGGAGGAACTGGGCCTGGCCTACGCCGTGCGCGGCGTCTCGTTCGCGACGATGAAGGGGGCCGAGCATCTCGCCCGCCAGCCCTTCGGCCAGATCCCCGCCTTCGAGGAAGACGGGCTGACGCTGTTCGAGTCGGGCGCGATCGTGCTGCACCTCGCCGAGCGCCACCCCGGCCTGTTGCCCGCGGACCCGCATGCCCGCGCCCGCGCGCTCGCCTGGATGTTCGCCGCAGTCAGCACGATCGAGCCGCCGATCGTCGAATGGGCGATGGCACGGATGCTCGAGCGGGACGCGGACTGGTTCGCGGCGCGCCAGCCGATGCTGGAGGAGCGCGTCCGCACCCGCCTCGCCCAGCTTGCCGCGCGGCTGGGCGAGCGCGACTGGCTGGAAGGCGGCTTCACGGCTGCGGACCTGCTGATGATCAGCGTGCTACGAAGGCTCGAACGCGCGCCGATGCTGCCCGAACAGCCACGACTGGTGGCATACATCGCCCGCGGCGAGGCGCGTCCGGCATTCCAGCGGGCATTCGCGGCACAGCGCGCCCTGTTCGAAGCGCGGGCGCGCGCCAACGACTGACAGGCGCTCCGTCGCTGTCCGTCAGCCTCCCGATTCGGCGAACTGGTCATAGGCCCGCAGCGCGTCCGCAGCGTACATCAGCGCCGGGCCGCCGCCCATATACACGCACATGCCCAGCACCTCGGCGATCTCCGCGCGGCTCGCGCCCATGCCGACCAATGCCTTGGCATGGAAGCCGATGCAGCCGTCGCAGCGCTGGGTGACGCCGATCGCCAGTGCGATCAGCTCCTTGGTCTTGGCGTCCACCGCCCCTTCCGCCCCGGCCGCTTTCGCCATGGCGTGGAAACCCGCCATCGTTTCGGGCGCCAGCTTGCGCAGCTGGGCGGAATAGGCGGAAATATCCTGGGTCAGCGCGCGATAATCCTTCGCCATCGGGCAACTCCTTATTGATTCGTACATCTATGAATTGATATATAGATGGAATGAACACAAGTCTGTCCGTGAATCCCCTGATGGAAGCGATGGCGCCCAAGGCCGCGGGCGCGGCCGCGCTGCTTTCCGGCCTCGCCAATCCGCACCGGCTGATGATCCTGTGCGCGCTGGTGGAGGGGGAGCGCAGCGTCGGGGCGCTGATCGAAGCGACGGGCATCGCGCCGACCTCGATGTCGCAGCATCTCAATAAGCTGAAGGACGAGGGCATCGTCGCCGCGCGGCGCGAGCATCGCACGCTCTTCTATTCGATCACCCACCCTGCCGCGCACGACCTGATGGCGGTGCTCCACGCCCATTTCTGCGGAAAGGAAGACGCATGACCGCGACGATTTCGGCCCCCGAGGCGCACCGCCTGCTCGCCAGCGGCGCGGCGCTGCTGATCGACGTGCGCGAGCCCGACGAGTTCCGGGCGCGCCACATCCCGTACGCCGCCTCGATGCCGCTGGGCAGCCTGCCGGCGCTGCTGGCCGATGCCGATCTGCCGGCCGACCGGCTGCTGATCTTCCAGTGCCAGAAGGGCACGCGCGGCGGCCGGGCCTGTGCGCTGGCGGAGCAGGTCGTCGGCGATCGGGTGCGCAATCTGGACGGTGGGATCGAGGCCTGGGCCGCCGCCGGGCTGCCGGTGGCGGGCGCTGGTGCGCCGCGCGTGTCGATCTTCCGCCAGGTGCAGATGATCGTCGGGCTGCTGGTGCTGGCCGGCACGCTCGCCGGGCTGGCGGGGTTCGTGCCGGGCTTCTACGCGGCCGGGTTCTTCGGGTTCATGCTGGCCTTTGCGGGGGGCAGCGGCTGGTGCGGGCTGGGGATGGCGCTGCAGCGCATGCCGTGGAACCGCGTGGCCGCCTGAGCCCAGGCCGCCGCCGCCACGCGGGTTTCCTCCCCCGGAGCAAGGCTCCGGGGGAGGGGGACCGCCGCCGCAGGCGGTGGTGGAGGGGGCCGAAGCGGGATTTCCCCCCCCCCCCC
>NZ_BCTR01000051.1 GCF_002091475.1 Sphingomonas azotifigens NBRC 15497
CGCGTGCTCGGTATCGCGCGTATGCTGGCTTTTATGCACTTCCGCGCTGAGCTGAATCGTCCGAAATCGGCCGATTTGGCGCTTCACCTGCGCCTCGATCGCTGCGAGCCGTATGGGACCGGATCGTATCGATCACCGCGCGCAGCGCCGGCGCCATCTGCCGCTGTTGGGGGTAGCATAGATAGTTGCCGGGGAAGGGAACCGACCAGTTTTCCAGAAGGGGTATGAGCGCCCCCCGCGCGAAGGCGCCGACAACGGATTCCTCCTTCAGGAACGCGATCCCGACGCCGGCCAGCGCCGCATCCATCATTACCGCGCGGCTGCTGGTGATCAGCGGCCCCTCGACCGCCACCGAGAACCAGCGGTCCTCCTCGAAGAACTCCCATGCATAGGGGTTCGCCTGCCCCGGCCAGCGCCAGCGGATGCAGCGGTGCTCGAGCAGATCCTTGGGCGTCTGCGGAATGCCATGCTCGGCAAGATAGGCAGGCGCGGCCACGGCGAGCTGGCGGATGTCCCCGCCCAGCCGGAGCGCGACCATGTCGCGTTCGATGACTTCGCCGATGCGGATCGCTGCATCATAGCCACTGCCGACGATGTCCAGCACGGTGTCGTCTATCGTGAGATCGAGCGTGATGTCGGGAAAGTCGCGGGCGAGTCTCGGCAGGATCGGCACCACGAAGCTGTCCGCCGCGGCATGGAAGCAGTGGAGGCGCACGGTGCCTGCCGGCCGACGCGCGGCGTCGCGGGCCTGCTCCAGCGCGCCGGTCAGGCTGTCGATAGCCGGGCGTATCTCCGCGAGCAGCGTCTCGCCCGCCTCGGTCAGCGAAACGCTGCGGGTGGTGCGGTGGAGCAGCCGGATGCCGAGCCGTTCCTCAAGGCCGCGGATCAGCTGGCTCAGCGCCGAGGACGACACGCCCAGTCGCTCCGCCGCCCGGCTGAAGCTGCGTTGCGCGGCGACGGCGGCAAAGGCGCGCAGGGCACCGAACTCGCTCGGATGGATCATGCCGCCTGTCCAAAGCATTGTGAAGCTGGCCTTACAAGCCCGGGTAGAAGTCCGGTGATTATGATCTCCTGCCGCATGGCTACATCGGTCGCGAAGGAGAACAGCTATGACGACCTGGTTCATTACGGGCATATCCCGCGGTCTGGGCAAGGCACTGGCGCAGGCGGCGCTGACGCGCGGCGATACCGTCGTCGGCACCGTGCGCGAGGGTGTACCGGACCTGGTGGCGGGGCAGGGTATGCTGCATGTGTTGACCGTCGACCTAACCGACAAGGCGGCGATCGCCCCGGCCGTGCGCGCCGCGTTCGAGCGGGTAGGGCACATCGACGTGCTGGTCAACAATGCCGGGTACGGCCTGCTGGGCGCGCTCGAGGGCGCGACCGACGCGGAGTTCGAGCGGTTGTTCGCGGTCAATGTCTTCGCGCCGTTCGCCGTCATCCGTGCGGCGCTCCCCGCGTTGCGCCGACAGGGTAGCGGCCATATCCTCAACATCACTTCGATCGCGGGCCGCGCGCCGGCGGGATCGTCCGGCCTCTACTCCGCGACCAAATCGGCGCTCGAGGGACTGACGCAGAGCCTTGCCCAGGAAATCGCGCCCTTCGGCCTCAAGGCCACCGCGATCGCGCCGGGCGCGTTCCGCACCGACTTCCTCAGCGACCATTCGATCCGTCGCAGCCAGGGCGGCGAGCACTATGCGCAAAGCGTCGGCACGGCGGTGGCGCGCCTCGATGCGATGGCGGGACGCCAGATCGGCGACCCGGACAAGGCCGCAGCGGCGATCCTCGCCCTGGTCGATGCCGCGAACCCCCCGCTGCACCTGCTGCTCGGCAGCGACGCGCTGCGGCGCGCGCGCGAGAAGCTCGACACCGTGATCGACGAGATCGATCGCTGGGAGACGGTGACCCGCTCGACCGATTACCAGGGGGGCGCCTGACGACGCGGGCGCGGGCGGCTTTGCGGTCCCGCGCCCTTTCGCAAGCGGGAACGGGCCGCGACGGTCAGTCCTTGTGCTTGTCGAGCAGCGCGCGCAGCCGCGCGGCGTCGTCCGCCGAGGCGGGGTTGTAGATGATCATCCCCAGTTCGGGCCGCCCTTCGACCGCGAAGGAGGAGAATTCCATCGCCAGAAGCCCCGTATCGGGATGATGCAGGCGCTTCACGCCTTCGCCGTGCGACACCACGTTGTTATCCTGCCACAGCGCCGCAAAGTCCGGGCTGCGCTCGCACAGTTCGGTCACCAGCGCCGTGACCTCGGCGTTGCCGCTGGCACCTGCGCGCGCCACGTCGGCGCGAAAGGCGCCGACCACGAAACGGGCCATGCTGTCGAAATCCGCATTCCGCGCACGGACGCGGTCGCTGCCGAAGATCAGCCGAAGGATGTTGCGTTGCTCGCGCGGCAGCGTCGCATAGTCGGTGAACAGCACCGATGCTGCCCGGTTCCACCCCACGACGTCCCAGGTCGCGGTCTTGATGATCGCCGGGCTCAGCACCATGCCGTCGAGGACGCGCTGCAATCGCGGCGAGATGCCGTCGACCAACTGGTACCGCGTTTCCGGCGGATGCCCGCGGCCGAGCATGTAGATATGTTCGCGCTCCGATTCGGTGAGCATCAGCCCTTTGGCGATGCGATCGAGCACGTCGGCCGACGGCGCGCCGCCACGGCCCTGCTCCAGCCAGGTGTACCAGGTGGCGCTGATGTTGGCGCGGCTGGCGACCTCCTCCCGGCGGAGGCCCGGCGTGCGGCGCCGCCCGCCGGTGAAACCGAAGGCCGCCGGATCGAGGCGGGTACGGCGATCCCGCAAATAGGTCCCGAGCGGGTTGGGCGCGTTGGTGGCCATGGTCGATCCTGTTGCACGATATACTAGGATAACCTCACTACTTTAACACGTTGGGTGGGAGCGGGATACGGCGTCGGGTCAGCAGGAGATTTCCCATGCGCGTGTTCCTGACCGGGGCGACCGGCTTTATCGGCTCCCATATCATCCCCGAACTTCGCAGCCGCGGCCATCACGTGCTCGGCCTCACGCGCTCCGATGCCGGCGCGCGGCAACTGGAAGCGGCCGGAGTCGAAGTGCATCGGGGTAGCCTCGAGGAACCCGAAACGCTGGCGCTTGGAGCGGCGGCGGCGGACGCGGTCATCCATTGTGCCTTCGACCATAATTTCGCGGCCTTCTTCGAAAATACCAGGAAGGACGAGCGCAACATCGCCGCGATGGGCGAGGCGCTGGCGGGCACGACCAAGCCGATCCTGATCACCTCGGGGGTCGGCAGCGGCACGCCACGGCAAGGCGGGCTGGCGACCGAGGACATCCTCAACCCCCTGCATGCCAATCCGCGCATCGTCACCGAACTCGCCGGGGCGGCGCTGCTCGCGCGGCGCATCGACGTGCGCACGATCCGTCTGCCGCAGGTGCACGACACCACCAGGGCGGGGCTGATCACGCCGCTGATCGCCGAGGCGCTGCGCGCCGGCGCCATCGCCTATGTGGGCGAGGGCAAGACGCGCTGGGCCGCGGCGCATGTCAGCGATGTCGCCAAGCTCTACGTGCTGGCGCTGGAACGGGGGGAGCCGGGCGCGCGATACCATGCCTCGGTGGAAGAGGGCGTCGACGCCCGCGCCATCGCGGAGGCGATCGGCAAGGGTACCGGGCTACCGGTCCGCGCGATCACCGAAGACGATGTCGAGCACTATTTCGGATGGATGGCGCCTTTCGCCGCACTCGACATGATCGCATCGAGTGCCTGGACGCGTGCGCGGCTGGGTTGGCAGCCGGAGGGGCCGGACCTGCTCACCGATCTTGCCGCCATGCGCCATGCGGACGCCATCGAGGCTTGATCAAGGGCCGCTTGCCCTTGCCGGCGCGGGGCGGTCCGCCGCGCGCCGGACGCCTACCCGTTGTCGGCGCAATGCGGTACCGCGCCGCGTGCGTTGATCCGCAACCCTGCCGCCTGGCGCACAAGCCGCCTCAATTGTTCAACCAGTCTGCCGTGATCTCGCCGCGATGCCCTTCCGGCGCCAGTGCCGCGCGCAGCGCTTCCAGCAGCGGCGGCAGCGCCTGCACGAAGGCATAAGGCGGATTGACGATGAAAAGGCCTGCGCCGTTATAGATGCCGGGCTGATCGGCATCATACAACCAATGCTCCACCGAGAGGAATTTCGGGATGCCGAGCTTGCGCAGCTTGTGCTTCCACTGCTGATGGGGCGCGCGGTCCTTGAGCGGATACCAGATCACCGTCACGCCATGCGCCCATTTGCGGTGTGCCGCGGCGAGCGTGGCGGTGATGCGCTCGCGCTCGTCGGTCTGCTCGTACGGCGGATCGACCACCACCACGCCGCGCGCCGTCCGGGTGGGAAGCATCGCCAGCCAAAGCTCATAGGCATCGCGCGCATGCACGGCGGCAGGCGTACCGCGCATCGCGCCCCGCAGGACATCGACGTCCTCGGGATGCTTCTCATTGAGGATCAGCAGGTCCTGCGGGCGCAGCAGTTGCGCCAGGAACTGCGGCGAGCCGGGATAGAGGTGCGGCGCTGCCCCGTCATTCACCGCCTGCACGGCGGCGCGATATTCGTTCAGCAAGGGGTTGGTATCGGTAAAGGCCCGCAGCACACCGTGGGCGGCCTCTCCGGTGCGCTGGGCCTGCTGGCCGCCCAGGTCGTAGAGCCCGCAGCCGGCATGGGTGTCGATCAGGGTCAACGCGCCCGGTTTTTGCTGCAGGGCCCGGACAAGGGCAATCAGCAGGCTGTGCTTGACGACATCGGCGCTGTTGCCGGCGTGGAACGAGTGGCGATAATTCATTGAAAATCCAAAACCTGCCGATTTGCCTTTGTACGCATTATTCCAACATGCGCTGACAGGCAGTCCTCCTGCCGCACGTCCGTTATCCCGGCGAGCACCCGATCGGCGCTCGCATGCCTAAGTGCCGCCGCCGCGATCCTTGGCCAGGGTGGAGACCTCCTCGAACTGGCCCGGCGCGATCCCGGCGAGCGACCAGTCGCCGATCGACCAGCGGACTAGCCGCAGGGTGGGCAACCCGACCGCCGCAGTCATGCGGCGCACTTGCCGGTTGCGCCCTTCGCGGATGGTGATTTTCAGCCAGCTGTCGAGGATGGACTTGCGCTCGCGGATCGGCGGATCGCGCTGCCACAGGTCGGGCGCGTCGATCCGCGCAACCTCGGCCGGCAAGGTCATGCCGTCCTTGAGCCGGACGCCCTGCCGCAGACGCTCCAGTTCCGGCGCCTGCGGATCGCCTTCGACCTGCACCAGATAGGTCTTGGGCATCTTGAAGCGGGGATCGGCAATACGCGCCTGCAGCCGCCCATCGTCGCATAGCAGCAGCAGCCCTTCGCTGTCCCGGTCGAGCCGTCCGGCGGGATAGACTCCCTTCACCGCGATGAAGTCCGACAAGGTCGACCGAAGCGTCGGCGATCCGCGATCGGTGAATTGCGACAGGACCCCGTAGGGTTTGTTGAACAGTAGCAGCCGGGGCATGCTGCGCTCATAGCGTTGGGCTGCGGCCATGTCTCCGGCTGCATTTCCCCGCCGGCCAGGCTGATCGGCCATCGGCCCGATCCTGGTCCATCAAAGCGAGCGCGGGCGCGAGGCCATGTGGAAAGCTTGGCCCCCAACACGGTCCCGCCGTCGCATCCGGCAGCGTGGTAGCGCCCAGCCGTCGTCGATCGTGAGGCCATCGCCGCCAGGCCGTGCGGTTTGGGATCGCATCATGCCGCCTCGACGACGCAAAGGCGCTAATGATATTGACTCGCAATACCTATGAAAGGTAGCTGCGCATGCGCAACAAAATTGGGGGATCGCATGCGTCAATATCGGCTTCTGCTCACGTCGGCCTTGGTGTCGACGTGCTGGCTCTCCGCGGTACAGGCGCAAGAGGCTGCACCTCCGGGATCCGAAGAGATCATCGTCACCGGGGAGAAAAGCGACCGGACGCTCCAGCAGACGACGAGCTCGGTGGGGGTAACCACGGCCAAGCGGATCGCGCAGGAGAATCTGCAAACAATCCAGGAAATCTATCAGCGGACCGCCAATGTCGCCGAAACCTATGGGGCATCCGGCTTCTCGATCCGCGGGATCGACCAGCGCGGTGTCTCGGGCGGCACCGGCGCCGCCACCGCGACGGTATTCGTCGATGGCGCGCCGGTGCCGCAGGACCTGCTGTCGAACGGCCCCACCGATCTTTGGGACGTCGCGCAGGTCGAGATCTTCCGCGGGCCGCAATCGACGCTGCAGGGGTTGAATGCACTGGCAGGCGCGGTGCACATCCGCACCGCGGAGCCGAGCTTCGACTGGCGCGTGAAGGGCCAGGCGATGGTCGCGTCGTTCAACACCACCCAGTTCGCCGTCGCCGGCGGCGGGCCGCTGATCGCCGACCAACTGGCGTTCCGCGTGTCCGCCGAGAAGCGCGATTCGGACGGCTTCATCTACAATGTCACGCGCCGCGCGCCGGAAAATCCGGTGAATTCGCTGTCGCTGCGAGCCAAGCTGCTCTGGACGCCGTCGGCGCTGCCCGGCCTGGAGGCACGGCTGAACTACCACCACTTCCACACCAAGGGCGGCTACCGCTTCACCTATGTCGACCGCAACCGTCCGGATTACCTGGACAACCCGACCAACAGCTCCAACTTCCCCAACGACAGCGACGTCGATTCCGATCAGGGAACGCTGGACCTCCGCTATCGGCTCGGCAAGGGCTTCTCGCTGACGGCGCTCAGCACCTACACTGATACTGGGTTCGTGCGCCATTACGACGGCGACGCAAGCGCCGCAGACCGCGCTTCGAGCGAGCTGACCGGCACGTCCAAGACCTTCACCCAGGAACTCCGCCTCAATTACGACAGCGAGCGACTGCGCGGCCTGGTCGGGCTGTTCTATTACAATCGCGACGAGACGGCCAATTCGCAGCAGACCACGCTGGTGCCGACCCCGGCCGCGACGATCGCCAATCTGCTCAAGGGCTCGCTCGGCGCGACGGCGGCGACGCAGGTGGCGTCGACCTACACGCAGGCGCTGCCCTTTATCACCGTCGCCTATACATCGGACCTGCCGCAGCAGGTGCAGACCTATGCGCTGTTCGCCGATGGGCGGTACCGCCTTACCGATCGGCTGTCGCTGCTCGGCGGCTTCCGCGTCGATCGCGAGCGCAACGGCAAGTCGGGGATCACTCGCGCCACCTTTGCCGGCACACTGCCGACGCCGGCCAGCTATGGATCGCTTGCGCCGGTGATCACCGCGATCAACCGGGCGGTGCTGGGGCTGGTGAGCGACGCCAACGGCACGGCCCCGTTCGGCGCGCGCACCTTCAACGCGTTCCTGCCCAAGGGCGGCATCGAAATGGCGTGGACGCCCGACCTCTCGACGGCGTTCGTCGTGCAGCGCGGCTATCGCTCCGGCGGCAGCAGCTTCAACACCGCACGCTCGACGCTGTTCGCCTATGATCCCGAACATACCTGGAATTACGAGCTTTCGCTCCGCTCCGCCTGGCTCGACGGGAAGCTGACCGCCAACGCCAACATCTACTATATCGACTGGAAGAACCAGCAGACGACCGCCAATTTCGGCAACGGCAATTACGACACCAACACGGTCAATGCCGGCAAGTCGCATCTCTATGGCTTCGAGGTCGAGCTGAGCCACCGCGTGTCGCGCGCGTTCGACTGGTATGCGAGTGTCGGGCATACCCGCACCAAGTTCGATGCCTTCGTCACCAGCATCGGATCCATCACCAATCTTTCCGGCAACCAGTTCACCTATGCCCCGCGCTGGACGCTCGCGGGCGGCGCCAATCTGCGCCTGGCAGGCGGGTTCGAGGCCAACCTCAACGCCAGTTACCGCAGCGGCGTGTTCACCGACGTGTCGCGGCCGCAGAGCGCCTATCGGGTCGGTCCGCGAACGCTGGTGAACGGCCGGATCGGCTACCGGGTCGAGCGCTGGAGTGCATCGCTGTTCGTCAACAACCTGTTCAACGAGAAGTATGACCAGTATGTCAACGCATTGACCAACCAGGCGATCATCGGCACGCCACGCACCGTGGGCGCGATGCTGGGCTTTGCGTTGTGAGCGACGCGCACCTGCTGACGTCGGGCAGCGCCGCGATCCTGATCGCCGCTGCGGCTGCCGCCTGGCTGCTCCGAAAGGCGTGGCGATCGAAAACCACCAAGGCGCCCTGGCGCGCTGCCGGGCTCGGGCTGGCGGCGCTGGTCCTCCTCGTCCCCGCCGGGCTGCTGGGCCCGGCCCGCGGGCCGTTCGCGGCGCTGGCCTTGTTTTCGGCTGCGGCGCTGGTGGTCGTCGCCTCCGGGCGAACGCGGCGAAGCGCCAAGGCGGCGCGGCCCGGGCGGGACGATGGTCCCGCGCCCGAGCCGGCGGAACGCGCATCGGCGCCGTGGCGCGGGCTGCTGCGCTGGCTGCTCGCCGGACCGATCGGCATGGTCGCGGCGATGGCGGTCGGCGTATGCTACACCGTCTGGGGGGCAGGCGCGGTACAGACGCGGCTGGTCGCTGGCGGGCTGCTGGTGCCGATCGTCTGGGGCGGCGCGATGGCGTGGACGCTGGCCGACGACAAGGTGCTTCGCGCCGCGGCGGTGCTGATCGGCACGGCGCTGCTCGGCTTCGGCCTGGCACGGCTGGGAGGAGTGGCATGAGCGGTCTGCGGGGCAACGGGTTCGCGCTGGCGCCGGGCCTGGTGCGCGCGATATTGAAGGGGCACAGCAGCCTGGGGCTCGCCTTTGCCGCCATGCTCTATCTGGTGTGCCTCACCGGCGCGCTCGCGGTGTTCGTCGCCGAGTTCACCCGTTGGGAAAATCCCGCCGCGCCGCGTGTCGCGACGCTGTCACCCGAGGCGCTGCCCCGGGCCTATGCCGAGGCGCTGGCGCGCGCAGGCGGGCGGGTGGACCGCATCCTGATGGTGCTGCCGGAGCCCGACAACCCGCTGCTGCGCGTGCGCACCGAGGCGCACGGTGCGGGGCAGCGCGAATGGCTTGCCGATGCCGACGGGCATCTCGCTGCGCCGGTGCGCAAGGGATGGTCGGAACTGCTCATTCGCCTGCATGTCAGCCTGCATCTGCCGCGAGCCTGGGGCGGGTTCCTCGTCGGGCTGGCGGGGGTGGCGCTGCTGTCCTCGCTGATCTCCGGCATCCTTGCGCATCCGCGCATCTTCCGAGACGCCTTCCATCTGCGCCTCGGCGGATCGCGGCGATTGCAGGAGGCGGACCTGCACAACCGGATCGGGGTGTGGGCGCTGCCCTTCCACATCATCGTCTCGCTGACCGGTGCCCTGCTGGGGCTGTCGACCGTGATCATCGCCGTGCTCGGCATGGTCGCCTTTCAGGGCGATACCGCCAAGGTCTATGCACTGTTCCGCACCCCACGCCTGGCGGTAGACGCGCGGCCGGCGCCGCCGCTCGACCTGCGCCCGATGCTGGCGGACGTGATGCGCCGCGTTCCGGGGGGGCGGATCGACTATCTGCGGATCGAGCATCCCACCCGCCGCGACGGCAGCGTCGAGCTGCAGGTGGAGGACGGGTCGCACCATATCGCGGGCACCGACGCCTATGGCTATGACCGGGACGGGCGGCTCTATCATGCCAAGCGCGCGGCGGAGAACAATCTCGGCGGGCAGATCCTGGGCTCGCTGGGACCGCTGCATTTCGGCTGGTTCGCCGGGCCGCTGGTGAAGGTCGCGTACGGATTGCTGGGGCTGGGGCTCGCCTATCTGGCGTCGGGCGGCGTGCTGCTGTGGATCGCTAGGCGGCGCGACCGCGGTCGGCCGGTGCCGGGGTGGGAGCGCATCTGGATCGCCTTCGCCTGGGGGCAGCCGCTGGCGCTGTCGGCGGGTGCCTTGGGCGCAGTGGTGGCGCCGGCAGCGGGGGCAGTGCCGTTGCTTGCCTGGGCGGGGGCGAGCCTTGCGATGCTGGCAGGCGCGGCGTTGCTGTCCGCCGGGTTGCTCGCGCGGATCGGGCGAGGCGGCACCGGCTTGCTGCTGGTGCTGGTCGCGCTGGCACAGGGGGGATGGAGTGCGGCCGACTGGATGGTGCCGACCGTCAATCTCGTGCTGATCATGGTCGGCGTGGCGCTTCTGCTCCGTGTCAGGCCGCTACCGAGCGTCCGGCCCCCGGGCGCTTGAAGGTCATTCCTCCCGCGCCTGCTCGTGTGCCAGCGCCGTGATCCGATAGTCGACGCCGATCGGGCTCGTCGGGATCACGGTGCGGGTCATCAGGCCGCGGCGTTCGAGGCGCTTCAGCGCGTCGGCGAGCGACTTGTGGGTGATGCCGTCCAGCCGGCGCTTGATCGCGTTGAGCCGCACCGGCTGCGGGCACGGCATCCGCGCTTACAGCCTGAACCGGACGGTGCCGCCGATCGTCCGCGGATCGCTCGGGGTGCCGACGATCAGCCCTGAATTTCCCGCCTGGATCGTCAGGTTCTGGATATAGTTGGCGTCGAACAGGTTCCGCGCGAACACGATGAGCTCGATGCCGCTCGGCAGTCGATAACCGATGTTTGCGTTGGTAAGGTTGTATCCGTCGATCATCGTGAAGCGCGACAGGCCCGGGTCGCCATTATAGCTGCTGCGCGACGCGGTATCGACGTGCAGCAGCACCTCGCCAGCCCCCAGCCGCCGCACATAGTCGATCCCCGCGGTCCAGGCGAAACGCGGCAGCGAGGCGAGCCGCTTGCCGGTGAGGCTGCACTGGGTGGTGGCGGCGGTCTGCACTTCCAGGGGGCACGGCCCAGCCGGATAATCGGTGTAGCGCCCGTTCGAATAAGCAAGGTTCCCGCGCACGGTCAGGCCCGGCAGCAGCAGCGCGGTCGCCTCGGCTTCGATGCCCTTCACGGTCACTTCGGGGATATTGGAGAGATAGCCGCGCAACTGCACCGTCTGGGTCAGCGAGTTCTCGACCACCGTCGCCTGGAAATTGTGAACCTTGGTGTAGAAGCCGTCGAGGTTGAGCAGCAGGCGCCGGCCGAAGAAGCTGTTCTTGAGGCCGATCTCATAGGTTTCGTTCCGCTCCGGGCGGACGACAGCGGTGGCGAGCACCGGCTGGTTGTTGTTGTCCAGCGGCAGGCCCGACATGTTGATGCCGCCCGATTTGAAGCCGCGCGCATAGCTGGCATAGGCCATCGTCTCCGGCATTACCTGCCAGGCGATGTTGGCGCGGCCCGAGAGGCTGCCGTCATTGTCGTGCGCCTTGTAGCTTTGCGGGCGCAGGACGCCCAGTCGGGCTGCGATCAGCGCCGCGCTGGTGGTCGCCGGGCCGCCGGACACGGTGGTATTGTAGCTGCCGTCCTTGTCCTCCTGCGTATAGCGCAGGCCGCCGGTGAGGGTCAGGTCGGGCACGATCCGCCAGTTCAGCTCGCCGAACGCGGCATAGCTCATCGTATGAAAGTCGGTGCGGCCGTCCTGGCCATAGCCGTCCAGCAGGTTGGCGGGCACGGGGGTTGCGTTGGTGCCGGTGGTGGTGCCGATCAGATAGCGCGCCGCCGCCGGACCGTAGATACTGATCGGCCGGCCGGCGATCTTCTGCCCGAACAGATAAAGCCCGCCGACATAGGAGAGCGCGCGCTCGCCGTTCGAGGCGAGGCGCAATTCCTGACTGTACTGGTCCTGGCGCGAGGGTATGTGCTGCGACAGCTGCACCGGGATGCCGGTATAGTCGCGGTCGTTCTCCGCATCCCAGTTCCAGAAGCGCCACGCGCTGACCGAGGTGAGCGTCGCCGGTCCGAGGTTCCAGTCGACGATCGCGCTGACGCCGCCTTCATTGGTATCGGTATTCAGGGGGCCGTCGATATCGACCTTGCGGTCATAGGGATTGGCGCTGGGCGGCGCATAGCCGAACTGCGCGGCGAGACCCAGCGGACCGCCGAACTGGCGGCTGGCGGCGCGCAGGCTGGTGCCGGTGCGCAGATAGACCTGGGTGCAGCAATAGGCCTGGAAGTTGGTGATGTCGGCGATCAGCCGCACCTGCAGCCGATCATCGGGCTTGTAGAGCAACTGCCCGCGTGCCGCCTGCGTGCCGAGCGTGTTGGCGGCAACGCCGGTGCGGACATTGTCGAGCACGCCGTCGCGCCGGGTCGAAACGCCCGAGATGCGATAGGCCAGCACGTCCGAGATCGGCCCCGAGGCCCAGCCCTTGGCCTGGACGAAGTTATAGTCGCCATAGGAGAATTCGACGAACCCCTCGCGGGTGAAACTCGGCGCGCGCGTCGTGATGTTGAGCGCGCCGGCGGTGGTGTTCTTGCCGAACAAGGTGCCCTGCGGACCCCGCAGTTCCTCCACCTGCGCAATGTCGGCCAAGTCGAAGGCGGCGGTGGCGGGGCGGGCGTGATAGACTTGGTCGACATAGAAGCCGACACCCGGCTCCAGCCCGTCATTGGCCTGGCTGACCGCGACCACGCTCGATCCGAGGCCGCGGATGGTGAAGGCGGTGTTGCGAGGATTGGCCGAGCTGTAGTTGAGGCTGGGGATCAGCGTGGTGAGCCCTTGCGTGTTCACCGTGTAGCTCTGGTCGAGCAGATCGCCGCCGACCACCGACATCGCGGCGGGCACGCGCTGCGCGTCCTCCGCACGCCGGCGGGCGGTCACCACCACTTCGGCCAGTCCCGCTGCACCGGCGTCATCGTCTCCCGCGACCAAGGGCGCGTTGGCCGGAGGATCATCGGACTGCGCGCAGGCCGGGGCCGCGGCGGTGAACAGGGCGAGGACGCCCAGCGGGAACGTGACGTAGTTGGACATGGATGGACCCCCCTTTTCGCTCGAAGGGTACCACCATTATGTCCAATCGTATATTAAGACTGTATCCAGTCAGATATACAACTTCGCTATTACGCCTCCGCATCTCTTGGTGTGGTGCGCAGGTGCGATCGCAGGCGCGCATAAGCTGGGCGTTCGGCGAGGGTCGCTGCCTCGCGCTCCATCTCGCGATAGGCCTCGACGAGGGCGAGCCCCGTCTCGGTGACACGCGCGCCGCGTTCGAGCCCGCCGCCGCGCAACGTCTCGACCAGCGGCGTATCGAAGCAGCGGTTCATCTCGTCGACCAGCAGCCAGGCGCGGCGATAGCTCATGCCCATGCTGCGCGCGGCGGCGGAGATCGATCCGTGCGCGGCGATCGCTTCCACCAGATCGGCCTTGCCCGGGCCGAACGCGACCGCGTCGCCACAGGCGATCTGAAGCTTGAGCCAGAGGGGACCTATCTTCATGTCACTGGCCGATCCGGACGTCGCTGCGGTTCATGGTCGCTTCCTGGAAGCTGGTTGCAGGCTTGCGCTGTAATCCGACACGGCAGCTTGCGCCACGCGCCGCGCCCCGCGGTGGTTCAGCGCACCGGCGCAAACAGCGCGGCGGCGCTCGCCTCCTGCGCCTGCCACGCGATGCCGCGTTCGGCGAGCCAGCCATCGTCATAATAGGTGCAGCCATAGCGCTCGCCGCCATCGCACAGGATGGTGACGACCGAGCCGGTCTCGCCGCGCGCCGCCATCTCGCCGATCAGCTGGACGCAGGCGGCGATGTTGGTGCCGGTCGAGCCGCCGACGCGCCGACCGAGCCGGGTCGAGATCGCACGCATCGCGCCGATACTGTCGGCATCGTCCACGGCGATCATCCGGTCGATGACGGTGGGAACGAAGCTGGGTTCGACACGCGGCCGGCCGATGCCCTCGATGCAGCTCGCGCAACCTCCCGGCAGCGACTGTGCGGTGCGATCGGCGAAATGGCGGTGAAACACCGAATGGACCGGGTCGGCTACGCAGAGGCGCGTCGCGTGGCGCTGGTAGCGGATGTAGCGACCGATCGTTGCCGAGGTGCCGCCGGTGCCTGCGCCGCACACGATCCAGGCGGGGACGGGATGCTCCTCCGCCGCCATCTGCGCGAAGATGCTCTCGGCGATGTTGTTGTTGCCGCGCCAGTCGGTCGCGCGCTCGGCATAGGTGAACTGGTCGAGATAATGGCCGCCGGTTTCGGCGGCGAGCCGCTGCGCGACATCGTAAACGGTGCGCGGATCGTCCACGGCATGGATGTCGCCGCCATGGAAGCGGATCGCGTCGAGCTTGGGCACGGCAGTGGTCGCGGGCACCACCGCGATGAACCGCAGGCCCAGCATCTTGGCGAAATAGGCCTCGCTCACCGCGGTCGAGCCCGAGGAGGCTTCGATCACCACGGTATCCGGGCCGATCCAGCCGTTGCACAGCGCATAGAGGAACAGCGATCGCGCCAGCCGATGCTTCAGGCTGCCGGTCGGGTGGCTGCTTTCGTCCTTCAGGTACAGCGGGATGCCGGGATAGCGGGGCAGGTCCAGCCGGATAAGGTGCGTGTCGGCGGAGCGGTTATAGTCTGCCTCGATCCGCCGGATCGCCTCCACCCGCCATGCGCGGGTGGCGGCATCGTCATGCTCACTCGGCATCGGCGACCAGCCCGTGCCGCACCAGCATCGCCTGCGGATCGGCGTCGCGACCGCGAAAGGCCCGGAAGCTCTCCGCCGCCGGACGGCTGGCGCCGCGGGCGAGCACTTCGTCGCGGAAGCGATCGGCGGTCGCGCGGTCGATCAGCCCGGCCTCGGCGAAGCGCTGGAAGCCGTCGGCGGCCAGCACCTCGGCCCAGAGATAGCTGTAATAGCCCGAGGCATAGCCGCCCGCGAAGATGTGGCTGAACGCATGCGGGAAGCGGTGCCACGCGGGCGGGCGGACCACCGCCACTTCGTCGCGCACCGCTTCGATCACCTCGATCGGATCGCTGCCCAGCGTGCCGAGGTGCAGCAGCAGGTCGAACAGTGCGAACTCGATCTGCCGCACCAGCGCCATGCCGGAGAGGAAGCGGCGGGCGGCGAGCAGCTTGTCGAACAGGGCGTCTGGCAGCGGCGCGCCGGTTTCGTGGTGGCCGGACATGCCCTGCAGCACCACGCGGTCCCAGGCGAAATCCTCCATCAGCTGGCTCGGCAGCTCCACCGCGTCCCATTCGAAGCCGCTGGTGCCGGCGATGTTGGGCCGATCGACGCGGGTAAACAGATGGTGCAGGCAGTGTCCGGTCTCGTGCAGCAGCGTCACCACCTCGTCATGGCTGAGCAGCGACGGCGTGCCTTCGGTCTTCGGCGCGAAGTTGCAGACCAGATAGGCAACCGGCACACGGTGGACATTGCCGTCGTTCAGCCGTGGTCGCGCCTGCGCCATCCAGGCGCCGCTGCGCTTGCCGGCGCGGGCGTGGAGATCGAGATAGACGCCGGCAAAGGTCGCGCCGTCCGCGCCGACCACGTCGTAATAGCGCGCATCGGGGTGGTAGACGGCGACATCGTCACGGGCGACCAGCCGGATGCCGAACAGCCGATCGAGCAGCGCCTGCCACCCGGCGACGACCCGCTCGACCGGGAAATGCGCGCGAACCTCCTTCTCGTCGACGGCATAGCGCGCCGATCGCAGCCGGTCCGACGCAAAGGGCACGTCCCAGGGCTGGAGCGTGTCGATCCCCAGTTTCTCGGCGGCGAAGGCGGAAAGCTCCGCGAAGTCCCGCGCGGCGGCCGGCTTCGCCCGGCGGGCGAGGTCCCGCAGGAATGCCAGCACCTGACCCGAGTCGGTCGCCATCTTGGTCGACAGCGACCAGGCGACCGGATCGGAGAAGCCGAGCAGCCGGGCCGCTTCGCGCCGCAGGTCGAGCAGCGCGGTGATGCGCGCCGAATTGTCGAACTGGCCGGCATTCGGCCCCTGGTCCGAAGCGCGGGTGCCATAGGCGCGGTAGACCCGCGCGCGCAGGTCGCGGTTCTCGGCGAAGGTGAGCACCGCGTTGACGCTGGGCGCCTGCAGCGTGACGACCCAGCCGGACAGCCCGCGCGCCTTTGCCGCTTCGGCGAAGATCGCCAGATCGGCCGCGGAAATGCCGGCAAGCAGGGCGACGTCCTCGACATGCTCGAACCAGGCGTCGGTCGCGTCGAGCACGGCGCTGCCGAAGGCGGTGGAGAGGTTGGACAGCTCGACCGAGACGGCGGCGAAGCGTGCCCGCGCCTCGGCATCGAGCGCGACGCCCGACAGGCGGAAATCGCGGATCATATGCTCGACGGCGACGCGATCGGCCTGCGGGCGCGCGGCAAAGGCTTGCGTCTCGGTCAGCGCGACGAGCGCCGCGTACAGCGCCTCGTCCTGAAGGACCTGCATCTGGTACTCGACCAGTCGCGCCTGGCCGGCGGCATGGGCGGCGCGCAGCTCGGGCGTGTCGGCCACGCCGTGGAGGTGCGATACCGACGACCACAGCGCGTCGATGGCGGTTTCGGCGCGCTCCAGCGGCAGCCACACGTCTTCGAAGCTGCGGGACTCGGCGGCGATGACGCTGCGCACCGCGGCCTGATGCTCGGCGATCACGGTGTCGAGCGCGGGGCCGATCTGATCGGGCCGGATCGCGTCGAAGTGCGGCAGCGCCAGCGTGTCGAGCAGGGGATTGGTCATCACAGGGTCCATTCTTGATGTCGGCACCGCCTCCCGGCGGCGCTCCGCGGCTGGGGCTCTATACCGGCGCGGCGGCGATGTCAGCGGGCTTGCGCGCCGAGATCCCGTCTGAGGCAGCGCAGGGTCGTGGAACCTATCGGCTTCGTGCGACTATAGGGCAGGGCCGATGCCGGCGCGGGGGGAAGAAACATGCATCCGGTCGAAACCTTCGAACTGATCCTGATCCTGTTTGCGGCGGTCATCGCGTTGCACTGGGCGGCAGCAAAACTGGACTTTCTGCCGTCGGCGGCGCTGCTGCTGGGCGGCGGCGCGCTTGCCTTTCTGCCGCATATTCCCAAGATCTCGCTCGATCCCGAACTGGCATTGGTGCTGTTCCTGCCGCCGTTGCTGATGGACGGCGCCTATTACGCGGCGCTGGGGCG
Organism: Sphingomonas azotifigens NBRC 15497; assembly: GCF_002091475.1. Lineage (GTDB taxonomy): Bacteria > Pseudomonadota > Alphaproteobacteria > Sphingomonadales > Sphingomonadaceae > Sphingomonas > Sphingomonas azotifigens. Next base: position 16,854 of record NZ_BCTR01000051.1, read on the forward strand.
GCTGCGTCGCCATTTGCCGGGCATCCTGTCGCTGGCCTTGGGCGCGGTGGTGTTCACCACCCTGGTGGTCGGCGCGGTGCTCCATGCGCTGGTGCCTGGGCTGCCCTGGGCCGCCTGCTTCGCGCTGGGTGCGATCGTTTCCCCGCCGGACGCCATCGCCGCCCGTTCGGTGCTGCAGCGGGTGCGGTTGCCGCGTCGCCTGAGTGCGCTGCTCGAGGGGGAGAGCCTGCTCAACGATGCGACGGGGCTGGTGCTGTTCCGCTTCGCCGTCGCCGCCACGCTGACCGGCAGCTTCGATGGCCTCGCCGCTGGTACGAGCTTCCTGCTGTTGGCGCTTGGCGGCGTGCTGGTCGGCACCGCGATCGGCTTTGCCGGCGTCGCGATCCTGCGCCGGTTGCCGGATCAGACGTTGATCGTCGCCACCGCCACACTGCTCAGCTGGGCAGCCTATCTCGCCGGGGAAGCGGCGCATGTCTCGGGCGTGATCGCGACGGTGGTCGCCGGGATCATCTTCGGCTGGCACCAGCATGAAGTGCTGCCGGCGCGGGTGCGCATGCAGGGAACGGCCTTCTGGCGCACGCTGGTGTTCAGCCTCGAGGCACTGGTGTTCATCCTGATCGGTTTCTCGCTGCGCGGCGTGCTGGACCGGGTCGGCTTCGAGCGGGCGTTCACCGCGATGGCGCTGCCGGTGGCAGGGATCGTCGTAGCGGTGCTGCTTACTCGCTTCGCCTGGGTTTTCGGCAGCGAGCTGCTGCTGGGGGTGCTGCACCGCGCCGGGCTGCGCCAGCCGCGACCGCTCGGCTGGCGGCAGGCGGTGGTGCTTTCCTGGGCCGGAATGCGCGGGGTGGTGACCCTGGCGGTGGCGCTGTCGCTGCCCACGCAGATGCCGGGGCGCGACCTGATGCTGGTCAGCGCCTTCGCGGTGATCCTGGCGACGGTGGTGCTGCAAGGCGCGAGCCTGGGATGGCTGATCCGCCGTGTGCGGCCGGAGGACCGCGATCCGCCGCCCCGGGTGAGCCTTGCCGAAGCGGAAGCGGCGATCGCGCGGGCGAAGCGGACCCTCGTCGAATTGCGCGCCTATGACGAGAACGGCGCGCTGGTGCACCCCCGCCTGCTCGAGGAGTATCGCAAGCGCGACCAGGTGACCGAACGCTATGCCGGCGATGCGGGCGCCTATATGCCCGGCATCCGCGCGCATTTCGAGATCGTGCTTGCGGCGGTCGGCGCCGGGCGGGCGGAGCTGCTGCGGCTCCATCGCCAGGGGCTGATCGAGGACGAGGTGCTCCACGACCTTGAGCGGGACCTCGACCTGGAGGAGATCGGCGCCGTGTTCCAGGGCGGCGAGGAGGCAGAGGTGCATGGTCCCGGGGAGGCGCGGTGATGGCGCAAGATACGCACAAGCTGCACGACGGCCTCGTTCTCCGCCCCGCGACGGTGGCAGACCGGGAGCAGCTGGGCCAGCTCGGGGCGCAGATGGTGACGGTGCACCATGGCTTTGATGCCCATCGCTTCATCGCACCGACTGCGGAGACGCCCGCGATCTATGGCGCCTTTCTGGTACAGCAGCTCGGCAAGCCGCACGTTGTCCTGCGCGTGGTGGCGCACGGGCCTGCGGTGCTCGGCTATGTCTATGCCGGGGTTGAGGGCAGTGACTATATGGCGCTGCGCGGGCCGGCGGGCGTGATCTACGATCTGATCGTCGCGCCGGGCCGGCGGCGGCAGGGGATCGGCCGCGCCCTGCTCGATGCCGCCGCGAGCGCGCTCATTGCACGGGGCGTGCCGCGGCTGGTGCTGTTCACCGCCGAGCGCAACGTGCCCGCGCAGCAGCTCTTCGCCGCGGCAGGCTTTCACCGCACCATGATCGAGATGACGCTCGACCTGTAATATCGGTGCGGCCGGAGGCAGGAGGCTGTCGTTCGATTCGGCGAAGCCGAGGCTGGCGGCTTGCGCATGAAAGCGAATTCGCTGCGCTGCGTTGTTGCGCCGCAGCGTCCCGTAAACACCCATTACCGATTGCTAAAGCATTGGCCAACAAGGAAAGCCAGTGCCGCTATAGCCGAAACGCAATCCTGTAACATTCATATCTGCGCAATTAAGAATTGACGAAGATATGGTTTTGGACGACCAAAGGGGCGCCGGTCATGTGACGGGCTCAACCTTGCATGGGGGTATTATGCGCACTCTTGCTTTATCTCTGCTCGCCTCGGCCGCGCTCCTGGCGCCGTCGGGTGCGTCGGCTGCCACGATCCTCGGTACGTTCGGTGCCGCGTTGTTCGGCGCCACCAGCTCGACGCCGACCATCGCTCCCGACTCTGTCTTCGGCAACCTGGCCACCCTCGTGACCGACTCCACGAAAGATTTCTCGGTCGTCTCGCCGCTCACGGCGATCACGCTTCCCACGGTGACCGCAACGAAAGGCGCAGCCGTGTCTTTCACCAGCGCGTTCGGTTCCTATTCGGGGACCGTGGACTCGGTGGTAAACAACAGCGCGGGCTCGATTTTCTCGCTGCTCGTGATCACTTCCGGCACATTCACGCCGACGGGTGTGTTGGCGTCCTACGACGTAACGCCGAGCTCTACGGTCTTCACCTTCGGGCAATCGGGCTATAGCGGCTCGGTGACGGGTACGGTTTCGTTCTCGTCTCCGGCGGTCAGCTCGGTTCCGGAACCGGCTACCTGGGGCATGATGCTCGCAGGTGCAGGCCTTGCGGGCGCGGCGCTTCGCCGTCGCCGGGTGAAGGTGGCATTCGCCGCCTGAGCCGGCGATCGATTGATTTTGCAGGGCGGGCGGCGTCATTGGCAACAATGGCGCCGCTTGCTGTACGCGATTCTTGGCAAGGGTTGGCGCGGCCGGGTCTGTCAGTCGCGGAACAATAGCGGCGCCAGTTCGCGCAGGCTGCGCCGCCACGACAGGAATTCGTGGCCCGTGTTCGGCGAGACATAGAAGGCGCTGTTGATTCCAGCCGCCTGCAGCGCCGCCGCATTGGCCCGTGGATCGACCTTCGGGCCGCCCGGAGGGCCGGCCCGCCCTCCTTCCAGCTCGCGGCTGCCGAAGCTGACGAAGCTGAGCTTCACCTTTTCGCGATAGCCCGGCGCTGCTGCCACGTCCTCGGGTGAGATCGTCCCGCCGCTCAGCAGGCCGATATAGGCAAAGCGATCGACATGCTTGAATGCGATCAGCTTGGTCTCGAACCCGCCCATCGATAGCCCCGCCATTGCCCGATGGGGCTGGTCGGCGCGGGTGCGATAGTGGCTGTCGACATAGGGGATCAGTTCGTCGAGCAGCACGGTCTGGAACGGCTTGATGTCGAAGCTGGCCAGGCCGCCCGGCTGGCCGGGCCGCACGTCGTTGGTCATGCCATAGGTCATCACGATCAGGAACGGCCGCGCCTTGCCCTCGGCGAGCAGGTTGTCGAGAATCAGGTTGGCATGGCCCTGGTTCGACCAGGCGGTCTCGTCCTCGCCCCAGCCGTGCTGGAGGTAGAGCACCGGATAGCGGGCGCCGGCGTTCTTGTCATAGCCGGGCGGCGTGTAGACGAACGCCCGGCGCTGGCTGCCGGTGCTTGGCGAGGGAAACAGGATCTGTTCGACCCGGCCGTGCGGCACGTCCTTGAGCGCATAGAAATCGGCATCATGCGCGGGAATCTCGATGCCGCTCTCCCACCGGGTCGAACCATAGAAGTTGAGCGTGCCCGGATCGTTGAACGTGCCCCCGTCGATCGTCAGGTGGTAGTAATGGAAGCCCTCGTCGAGCGGCCCTTCCGTGGTGCCGGTCCAGCTCCCGTCGGATGCCTTGGCCAGCGTGGTGCCGCCACGGCCACCCAGGCCGAGGCTGACCTTCACCGCGGTCGCGTCCGGAGCGACGACGCGGAAGCGGACATAGCCCTGCGAATTGACCTGCGGATATTGCTGCCCCGGCTGATTGAGCGTCGAGGGTTTGAAGTCCTCGGCGATCGGTTTCGATGCGGTCTGCGCGCGGTCGGCCGGCGCAGTCTGCGCCTGAGCGGGCTGCACGGCGAGCATGGCCGCGGCCATGGCGGCATAAGCGATCTTCATGGCGGTTCCTCCCCTAAGTGCCGCCGGCGCCTCGGGCCGGAAGCCTTGGATATTAGCGTGCACATTAGGACAGTTTAGTCGGAGAAAATCAAGCCGCGATGCAGCGGTATTGGTATCTTGCATGACATCAATATAGCATTGATAAATATGCCATAAATGGTCCTGTGTTGGCGGGAGGGGGTTAGGCAATCGTTTCGCCAGTTGACGGCGCAGTGTGGGTCCGCCTAGCCATGCTGTTACCGATAACAAGGGCGGCCGTTTCGAGTCGCCGGGGAGAGGAGACGATGGCGATGGGCAGGTCCCAGTCGGCGGCGCGTTGTTGTGCGATCGCATTGGCGTTGGGCGCACCGAGCGTGCTGCACGCGCAGACCGCCGGGATGGTGGAAGAGAAGCTGCCGCCGCCCACCGGGCTTGCACCCTATTTCACCCCGGCTTCCGCCGATCCGATCGCGCCCGATGCCGATGGCTTTCTCCGGCGCTGGTTGCTGCTCGAACCGGTGGTGAAGCCGAACCGGACCAACACCGGCTTCACGCCCAGCTATGTCCGCGCGGCAATCGCGCCCGCCACCTATCCCGGCAAGTTCGACGGCGTGCCGCGCGACGGCGACACGGCGCCGGGTGCGTTACGCTGGCACGCGCTCGATTCCGGCCTGTTCGACGTCAAGCTCTTCTATCTGGCGCAGGGGCTCGGCAAGCCGACCTATGGTGTGATCTTCTGGGCGGTGACGGTGGTCAACGCGCCCCGGGAGATGCGCGGTGTGCGGCTGGCGACGGGCTCCAACTCGGCGTCGCGCTGGTGGCTGAACGGCAGCGAGGTGGCGGGTCTCTATGGCGATCGGCGGATGGTGATGGACGATGTGCTGTCGCGCCCGATCACGCTGCGCAAGGGCCGCAACGTGCTGCGCGGCGCGGTGATCAACGGCCCCGGCCTCAGCGACTTCTGCGCCCGCTTCGTCGACGAGGCCGGCAAGCCGATCCGCGACATCATGATCGATGTGAAGTGAGGAACGCCATGAAGTTCGCAACCCTGCCGCTCGCCGCGCTGTTCCTGCTCGCAGAGCCCCAGGCCGCCTCCGCCCAGCTGGCGGGGGAGCCGTTCATCCACGATCCCTCGACGATCACCTATTCCGACGGCCGCTGGTGGACCTTCGGCACGCGCGGCGGCGGGCTGGTCTCCGAGGATGGCTGGACCTGGGCGAGCGGTGGCGAGCGGCCGGGTGGCGGCGTCGCGCCCGATGTGATCAAGATCGGCGACCGCTATTATATCGCCTATGCGGTGGGCGGCGGCGGCATGAACGGCGGCCATGCCAGCAACGTCAAGGTGATGTGGACCGGGTCGCTCGATTCCAAGTCATCCGATTTCGGATTTCATGATGTCGGCGTGGTCGCCTCCACCAATGGGCTGGAGCCGGCCGACGCGATCGATCCCGCCTTCCTTCATGCCGAGGGACGGCTGTGGCTGAGCTACGGCACCTATTTCGGCTATATCCGGATGCTCGAGCTCGACCCCAAGAGCGGGGACAAGATGCCGGGCAGCCAGCCGGTCGACGTCGCGATCGACATGGAGGCCACCGCGCTGATGTACCGCGACGGCTGGTATTATCTGCTCGGCACCCATGGCACCTGCTGCGACGGACCGAACTCCTCGTACAACATCCGCGTCGGGCGATCGCGCAGCCCCACCGGGCCGTTCGTCGACAATATGGGGGTGCCGCTACTCAAGGGTGGCGGCAAGCTGGTCGTCGCCGGGCGCGGCCGGCAGTACGGGCCGGGCCATTTCGGGCTGCTCGACTTGGGCGACGGCGTCGAGAAATTCTCGATGCACTATGAATCCGACCTCGATCGCGGCGGGCGCAGTGTGCTCGGTATTCTGCCGCTGCTGTGGAAGGATGGCTGGCCGGTGGCGGGCGAAAACCTCCCCGCCGGTACGTACGAGGTGCAGTCGGAACGCAGCGGCGGCGCGCTCGAACTCGCGGTCGATTTCGTGCGCATGCCCTTCGACGTACGCCGCAGCTTCTTCGCCAAGCCCGGCGACCCGACCGGGCCGATCCCCAATCAGACGCTGGCGGAAAACCAGGCAAGCTGGCCCACCGGGCCGATCGAGGTCGATCTGGGCGACTATATGATGCGCGCGCACCAGCAATGGACGATCGCGCCGGCCGAAGGCGCGGGCGGGGCATTCGGCGCGCCCTATTACAAGATACTGATCGCAGGCACGCAGCGGGCGCTGGCGGTGGGACCGGAAGGCAGCGTGCAGGCGGTGCCGGCGTTCACCGGTGCCGCCGACCAGCTATGGCGGATCGACCAGCTGACCGACGGCACCTACCGCATCCAGCCCAAGGCGCAGAGCGACGCAAAGCACCCCAGGGCGCTGGTCGCGATCGGTCGCAGCACCCCTGCGATGGTGCCGTTCGACCCCACCAGCGACGCGGGCCGCTGGACTTTCCAGCGGCTTTGACGCCGCGCGCTCAGGCGGGTGCCGTCTCGGCCGGGATGGCGCCGGGTCCCGCCAGTCGCTCGCCGAACACTCTGCGGGCGTTGCGGTGCTCGATCCACCGGCCGGCCAGATACAGCGCGGCGAAGATCCCGGCAAAGCTATAGCCCTGGATGCGCAGGCTCTGCACGGCGAAGGCCAGCGCGGCGAACGGCGCCGGGGCGACGAAGCACCAGAGCAGCGGGTGGCTGGTCAGGTCGTAGCGCAGCACTGGGCCGTCCGGCGTGTCTTCGATCCGCAGCACGCCCTGCTCGAAACTGGCCAGCCTGTCTTGCGCGTCCGGATTGTCCTTGTGGAACACCAGCGTGTCGGTGCCATGGTCCAGCGTGGTGCCGCGTTCCTCGAACACCGGCGCCAGAGCCTCGAACGCCGCTTGGGCACTGCGGTGCGCCAGGGGCACCGATCCGCGGACGTGCCAGATCCAGTCGATCGCGCGATTCCAGTTCATTCCGCCGCCACCGCTTCGGGCAGGCGCGGTGCGCGCAACCGTTTCGCCCAGCCTATCAGCGGACGGAACGGATAGACCATCTGTTCGCGGATCCCGAGGCGGCGGCAATCGTCCAGCCCGACCTTGGCCGACTGCGAATCCACGCAGGTGCCGAAGATGCGATCGATGAAGATGAAGGTGTTGGCGTAGTTGGTCCGGCTGCTGTCGTAATCGGGCGAGTGGTGCAGGCTGTGATGTTCGACCGTGTTGAACAGGAAGGACCACCAGCGCGGCGTGTTGAAGCGGATATTGGCATGGGTATAGGCGCCGATCGCCATGCCGATGCCGCCGGCGAGCAGCGCGGCGCGGGGCAGGAAATCGAAGAAGCCGTCCAGGCTCAGGCCGATCAGGAACAGTTCGATCGGATTGCCCACCGATCCCTTCAGCGCGTTGAGCTGGGTGATATGATGATGCGGCGCATGGGTGAGCCACAGGGGCGTCCAGTTGTGCATGCCGCGATGCATCCAGTACTGGCAGAAGTCGAAGATCAGCAGGATCGCCAGCGCTTGGACGAGCAGCGGCAGATGACCGGCCCAGGCGGTCTTGATGTGCAGGTAGTGCTTGATCGCATCGATGGCGGGCTCGTCGCCGAAATGCTTCCCGGCATATTTGATCACCGTGTAGCCGAGCGCCACGTAGAACAGGTCGCTGGCCAGTTCCTTCCAGGTCAGCCGCCAATGGCGATGACGCTCGCTGATCCGCTCCATGCCGAGCAGGGTCAACTTGAAGACGATGCCGATCCCCACGGCGACCGAGGCCTTGGCGATCGAATCCGGCGCGAGCGTCCAGAACAGCACCATGGCCAGCAGCACGACGGGCTGGAACCAGGTGAAGATGAATCGCTTGACCGGCCCGCCTTCCACGCCCGCCACATCGTTCGCGTTCAAAACAGCTGCATCCATCGCGCGCGCGGTCCTCGCCGTGATTCCGATGCTGGGAGGATGACCGAAAGCTTTACCCTGCGCCGTAAGTCGTTTGACGTAGCAGGCGATTCTGTGCGTTGCCGGTCCGTTTGGAGCCCCCGGTTTGCGGGCGGCTGACTGCCGGGTGGCCGCTCAGCCCCGCGCGATATAGGCGCGCCAGCCGCCGAGCGCGGTGATGTCCTCGGCGCCGGCCAACGCCCGCGGTTCGGCGACGAAGCCCTTGACCATGCTGCCATCCGCCAGCGTTACCGTGCCGATCGCGAGCGGCGGCGGCACTTCCGCCACGAAGCTGCCGAACGCGGCCAGGTCGAGTTCGTATACCTCCAGCGCGATCGCCGCACCGCCGTCCTCGTTGTAAACCAGCGCGGGCTTGGGCGGCACGCTCTCGGCCATGGCGTAGAGCTTGTAGGTGGGGGCGGTGGTGGTGGCGGTGACGAACTTCGCCGCGCGCGAGGTCAGCTGCCAGTGGAGCGGCATGCCTTCAAGATGGGCGCCTACGACCGCGAGCTTCACCGTTTCCATCCGTCCCTCCAGGTCCAGCGGCGGCGGGGATGCCGGCGCGGGGAAAAGTGCGTTGGCCGCGTCGAGCAGCGCGCGATCGGTGCCCGCCGGGCCCATCAGCGTCACGCCGAAGCCGACTGCGCTGCCATAGCTGCCGGTCGGCACGGCGATGGCGGCCATGTCGAGCAGGTTCACGAAATTGGTATAGGCGCCCAGGCTCGCGTTGAGCGCGATCGGTGCCGCGAGCACCTCCGCCACGCGATAGCTGGTCGGCGCAGTGGGGAGGGCAAGCAGGTCGACCTGTTCCCACATGGCCTCGGCGATGCGGGCGAGTTCGGCGAGGCGATAGGCGCCGTTGAACGCATCGATCGCGCTGTAGCCGAAGCCGCCTCCGACGATCTCGCGCACCACCGGGTGGATGGCGTTCGGGTTCTCCAGCAGCAGCTCCTGCAGCGCCGCGGTGCGCTCGGCGACCCAGGGGCCATCATAGAGCAGCCGGGCGGCTTCATCGAGCGGGGCGAGGTCGATCTCGACCAGCTCGGCGTCGAGGCCGGCCAGCGCTTGGCGGTAGAGATACTCGGACTCGATGTCGCCGAACCAGCGGCATTGCTCGGCGCGAGGCACGCCGATGCGGCGGCGCGCGCGGGGAACGTCCGGCAGCGCGCGGGAAAGCGAGTCGGTCGCGTCGAAGCCTGCAGCGATGGTGTCGACCAACGCAGCATCCTCGGTGTTGCTGGCGAACACCGTGATGCAATCGAGCGTGCGGCAGGCGGGGACGAGGCCGGTGCTGCTCCAGCGGCCCTTGCTGGGCTTGAGTCCGACGAGATGATTGAACGCGGCGGGCACCCGGCCCGAGCCCGCGGTGTCGGTGCCCAGTGCGAAGGCGACCAGTCCGGCGGCGACCGCCACGGCCGAGCCCGAGCTCGACCCGCCGCTGACCCAGGCGCGGTTATAGGCATTGCGCGGAATGCCATAGGGGCTGCGCGTGCCGTTGAGGCCGGTGGCGAACTGGTCGAGATTGGCCTTGCCGACCGGGATCGCCCCGGCAGCCACCAGTTTCGCGACCACGGTAGCTGACTGTTCAGGTTCGTACGAGAAGGCCGGGCACGCGGCGGTAGTGGCGAGGCCCGCGAGATCGATATTGTCCTTCACCGCGAACGGCACGCCCGCGAGCGGCAGTGTCTCACCGGCGGCGACCCGGGCATCGACCGCAGCCGCAGCGGCCCGGAGTGCATCGGGCTCGAGACGCGAGATCCACACCGCCGGCTGGATCCCATCATAGGCATCGAGCCGCGCCAGCACGTCCTCGATCACCGCGACCGCGCTGCGGGTGCCAGCCTGAACCTCGGAGGCGATGCCCGTCACCGAAAGCCGGTCGAGCGCGATCATGCCCGCACCAGCGCCAGCACCGGCGAGCCCGGCGTGACGGTCTGCCGCTCGGCGACATAGAGTGCCGCGACGGTACCCGCTGCCGGGCTGGTCACCGGGAACTCCATCTTCATTGCTTCGAGCACCGCGATGGTCTCGCCCGCGTCGATCGGATCGCCGACCTCCTTGAGCAGCTTCCACACGGAGCCGCCGAAGGGCGCTTCAACCAGCTCGGCGCCGTCGGGCACCGTCACTGCTTCATCGGCGCTGTCGTCCGCGCTCTCGGTGAGGCTGGCGACGCGGTCGAACTCGCCCTTGCGCTCCCAATCGGCGCGCTCCGCCGCGAAGGCGGCGTTGCGCTGCTTCTCGAACGCCGCGATCGAGCGCGCATTCTCGGCGAGGAATTCCCGATACTCGGAGAGACGGAACTCGGTCTCCTCGATCTTGATCTCGCGCCGGCCCAGTGGGAAGTCGCGCCGCCATTCGGTCAGCTCTTCATGGCTGACGGGGAAGAAGCGGATCTGGTCGAAGAAGCGGAGCAGCCAGGGCTTGCCCTCTGCGAAGGCGCCGGTCTGGCGATAGGTGTTCCACACCTGGATGGTGCGGCCGAACAGCTGATAGCCGCCCGGACCCTCCATGCCATAGATGCACATATAGGCGCCGCCGATGCCGACCACGTTGGGCGGCGTCCAGGTGCGGGCCGGATTGTACTTGGTGGTGACCAGCCGGTGGCGCGGATCGATCGGGGTGGCGACCGGCGCGCCGAGATACACGTCGCCCAGGCCATAGACGAGGTAGCTGGCGTCGAAGATGATCCGGTGGACCTCCTCGGCGCTTGCGAGCCCATTGGCGCGGCGGATGAACTCGATATTGTCCGGGCACCAGGGCGCGTCGTCGCGGACCACGCGCATATAGCGCTGAATCGTCTCGTGGATCGCGGGGTCGTTCCAGCTGAGCGGCAGATGGACGATGCGCGAGGGGATGACGAAATCCTCGAGATCGCCGAGCGCGTCCTCGATTTGCGTCAGCCGCTCGATCAGCGCCGCCTCTTTCAGGCGGATGCCGTCGATATGCACCTGGAAGGAGCGGATGCCCGGCACGATGTCGAGAATGCCCGGCAGCGCCAATTCGGCCAGCGCGGTGGTCGCGGCATGGACGCGCAGGCGCAGCTCGAGGTCGAGCGTGATCGGGCCATATTCGACCAGCAGGTTGCGGTCGCCCTGGCGGCGAAAGAGTACGCGCGGCCGGCGACCCTTGGCGGGCAGGTCGACCAGGATCGCATCGCGCCCGCCGCCCTTGGCGGGGCTGGTCGCGGTCGTGGCGCGGCCCTCGATCCAGGCTTCCTCGGCCTGCGCGGCGGCATCGGCCTCGTCGAGGCTGACCTGCTCGAACTGGATGCGATCGCCGGGGGCGAGTTGGCCGACCTTCCACAGATCCGCCGCGATCACCACGAACGGGCAGACGAAGCCGCCGAGCGAGGGGCCGTCGGGCCCGAGGATGATCGGCATGTCGCCGGTGAAATCCAGCGCGCCGATCGCGTACGGATTGTCGTGAATGTTCGACGGGTGCAGCCCCGCCTCGCCGCCATCCTTGCGCGCCCAGTGCGGCTTGGGGCCGACCAGCCGCACGCCGGTGCGGTTGCTGTTGTAATGGACCTTCCACTCGGCGGAGAGGATCGTATCGACATCCTCCGGCGCGAAGAAATCGGGCGCGCCGTGCGGACCGTAGAGGACGCGGATCGTCCAGTCTGGACCGAGCTGCTCCTGCGGAATCGCGCGCGGGCCGGGGATCACCGCAGGCGCATGGTCGGTCAGGTGCAGCGTGTCGCCGACGCGGAGCACGCGCCCGCCATGGCCGCCGAACTCGCCGAGATCGAAGGTGCTGGCGCTGCCGAGATAGCTCGGCACGTCGAGCCCGCCGGCGAACAGGATATAGCCGCGCATGCCGCCGCCGGTGACGCGGCCCAGCGCGAGCGTCTGGCCCTCGGCGATGGCGACCGGCTTGTTGCGCTCGACCGGCTTGCCGTCGAGCGTCGCGGCGAAATCGGCGCCGGTGAGGACGATGCGGGTCGCGGTGTTGAACTGAAGCGTCGGGCCGGTGGCGGTCACTTCCAGGCCGGGCGCGGTGCTGTCGTTGCCGAGCAGCATGTTGCCGAGGCGGAAGGCGCGCGCGTCCATCGGGCCCGAGGGCGGCACGCCGATATCCCACAGCCCGACGCGGCCGGGATAATCCTGCACGCTGGTCGCGGTGCCGGCCGAGCGGACGACGATGCTCTGCGGGCGGTGGACCACCGTCTCCAGCGAGCGCGTCGAGACGTCGCCGGTCACGAAATCCTCGCTGCGCGCCACGTCGCGCAGCCAGCGGACATTGGTCTCGATCCCAGCAAAGCGGGTGCGGTCGAGCGCCGCCTGCATCGCTGCGACGGCGGACTCGCGGTCCTCGCCGTGGACGATCAGCTTGGCGAGCATCGGATCGTAGAAGGACGAGACGGCGCTGCCCGATTCCACCCAGCTCTCGACGCGGAAGCCTTCGGGAAAGGCGACGTCGGTCAGCGTGCCCGAAGCGGGGCGGAAGTCGACCGCCGGGTCCTCGGCATAGAGCCGCGCCTGGATCGACCAGCCCTTCGGCGCAGGCACGGGGGTGTCGAGGAAGCTATAGTCGCCGCCCGCGCCGCGGACCATCCACTCGACCAGGTCGACGCCGGTCACTTCCTCGGTGACGCCGTGCTCGACCTGGAGGCGCGTGTTCACTTCGAGGAAGAACCAGTCCTCGCGCGCCGGATCATAGAGAAACTCGACGGTGCCGGCGGAGCGGTAGTTGGCCGCCTGGCCCAGCCGCACCGCCGCCTCGATCAGCGCCGCGCGGACGCGCTCGGGCAGGTGTGGGGCGGGGGCCTCTTCCACCACCTTCTGGTTGCGGCGCTGGAGCGAACAGTCGCGCTCGCCGAGCGCCACGACGCGGCCCTGGCCGTCGCCGAAAATCTGCACTTCGACATGGCGGGCGCGCGGCACAAAGCGTTCGAGGAACAGCCCGGCATCGCCGAAGTTACCCGCACCCAGCCGCGCCACCGCGGCATAGCCGTCGCGCACCGCTTGGGCATCGGTGCACACGCGCATACCGATACCGCCGCCGCCGGCGGTCGCCTTGAGCATCACCGGATAGCCGATGCGGTCGGCTGCTTCGAGCGCTGCCTCGACGCTGTCGAGCAGGCCGGTGCCGGGGGCGAGGGGGACCTTCTCCGCCTCGGCGAGCGCGCGGGCGCTGTGCTTGAGGCCGAAGGCGCGGATGCTGTCCGCAGTCGGGCCGATAAAGGCGATACCGACGGCCTCGCAGGCTTCGGCAAAGGCGGCGTTCTCGGAGAGGAAGCCATAGCCGGGGTGGATCGCGTCGGCGCCGGTTTCCTTGGCGGCGGCGAGGATGCGAGCGACGTCGAGATAGCTTTCCGCTGCCGGGCCGGGGCCGATCCGCACCGCGATGTCGGCGAGCGCCACATGGCGCGAGGCCTCGTCGGCATCGGAGAAGACCGCGACCGAGCGGATGCCCATCTTCTTGAGCGTGCGGATGATCCGGCAGGCGATCGCCCCGCGATTGGCGATCAGGACGGTGCGCACGCTCATGCGGTGACGATCATGCGGACGGGGGTGGGGTTGAAGCCGTTGCAGGGATTGTTGATCTGCGGGCAATTCGAAACGACCACGGTCACATCCATTTCTGCGCGAAGGTCCACGGTCAAGCCGGGCGCCGAGATGCCGTCGACGATGCCCAGCGCACCATCGGCCTCGACCGGCACGTTCATGAAGAAGTTGACGTTCGACACGATGTCGCGCTTGCCGCGACCGTCGCGGAGATTGGCCTCGAGGAAATTATCGACACAGGCGTGCTGCGCCTTGGTGAAATGGCCGTAGCGCAGCGTGTTGGACTCGCACGAACAGGCGCCGCCGATCGTGTCGTGATACTCGACCGCCGTCGCGGTGATCGTCATCATCGGCCGGCCCTCGTTCGAGCGCAGCACGCTGCCGGTGCGCAGGAAGATGTTGGCCTGCGCGGCGATCGTGTCCTGCGCGCTGTAGCGCTCGGCATCGTCGTGGGTGGCGTAGAGGAGGAAATCGACCGCCTGGTTGCCTTCGAGGTCGACGACGCGGAGCGTCTCGCCGGCCTTCACCCGGTGCAGCCAGGGCGCGCGGGCGGGGACGATCTCGTCATGGATCACCCGGCCGGTGAGGCCGGCAAGCGCCATATCCTGTTCCATCAGCGGCGGACCCAGTCTTCGGTGTTGAGGAAGGCGCGCTGCCGCTCGGGCGTCGCGTTGCGGATCGGATCGTCCGCCGCCGTCAATGGGCCGCGCCAGGCGGTGGCGCGCAAGGGCGTGACCGTCCAGGGGCGCGGATCGAGCACGTGCGGGCAGTTGGCCAGCACGACGATAAGGTCCATCTCGGCGCGCAGCAGGAGGGCGCGGCCGGGCGTGAAGGGCCCGAGCTGCGGTTCGGTGGTGCCGTCGGCGGCGATGCGGACGCCCTTGAACAGGTTCACGCACGGATGGACGTCGCGGCGGGTGAGGCCGTGCTTGGCGGCGCCAAGCAGCAGCCGGTCGCGGGCGTTCGGATACGGCCCGGAATTGCTGCCGTCGCCATAGCGGCGTTCGTTCGACGCGGCGTTGGAGGCGCCGCAGAAGGCGTCGTGCGTGCCCGCGCCGTCCTGCTCGATGCTGGCGAGCACCCGGCCCATGTCCGAGAGGAACAGGCTTCCCGCACCGAGATAGGCGTTCCACTGCACCTTCACCGTGTCGGCGACGTTGAGCCGCTCGGTCGGCATCGCGGCGTTGAACAGCTGGAGCGACACACACGCATCGCCCTGCAGGTCGGTCAGCCGCAGCCGGGTGCCGCGCGCCAGCACGCGGCTGGCATAGCCGCCCGCGGCGATCGTCTCTTCCCAGACGAGATCGTCGGCCGAGACGCCTGCTGGCAGGTCGTCCGCGCGTGGCGGCAGGATCGGCATCGCCTCGACGACGGTGCCGGCCATCGCGCGCGCATGGTCGCGCGCGGCATTGGGGTCGGCGAGAATGCTCATGCCGCCTTGCTCCCGGTAGGGGCTGCGGACTCGTCCTGCTCGTGGAGCGGGGGCAGCAGCGCGGTGGTGGTGAAGAGGCGCAATTGCTGCACGCCGCGCACCTTGCGCAGCGCATCGCACAGGTCGCGCAGGCGCCGCGCGGGCCCCTGCACCAGCAGCACCTCGAGCGACTGGTCGTCCTCCAGAAACACGTGCTGCGAGGAGATGACCTCCTTCAGATACTCGCTCTGCGTCTGCGCCAGCTGGTGGCGCACCCGGCCGAGATCGGCGCGGTAGACCAGCGTGATCGTGCCCGCGAGCATCTCCTCGGGGCGCGAGGCGGCGCTCTGCTCGGCGAGTTCGTCGCGGATCAGCTCGGCGATCAGCTGCGAGCGCGAGGGAAGCCCGCGGTCCTCCACCATTTCATCGAGCTGGCGGAAGAGTTCGGCGGGCAGGCTCATGCTGAGCCGGGCGAGGGAGGAGGACGGTTCCTTCACAGTGATTCCTCTTTCCCTGTTATTACTGATTCTGTCAATCGTAATACTTCCTGCTGCGCCTCGACGATCGCCTCGCGCCGCTTGCGGGTGAGGTGGAGGTCGTAGACGGCGGTCGCGCCGAAGCGGTGCGGGGCGTGCGGATCGACGCGGCGCTTGTCGAAGGTGAGCACCCGGGTGCCGAGGTTGAACGCCTCGGAGATGTCGTGGGTGACCATCAGCACGGTGAGTGCGTGCTCCTCCCACAGCTTGAGGATCAGCCGGTGCATGTCCTGGCGGATGCCGGGATCGAGCGCGCCGAACGGCTCGTCGAGCAGCAGCACGCGCGGCCGGGCGATCAGCGCCTGGGCGATCGCGAGCCGCTGCTGCATGCCGCCCGAAAGCTGGGCGGGGTAGAGGTCGAGCGCGTCGCCCAGCCCGACCTCGGCGAGCATCGCGGCGGCCTCGTCGCGGGCGCGGCGGCGGGTGGCGCCGAACAGTCGGGCGGTGAGCGGGGCGCCGACACACTCGCGCTCGAACATCACGTTCCGAAGCGCGGTCAGGTGCGGAAACACCGAATAGCGCTGGAACACCACGCCGCGATCGGGCCCGCATTCGCCGGGGAGCGGCGTGCCGTCGAGCAGGATCTTGCCGCGCGTCGGCCGCTCCTGGCCAAGCGCCAGCCGCAGGAAGCTGCTCTTGCCCGCCCCCGAGGGCCCGATGATCGAGACGAAGCTGCGCTCGGCGATGTCTAGCTCGACGCGCTCCAGCACGACCTTGTCGCCATATTCGAGCCAGACATTCTGGAAGGACAGGAGCGCGCTCATCGGCCGGCTCCATGCGCCCAGGCAAAGGCGCGCTTGCTCAACTGGGCCAGTGCCACGTCCATCAGGATGGCGAGGATCGAGATCCAGGCGACATAGGGGATGATGATGTCCATCGAGAGGTAGCGGCGGACGAGGAAGATCCGGTAGCCGAGGCCGATGTCCGACGCGATCGCCTCGGCCGAGATCAGGTAGACCCAGGCGGGCCCGAGCGAGAGGCGGATGCCGGCGATCAGCCGGGGCAGCGCCTGCGGCAGCGCGACGCGCAGCGCGAGTTGCCAGCTGCTCGCGCCCAGCGTCTGCGCCTTGATCAGCTGTTCCTGCGGGATGGCGGTGATGTGGTCGGCCAGGTCGCGGATCAGGAAGGGGGTGACGCCGATCACGATCAGCGCGACCTTGGCGGTGTCGCCCAGCCCGAAGACGATGAAGAGGATCGGCAGCAGCGCGATCGGCGGGATCACCGCGATCGTGGTGACCAGCGCCCCGAAGGTGGCGCGGGCGGCGGGGAGCACGCCCAGCACCATGCCGACCAGCAGCGCCGAAAGCGCGCAAATGCCGAGTGCCAGCCCCAGCCGCTCGAGGCTCGCCACCGTGTCCGCCCAGAAGATCAGCCGGCCGCTCAAGGGATCGGCCTGGGCGAGCAGGCCGTGCATCGCCTCGACCATGGTACCGGGCGTCGGCAGCAGCTTGTCCGAGGGATTCTCGGCATGCCGCGCTGCCGAGGCGAAGAGGTAGACGAGCGCCACCAGCAGCAGCGGCAGGCTTCCCAGCAGCCAGCCGGTGCGGCGGCGGGGTCGGATGTTCACCCAGCGCATATGCGAGCCGGCCTCAGAGCTTGCCGGCCGCGGCCAGCTCCATATAGGTCGGGTCGAAGCGCAGCTTGACGTTGTTGGCGTCGCCGATCGTCTTGCCCGGCACCGAAATGCCGATCGCGTCGGCCGACTTGGCGCCCTGGCCGAACAGCCCCTTGGAGAAGCTGAAATCGCGCACCTTCACCATGGTCGCGCCGATCGCCGGGGACTTCACCGCCGCGACCGCATCCTGCGGGGTGCCGTAGAGGTGCGTGGTGGTAAGCTGCGCGTCGAACGCCTGCGGGGTGGCCCCGGCGAGCTTGGCCATCGCCGCGCGGGCGGCGGCGCCGGCGGCGTCCTTCTTCTGCATCAGCTGGATCGTCTCGTACCAGATGCCCGCCAGCGCTTTGCCGAGGTTCGGGTTGGCCTTGAGCGTCGCGGTGTCGACGGCGAGCAGGTCGAGGATCTCGGCGGGCACCTGGCTCGAATCGAACACCTTGGTCGCGCCGGGCAGCTTGGCCACTTCGGTCAGCTGCGGGTTCCAGGTGACGACGGCAGTGGCAGCCGGATTGGCGAAGGCACCCACGATGTCTGCGTCCGAGGTGTTGACCGTCTTCACGTCGGAGAGCTGGAGGCCCACCGTGGAGAGCCCGCGCGCGAGCAGATAATGCGAGACCGACAGCTCGACCAGATAGACCGTGCGGCCCTTGATGTCGGCCAGACTCTTGGCGTTCTTGAGGACGATGCCGTCATTGCCGTTGGAGTAATCGCCGAGGATAATTGCGCTGGTATCCTTGCCGCCCGCGGCGGGGATGGTGAGCGCGTCCATGTTGGTGACGGTGACGCCGTCCAGCTTGCCCGCGTTGAACTGGTTCACCGACTCGACGTAATCATTGACCTGGGTGAAGTGGATCTTGAGCCCATATTTGTCGGCCCATTTCTTCACGATGCCGGCCTGTTCGGCATAGGGCCAGGGCATCCAGCCCGCATAGATCGACCAGCCGATGTTGAACTCTGTCCGCGCCTTGGGTGCAGTGCCGCTACCGCCGCACGACGCCGTCGCCAGCATCGCTACCGCCGCGATCGCGATCCGCGCCTTGGAACCCCATTTTGTCATGATCGACCCCCATCTTCGCAGCGCGAGAAAGCGCGAATTTCAGCCGCCGGACGGTCGCATCCGATATTACGTTTGCTCAATCCAGTAATACGACTTATAGGCATGTCGCATGGCATGTGTCACCCCAAATCGTGATGCTGCAATGCGTCATTCAGGCACTGGTCAACCCCGGTTTCGGGGGCGGTCGTCGTGCCTTTCTCTCTCGCTCCCCTCCCGCTTGCGGGAGGGGCTGGGGGAGGGAATGACGTGTAAGAAGCGCCGTGCCGTCTCTGCCCCTCCCCCGACCCCTCCCGCAAGCGGGAGGGGAGCGCAGATGGATACCGTCGCACTCTCAAGGCGAGGCGGCTAATCCCATGGCAATGGCGCGCATTCTCGGGACGATCTGCCTGGGGCTCGTGCTGGCCGTTGCCGCGACCTTTGCCCGGCTGTTCCTGAAGGCGCGCGACCGCCATCGCGCCGCCGAAGACGCGAATCAGGCGCAGACCGAACGGCTCCATGCCGAGATCGCCGCGCACCAGGAAACCGAGGCGGCGCTCGCCAAGGCCAAGGAAACCGCTGAAGCCGCCAACGCCGCCAAGACGCGCTACCTCGTCGCGGTCAGCCACGAGATCCGCTCACCGCTCAACGCCATCTATGGCTATGCCCAATTGCTCGAACGCGGCGACTCGATCCCGCCGCAGGAAGCGGGCGGGGTGATCCGTCGCTCGGCCGAGCATCTTACCAACCTCGTCGAGGGCCTGCTCGATATTTCGCGCGTCGAAAGCGGCGTGCTCCAGGTTCGGCAGGAACTGGTGCGGCTGCCCGCATTGCTCGACCAGGTGGTGGAGATGTTCCGCGTCCAGGCGGCCGCCAAGGGATTGTCGCTCGACTATGTCGTCGAGGGGCGGCTGCCAGCTTATGTCCGGACGGACGAGAAAAGGCTGCGGCAGATCCTGATCAACCTGCTGTCCAACGCGATCAAATATACCGACACGGGCGGCGCGACGCTCACCGTGCGCTACCGCAGCCAGAGCGCCGCGATCGAAGTTCGCGATACCGGTCCCGGCATTCCACCCGAGGATCTGGAGCGCATCTTCGAGCCCTTCGAGCGCGGCCGCGAACCCGATACCGTGTTGCAGCCGGGCATTGGGCTAGGCCTGGCCATCACCCGCGTGCTGGCGCGCATCCTCGGCGGCGAGGTGACGGTCGCCAGCGAACTCGGCAAGGGCAGCCGCTTCCTGCTCCGCCTGCTGCTCCCCGAGCCGATCGAGGCACCGGCGGGGGCGGCCGCCTATCGCCGCGTCACCGGCTATCAGGGGCCGCGCAGAACGATCCTGGTGATCGACGACAGCCCGGCGCAGATCACCGTGGTCAACCATCTGCTGCGCCCGCTCGGCTTCTCCGTCTTCGAGGCGAGCGGCGGCACCGCCGGGCTCGCGCTCGCCGAGCATTGTTCGCCCGATCTCGTGCTGCTCGACATCCAGATGCCGGGCACCAGCGGCTGGGACATCGCCGAGCAGCTGCGTGCGCGGTTCGGTGCGGGGCTGCGCATCGTGATGGTCTCCGCCAATGCGCATGAATTCCATGCCGGCCGCGACGGTCGCCGCGCGCACGATGCCTTCCTCACCAAGCCGGTCGATCTCGATGCGCTGCTCGACATGATCGCGCGCCAGCTCGGGCTCGACTGGATCGTCGAGGCTGCGGAAGCCAAGCCGGCATCCCTGCGTCCGCCGCTGCCGCTGCCGCTGCCGGATGCAGCGGTCCCCTATCTTGTTGAGCTGCGGCGCTTTACGAAGATCGGGCATGTCCGTGGCATCGAAACCACCCTCGTGACCCTGGAGAGGAACGTTCCCGAAAGCGCCGATCTCGTCGCACGGCTGCGGCCGCAGCTGGAGGCGTTCGACCTGCGCGGGCTGGCAAGGACGCTCGATGATGTCCGCTGATCCCGGCGCCACGATCCTGGTGGTGGACGACACCCCCGAATCGCTCCGCTTCCTCACCGCGACGCTGGAGCAGGCCGGGATGACCGTGCTGATCGCGGTCGACGGCCTCGCGGCGCTGGAACTGCTCGAGCATGGCACGCCCGATCTGATCCTGATGGACGCGGTGATGCCGGGGCTCGACGGGTTCAGCACCACGCGGCGGATCAAGCAGGACGGCCGCTTCCGCCATGTGCCTGTGATCTTCATGACCGGGCTGACAGAGAGCGAGCATGTCGTGCGCGGGCTCGATGCCGGTGCGGTGGACTATGTCCACAAGCCGATCGTGGTCGACGAGCTGCTGGCGCGCGTTTCGGTGCACCTCGCCAATGCGCGGATCGCGCAGAGCAGCCAGTTGGCGCTGGACACTGCCGGGCGCCCCTCCTTCGCGGTGGATGGCGAGGGGCAGACCAGCTGGCTGACTCCGCTCGCCGCCGAGACGATCGAGCGGCTGTTCCCCGCATGGTCGCCGCGCGCGCTGCACCTTCCCGACGAACTCGCCGCGATCGTGCGGCGGCTGCAGGAGCCGGGCGTGCCGGGCGGGGCACAGGCAACGCTGCAAATCGGCGACAGCGCGCTCCAGTGCAGCTTCCTCCGCCAGACCAGCGCGCGCGAATGGCTGTTCCGGTTGATCGAGAAGCGCGAGGGCGATGCCGAACGCATCCTCGCCGAGCGCCATGGTCTCACCTCGCGCGAAGCGGAGGTGCTGGTGTGGCTCAGTCGCGGCAAGCAGAACCGCGAGATCAGCGAGATTCTGGAGATCAGCCCCCGCACCGTGAACAAGCATCTCGAGCAGATCTTCCAGAAGATGGGCGTCGAGAACCGCGCTTCGGCGACAGCCATCGCCGTGGCGACGCTCGCCGGATGAGCGCGGCGGCGGCGCGGGTGGCGCTGGAGCGGGGGGATTTCGATACGGCGGCGCGGCTGGCCTCGGCGGCGCTGCCTTCCGCCGAGGGCGCTTTCCTGCTGGGCGTGATCGCGGCGGAGCGGGGCCGGATCGGCGAGGCCATCCGGCAGGTCGAGGCGGCGGTGGCGGAGGCGCCGCGCGGCGAATATCGCGCGCAGCTCGCCCGGCTCTACACGCTGGTGCGGCGCGACGGCGATGCGGCCGCCCAGCTCGCCGCGGCGGAGGCGGACCCGCCCGCCGATGCGCTGTCGCGCGACACGATCGGCTGCGTCTATGCGCGGCTCGGCGACCACGAAGCAGCGCTGCCGCATTTTGAGGTGGCGGTGGCGCTGGGGCCCGAGAACGACCAGTTCCTTTACAATCACGCGGCGACGCTCAGCTTTCTCGGTCGGGTGGACGACGCCGAGGCGGTGCTGGAGACCTTGCTCGCGCGCAGCCCCGACGATGCCCGCGCGCACCATCTGCTCGCCGGGCTGCGCAAGCAGGGGCCCGAGCGTAACCATGTCGCTCGGCTAGAGGCGGCGAAGCAACGCGCGCGGGGGGCGGACCGGCTGCTCACCGGCTACGCACTCGCCAAGGAGCTGGAGGATATCGGGCAGGGCGAAGCGGCGCTGGCCTGCCTGCTGGAGGTGAACGCCGAGCATCGCGCCGCGCTCGGCTATGATCCGGCGCGTGACGCGGCGATCGTCGATGCCGTGGCGGGAAGCTGGCCGGCCTTCGCCGCCGCGCCTGTGACGGATGCACCCGCCGAGGCACCCATCCTGATCATCGGCATGCCGCGCACGGGCACCACCTTGGTCGACCGCATCCTTGCCGCGCATCCGGCGATCGAGAGCGTCGGCGAACTCCAGGCGTTGCCGCTGGCGGTAAAGGCCGCGTCGGGCACGCGCAGCCGCACGGTACTCGATCCCGAAACGCTGCATGCCGCGGCGACCGCCGATCTCGGCGCGATCGGCCGCGACTATCTGGCGCGTGCGGCGCACCACCGGCGGATGCCCGGGCGGCGCTTCGTCGACAAATTCCCCGGCAATTTCCACTATGCCGGCATCGCCGCCCGCGCGCTGCCGAACGCCGCGATCGTCTGCCTGCGCCGCAACCCGATGGACACGGTGCTCGCCAATTTCCGCAATCTGTTCGCGATCAGCTCGCGCTATTACGACTATAGCTACGACCTGCTCGACATCGCCGAGTACGTCGCCGGGTTCGAGCGGCTGATGGCGCTCTGGCGCACGGCGTTGCCCGGCCGCATCCTGGAGCTTCGCTACGAGGACATCGTCGCCGATCAGGAAGGCGCGACCCGCCGCCTGCTAGCCCATTGCGGGCTCGCCTGGTCAGACCGCTGCCTCGACTTCCATGCGCAGGGCGGGGCGGTGTCCACCCCCAGCGCCGCCCAGGTCCGCCGCCCGATCTACCGCGACTCGGTCGCCCGCTGGCGTCGGCACGAAGCCGCGATGGCGCCCGTCGCCACCTATTTCGCCGAGCGCGGGATCGCCATCGACTGACCACGGGGTACGTCAAACGGCGCATGGTGCGCCGCGGCGCGCTCCGGCAGCCTCGTCCCCATGGCAAGTTTCGCTCGTTTTGTCCTCACTGCCTCGCTTCTGATCGCCCCCGCCGCGCATGCAGCGGCCCGCCCGACGGCCAAACTGGTGCGCTGCGGTGCCGAGGAATGCCTGCTCGTTCGCGGCGCGCGCAGTGCTGCTGACGCGACGATCACGATCAACGATCGCGTTGTGCCGGCGAGTGGCGGGCGAAACTGGAAAGCCCGGATTTCGCTCGCGAACGTAAAAAGTTTGGCGTCGCCATTCGCGCGCACGCTCTCGGTTGCAGTGGTCGATTCCGCCGGCCGGGTAGAGCAACGCGAGCCGGTTCGGCTGCCGGTCGGCCTGCTGGGGTACAACACCGAACTTGCCGCGCTGGTGGTACGGGCGCGGTAATTCGTAATAACAGGGGAGTCCTGCTGACGAGTATTATTTTGGAGCTTGCTGCGTAATACCGTATTGCTGCGTTGCAAAACTTCGGACGCCTTGGTGCTGCTGAAGGTATTTGTCGTTTGCTCTGCTTCTGTATTGCAATTTCCCGGTCTTCCGACTAGGTGCGCCTCGACCGCCCGGCTGAGGCGAACCTTGGTTGCAGGAGATTGCCATGAAGATGCTCGTCGCGGCCGCCGCCGCCCTTTCGATCAGCACCGCCGCTTTCGCCGGCACGACCGACACCGGCTTCGGCAAGGCTTCGGCGACCCTGACGCTCGCCGGGCTCGATCTCGCAACCGCCGACGGCCAGCAGCGCCTCGCCACCCGCATCGATCAGGCGGCGCGTACCGTGTGCGGCGAGAGCCTCGCCACCATCCACCCCGATCTCGAAGCCCGCGCGCGCGCCTGCCGCGCCGACGTCGCCGAGCAGGTCCGCAGCCAGATCGAGGCGCGCGTCGCTCAGGCGAACAAGGGTCGCGGCGTGCAGGTCGCGTCGCTGCGCTGAGCCCGCGCCCTTAGACGGCGTCTTGCGGTCGCGTGCGTCCTGAAAAGACGCGCGCGGCCGTAATGCTTTAGGGGCCGCTACGTCATTCGGCCACCTGCGCGCGCATCGTTTGCATGGCTAGGCTCCCGGTCAGAAAGGGGAGGCATCGCCTCGCCCGCGACCGACCGGGACGAAAGACGCATGACCAAAGCGCTCGTGAACCTCATTCCGCCGATGACCGTGGTGGCCGTCGTCTGCTTCTGGGCCCTCGCGCCCGCCGCCGTGCTGGCCAATCCCTGGACGATCGTGATCGTGTCGTCGCTGATCACCTTGTACATCCAGGGCCTCGAATTCGTGTTCGAGCGGCATGCCGGCTGGCGGATGAACTGGCGCGAGTTCTGGACCGATCTGTTCTATGTCGTGCTCGGCGCGACGGCGATTTCCTGGGTTTCGCGCACGCTGGCGGACACGCCGCTGCTCGCGCTCAAGCAGTCGCTGGGGATCGCCACGCCGTGGCTGATGCACTGGCCCTTCCTGGCGCAGGTCGCGCTGGTGATCTTCCTGATCGAGTTCGGCCAATATTGGATGCACCGGCTGATGCACAATTCGGCGCCGTTCTGGCTGACGCATGCGCCGCACCACCACCTCACCCAGCTAAACGCCGCCAAGGGCTATGTCGGCAACCCGATCGAGCTGTTCCTGATCAGCCTCAGCGTCGTCGCGCTGTTCGACGTATCCCTGACGGCGATCTTCTGCGCGGTCAGCGTGATGGGCGTCGTCTCCGGCTTCGCGCATGCCAATGTGCGGTCCGATCCGCCGATCTGGTACAGCTTCGTGTTCACCACGATCCGCCACCATAGCCTGCACCACTCGGTGCCGTACGAAGACACGCGCTGCAACTATGGCAACTCGCTGATCCTGCTCGACCGCATCTTCGGCACCTACAAGGAGGGCGAGGCGTCGGTCGTCGGCCAGGACGCGCGGCGGCGGCTGTCGATCCGGGAGCAATGGCTGTTCCCGTTCCAGCCGATCCTCACCCGGCTGAAGGCGCGCCCGGCGGCCACCACTGACGTCGCGGCGGGCTGAGCCATGGCCTGGATGCCGATGCTCGCCATGCTGCTCGCCGCCGCGCCCGCGCCTGCCGATCCGCAACCGCACGAGGAACAGGTGCTCTCGGTCCCTGGCTTTGCCGATTTCCTCGCGGTGGACGGCGACAGCGTCTGGGCAACCAACAAGGGGCGCGTCGAGCGCTGGTCGCGCGGCGGCAAGCTGGCCGAAGTGGTGATGACCCATCCGTGCGGCGCTATGGCGATCGCCGCCGGGTCGCTGTGGGTTGCCGACTGCAAGGAGGGGACGCTCAACCGCATCGACCTCGCGACCGCCAAGCTGGTGGCGGCGATTCCGACCGGTATCGCCAATCCGCTCGGCGAACTGAACGTCGTCGCCGGTGCCGGCTCGGTATGGGTGGCGAGCGACAATGCCGGGAAGATCGCTCGGGTCGATCCGGCCGACAATCGGGTGGTCGCGTCGGTCGCAGTCGACCCCGGCACGCACTATCTCGCCTTCGGCTTGGGGGCATTGTGGGCGGTCAGCAGCGGCGAGCAGTCGCTCCAGCGGATCGACCCGGCGACCAACCAGGTGACCGGGCGGACCACGCTCGGCAAGCAGCCCGGCTTCCTCGCGGCGGGCGAGGGCGCGGTGTGGGTGCAGGAGCAGGGCGACGGCACGCTCGCGCGGATCGATCCCGCGACGGTGCAGGTCTCCGGGCGGGTGAAGGTGGGCGCCGATCTGCTCTATGGCGACATCGACACCGGCGGCGGTGCGGTGTGGCTGCGCACCACCGCCGACCAGACCTTCGTCACCATCGACCCCGTGTCGCTCGCCATCCGCGGACGGCTGGGCAAGCCGAGCGGCAGCGGTGCGCTCCGCTTTACCGGCACGGGCCTGTGGACCAGCGCCCATGACGTCCAAACCCTGTCCTGGTGGAGCCTGGGGCCCGCATCGACAGCCGCATCGCAATAGTCTTCCGAGCTGCTCCCGACGCCGCGTGCCTTGCCCAAGGTGCGCGGCGTTTTTGCGCGCGTCCCCGTTCGGGAATGCTGCGGTGCGGTACGTCAAACGCCCCATAGCGGAGCATTCCATTTGCCCAAAGTCTGCATGGCATAGCCCGCCGCAAAAGTCGGCGGCCAGGGATCAGACAAAGACAAGGGGGTCAGGGTGGCACGATCGATTTCCCGCGCGGCGTTGTTGGGTGCAACCATTCTTGCAAGCCTGGGTGCGACCCGCGCGGCGGCGCAGACCGACGGCGCCGGCACCGCCACGCTCCAGGCGCAGGACCAGGCCGGGGGCGGCAACGAAATCGTCGTCACCGGCAGCCGGCGCAGCGTGACGCTGCAGGATGCGCCGATCAATATCAGCGCCGTTTCGGAGGAGACGCTCACCCGGCAGCGGATCGACGATGTTCGCGGCCTCGCCGCCTTCACGCCCGGCCTGACGATCGTCGATACCGGGCCGGCGAGCACCGGAAACATCGTCCTGCGCGGCATCGAATCCGGGGATACCAGCGTCACCGGTTCGAACGACAACAACGCGGTCGGCGTCTATCTGGGCGAGGTACCGCTTTATCTCGACTTCAAGCTGCTCGACATCGCGCGGGTCGAGACGCTGCTCGGGCCGCAGGGCACGCTCTACGGCCTCGGCACGCTGGCGGGCGCGATCCGCTACATCCCCAACCGGCCGGATACCAGCCGCTTCTCGGTGGATCTCCACGGCCGCGGCTATGCCCAGTCGCACAG
The DNA here is from genome assembly GCF_002091475.1 of Sphingomonas azotifigens NBRC 15497. GTDB lineage: Bacteria > Pseudomonadota > Alphaproteobacteria > Sphingomonadales > Sphingomonadaceae > Sphingomonas > Sphingomonas azotifigens. The sequence continues at coordinate 43,051 of NZ_BCTR01000051.1, forward strand.
CAGCGACTTCGGCCGGATCGGTGACGTGACCGTCAACGTGCCGATCGTGAGCGATCACGTCGCGCTGCGATCGGTGGTCGGCTATTACGACAATGCGGGTTTCATCGATTACAACTACCTGCTGCAAAAGCCGGGCATCTCCGATCCCCAGCCGGTGCGCGGGACGACGGCGGCGCAGGGCTCGCTCGGCACGCTCAAGGACTATGCGGCGAACTTCAAGCGCGCCGACGACGTCAATTTCGAGCACACCTTCACCACCCGCAACACGCTGCTGCTCGAATACAATCCGAACCTGAAGCTGTTCCTCACCTATGCCCACCAGAACACCAAGACCAACGGCCGTCAGGCCAATGGCGCGGGCGTGTTCGGCACCGGCGAATATGAGGGGCCGTGGCGCTATCTCGAGCCGTATAGCCGCAATGCCGATCTCTATTCGGCCGAGTTCAACATCAACCTGTTCAACATCGCCCAGCTGGTCAGCACCACCGCCTATACCGAACAGAAGATCGTGAATGTCGACGACAATACCGATCTGCTGCTCGACCTGAACTATGGCTATGAGGCGTTCCCGGCCTTTTCCTCGTTCGCCAACAACCATCGCAAGTACAAGCAGTTCAACCAGGAGGTGCGTCTCGTCTCCTCGCATGGCGGACCAGTCAACTGGGTGATCGGGGGCTTCTACAACCGGCTGAAATATTCCAGCGACCGCCAGGAATACACGCCGGGTTTCGCCGCCTTTGCGGGCATCAACCGGCCCGACGACCTCGAATATATCTCCTTCGTCAACACCAAGACGGTGGAAAAGGCAGTCTATGGCGAGGCGTCGGTCCATTTCACCTCCGCCTGGCAGGTGACCGGCGGCCTGCGCTACTTCAAATATGACGCCACCGCGACCGGCGGCACGGACACGCCGCTGTTCGGCGGCGGGCTGACCCGCACGCCCTATCCGTTGATCCAGTTTGCGCCGAGCCGCGTGCGCTCCGGCAGCACCGGCGACGACGGCTTCGTATGGAAGGCGAACACCTCGTACAAGTTCAGTCCCGAGCTGATGGCCTATGCCACCTACAGCACCGGCTACCGCATCGGCGGGGTCAACCGCGTTGCGCCCTGCGTGGTGCCGCTGCCGCCGGGGCAGAATGTCTGCGCGCTGCCGAACGAGCTGGTCTACGGGCCCGACAAGACGCGCAACATCGAAGTCGGCGTGCGTGGCTCGCTGCTGGAGAAGCGGTTGCAGTTCACCCTCGATGTGTTCCGGGTGAAGTGGAGCGACGTGCAGGTGCCCAGCCAGACCGTGAACGGTGCGGTGGGCATCACCACCAATGCGGGCGCGGCCGAATCGAAGGGTGTCGAGTTCACCGGTTCGTTCAAGGTCGTGCCGCGGGTGAACCTGCAGGCCACCTATTCCTATACCGACGCACACCTGACCGAGGATGTCGCCAATCTCGTCGTCAGCCAGGGCGTCCGCTATGATGCGAAGGACGGCGACCGGCTGCCGGGCTCGGCCAAGCATTCGGGCAGCGCGCAGGTCGCCTACACCTACCCGCTGCCGCAGGGCGGCGAGATCGAGGCGACCTGGGCGACAACCTATATGGGCGACATCTATTCGCGGGTCGGCCTGCGCGGCAATGGCGAGGTGATCCCCGATTACATGACGCACCGCGCCTCGGTCACCTTTCGCGGCAAGATGTTCGAGGTCGGGTTGTTTGCGGACAACATCTTCAACAAATACGCCTATACCGCGATCAGCAACGACATCAGCTCGTACAATCAGGCGCGCACCGGCGTGGTCGAGCGCTACTATGCCCGATCGGTGCTGACGCCGCGGCGCGTCGGGATCGACTTCCGCATCCATTACTGACCGGCGGCGCCGCGCCGCGTCCCTTCATTCCTTCGCGGGAGGTGCTCTGGCGCCTCTCGCTCCCCTTTGTTCACGGTGAAGACATGCTGAAATTGTTGGTGACCCCGCCCGCCGGCGCCCAGACCGTCGTCGAGGCGCAGGAAGGGCTGAGCGTGATGGAGATACTCCGTGACGCCGGTTTCGAATCGCTGCCGGCGTTCTGCGGCGGCTGCTGCTCGTGTGCTACCTGCCACGTCTATGTCGATCCCGCCTTCGCCGATCGCCTGCCGCCCCTGAGCGACGACGAGGACGCGCTGCTCGACAGCGCCGAGCAGCGGCGCCCCGGCTCGCGGCTGTCGTGCCAGCTTCCGTTCAGCGCCGCGCTCGACGGGCTGGCGGTGGAGATCGCGCCGGACCTGGGCTGAGCGCGACCTCAGTGCAGCGCGGTCTCGAGATGGCGCAGCTTGTCCGGGTTGCGCATCACATAGATCGCGCGGATCTTGCCGCCGTCGATCAGCAGCGCGGTCGTCTGCAGCAGCCCGTCCGGCTCGCGGGTGACGAAGCCGGGCAGGCCGTTGACATAGGCATAGCGGAGCAGCGTGCCCGTTTGTCCCCGCATCAGCCGCGCGATGGCGGCGAAGCTGCGGGTGACTTCGCTGGCGCCGCGCATCACCCGGCCGGCCGCGGGTCGCTTGCCGCCGCCATCGGAATGCAGGCTGGCGTCTGCCGCGAGCATCGCGCCCAGCCGGGCGACGTCGCCGCCCCGCGAAGCGGCGAAGAATGCCTCGGCAATCGCCATGCCGTGGCCGCGCTCCACCGGGAAGCGCGGCCGCTCGGCGCGGAGATGGTCGCGGGCCCGCGCGGCGAGCTGGCGGCAGGCGGCGGGTTCCCGGCCCAGGCTCTCCGCGACCGTCTCGAAACTCTCGTCGAACACGTCGTGGAGCAGGAAGGCGGCGCGCTCGAGCGGGGAGAGCCGCTCGAGCGCCAGCAACAGCGGCAAGGTGACGTCCTCGGCCAGTTCCGGCTCGACCACCGGGTCGGGCAGCCACGGGCCGACATAGGTCTCCCGCCGCACCCGCGCCGATTTGAGCTGGTCGAGGCACAGGCGCGTGACGATGCGGCGCAGGAACGCCTCGGGCACCCGCACCGCGGCGCGATCCTCGGCGCTCCAGCGCAGCCATGCCTCCTGCACCACATCCTCGGCATCGGCGAGCGAGCCGAGCATGCGGTAGGCGAGGCGCACCAGCACCGGCCGCAGCGGATCGAAGGCGGCGGCGTCGCTCATGCCTTCCAGCCGAGCTCCGGCATGAACAGGTTGAAGCCGATCGCGATGCGGTTCCAGCCATTGATCACGCTGATCGCCAGCGACAACTGCACCTGTTCCTCCGCGCTGAAATGGGCCGCGAGCGTGTCATATACCGGCTGCGGCGCGCGCTTGTCCGCCACCAGGGTGAGATGGTCGACCCAGGCGAGCGCGGCCCGCTCGCGGGGCGTGTAGCAGGGGGCTTCCTCCCATGCCGCCAGCAGCGCGACGCGCTGCTCGGTCTCGCCTGCCCAGCGCGCTTCGTAGCTGTGCATGTTGAGGCAGTTGGCGCAGGCGTTGATCTGCGAGGCGCGCAGCTTCACCAGTTCGAGTAGCGAGGGTTCCAGCCCGCTCTTCGCCACATGGACGGAGAAATCGAGCCACGCCTTCATGAGCTCGGGCGCGGCGGCATGGGGGTTGGTGCGTTCGGTCATCGTCGCAGGTCCTTGTCTTGCGGGGTTCGCGGACCTGACGAGCGAGCGTGCCGGCGTGTGACATGCCGCCGCAAAAAAAAAAGGCGGCGGGCGTCAGTCCCGCACGTCCTCCTGCACCATGTCGAACTCGCGCACGCCGCGCAGGCGCCGCGCGTTGCTGACCAGTTCGCGCAGCTTCTCGCGGCGTTCCTTGGCATATTCGACGTCGCGGATCACCAGCGGGCCGCCGCGCGTCGTCTCGTCGGACGAGGTGATGGTGAGCGTGCCGATGCCCGAGATCTGGTTGACGATGGAATAGTCGAGCCGCACGTCCTTGACCCGATAGAGCTCGACCTCGTCGATCGATTTGCGGACGATGCCGCGATAGAGGATCATCCGGTCGTCGGTAACCTCGTACAGCGTCGACTTGTTGCCGATCCAGCGCACCGCGAGGATCACGAAGCCTACGCCGACCAGGCACAGCAGCAGCGTGCCCCAGCCGGCGAACGAGCCCTTCAGCCAGCCCGTAGTGGAGGATTGGAAGCGATCGATCAGCTGCGCCATGCCTGCCATCATAGCGGCGGCGCGGATCGCCGCAAAGGGGATGTCACCCGGCTTTCGGGGTCAGGAACGCCATCCACTCGTCGCGGCTCACCTTCTGGTCCCGGTCGGCATCGGTGGCGGTGAAGCTGCTGTCGATCCAGTCCATCGCCTCGGGTGTGTCGGCCTTGAACGCGGCTTCCTTGGCGGTGCGCAGCGCGACCAGCCAGCTGCCATATTCCGCCTTGTCGAGCATGCCGTCGCCATTGGCATCGAAGCGGGCGAACTGCGCCGCGACCGGCAGCTTGGCGGGATCAGGCCGCGGCGTCGGTTGCATCGCCTCGGTTGCCGGGGGCGGGGCGCCGGGGGTTTCCGAGCGTTGCATCGGCTGATCCGACGGCACCGACCTCGTGCCCGGCATCGCCTGGTCGGCGGCCGGGGCAGGGGACTGGCCGGCGCGTGCGGGTTGCGCCGGCGTCTGCGGCGCGGGCGCGGTGAGCTGGAGGGCGGCGGCGAACAACAGGGGCGTCAGCATGCGCAATCTCCTTGCGGTGTGAACAACGGCCGAGCCGCGGGTTCGGTTGCCGCTCCGGCCGGTTCTTGCTAGGCGCGGCGGCGACCCGCCCGGGCTGCCGGGCTCCCCATTTTCCGCACACGAAGGAACGCCATGGTCCCCCGTTATGCCCGCGCCGCGATGACCGACATCTGGTCGCCCGAGACGCGCTTCGCCATCTGGTTCGAGATCGAGGCGCACGCCACCCAGGCGCTCGCCGACCTCGGCGTGGTGCCGCAGAGCGCCGCCAAGGCGCTGTGGGACTGGTGGGCGACCAAGCCGGCGATCGACGTCGCCGCGATCGACGCGATCGAGGCGGTGACCAAGCATGACGTGATCGCCTTCCTCACCTGGGTGGCCGAGCAGGTGGGCGAGGAAGCCCGCTTCATGCACCAGGGCATGACCAGCTCCGACGTGCTCGACACCTGCCTGGCAGTGCAGCTCGCCCGCGCCAGCGACCTGCTGCTGGCGGATATCGACGCGCTGCTGGAAGTGCTCGAGCGTCGCGCCCGCGAGTACAAGATGACGCCGACGATCGGCCGCAGCCACGGCATCCATGCCGAGCCGGTCACCTTCGGCCTCAAGCTGGCGGAAGCGCACGCCGAGTTCCAGCGCAACAAGGCGCGTCTGCTCGCCGCGCGCGCGGACATCGCCACTTGCGCGATCTCGGGCGCGGTCGGCACCTTCGCGAACATCGACCCCCGTGTGGAAGAACATGTCGCGGCCAAGCTCGGCCTGTCGGTCGAGCCGGTGTCGACCCAGGTGATCCCGCGTGACCGCCATGCGATGTTCTTCGCCACGCTGGGCGTGATCGCCTCGTCGATCGAGCGCCTCGCGGTGGAAATCCGCCACCTCCAGCGCACCGAAGTGCTGGAAGCCGAGGAATATTTCTCGCCGGGCCAGAAGGGCAGCTCGGCGATGCCGCACAAGCGCAACCCGGTGCTGACCGAGAACCTGACCGGCCTCGCCCGCATGGTGCGCGGCTATGTCACCCCGGCGCTGGAGAATGTCGCGCTGTGGCACGAGCGCGACATCAGCCACTCCTCGGTCGAGCGCTATATCGGCCCGGACGCGACGATCACGCTCGACTTCGCGCTCGCCCGCCTCACCGGCGTGGTCGACAAGCTGCTCGTCTACCCGGTGCGGATGCAGAAGAATCTCGACCGCATGGGCGGGCTGGTCCACTCGCAGCGCGTGCTGCTGGCCCTCACCCAGGCGGGCGTGAGCCGCGAGGACGCCTATCGCCTCGTCCAGCGCAACGCGATGAAGGTGTGGGAATCCGACGGCGAACTGTCGCTGATGGAACTGCTCAAGGCCGATCCCGAAGTCACCGCGGCGCTGAGCCCGGACGTGATCGAGGAAAAGTTCGACCTCGGCTATCACTATCGCCACGTCGACACGATCTTCGCGCGAGTCTTCGGCGCGGCGTAAGTTGGGGCCGCTTCGGCCATAATGGAACGGATCCGCGGCAGGCGGTTTTTGCCTGCCGTGGATCTTCCCTTCTTGACATCGCTATCCGCATGAACGCCGCCCATCGCCGATTGCGCGAGGCCACGGGCGCCGCGCATGCACGGGTCGACGCGCTGTTCGGTCGCTTCGATCTCGCCCGCCGCGACGACTATGCCGGGCTGCTCGCGGCGCATGCCGAAGCGCTGCTACCGGTAGAGGCATTGCTCGACCAGGGCGGGGCGGAGGCGATCACCCAGGACTGGCCGCAGCGCCGTCGCGCAGGCGTGATCCAGGTCGATCTGGACGCGCTCGGCATCGCGCTGCCGGCGCATGAAGCCGAGGATGCCGTAACGTCCCAAGCGGCGATGGCGGGCATGCTCTACGTGCTCGAAGGCTCACGGCTGGGCGGGCGCTTCCTTGCGCGCAATGTGCCGGACAGCTGGCCGCGCGCCTATCTGGGTAGCCACCAGCCGCCGCATATGTGGCCGGAATTGTTGGAAAAACTGGATGCGCTCCTATATGCCCCCGAAGCATTGGAGACTGCCGTAACCGCCGCCAACCAGACCTTCGGGCGGTTCGAGGCCGCCGGCACGAAGTGGCTGGCGAAGGTTGGTTAAGTGGACGATGGCGTTTTTCAGGTCGATCTGACCAACTGTGATCGCGAGCCGATCCATCAGCTGGGGGCCATCCAGCCTTTCGGCTTCCTGATCGCCTTTTCGAGCGACTGGCTGATCAAGCGCGCTTCCACGAATGTCGCCGCGCACTTCGACCTGCCGGCCGAGGACATGCTCGGCACCCATGCGAGCGACTATCTCGAGGACGACGCGATCCACGCCCTGCGCAACCGACTGACGCTGCTGCGCGGCGACGATGCGCTGGAGCGGATCTTCGGGATCAAGGCGCTGCGCACGCGCGACCGCACCTACGATCTCGCGCTCCACATGATCGGCGACACGATCGTCGTCGAAGGCGAGCCCTGCACCGCCGATTCGGCGGGCGACACCGCCAGCACGCTGCGCGCGATGATGGGCCGGCTCGACGAGAAGGAGAAGCTGGCCGACTTCTTCCGGGAAGGCGCGCGCCAGGTGCGGGCGCTGACCGGCTTCGACCGGGTGATGGTCTATCGCTTCGAGCGCGACGGGTCGGGCGTGGTGGTGGCGGAGGCGGCGCGCAGCGGCATCGGCAGCTTCATGGACCTGCGCTATCCGGCGAGCGACATCCCGCAGCAGGCGCGCAAGCTCTATCTGCGCACGCCCTTCCGGATCATCGCCGATGTCCATGCCGAGCCGGTGCCGATCGTGCCGGGACGCGACGAATTCGGTGCGCCGCTCGACCTGTCGCTGTCGGTGCTGCGCTCGGTCTCACCGATCCATATCGAATATCTGAAGAACATGGGGGTGAAGGCCTCGCTGTCGATCTCGATCATCGTCGAGGGCAAGCTATGGGGCCTGTTCGCCTGCCACCATTATGGTGGCCCGCGCTGCCCGGGCTTCGAGCGGCGCTCGATGGCGGAGCTGTTCGGCCAGATGTTCGCGCTCAAGCTGGAGAGCCGCGAGCGCAAGGAGCTCTCGGCCTATGAGGCTGCGGCGCGCGCGACCAGCGACCGGCTGCTCGCGGCGGTGGCCAGCGATGGCGGGCTGCTCGACGATCCCGAATGGCTCGGCAGCATGTTGCGCGAAGTGGTGCCGTGCGACGGTATCGCGATCTGGATCGGCGGCAAGGTGGCGTTCAGCGGCATCACCCCGCCGCCTTCCTCCTTCGCCTCGATCACCCGCCGCCTGAACGCGATGGCGGCGGGCCGCGTGTTCGCGACCGATCACCTTGCCGAGGTGCTGCCGCAGGCGGCGGACTATGCCGATGTCGGGGCCGGGCTGCTGGCGATCCCGATCAGCCGTAGCCCACGCGATTACGTGCTGCTGTTCCGCCAGGAACTGGTGCGCACGGTCAACTGGGGCGGCGATCCGCACAAGCCCGTCGAACTCGGCCCCCATGGCGCACGCCTCACGCCGCGGCAGAGCTTCGAGCTGTGGAGCCAGGAGGTACGCGGCCGCTCGCTGCCCTTCACCGAGGTGGAACTGCGCATCGCCGAGGTGCTGCGCGCCTCGCTGATCGAAGTGGTGTTGCGCCTGTCCGACGATGCGCAGGAGGAGCGCCAGCGTGCCTCCGAACGGCAGGAACTGCTGATCGCCGAACTCAACCACCGCGTGCGCAACATCCTGGGCCTGATCCGCGGGCTGGTGCGCCAGTCGCGTGCGCCCGGCATGGATGCCAGTGCCTATATCCGGCTGCTCGAAGGGCGGATCGAGGCACTCGCCCGCGCGCACGACCAGATCACCGAGGACAATTGGGCGCCGGCACCGCTCGGCCGGCTGCTGCGCACCGAGGCCGCGGCCTATCTCGGCGGGCGTTCGGGACGGCTGGAGCAGGACGGGCCGATGGTGCTGCTGCGCCCGGCCGCCTTCTCGACGCTCGCGCTGGTCTTCCATGAGCTGATGACCAACTCGGCCAAATATGGCGCGCTGTCCGACAGCGGCACCGTTTCGGTGCGCTGGTGGCTCGATGCCGAGGGCGATTGCCGGGTCGAGTGGCGTGAGCGCGGCGGCCCGGCGGTGCAGCCGCCGACGCGCCAGGGCTTCGGGACCACCATCATCCAGCGCTCGGTGCCCTATGACCTGGGCGGCAAGGCGACGGTCCGCTACCCGCTGACCGGCCTTGAGGCGGAGTTCTGCATCCCGGCGCGGCATGTGGTGCTCGACGGCGAGGCGGCAGCCAAGCACGCCCGGGACGTGGAAGAGCCGGTGGCCGCGCCGTCCGGCGATCCGCTGCGGCCGATGCTGCGGGGGCCGGTGCTGCTGGTCGAGGACAGCCTGATCATCGCGATGGACGCAGAGGACATCCTGCTGCGCCTCGGGGCGGAGCGGGTGGCGACGGCCGCCTCGATCGGCGGCGCGATGGACGAGATCGCGATGGAGCAGTTCGACGTTGCGATTCTCGACGTCAATCTCGGGGCGGAGACCAGCCTGCCGATCGCCGACCGGCTCCGCGCGGACGGCGTGCCCTATGCGTTCGCCACGGGATATGGCGAACAGCTCCAGCTCGGCGAGGAGCATGCCGGCGTGCCGGTGCTGCAGAAGCCCTATACCGCGGTCAACATGGCGCGGATGCTGGAAGGGCTGCTCGGGCGGTAAAAGCTTCTAGACCGGCAAATAGCGTATCTTCCCCTGGCGGGCAGGGTAATCGCATAGGGCTAAAATGCGTCGTCACCCCCGCGGAGGCGGGGATCCATTGGCGCTGATGCCGCGGTTCTTTCCCCGAGCGCTCAGGGCAATGGATTCCCGCCTTCGCGGGAATGACAAAGGTTTCTAGTGATGCCGTTTGCCCCAGAATCCATATGCGATTGCCCTCCGTCCGGGGACGAAACGGACTTACTCCCCCTTGGGCAGCTTGATCCCCAGCAGCACCAGCCGCTCGCCGGTGATGCCGAACCAGTGCGGCACCCCGGCCGGCACCAGGATCACGTCGCCGGCCGCAAGCGTGCGGGTGCTGCCGCCCTCGATCCGGCTGCCCTCCACCAGCGTGGCGTTGCGGACCTCGCGGTCCGGCATCGCGCCGCCGGAGACCAGCGTGCCGGCGCCTTCGAGCACGATCGCATATTCGGCCTGGTCGGGATGGACGGCAGGCTTGCCCGGCTTCTTCCAGATCTCGATCGCGGCGATGTTGCTGCCGTCGCGCACCAGCGGCTTCCAGGCGAAGCCTTGGCCCGGCTTCATCTCCGCCAGCATCGCCTTGAGCTGCGCTTGCACGTCCTTGGCGCCCGCAAAGGATGTTGGGTCGGCGGCGGTCTGCGCCACTGCGGGGCTGGCGGCGGCGAGCAGCAGAGCGGCCGCGGCAAGGGCGCTGGGCAGGATCTTCACGACATCTCTCCCTGTAGGTATCTGAGAACGCTGGGGCGTGTTTGTCGGCACCCTGCCACAGCCGCCTCAGCCCCGCCAGCGCAACCGCTCGACCAGCAGCGCGAAGGCCGGCGTCGGTTGGCGGCGGCTCGGGTAATAGAGATGGTAGCCGGCAAAGGGCGGGGAGAAGCGCGTCAGCACCGCCTCCAGCGCGCCGCTCGCCAGATGCGGCGCCAGCATCGCATCGGGCAGGCAGGCAATGCCGAACCCGTCGAGCGCCGCGCGGAGGATCGGGAAAACCGAGGAGAAGGTAAGGGCCCCATCTACCCACACCTTGCGCTCGCGGCCGTCTTCCTCGAACTCCCAGGCGTAAAGCCCGCCATAGGTGGGCAGGCGCAGGTTGATGCAGGCGTGCGCGGTCAGATCCTCGACCATTTGCGGTCGCCCCGCGCGATCGAAATAGGTGGGCGAGGCTACCGCCAGCATCCGCGCCTCGGGACCGATCGGCACTGCCACCATGTCCTTGGCGATGATGTCGCCGAAGCGCACCCCCGCATCGAACCGCTCGGCGACGATGTCCTTCAGCCGATAGTCGGTATCGATCTCGACCCGGATGTCGGGGAATTCGCGCAGGATCGGGGCGAGCCGCGGCCAGAGCAGCGTCTTCAGCGAATGCTCGTCGGCGCTGATCCGCACCAGCCCGGCCGGCTTGTCACGCAGCGCGGTGAGCGCCGCCAGTTCGGCCTCGATCTCGTCGAGCCGCGGCGCGAGCGTGGCGAACAGCCGCTCGCCCGCCTCGGTGAGGCTGACGCTACGCGTGGTTCGGTGGAGCAGCCGCACCCCCAGCCGTTCTTCCAGCGCCCGCATCGCATGGCTGAGTGCCGAGGGCGTAACCCCGCTCTGCGCGGCGGCGCGGGTGAAGCTCTTCTGGCGGGCCACGGCGAGGAAGGCGGTAAGTTCGGAGAGCTGCTGGCGATTCATTGTTGAATCCTATTCAGCACTGCATGCAGATACCAGCGTCTAATCGTGGGTGTCGCGAGCGCTCATCTTTCGAGCGAGGAGTCGTCTGGCTCCGCCGCTTCACATCTCCAAGGGGACCCCAACCATGGCCACCAAAGCCTATGGCGCCTATGCCGCCGACAAGCCGCTCGAACCGATCGACATCGAACGCCGCGCGCCCGGCGATCACGACGTGCAGATCGACATCCTCTATTGCGGCGTCTGCCATTCCGACCTGCACCAGGTCCGTTCCGAATGGGACGGCACGCTCTACCCGTGCGTGCCGGGCCACGAGATCGTCGGCCGGGTGAGCGCGGTCGGCGGGCATGTCTCGAAGTTCGCCGTGGGCGATGTCGTCGGCGTCGGCTGCATGGTCGACAGCTGCCAGCATTGCGCCTCGTGCGACGAGGGACTCGAGCAATATTGCGAGAACGGTTTCGTCGGCACCTATAACGGCCCGACTCCGGATGCCCCCGGCTACACGCTGGGTGGCTATTCGCAACGCATCGTCGTCAGCGACAAGTTCGTGCTCAAGGTCGGGCATGGCGAGGAGCATCTTGCCGCCGTCGCCCCGCTGCTCTGCGCGGGCATCACCACCTGGTCGCCCCTCCGTCACTGGCAGGTCGGCCCGGGCAAGAAGGTCGGCATCGTCGGCATCGGCGGGCTCGGTCACATGGGCGTGAAGCTGGCGCACGCGCTGGGCGCCCATGTCGTCGCCTTCACCACCTCGGAGAGCAAGCGCGCCGACGCGCATGCGCTGGGCGCGGACGAAGTCGTGGTCTCGCGCGATGCCGAGGCGATGGCGGCGCACGCCAACAGCTTCGACTTCATCCTCGACACCGTCGCCGCCAGCCACAACCTCGATGCCTTCACCACGCTGCTGAAGCGCGACGGCACGCTGACGCTGGTCGGCGTGCCCGAGCATGCGCACCCCTCGCCCACCGTCGCGGCACTGATCTTCAAGCGGCGCGCGATCGCCGGCTCGCTGATCGGTGGCATCGCCGAGACGCAGGAGATGCTCGACTTCTGCGCCGAGCACGGGATCGTCGCGGACATCGAGATGATCCGCGCCGAGGAGATCAACACCGCGTACGAGCGCATGCTCAAGAGCGACGTGAAGTACCGCTTCGTCATCGACATCGCGTCGATGGGCTGAGGCCCCGCTGGGGCGGCGCTCGCGTCGCCCCCGCATTTCCCTTTCCGTCGCGCGCGTCCTACATCGCGGCGATGCATCTTCGCGCCGAAGCCCTCCTGCTCAGCGTTCGCAACCATGGCGAACATGGCGCGATCGTGCGGGCATTGACCGAGCGCGACGGCGTCCAGCCCGGCTATGTCCGCGGGGGCCGATCGCGCGCGTTGCGGCCGGTGCTGCAGCCTGCCAACCTGATCCTCGGCGAATGGCGCGCGCGCACCGAGGAGCAGCTCGCCGGCCTCACGGTCGAACTGCTCCACAGCCGCGCGCCCCTGTTCGGCGAGCCGCTGCCCGCCGCCGCGCTCGCCTGGGTGACCGCGCTCACCGCCGCGACGCTGCCCGAAGGGCTGCCCTATCCCCGGCTGCATGCTGCACTCGGCGGCGTGCTCGATGCGATCGAGGCGGCGCCGGCGGCGCGCGGCTGGGCGGTGGCACTCGTGCGCTACGAGCTGCTGCTGCTCGCTGAACTCGGCTTCGGGCTCGATCTCGAACGCTGCGCTGCTACTGGGACGGGCGAGGACCTCGCCTATGTCAGCCCCAAGAGCGGCATCGCGGTGAGCCGGGCGGGCGCGACCGGCTATGAAAGCCGCCTGCTCGTGCTGCCGCAGTTTCTCACCGAAGGCGGCGCGGCCGACTGGGAGAACATCGTCGCCGGGCTGCGCCTCACCGGCCATTTCCTCGCCCGCGACCTGCTGATCGGCCGTGGTGCCGATTTGCTCGCGGCGCGCACGCGGCTGGTGGATCGTCTGCTGCGGGCAGTTGCATAATCGGCCGCCGGGCGGCTAAGCGGCCGCTCGATACGCGCTGTTAGCATGGGGACGACGATGCCGCTGATTGCTGTTCTGCCGGGTGACGGGATCGGTCCCGAAGTGACGCGCGAGGCGCGCCGGGTGCTCGAAGCATTGAACCTAGGCCTGACCTTCGAGGAAGCGCCGGTCGGCGGCGCTGGCTATCTCGCCGCCGAGCATCCGCTGCCCGAGGCGACGCTGGCGCTGGCCAAGCGCGCCGATGCGGTGCTGTTCGGCGCGATCGGCGACCCGCGTTTCGAGAAGCTGGAGCGCCACCTGCGCCCCGAAGCGGCGCTGCTCGGCATTCGCCAGGCGCTCGGCCTGTTCGCCAATCTCCGTCCGGCGACGCTGTTCCCCGGCCTGGAAGACGCGTCGCCGCTCAAGCCCGAGGTGGTGAACGGCCTCGAGATCGTCATCGTCCGCGAGCTGATCGGCGACGTCTATTTCGGCGAGAAGGGCCTGCGCACCACGCCCGAAGGCCTGCGCCAGGGCTATGACGTGATGAGCTATAACGAGCAGGAAGTGGCGCGCATCGCCCGCGTCGGCTTCGAAATGGCCAAGCGCCGCCGCAAGAAGCTCTGCTCGGTCGACAAGGCGAACGTGCTCGAGACCTCGCAGCTGTGGCGGGACGTCGTCACCGCGATGGCGGCGGAATATCCCGAGGTCGAGCTGACCCATATGTATGTCGACAATGCCGCGATGCAGCTGGTGCGTGCGCCGGCCAAGTTCGACGTCATCGTCACCGGCAATCTGTTCGGCGACATCCTGTCCGATCAGGCGAGCATGTGCGCCGGCTCGATCGGGATGCTGCCCTCGGCTTCGCTGGCGGCATGGTCGGGCGCGAACGGCATGTACGAGCCGATCCACGGCAGCGCGCCGGACATCGCCGGCCAGGGCAAGGCCAACCCCTGCGCCGCCATTCTCTCGGCGGCGATGCTGCTGCGGCACTCGCTGGCCGATGAAGCCTCGGCACAGCGTATCGAGAAGGCGGTCGCCGCAGCCCTCGCCACCGGCGCGCGAACGGCCGATCTCGGCGGCACGCTGTCGACTGCGGCCATGGGCGATGCGGTGCTGCAGGCGCTGCAATAAGGCACACAGTCCCATGCGCCCCTCCTCCGCGAAGGAGGGGCGCATGGGGCGCCTGCTTACACCAGTTCTGCCAGCGCCGCCGGGCTGAAGCCCTTCAGCCCCTCGCCATCGCCGGCCTGGACCTTCTTTACCCAATCGGCATCGCTGATCAGGGCGCGGCCGACGGCGATCAGGTCGAATTCGTCGCGTTCCATCCGCTCGACCAGCTTGTCGAGATCGGTGCGCTGCGAGGTCTCGCCGCCGAACGCCGCGATGAACTCACCCGACAGGCCGACCGAGCCGACGCTGATCGTCGCGGCACCGGTGAGCTCCTTCGCCCAGCCGGCGAAGTTGAGGCCGTTCTCGCCATCCACCTCGGGGAACTCCGGCTCCCAGAAGCGGCGCTGCGAGCAGTGCAGCACGTCAGCGCCGGCATCGACCAGCGGCTGGAGCCACGCGGCCATCTCGTCCGGCGTGGCGGCGAGGCGGGCGCTATAGTCCTGCTGCTTCCACTGGCTGAGGCGCAGGATCACCGGGAAGTCGGGGCCCACCGCGGCGCGAACTGCCTTCACCACCTCGACGGCGAAGCGCGAGCGCTCGGCGATCGTCGCGCCGCCATAGCCGTCCTCACGGGTGTTGGTGCCTGCCCAGAAGAACTGGTCGATCAGATAGCCGTGCGCGCCGTGGATCTCGACCGTATCGAAGCCCAGGCGCTTGGCGTCCGCGGCGGCCTTGGCGAAGGCGGCAATCGTCGCCTCGATGTCCTGCTCGGTCATCGCGACGCCGCGCGGCCTGCCCGGCGCGAGCAGGCCCGAGGGGCTCTCGACGTCGACATCGGGGACCCAGTCGGTCGCCGTCTTGGTCGATCCGGTGTGCCAGATCTGCGGCGCCATCTTGCCGCCGGCGGCATGGATCTCGTCGATCACCGTCTTCCACCCGGCCAGCGCGGCATCGCCGTGGAAGAAGGGAATGTTGGGATGGTTGCGCGAGGCCGGGCGGTCGATCACCGTGCCTTCGGAAAGGATCAGGCCGACGCCGCCCTCGGCCCGGCGCCGGTAATAGGCGGCGTTGGCCGCACCCGGGATGCCTTCGGGCGCGAAGGTCCGCGTCATCGGCGCCATCACGATCCGATTGGGCAGATCGAGCGACTTGATGCGGAAGGGACGGAAGAAGACGTCGGTCGACGCGGCCATGGGAACTCCGTTGCGTTTTGAAACGTATGTCAAGCTAAGCCCTTCGCGGCCGCGTTCAAGATGGCTTCGCGGCCGCCGCGCCGATTCAGCGCCAGCTCGGGAACCACATCCAGTGGGTGTAGCTCTGCGCGTCGTTCAGCGCCGCGGCCGAGAGGATCGGGTAGAAATAGCCGAACGACACCAGCGCCAGTGCCAGATACCATTCCTCCCAGCCCTTGGCGCGCAGCCGGTCGAACTGGTGGAACACCACCGGCAGCAACAGGCACAGGAACAGCGCCGAGAGGTGGTAGTAATAATAGAAGCCCAGCGATTTCGGGATGATCGCGTAGATCAGCACCGAGAAGGTCCATAGCAGCGCGAGCGCCAGCGGCCGCACCGCCCGGGTGCGGAACCACAGCGCATAGGCCGCCAGCACCGCGACCAGCCCGCCCCACATGATCACCGGGTTGCCGATCAGCAGCACGCCGCGCTGGGCGCCGTGATCCCATTGGTAGAAGAACCAGATCGGCCGCAGCATCAGCGGCCAGCTCCACCAGTCGGACTGGTAGTTGTGGTGCGGCAGCACCTGGGTTTGCTGCGCGTACATTTCGCCCTGCAGGGCGATGAGACCGGAGAGCCCGTCCGTCGCCCCCGTCAGGTAGAAGAAGGTGGGCACGAAGGTGGCGAAATAGACGGGGATGCTGATTGCGCCGAGCGCCACCAGTCCGGCGAGCGTCGACAGGCCGGGCCAGTGCGGCTGGTCGCCCGAGAGCAGTGCGGCAACAAGCGGGCGGCGGGCACGCCTCGCGTCGCGCAGGCGGATCGCGAGCAGCGCCACGCCGATCGCCGCGATATAAGGCGCCGCCGCCCATTTCACCGCCGTCGCCAACCCGAGCAGCGCCGCGCCGACGCACCAGCGCCACCGCACCTGCGCCCGCGTGCCGTGCATCGCCCAGAGCAGGAACACCAGGCCCCACAGCAGGAAGGCGCCGAGGAACACGTCGAGCATCGCGGTGCGCGCCTGCACGAACAGGCTCTGGTCGAGCATCGCCAGCACCGCGCCGGTCACCGCCACGCGCATCCGCCCGGGCATCAGGATCCACAGAAAGGCGAACACCGCCAGCACCGTCGCGGTGCCGGCGATCGTCGGCATCAGCCGCCAGCCGAACGGATTGTCGCCGAGCAGATCCATGCCTGCGCCGATCAGTTCCTTGCCGAGCAGCGGATGCTCGGTGTTGCGCGGGCCGGAAAGCTCGATCAGCGCCTTGGCGGCGGGGACGTAATGCACCTCGTCGAACATGATTCCGCCCGGCTGGTCGAGGTGCAGCGTGAACAGCAGCTGTGCGGCGATGCCGAGGAGAAGGGCGACGAGCCAGGGGCGAGTGGCGAGAGCCGATAGGCGAGGACGCATGGGCGCACGCGTAGCGGAGGCGGGAGGCGAGAGGAATAGGGCGCGGCATCAGCCGGGATTCTCCCGCCAGTGCTGGGGCGATCGCGTGGCCAAAGTACCTGGTCATCCCCGCGAAGGCGGGGATCCATTCGCGCTGGAGCCGAGGTTCTTTCCCCCAGCGCTCTGGGCAATGGATTCTCGCCTTCGCGGGAATGACGGCGGATTTTGGCGTCCCGTTATCGCTTGGCGCCATATGCGCTTGCCCTTCCGGCGCAGGGCATCTTGGGGCAGCGGAGAACCCGAAGGTTGACGTGCCGCCCCCACCCGCCGCAAAGCAAGCGCCATGAAGCGTCGTACCGGACAGGATCCCAGCGTCACCCGTAACTGGAAGCCCGCGACTCAGGCCGTGCGCGGCGGCACCGCCCGCTCGGAGTTCGGCGAGACCAGCGAGGCGCTGTTCCTCACCTCGGGCTATGCCTATGATTGCGCGGGCGACGCCGCCGCGCGCTTCGCCGGCGAACAGACCGGCATGACCTATTCGCGCCTGCAGAATCCGACGGTGGAGATGCTGGAGCAGCGCATCGCGCTGCTCGAAGGCGCCGAGGCGTGCCGTACCATGGCGACCGGCATGGCGGCGATGACCGCCGCACTCCTCTGCCAGGTGAGCCAGGGCGACCATATCGTCCAGGGCCGCGCCGCGTTCGGCTCCTGCCGCTGGCTGACCGACACGCTGCTGCCGCGCTTCGGCGTCACCACCACGACGATCGATGCGCGCGATCCGCAGCAGTTCGCGGACGCGATCCGCCCGAACACCAAGATCTTTTTCTTCGAGACCCCCGCCAACCCGACGATGGACGTGGTCGACCTGGAAGCGGTGTGCGCGATCGCGAAGAAGCACGGCATCGTCACCGTGGTCGACAATGCCTTTGCCACCCCCGCGCTGCAGCGGCCGATGGACTTCGGCGCCGACGTCGTCGCCTATTCCGCCACCAAGATGATGGACGGGCAGGGCCGCGTGCTTGCCGGGGCGGTGTGCGGTTCGGAGGATTTCATCACCAACACGCTGCTGCCCTTCACCCGCAACACCGGGCCGACGCTGAGCGCATTCAACGCCTGGGTGGTGCTGAAGGGGCTGGAGACGCTCGACTTGCGCATCCGCCGCCAGAGCGAGAATGCGCTGAAGGTCGGCGGCTTCCTCGAGAAGCGCGTGCCGCGGGTGAACTTCCCGGCGCTGCCCAGCCACCCGCAGCACAATCTGTTCATGCGCCAGATGGCGGCGGCCGGCCCGATCTTCAGCTTCGAGGTGGATGGCGGCCGTGCCCAGGCGCACGCGCTGCTCGACGGGCTGGAACTGATCGACATCTCGAACAACATCGGCGATTCGCGCTCGCTGATGACGCACCCCTCGTCCACCACCCATTCCGGCCTCGCCGAGGAAAAGCGGCTGGAGATGGGCGTCAACGAGGGCATGATCCGCATCAATGTCGGTCTCGAAGACGCCGACGACCTGATCGCCGATCTCGACCAGGCGCTCACGGGTGCCGGCTTGTGAAGGCGCTGTTCACCGACGAGGCGACGACGCGCGGCGTGGTCGTTCGCGTGTCGGTGTCCTATCTGCCCGAACAATCGGAGCCGCATCGCGGCCGCTGGTTCTGGGCCTATCATATCCGGATCGAGAACGAAGGCTCGGTGGCGGTACAGCTGCTCACCCGCCACTGGATCATCACCGACGGGCGCGGCCTGCGCCACACGGTGGAAGGCGAAGGCGTGGTCGGCGAACAGCCGATGATCATGCCGGGGGCGAGCTTCGACTATGTCTCGGGCTGCCCGCTTTCGACGCCGACCGGATCGATGCAGGGAAGCTACCACATGATCGACGAGGACGGCGACGCCTTCGACGTGACCATCCCGCGATTCGCGCTGATCGCACCGGCGGTGGCGGGCGAGCAGTGAAGCGTACCCATCTGCCCCTCAATGGCATGCGCGTGCTCGATGCCGCCGCGCGTCATTTGTCCTTCACCCGGGCCGCCGACGAACTCGCGGTGACCCCCGCCGCCGTGGGTCAGCAGATCCGCGCGCTGGAGGATACGCTCGGCGTCGTCCTGTTCCGGCGCACCACCAAGGGGCTGGAGCTGACCCCCGAGGCCGAGAGCGGCCTCACCGCGCTGCGCAACGGCTTTCTCCAGTTCGAGGAAGCGGTGCGAGCGATGCAGGCGGGGCAGTCGTCCAAGTCGCTGACCATCGCCGCGCCGCGCGACCTTACCGCCAAATGGCTGATGCCGCGCCTCTCGGACATCGCCCGCGCCGATCCCGATCTGCGCTTCGTGCTGGTGCCGGGGGACGACGCGCTCGACTTTACCGAGGCCAATCTCGATCTCGCGATCCGCTGGGGCGAGGGGCCCGGCGAGCATGAGGGCGAGGCGCTGGAAAGCGACGGCATGGTCACGGTAGAGCGGCCCGGCGGCGGCAGCATCGACGTGCGCATCTCCTGGCCCGGCTGCATGGCAGAGGATGCCGGATCGCTGGTCCGCGTCGCCGATGCGGGGCTCGCGATCGACGCGGCGGCGCAGGGGCTCGGCCGGGCGACGGTGCCCGAGCTGCTGGCCCGTGCCGACCTCGAGGCGGGCCGCGTGGCCGTCATCGGCGAGCCCAAGGCCTCGCGACTCGGCTATTGGCTGGTCGCGCCGCTGCCGCAATGGCGGCAGAAAAAGGTGCAGACGCTGGTCGAGGTGTTGGGGGGCTGAGGCCTTACGGCTTCACCCGCCCGATCGGCACCGGCAGCAGCCGCCCCTGCGCGTCGCCGATCACCATCACTTCCACGCCGAACGCGTCGCGCAGCGGCTGATGGGCCAGCGCGGCTTCGGCAGGGCCGAACGCGATCGTGCGACCGTCGCGGAGCAGCAACACATCGTCGGCGGCGCGGGCGGCCTGAACCAGGTCGTGCAGCACGATCACCACGCCCATGCCGCCCGCTGCCAGCCCGCGCAGTCGATCGAGCAGGTCGAGCTGGTGAACCGGGTCGAGGCTCGCCAGCGGCTCGTCGGCCAGCAGCCAGTGCGGCTGCCCGGCGAGCACCCGCGCCAGCAGCACCCGCGCCCGTTCGCCGCCGGACAGCTGGGTGACCAGCCGGTCCGCCAGCGGCCGAATCGCTGTCGCCTCGATGGCCGCCTCGATCGCGGCATGGTCCTCGGCTGAAAGCCCCGCAAAGGGCGCGCGATGGGGGAGGCGCCCCAGCGCGACCAGATCGGCGACGCGCAGGTCCCAATGCACCGTCGCTTCCTGAGGCAGATAGCCGATCTGGCGGGCGCGCTCGCGCGGCTCCAGCCGGGCGAGCAGCCTGCCGCCGAGCTTGACCTGGCCGGCATCGGGATCGAGCAGACCCGCCAGCGTGCGCACCAGCGTCGACTTGCCCGAACCGTTGGGCCCCAGGATCGCGGTCACCTTGCCGGGGCGCAGCACCGCGTCGATACCGTGCAGCACGCGGCGCTTGCCCAGGCTGACGGCGAGATCGGTAACGCTCAGTTCCATGTCGACCGCCGAAGCTTGAGGAGCAGCACGAAGAAGAAGGGGGTGCCGAGCAGGGCCATGGCGACGCCCAGCCGGATCTCCCCGGCGCCCGGCGAGAGGCGCACCAGGCTGTCTGCCGCGAGCAGCAATGCGGCGCCGCCGAGCGCGCTCGGCACCAGCAGCGCCGAAGGGCGCGCGCCGGTGAGGGGGCGCAGCAGATGCGGTACGATCAGCCCGACAAAGCCTACGATCCCGGTCACCGCCACGCTGGCGCCGATCGCCAGCCCGGTGCCGAGCACGACGAGCAGCTGGGTCCGCTCCAGTCGCAGCCCCATCGATCGCGCCGCCGCTTCGCCCAGGGTCAGCGCGTCGAGCGCGCGGCCGGTGAGCAGCAGCAGCGCGCAGCCGATGGCGATGAACGGCAGGGCCAGCTGCACCTCGGCATAGCTGCGATCGGTCAGCGCGCCCAGGATCCAGTCGAGGATCTCGGCGGTCGCATAGGGGTTGGGGCTGATCGAGATCAGAAAGCTGGTCAGCGCGGCGCCCAGGCTGGCCAGCACCGTGCCGGCGAGGATGAAGGCGACGGCGCTCTCCGCCCGCCAGGCGAGGCTGGCAAGGATCAGCATCGATGCACAGGCGGCGGCCATCGCGCAGGCGAACAGGGCGAGCGGGGCGGTGCTTCCCAGCAGCACGATCGCCGCGACCGCGCCGAGCGCCGCGCTCGACGACACGCCGACTACCGCCGGATCCGCGAGCGGGTTGCGAAGGAACCCCTGCAGTACTGCGCCGGACAGGCCGAGCGCCGCGCCAATCGCGAGGCCCAGGATCGCGCGGGGCAGGCGCAGCTCGGCGATGATCCACCAGCGCGGATCATGGCTGAACCAGGCGGCGGGCGGCACCCAGAACTTGCCCGCCATCAGCGATCCGGCGAACAGGAGTACGACGAGCAGCGCGAGGCCGAGGTTGAGGGCGAGGCGGTTCATGGGCGCACCTCCGGCGTTCCCGCCCCGTCGTCATCCCCGCGAAGGCGGGGATCCATTGGCGCAGGTGCCGCGGTTCTTTCCTCCAGCGCACCGGCGAATGGATTCCCGCCTTCGCGGGAAGGACGGTGAAAAGCGTCGGCTTGGATCACGGAACACTCCGGCGGATGGCGGCGAGGCGTTGCATCGCGGCGGGAATAACCGGCCCGCCGCAATTGACCAGCTGGCGCGGAAACTGCGCCTGGGTGACGGGCAAGCCGGTCTCGGCGATGGCGCGCTTGCGCAGGATGGCGGCGCGCGAATCGCTGTCGTGGCCGGCGCCTTCGGGGGCGAGCATCACGCGGGGCGGGTCGGCGATCACCCGCTCCATCGGCAGATGCGCGGTGTGGGTCAGGCCGTAATGCGCGGCCTGGTTGGAAAAGCCGGCATGGCCGAGCATGTCGTCGAGCAGCGTCTTGCCGCCCGTGACGAGATTGCCGCCGATCCACAGCAGCGTCGGCGCCGCCGGGCCCTGCCAGCGGGCCGCGGCGACGGCCGAATCGATGCGGGCATTGAGCGCGGCGCCTTTTGCGGGCGCGCCGACCGCAGCGGCGAGCTCGGTCACCTGCGCCTTGCTCGCGTCGATCGAGGGCGGGATGCCGATATACAGCACCTTCAGCCCCGCGCGGGCAAAGGCCTCCCGGGTCGACGGCGCGGTGAAGCTGCTGGCGATCACCAGATCGGGCTTCATCCCGATCACTTCCTCGGCGGTGCCGTTGTTGCCGCGGAAGCGGCGCGCGACATCGAGCGGGATCGAGGTCGAATCGGCGGCTTGCGAATAATGGCTGATCGCGGCGATCCGCGACGGCGGCACCAGCTCCAGCAGCATCGCGTCGGCGCACGGGTTCATCGAGACGATGCCTCCGCCGCCGCCGGACGGCGGCGCCGCGCAGCCCGCGGCCAACAGGCAGGCGAGCAGCGCGGCGCCGATCCTCACTGGAAGCGCACCCGCACGCCGCCAGTGGCGGCGCGGCCATAGGTGCCGTAACCGGTGATCTGCTGGTAGCGCACGTCGCCCACATTATCGACGCGGCCATAGACCGAAAGCCGCTTCGTCACCGGCATCTCCGCCCGCACCCCGGCAAGCGCATAGCCGTCGATGCGGGTTGCGTTGCCTGCGTCATTGAAGCTGTCGCCCACCATCGTCACCGTGCCGCCGACCGCGAGGCCGAAGGGGAAGCGATAATCGGCCGAGACGCTGCCGGTGTCGCGCGGACGGCGCGGCAGATCCTTGCCGAGCGCGCCGGCGCTGCGGTTTTCGGCATAGACATGGGTGAAGTTCGCCCGGACGGTGAGGGCCGGCACCGGCTGGAGCAGGCCTTCCAGCTCGATGCCCTCGGCGCGCGTCTTGTTGAGGTTGTAATAGGTCGAGGTGGCGAAATTATAGTCGATCTGGTTGTCGGCATCGCGGTGGAACCAGGTGCCGCCCAGCGTCACCTTGCCGCCGGCCAGCGTCTGGCGGACGCCCGCCTCGTAGCTCTTGGCGGTTTCCGGCTGGAGGCCGGCAAAGCCATAGGCGCTGTAGAGCTGGTACAGGGTCGGCGCCTTGAAGCCCTCGCCATAGCTGGCGTGGAGCAGCGTATCGGCGGTGGCCCGGACGGCAACGTCCGCGTTCCAGGTCCAGTGGCTGCCGAACTGGTCGTGATCGTCGTTGCGGACGCCGGCGGTGATCGTCACCGGTGCGACCGGGGTGACGATCGCCTGGCCGTACACGCTGGTGATGCCGACCGAGCGGCGCGCGGTGCTGCCGAAGCCCTCGTCGTAGCGGATCCGGCTCTCCTCATGCTCGGCGCCGAATACCAGCCGCAGCTGCTGCGCCAGCGTCGCGTCGCCCTGATAGGCGTAGCGCTCGGCGCGGCCGCGATAGCGGTAGGAGATCGTCGAATCGGCATTGTAGCCATCGCGGTGGATGTCGGTGAGGGTGACACCCAGGCGGCTGCGCAGCGCGCCGCCGAACGCCTGGTTGGTCAACCCGGCATAGCCGTAGAGCTCCTGGGTCTTGGCATAGTCGCCGGTGTCGCCGAACGCGTAGGTCGGCGGTGCATAGCCGTCGAGATCGACCTTGCTGTCGGCATAATAGCCGCGCAGGTCGAGCGCGAGGCCGTCGGCCAGCTTCACCTGCACGTTGCCGGTCGCACCGACCTGGCGATAGCCATCGGCTTCCTTGCCGTTCGCCGCCGCCGAGATGCCGTCGGTGGCGAGATAGCCGGCGGTCAGGCCTGCGGTCACCCGGTCGTTGCCGCCCGCGATCGCCGCATTGCCGTTGAACGTGCCGAACGATCCGCCCTCGGCATTGGCGCGGACGTGGAGCCCCTGGCTCCCCTGCAGTGTCGTCACGTTGACCACGCCGCCGATCGCCTGGCTGCCCCAGATGACCGAGCTGGGCCCGCGCAGCACCTCGACCCGCTCGACCGATCCGGCGAGCAGGCTGGCGAAATTGTAGGCGCCGCCGGTGGAGGAGGGGTCGTTCACCCGCACGCCGTCGATCAGCACCAGCGTCTGGTCGCTCTGGGCGCCGCGGATGCTGAGCGCGGTGGTGGTGCCGAGGCCGCCGTTGCGCACCACGGTGATGCCGGGCAGCGTCGCCAATAGATCGGACAGGGCGACGGTCTGGCGCTGCTCGATCTCGTCGCGCTCGACGATGGTCACCGAGCGGCCGACCGTATCGGCACGCTGGGCGACGCCGCTGGCGACGACGATGATCCGGTCGTCCTCGGGGTCGGCATGGGCCGCCAGCGGCGCAAGCAGCGCGGTGGCGGCAAGGGAAAGCTTGAAGAACTGCATCTGGTACAGACACCCTAAGATGGGGACCAATGCCGGCCCCGCATGGTTTGGTGTCGCTCGCACGGGGATTTCAGCCCCGCTCACCCGGTGCACCCCGCCCGCGTGAAGGAATCGACCGTAGCGGGCAGGTCTCCTGGCTCCCGGGTCGTTGCAGACGCGCCGCCTTCCCGGAAGCATCGGCTCCAGTGGCAGATTGGCGCGCCGGCTCGCCGGCTACAGTTGCGGGGGCAGCCTCGGACTTTGAAACCGAGTTCCCTTTTCACCCTTCTTGGCGAAGGGCACCCGTTACGCGATTGCCTTTAGCGGCAGGAGGGGGCGGACGGCAACCCGCCGCGCGCTTACCACAGCACGCCGTTGTCGTCGGGCGTCGCGGGCTGGGGCGCGGCATCGCCGATCGCCTGCAGCAGATCGATCTCGATCGTGCGGCACATCGCGTTGAGCGGCAGGTCGTGCACGCTGTTGGCGAAGGGATCCACCAGGTCGTCGCCGATCGCGAGCACCGCCAGGAACATCAGGCCGGCCAGTGTCGAGCCGAGCGGCGTCGCCACGCCCAGCGTCTCGACCAGCCCGATCGGCAGCAGCACGCAGAAGATGTGGGTGAACAGCGTCGGCACCAGCCGGTATTGCACCGGCAGCGGCGTGTTCTTCAGCCGCTCCATGCCGCCCTGGGCATTGGCGATGTCGATCAGCACGCGCTCCATCGAGCTTTGCTGGATCGAATCGATCCAGCCCTTCGAGCGCGCGATCTCGATCCTTCGGCCGGTGCCGTCGACGATGCCGTTGGCGATGTTGGTGCGGGCCAGCGCGAAATCGGCCTCGCCGCGGGAGAGGAACCGCAGCACCTCCGGATCGGCCGGCTGGCGGCGGAGCTGGCAGCGCAGCGCGTTCACATAGGCGATCTGGCGCAGCACGATCGTGCGCTTCAGGTCCACCGCCTCGCCGTCCGGCAGATAGTTTCGGGCCATCCGCGCGAGGTTGCGGCTGGCGTTGATCATCAGTCCCCAAAGCCCGCGCCCTTCCCACCAGCGCTGATAGGCCGAGTTGCTGCGAAAGCCGAGGAACAGTGCCAGCACCGATCCGAACAGCGTCAGCGGCAGCGACGGCGCGCGGAACGGCAGCACGTAATAGACGATGGTGACGATCACGTCCCAGACGAACAGCAAGGTCAGCGGGCGCCATATCTCGCGGAGGATCTGGCGGGCACGGGGGGCGGTGGTGACGATCATGGCCGGACTATACGCGTGAAAACCGTTTCGGGTCCGGTCAGGCGTCGTTCCGCTCCGGCGCGGGCGTCGCCGCCTGCGACATGGCGGCTGCGCTGCCGCTCGCCGGGCGCAGGTGGAACCATTCGGGGCGATCGATCGCGATTAGAAAGGCGAGCGTGCCGAGCCCGAAGAGCAGCAGCGCGATCGAGCTTCGCAGGCGTTCCTTGCGGCGGGTTCGTTCATCCTGGTGCACCGTATCACTCCTCTTTGTGGTGAGGCGACAGAGCTAAGCACCGAATTTAACGGTTGAATGGATACAAGGTAACATAAGTTTGCGCACTGCACCAATTGCGTTGCGCTGCACCAGGTCGTCGATGAGCTGCGGCGCGGGCTATCTGCCGACAGCGGCTCCGCATAACTTATGATTGTAACTCAAATAGATGTGCCTGCAGTTTCGGAACGGCGGGCGGGGCGGGGCGTTCGGTTCGGGAAATGAGGAGGCCTGACCGATGAACAAGCACCTATGGATACTGGGCGCCGCCCCGATCTTCGCCCTCGCTGCCTGTGGCGGCAACAGCAATGGCGGGACCGACGCGATGAACAGCGGCGACACCATCACCAACGTCCCCGCCAGCGAGACGATGGGCGACAATATGGGCGCGATGAACGGCATGGACGGCAACGCCATGGCGGCCGCGCCGATGACCGGGCAGGACTTCGCCAACACGGTCGCCGCGAGCGACGCCTATGAGATTGCCGCGGGCAAGCTCGCCCAGCAAAAGGCGACGACCAGCGACCTCAAGGATTTCGGCAAGGAGATGGTCGATGATCACACCAAGTCGACCGCCAAGCTGAAGACCGCCGCCGGCAAGGCGAGCCCGGCGATCACGCCGGCTCCGGCGATGACCGACGAGCAGCAGGCGAACCTGAAGACGCTGCAGTCGGCGACCGGCACCGCGTTCGATACGGCGTACAAGAGCCAGCAGGTCGTGGCGCACCAAAAGGCGCTCGCTGCCGTGCAGGCCTATGCCGGCAGCGGCGACGTGCCCCAGCTGCGCGAGTTCGCGCACGACGCCGAAGACATGATCTCGAAGCACTACGACAAGATCAAGGGCATGTGAGAGTCTGTTTAGAAATGCGCCCCAGCGCATTTC
>NZ_BCTR01000052.1 GCF_002091475.1 Sphingomonas azotifigens NBRC 15497
AGGGTCTCACCGAGACCAACAGAGGGTCTGGCATCCCTCCACCCCCAACCCCTCCTCCCAGGAGGAGGGGCTTAGGTTGGGTTACGCCGCCGCCACCGCCGCCTGCTCCCGCGGGCGCAGGCCCAGCAGGTGGCAGATCGCGTAGCTCAGCTCGGCGCGGTTAAGCGTGTAGAAGTGGAACTGCCGCACCCCACCCGCATAGAGCTTGCGGCAGAGCTCCGCCGCCAGCGTCGCCGAGACCAGCTGCCGCGCCGCCGGATGGTCGTCGAGTCCCTCGAACAGCTTCTCCATCCAGGCCGGCACGTCGGTGCCGCACATGGCGGACATCTTCACCACGCTGGCATAGTTCATCACCGGCATGATGCCCGGCACGATCTCGGCATCGATCCCCGCCGCCGCCGCGCGGTCGCGGAAGCGCAGGAAGGTCTCGGCCTCGAAGAAGAACTGGGTGATCGCGCGATTGGCGCCGGCGTCGATCTTGCGCTTCAGGTTATCGAGATCGGCCTCGGGGCTCGGCGAATCCGGGTGGCATTCGGGATAGGCGCTCACCGAAATCTCGAACGGGTGGAGCCGGCGCAGCCCCGCCACCAGGTCCGCCGCATTCTCATAGCCGCCGGGATGGGTGCGATACTTCTCGCCGGCGCGGGGCGGATCGCCGCGCAGCGCGACGATGTGCCGCACGCCCGCCGCCCAATATTCCTCGGCGATCTGGTCGATCTCCTCGCGCGTCGCCTCGACGCAGGTGAGGTGCGCGGCCGCCGCCAGCGGCGTCTCGCGCGCGATCTTGGAAACCGTGGCATGGGTGCGCTCGCGGGTGGTGCCGCCCGCGCCATAGGTGACGCTCACGAAGCGCGGCCCGAGCGGCGACAGCGTCTCGATCGACTGCCACAGCGTCTCTTCCATCTTCTCGGTCTTGGGCGGGAAGAATTCGAAGCTCACCGCCACATCGCCCGCCACATCGGCGAACAGGGGCGGTGCCATGGGGTCTACGATACTCATGCCGCCTTCACCTTTTCCACACTCTCCCCGGTCTTGCGACCGAGCCATAATTTCACCGTCAGCGCGCCGCCTTCCAGCGTCTGCACCTGCACCGGGGCCAGCCCGGCGCGATCGAACCAGCCGAGCATCTGCTCGTCCGAGAAACCCAGTCGCGCATGCGCATCGCGGGTGCGCAGTTCCTCGCGCTCGTGCGGTGCGAAATCGACGATCAGAAGCCGCCCGCCGGGGCCGAGCACGCGTGCCGCCTCGCCGATCGCCGCTGCCGGTTGCTGCGCAAAATGGAGCACATGATGCAATATAGCAGTATCCGCAGCACCGTCGGCCAAGGGCAGCGCATAGAGATCGGCCTGGCGCAATTCGGCGTGGCCGAGATCGGCGAGCTTGGCGCGGGCCAGCCGCAGCATCTCCGACGAGCGATCGATCCCCACCGCCTGCGCGGCCTGCGGACCGAACAGCTCGAGCATACGCCCGGTGCCGGTGCCGATATCGACCAGCGTGCCGAGCGAGCCCTCGCCCAGCGCGGCGCCCATCGCGGCCTCGACTTCGCTCTCCGCGACATGGAGCGAGCGGATCGCGTCCCACTGGCCGGCATTGGCCTCGAACCAGGCTTCGGCAGCACTGGCCCGGTCGGCGCGAACCGCCGAAAGACGTGCCTGATCGGCCACCACCCAGGGGTCGCCCGCCAGCTCCCAAGCGTCGAGCGCGGCGAGCACCGGTGCGGTCACCGCCTGCCGGCCGAGCGCCACGAACACCCAGCTGCCTTCCTTGCGCCGCTCGGCGAGCCCGGCATCGCAGAGGATCTTCACATGGCGCGACACCCGCGGCTGGCTCTGCCCCAGCACCTGCGCCAGTTCGCCGACGCTCAGCTCCATCGCCCGCAGCAACGCGACGATGCGCAGCCGGGTCGAATCCGCGAGCGCGCGGAAGATGGCGAGGGGCTCTGTCATGGGCGGGTTAGAGATATAAAGATATCTTTATATCAGGTCAACGCATCGCTGCGCGGTTGCGCGCGTTTGCGGCTCTGGCTAGCCCGGCCCCAAACCCCGTGAAGGAACCCAGTCCCATGCGCAAGCTTCTCCTCCTCCCCGTCGCCGCGCTGGCGCTCACCGGCCTGTCGGCTTGCGGCAACAAGGCGAAGAACGAAGCCGCCGAGGCGAACGAGGCGATGGCCGGCGACAGCAACACGATGGGCGAAGCGGTCGCCGACGTGAACGCAGCGGAAGACGCCGCCTTCGCCAATGCCGAGAGCGCCTATTCCAATACCGCGGGCCCGGCGGGCAACGAGATCACCGACTGACGCGTTCCTCGCCCTCCCTTCCCATCGGAGACCGTCCATGCCGCATCTTCGCCACCTCGGCGCCTCGGGCCTCGAGATTTCGCCGCTCGTCCTTGGCGGCAATGTGTTCGGCTGGACCGCCGACAAGGCCGCCAGCTTCCGCATCCTCGATCGTTTCGCCGAGCGCGGCGGGGTGATGATCGATACCGCCGACGTCTATTCGGCCTGGGTATCGGGCCATCAGGGCGGCGAATCCGAGAGCGTGATCGGCGAATGGCTGCGCACCTCCGGCAAGCGCGACCAGGTGCTGATCTCCACCAAGGTCGGCATGCTGCCGGGCGAGGGCGGGGCGAAGCTCGCCCCGGCGCGGATCGCGGCGGCGGCCGAGGCGTCGCTCCAGCGGCTGGGCATCGAGACGATCGACCTCTATTTCGCCCATCAGGACGATGAGGACGTGCCCCAGGAGGACTATCTCGCCGCGTTCGGCAAGCTGATCGACGCGGGCAAGGTCCGCGCGCTGGGCGCCTCGAATTTCCATGCCATGCGGCTGAAATCGGCGCTCGACCTCGCCACCAAGGAGGGCCTGCCGCATTTCCGCGTGCTGGAGCCCGAATATAATCTCGTCAGCCGCCGCAAGTTCGAGGGCGAGTTGCAGGACCTCTGCGTCACCCATAACCTGGGCGTGATCCCCTATTACGGACTTGCCTCGGGCTTCCTCACCGGCAAATATCGCAGCGAAGCCGACCTCTCGAAGAGCGTGCGCGGCGGTGGCATGGCCAAGCTGCTCGCCGGCAAGGGCGGCGCGGTGCTGGCGGCGATGGACGAAGTGGCGGCCGAGACCGGCGCCAGCCTCGCCCAGATCGCGCTCGCCTGGCTGGCGGCACAGGACGGCGTCACCGCCCCGATCGCCAGCGCGACGAGCGTGGAGCAGCTCGACGAACTGATCGGCGCCTGGGACGTGGAACTCAGCCACGACCAGCTGGATCGCCTCACGGCCGCCGGGGCCTGATGACCGCAGCCGACCTGATCGACCGCATCGTCGCCCAGCTCGTCCGCCGCCATGGCGGCACCGTGCGGCGCTGGAAGACCGTATTGGGCAAGGTGCGCGTCTACGACGCCGAGACGCACCCGCATTGCAACTGGTCGCTGGCCCCCAGCGGCGCGGCGGGCGATGTCGCCGCGGTGGAGAAGCTGCTCGACGAGCTGCGGATCACCTATCCGATCGTCACCGGCTGAACCCCCTCGAGCGTCATCCCGGCGAAAGCCGGGATCCATTGGGGTCTCCGTTCCGGCGCTTGCTGAAACCGAGAGGCGACTGGATCCCGGCTTTCGCCGGGATGACAAAAGCAAAAAGGGGGCGGAGCACCTGGTGCCCCGCCCCCCTTTTCCGTCATCAGGCAGCCCTTACAGGCCGACCTTCAGCGTCAGGAAGAACTGCTGCGGCGCGCCGACCATCAGCGTCTGGTTGTCGCCGCTGTTGCCGAAGCCGTTGGTACCGATCGTCGACACATACTTCTTGTCGAACAGGTTGGTGACGTTGCCCTGCAGCTCCAGCTTCCGGCCGCCCAGATCGAACTTGTAGCCGAGCGTCGCATCCACCACCACGCGACCGTCGACATACTGGTCGTTGGTGTAGGTAAAATAGCGCTTGCTCATATAGTTGGCGCCGACGCGGGCGTTGAAGCCCTGGCCCGACCACGTCACTTCGCCCTTCAGCATGTGCTTGGGCGAGTCGACCACGGTCTTGCCCTTGGTCGGTATAACGGTGCCGCCGCTGACGACGTTATCGCGATAGGTCGAGTCGTTGTAGCTATACGAGCCGAACAGGCCGAAACCCATCGGAAGGCGCACATCGCCCGTTGCTTCGAAGCCGATCGAACGCACGTCACCGACATTCTGCAGGATCACCGGGTTGCCGACGATGCCGGCGCCAGTGGTCACGCCCAGCAGGCGGTTACGAAAGTTGACATAATAGCCCGCCAGCGAGCCGGTGAAGATGCCGTTGCGGTAGCGGCCGCCGACTTCGTAGGTGTCCGATGCTTCGGGCTTCAGCTGGGTCGAGCCGCTGGTGAGCGCGTTAAAGCCCGCCTGGGTGGTGGCGAACGGACCGCTGGTCGCCGCCGACACGAAGGCGCGGGTCACCTGGGTGAAGCCAGCGAACAGCTCGGCATCGTTGGTCACGCGGTAGTTCAGGCCGACATGCGGCTGGAACCAGTCGGTCACCTTGATGCGGCCCCCGGCAAGGCTGCCCGCAACGATCGGCGTAGCGTGGTTGGTGACCGCGAAACCCTTCCAGCCCAGGCTGGCGGTGAGCTGGCCCAGGTCGATCTTGTCCTGGACATAATATTGCACCGTGTCCGTCTGGTACTTGTAATACCACTGGGTGAAGAACGGATTGCTCTGGAACTGCAGGCTGTCGCGACCCGGATCGGTGCGGCTGGACAGCGCGTAGAAGCGCCGCGCCTGGCGGAAATCGTTGCTCTCGAACCAGCCGCCGACGGTCAGATCGTGCATGCCGATCTTGGTGCCGAGATTGCCGAACACGCCGCCGCGGCGGATGTCATATTCGGTGGTGCGCAGCGACATCGGGACGCCGTTGGGCGAGCTGACATACGGCGTGTACCACAGGCCCTGGCCATGGTTGCTGTGGTAATAGCCCTTCAGCGCACCATGGATCGCCGAGCCGCTGGTGGTCTCCACCCCGAGCGAGCCGAGATAGTCGCGGCGAAGCCCGGCGGCGTTGTAATAGGCATCGTCGACCGAGGTGATCGGCGCCGGGAAGCTGGTGCCGGCCGCCGCGTTGCTCGGGGGATTGCCGGTCACGTCGGACAGGCCATCCGGACCCGGCTTGCCGGTCGTGTTGTTCACATTGTCGATATTGTTGGCGATATCCGCCAGGCGGATCGCCTTGGCGTAATCGTTCGAGATGTTGTCCCAGTTATAGCCGAGACGCTTGATCATATCGAGCGACATGTCCTGATAGTCGTTCTCGCGACGATCCGAATAGTCGAACGTACCCACTGCGCGCAGTTCCGGGGTCAGCGGCGTCACCACCTTGGCGTTGACCTGGTTGATGCGCTGCGAGCCCCAGCCCTTCCACTTGTCGGTATCCGAGTGGAGGTAGGAGACATAGGCGCGGGTGCCGCCCGGCGTCAGCTCGCCGGTGTCGATTCGGCCAAAGATGCGCCAGAAGCTGTCGCTGCCGCCGGTGCCGTTCAGCTCGGCGCTCAGCTTTTCCTTCGGGTCGCTGGAGATGAACTCGAGCGTGCCGCCGAGATTGTTGGTCGCCTGGGTGTCGATCGAGCCCGAGCCCTGCGCCACCCGCGTCTCGGCGATGTTCTCGCTGATGATCGCGCGGCTGATGTGCAGGCCGTTGACGTTGCCATAGCTCGCGTCGCCGAGCGGGATGCCGTCGAGCGTGAAGCCCAGCTGGTTCTGGTTGAAGCTGCGGATCGAGATGCGGCCGGCCCATTCATAAGCGCCGAACGGATCGGCGCCCTGGAAGTTGACGCCGGGCAGCTTTTCGATCGCCTTGAGAGGGCTGGTGCCCGGCGCGAGCAGCGCGATATCGGCCTGGGTCAGCGTCTGGGTCTGGCGGGTCTCGCCCTTGCCGATCACGACGATCTCATCACCGCCGCTTTGCGGCTGGGTGTCGTCGACGAGCGTCGCGGTGGGCGTCGTCTGCGCGATGGCCGCGCCGGCAGTAAACAGCGACGTACCGGCGAGCAGGCCGGCGGCAAGCGTACGAATGCGCATGCGCATGGTCCCCTTGGGAAAGCACCAGGCCCCTCGCCCGGCTTCGCGGCCGCTACGCGTGCCGCGTTGCAACATTCGATAGGTAACGCTTCACTATCAGGACTCTCTCGTGACACCTCCGTGACAATCTCGTTTACCCCTCGGAAATGTCCCGATTTCCCGTTGTCGACCGCTACGGCAGTACGATAGCCATGATGCAACGCGCCCCTCTTGTGTTGCTGATTTGCAACACTATCTGCTGGTCAACTTCGAACAGGGATCAGGCATGAACCTCGAAAAATTCACCGACCGCGCCAAGGGCTTCCTGCAATCGGCGCAGACCGTGGCGATCCGCATGAACCACCAGCGGATCAGCCCCGAACATCTTCTGAAGGCGCTGCTCGAAGACGAGCAGGGCATGGCCAGCGGCCTGATCCAGGCGGCAGGCGGCGATGCCAAGCGCGCGCTGAGCGAGACCGACCTGGCGCTCTCCAAGATTCCCGCCGTCAGCGGCTCGGGCGCGCAGTCGACGCCGGGGCTCGACAACGACCTCGTCCGCGTGCTCGATCAGGCCGAGACGATCGCGCAGAAGTCCGGCGACTCGTACGTCACCGTCGAGCGGCTGCTCGTCGCGCTGGCGCTGAGCCTCAACACGGCGGCCGGCAAGGCGCTGCAGGCGGCGAATGCCAAGCCCGAGGCACTCAACACCGCGATCAACTCCATGCGCGGCGGCCGCACCGCCGAT
Organism: Sphingomonas azotifigens NBRC 15497; assembly: GCF_002091475.1. Lineage (GTDB taxonomy): Bacteria > Pseudomonadota > Alphaproteobacteria > Sphingomonadales > Sphingomonadaceae > Sphingomonas > Sphingomonas azotifigens. Next base: position 6,756 of record NZ_BCTR01000052.1, read on the forward strand.
ACCGCGTCGGCGGAAGATCGCTATGACGCGCTCAAGAAGTTCGCCCGCGACCTCACCGAGGCGGCACGCGCCGGCAAGCTGGACCCCGTGATCGGCCGCGACGAGGAAATCCGCCGCACCATCCAGATCCTCGCCCGCCGCACCAAGAACAATCCGGTGCTGATCGGCGAACCCGGCGTCGGCAAGACCGCGATCGCCGAGGGGCTCGCGCTGCGCATCGCCAATGGCGACGTGCCCGATACGCTCAAGGACCGCACGCTGATGGCGCTCGACATGGGCAGCCTGATCGCGGGTGCCAAATATCGCGGCGAGTTCGAGGAGCGGCTCAAGGGCGTGCTCGACGAGGTGAAGGGCGCCGAGGGCCAGATCGTGCTGTTCATCGACGAGATGCACACGCTGATCGGCGCCGGCAAGGCCGAGGGCGCGATGGACGCGGGCAATCTGCTCAAGCCCGCGCTCGCCCGCGGCGAGCTGCACTGCATCGGCGCGACCACGCTCGACGAGTATCAGAAGCATGTCGAGAAGGACCCGGCGCTCCAGCGGCGGTTCCAGCCGGTTTTCGTCGGCGAGCCGACGGTCGAGGACACGATCTCGATCCTGCGCGGGCTCAAAGAGAAGTATGAGCTGCACCACGGCGTGCGGATCACCGACGCGGCGATCGTTGCCGCGGCGACGCTCTCCAACCGCTACATCGCCGACCGCTTCCTGCCCGACAAGGCGATCGACCTGATGGACGAGGCTGCCAGCCGCATCCGCATGGAAGTGGAGAGCAAACCTGAGGAGATCGAGAACCTCGACCGGCGGATCATCCAGCTCAAGATCGAGCGCGAGGCGCTGAAGCGCGAGACCGACGAGGCCTCGCGCGACCGGCTTGCCACGCTGGAAGAGGACCTCGCCAATCTCGAGCAGCAATCGGCCGAGCTGACCACGCGCTGGCAGGCGGAGAAGGACAAGATCAACGCCGAGGCGGTGCTCAAGGGCCAGCTCGATCAGGCGCGGCTGGAGCTGGAGCAGGCGCAGCGTGCGGGCGATCTCGCCCGTGCGGGCGAGCTGTCCTACGGTGTGATCCCCCAGCTCACCCGCCAGCTCGACGAGGCGCAGAGCGCCGCCAAGGGCGCGATGCTGCGCGAGGAAGTGACCGCCGACGACATCGCCGGCGTGGTCGCGCGCTGGACCGGCATTCCGATGGAGCGGATGCTGGAGGGCGAGCGCGAGAAGCTGCTCCACATGGAGGAGCAGCTTGGGCGCCGGGTGATCGGCCAGGCCGATGCGGTGAAGGCGGTCTCCACCGCCGTGCGTCGCAGCCGCGCCGGGCTGCAGGATCCGAACCGGCCGCTGGGCAGCTTCCTGTTCCTCGGGCCGACGGGCGTGGGCAAGACCGAGCTGACCAAGGCGCTCGCCGAATTCCTGTTCGACGATCCCAACGCGATGGTGCGCATCGACATGAGCGAGTTCATGGAGAAGCACGCGGTCGCGCGGCTGATCGGCGCCCCTCCGGGCTATGTCGGCTATGAGGAAGGCGGCGTGCTCACCGAAGCGGTGCGGCGCAGGCCCTATCAGGTGGTGCTGTTCGACGAGGTGGAGAAGGCGCACAACGACGTGTTCAACATCCTCCTCCAGGTGCTCGACGACGGTCGCCTGACCGACGGCCAGGGCCGTACGGTGGACTTCTCGAACACGATCGTGATCCTCACCTCGAACCTGGGCAGCCAGTTCCTCACCAACCTGCCCGACGGGCACGGGGTGGACGAGGTCGAGCCCCAGGTGATGGACGTCGTGCGGGCGCATTTCCGCCCCGAATTCCTCAACCGGCTGGACGAGATCATCCTGTTCCACCGGCTGGGCGCAGACCATATGGCGCCGATCGTCGACATTCAGGTCGGCCGCGTCGCCAAGCTGCTCAAGGACCGCAAGGTGGCGATCGATCTGTCGCCCGCGGCGCGCGAATGGCTGGGCCGGGTCGGCTATGATCCGGTGTACGGCGCGCGTCCGCTCAAGCGGGCGGTGCAGAAGTACCTGCAGGATCCGCTCGCCGACCTGATTCTGCGCGGCGCGGTGAAGGACGGGTCGACCGTCCATGTCGACGAAGGCGATGGCGCGCTGACGCTCAGCGTCGGCTGATCGACCGGAGGGGCTGCGACACCGCAGCCCCTCCCTGTCCCCTCAGTCGGGGTTCCAGGGCGAATAGGGCTTCGCCCGTATCCAGCGGGTAGCGACCCATTTCGCGCCTGCTCGGACCGGCAGCCCGGCATGCCGTGCGCGCGGGTCGGGCCGGCCGTCGGCCAGCAGGTTGTCGAAGATCAGCGCGTCGCCGCCGCGTGCAACGACGTCGATGCCGAGCTGGTCGAACCGGGTCTCGCCGCCAGCGAAGCCCTCGTTCAGATACAGCAGCACGGTCTTGATGCGCTGGTTCGCCGATCCGTTGATGGTATCCAGGTGCGGACGATATTGTTGGCCGGGCGAATAGCGGAGCAGCGATACGGGCTCCCCCTGGCCGACGTCGGTACCGGTGGCCGCCGCGACGCGCCGCAGGATCGCCTGCACGACCAGGCTCTCGCGGGTGGGACCGATCACCGCATTGTCGGAGGTCCGCACGGGATGATTCACCATGCGATTGGTCTTGGGATCGAAGACGAGTGCCGGCTGCAGCAAGTCCGCGGCGGCCATGGCCAAATGCTCGCACTCGGCCGGGGTGAGCAGCTTGGGGAGGCGGACGATGGGCGGGGCATCGTTCAGGATTTCGGGTGCAGGCAACTGCACGGGGTCGCCTTCGTCGGTGAGCGACATCGCGTCCAGTAAGGCAAGGTGCTGCGCGGCAATCACGTTCCCGCTACGCGCCGCCGCCCGAAGCAGACCGAGCGCCCGGTACCAGTCGGGCACGGTACCTGCGCCGTTGGCGACGAGCGCGATCTCCATCAGGGCGGCGGTCTCGTGCCCCGCGGCGGTCGCAGCGCGCAGCGCAGCCATCGCGCCCGGCAGATCGCGGGCGATCGGCGAACCCGCGAGCCGCCATATTGCCAGTAGATACCGGGCATCGGCTTCCCCTGCCGCAGCGCGCTGCTCGACAAGCGAGATTGCGTCTGCCGCGCACCCGGCGCTGAGGAGCGCCTCGACCGTGGACTCCAGGGAATCGGTTTTCATGACGATATCTCGATGAGCAGATGGCAACCAGCGCTAGCGCGCCAGCGAGCGCCGACCCAAGGGAATTATCCGGCAGCGGGCGCCCTGCGTTGCAACGCGGGCCACGACGCAAACGCCAGTCGCAGCGGACGTTGCACAAAAAATGGGAGGCGTAGCACGCCTCCCATTCCCGTAGCTGCCAGTTCTATCAGAACTTGGCGGCGATGCCCGTGTACATATACCGGCCGCGGACATCGTAGATGCCGCTGCCGCCTCCGAGGCCGGTGGTGTCGAGCGGCGGGTGCTTGTCGCCAACATTGTCCATACCGGCATAGATGTTGAAGCGCGGCGACACGTCAAAGTCGACGCGGATGTCGTGATACGCGACCACCGGATAATAGCGGTAGTTCGCATAATAGGGCGCCGAGGGCGGGTTGCCGTTCAGCGGGTTATACGCCGTGAAGTCGCCGACATTCTGATGACCGATCCACCGCAGGCGGTAGCCGGCCGTCACCTTGCCGGACTTCACATCCGTATTCAGGACGAAGCGGTCAATCGGCGTACCGAGATTGCCGCGATAGCGGGTGATGTAGCTGGGATTGTTCGGATCGACATAATCGTCACGCTGGATCACGTGCGAATAGTTGACCCGGAAGTTCACGAGGCCGACATCGCTGATCTGGTGCTGATAGGCGAGATCGACATCGATGCCGCGTGCACGCAGAAGGCCGAAATTGGCCGAAGACGCGATCAGCGACCCTTCGATGATGCGATAGGGCTCTTCCCCGCTCGCCGCACCGCCGGAGCCGGCGCGCTGGAACAGCGAGCAGTACGCGCCGTTGCCAGAAGCCAGATCGTAGCAGAAATTGGCGATCGTCTGCGCGTCGATCGACGAAATCGCCTCGCGTACCTTGATGTTGTAATAATCGACCGTCAGCGACAGGCCCGGCACCCAGTGCGGCTGGATGGCCACGCCGAAGGTGTAAGAGTCCGACTTCTCCGCCGTCAGGTTGGGATTGCCGCCGCTCTTGACCTCCAGAGACTGCGAGTAATTGTAGTTATAGCTGGTCGGGATACCGGCAGCCGCGCAGTTCTTGGCGCGCGTCGCCGGGTTCGGGCCACCGGTGATGTTGTCGCGAGCGCAGGGATCGGCAAAGCCCGGGGCAAAGTTCTGCCCCGGCGGGGTGTACAGTTCGCCAAGGTTCGGCGCCCGCACTGCCCGCGCATAATTGGCACGGAAGCGGATGTCGCGGATCGGAGACCACTCGCCACCGAAGTTATACGACCATACGGTACCCGTCTTGGTATTGTAGTCGGATACGCGGCCCGCAGCCGAAAGGGTCAAGTCGCGCAGCAGCGGCAGGTCCTTCAGCAGCGGAACCCGGATTTCGCCAAATGCCTCCTTAACCGTCATCGCCGGGGCGGTGAACGTCGGAATCGCGTTGTAGAAGGTGTAGCCCTGCTCGACCAGCGGATCCTGCTTGTAGTAGTTGGTTTCGCGACGATATTCCCCGCCGATCGAGAAGGCGATGGGGCCACCGGGCAACGAGAACAGGTTGTGCAGGTCACCCGACACGAAGCCGTTCACATCGAACTGCGTGATCTTGCCGATCGAGGTCGTGTCCTGCAGCAAATAGGCGCGCTGGGCGTTGGTGAACTGACCACCCATGAGGTTGATCGGAACGCAAGCGGCCACGTCGCGTGCGAGGATAGCGTCATTGTCGACGGCAGGGATAGCCGCGCTGGGATCGATCTGTGACCGGCAGACGATCTGCCCGGCGCCGTTCCGGGCCGCGTCGTTCGCAAGCAGGAACCGCTGCTGGTTCAGGTTACCGAGAATGCGGGTCTTTTCCTGGAACTCGCCATAGTTCGCGGACAATTCGTAGCGGAAGGTATCGTTGAAGGCGCCTCGCACGCCAGCAACCGCGCGATAGGTGTCACGGGTCGACTGCTCCGCACGATAGCCGAGGCCCGTCATCACCTCACGCACCGAGAAGCGCGTCGCGCCCGTGATCTTGGACGGGTCCGAACCGCTCGCGATCAACTGCGCGGTGATCAGCGATCGCGCCTGATCCGTCAGATAGGGGTTATCGAGCCGGACACGTTCGCGCGGATCTCCGCCAAGCGTGGTGCCCGAGACAAACGCGGGACCACCGGAGCCGGAACCGTACACCACGGTGTGCGACCAGGTCGCTTCGACGAATGGCTCGAAAAGGTCGCTGAAGCTATAATGTGCGACCAGGTTCAGGTTCACGCGGTCAAGGCGCGGCTGGAGCTGGAACTGGGTGTCTTCGCGGAACGTGTTGCCGTTGCCGCCGATGAAGCTGCCCGTCGGACCAAAGCCAACGCGCTGGCCGGTAAGCGGCACGAGGTTGCCACCGGTGGTGAACGTATAGGGGCAGTTATAGCCGACGCCATTCGGCCCCACTCCGCAGTTCAGCGGCGAGTTGGTGCCACCAAAGCGCACCACGCCCGCATTGGTGTACCCCGCATTGCGGACGTCATGATAGAGAATGCGTTCCGGCGTGCTGGCGGTGCCGCTGCCTGGCTGGAGGACCTGAATGAAGGCGGCATTGTCCGCGACATATTTGCGGCCGCTGCCGAAATACTGATCCTGGTGCGCGAACTCGGCGTTGACGGCGACATTGCCGCGGCCTTCGCTGAAATTCTTGCCGGCGAGCACGCTGACGAATTGTGACGCGGCATCACCATAGGTGCTGACGCCCGATTGGGCACGCGCCTGCAGACCCTCGAAATGATCCTTCAGCACGAAGTTCACGACGCCGGCGATTGCGTCCGAGCCATATACCGCCGAGCTACCACCGGTGACGATGTCGACGCGGTCGATGAGATCGGTCGGGATGGTATTGGTGTCGACCGAGACGCCCGAATTGAGGATGTCGCTGGCGACATGCCGGCGACCGTTCACGAGCACCAGCGTACGCGAGGTGCCAAGCTGACGAAGATCGAGCAGGTTCAAGCCCGCCGTGCCGAGGAAGCGCGTCGAGTTCGACTGGCTGAACGTCGAAGCAAGCTGCGGCAGCTGGTTCAGCTGGTCGCCGATCGATACCTGACCGGACTGAAAGAACTCTTCGCCGCGCACGCTGGTGACCGGCACGACCGAGGTCAGATTCGGATTCGCGATACGCGAACCGGTGACCACGATGTCCTGTGTGGCGGGCTGAGCCTGCTGGGTGGAGGTGCTGGGAGTCGTTTCCTGCGCCTGCACCGGCACCGCGGCGACCACGCCTACGCTCGCCAGAATCAACGCCGACAGCGCCGACCCGGCGCGCAGGTTCTTTTGGTTATTATTCATCAATTGTCCCTCGGTTGCCCCGACGGCGCCCCACCCGCCGGGGATGTCTCCCCACGTTCCCGGCATAGCCCCATGCAAGCCAGGAAGTGCTGCTTGCTAGGAAGCAACCAAGGAAGGAAACTGTAAAGCCACTGACACATTCGGACGCACGCTTTCTGTGACGTGTCGCCAAAGCGCAACACCTGCGATCGATAATGTCTGACAGGTCGGAAAAAAGCTTACGAAATATCAATGCCGGCGGCACCGTTGCTCACGAATCGAGCAGATTTGAAAGATATTGATATTTTTCGGCGATGCCGCACCGCAACATTTTTAGGCCAGGCCGGGCGGCGCAGACAGATTTGGGGCCTCGGCTGTGTTATTTTAGATACACTATTGTGCAAATGGCCCGCGCGCGGCTTTACAGCCGGGTGCCCCCCCTTAATCCTTTGTTCAAGCTTCGCACCGTGCCGCCCCGCACGCGCTGCGGAGCGGGGAGACATTTCCGGCGGCCGGTGACGGTCGAACGGAATAAAAAGGAAAAGCACACGTGAAACTGACTCGATTTGCATCCGGTCTGCGCGCTGGAACGGCGCTAGCAGGCCTTGGCGCGGTCGCGCTGTTTGCAGCACCCGCGCAGGCACAGGATCAGACCGCCGCGGCGCCCCCCGGTGCCCAGCAAGAACAGCAGGGCGAAATCGTCGTCACCGGCTCGCTGTTCCGCCGCACCGACACCGAAACCACGTCGCCGGTCACCACGCTGAGCGTGGAAACCCTGCAGCGCGCCGGTACCACCACGATCGCCGACGCGATCCGTGGCGTTTCCGCCGACAACGCCGGCTCGATCCCGACCGGTTTCCAAGGCGGCTTCTCGGCCGGTGGCCAGGCAGTGTCGCTGCGCGGCCTCGGCGTGTCGTCGACGCTGGTGCTGGTCGACGGCCTGCGCTCGGCCAACTTCCCGCTGAACGATGACGGCCACAATTCCTATGTCGATCTGAACACCATCCCGTTCAGCTTCGTCGAGCGCGTCGACGTGCTGAAGGACGGCGCATCCTCGACCTACGGCGCCGACGCGATCGGCGGCGTGGTCAACATCATCCTGAAGAAGCACATCACCGGCATCCAGGGCGGTGTCGAGGGCGGCGCAGCGGGCAAGGGCTATGCCTCGCGCATCCGCAGCTACTTGACGGCCGGCTATGGCGACTATGAGGCGACCGGCTGGAACGTGTACCTCAACGGCGAATATCAGCGCGATGGCCGCGTTTCGGCACATGATGTCGGCTTCCCGTTCAACACCACCGACCTGAGCTCGATCGGCCTCGCCGACAACAACACCGCGGACAGCTCGCTGACCACTGCCACCCCGAACGCGGTCGTCCGCCGCGTCACCGGCAGCGACCCGAACAACCCCTTCTCCGGCGGTGCGACCGGCGCCGGCACCTATCAGCTGCTCAATCCGGCCTTGTGCAACCGCACCTACACCGTGGCAGGCGCCTCGGGCGGCACGGGCTGCGCGCACAACCTGACCGACGAATACACCCAGGTGCAGCCGTTCCAGGAGCGCTTCTCCGTCAACGGCCGCCTGAGCATCCGCCTCAACGACAATATCGAAGCCTATGCCACCGGCAGCTATTCGCACAGCCAGGTCAACATCAACGTCTTGCCGCCGGCGATCCGCCAGCGTCAGCCCTATGGCGCGTCGCCGACCACCGCGTCGAACAACCCGGGCATCGCGCTGCCGGTCTATATCTGCTCGTCGGGCGTGAGCTGCTCGACCGCTGCCGACCGCCAGCTCAACCCGAACAACCCCTATGCCGCAGCCTTCGCGAACGATCCGGCCAACGGCGCAGCGCGCATCTACTATCTGTTCGGTGACATCAAGGCCGGTACCGAGCGCGGCAACGAAATGATCCGCGGCACCTTCGGTCTCAACGGCTCGTTCGGCAACGACTGGAACTGGCGCGTCGAAGCCGTGGGCGCACGCGACAACATCAAACTCGCTTCGTTCGGCACGATCAGCATCGACGGGCTGCGCCAGGCGGTGGCGACCGGTGCCTACAACTTCGTCAATCCGGCGCTCAACTCGGCGGCGACGCGTCAGCTCGTCGCACCGGATATCGTCGCGCGCGGCAACAGCTCGCTCGCGTCGATCGAAGGCAATATCGCCCACGCATTCGCCACCCTGCCGGGCGGCGACCTGCAGGTCGCGGTCGGCGGCCAGGTCCGTCGCGAGACGCTCGACTATCCGGGGCTCAACCCGAACAAGACGAACTATGCCAACACGGCGGCTGCGTTCGGTCGGCACACGGTAAGCGCGGCCTATTTCGAAGTCAGCGCACCCGTGCTGAAGGACGTCGAGCTGACGGGTTCGGGCCGCTACGACCATTATTCCGAAGGCTTCAGCCACTTCTCGCCGAAGGTTGGCATCAAGGTGAAGCCGGTCCGCGAGCTGATGCTGCGCGGCACCTATTCGGAAGGCTTCCGCGCCCCGACCTTCGCGGAAAGCAATCCGCGGTCGAGCTATCCGGGCTTCGTCACCTTCTCGCCGCCGTGCAGCTTCGTGCTGGCCCATGGCGGCACCGCGACGTCGACAGGCGGCTGCACCGCGGGCAGCAACCCTTATGCACAGCCGTACAGCGTCGGCGGCGGCTTCTCGGGCAACCCGGACCTCAAGCCGGAAACCTCACGCAGCATCACCGGCGGCGCGGTGTTCCAGCCGATCCGTCAGCTGAGCTTCACCATCGACTATTATAATGTGAAGAAGAAGGACGTGATCGTCGCGGGTCCGGACGCCGGCACCGCACGCGCGAACTACTTCGCCGGCAAGCCGCTGCCGGCCGGCTATTCGGTTGGTGCCGTCGATGCACCCGATCCGCTGTTCCCCGCCGCGCTGCCGCGCGTGCTGGTGATCAACGGCCCGTACGTGAACGCCGGTTACTTCAAGACCCAGGGCCTCGACTTCTCGGCTTCGGGTGAGTTCAACATCGCGCCGGGCGTGAAGTTCTACACCCGCGTCGACGTGAACAAGATCCTGAAGTTCGACGTGGACTTCGGCGATGGCGTGGTCCGCAAGTACAAGGGCACCGTCGGTCCGTACGAGCTGTCGTCGGGTGCCGGTACGCCGGAATGGCGCGGCAACTGGCAGAACACGCTCGAAGTCGGCAAGTTCTCGATCTCGGCGACCACCTACTATGTCGGCAGCCTCAAGCAGGTTGCGGCAGACGAGGAATCGCCGGTCAACGGCAAGATCGATCTGTCGTGCGCCGCGGCGGCGGGCAGCCTCTACAGCTACCCGAGCGCAGCTTCGCGCGATCAGTACTGCACCGTTCGCCGCTTCATCTATGCGGACCTGAACGCGCAGGTGAAGGTCAACGACGATTTCACCTTCTATGTGAACGTCGGCAACTTCACCAACGAACGTGCGCCCGTCGCCAACTCGTCCTACTCGGGCACGAACTACCTGCCGACCTGGCACTATGCCGGTGTCATCGGCCGGACGTTCAGCGCTGGCGCACGGTTCAAGTTCTGATCCCATCCCTTCGGGGAAGATCGAACTGGGGGCGGCACTCACTCGAGTGCCGCCCCTTTTCCTTTGCGGTATCCGCGCCGCCGTGTCGGGCCCGGACGCAGGTCAGCGCGCAGGCATCGCCCCCGCGACCAGCAGCGGATCGATCCGCGCCCCGCGCCACATCAGTCCCCAATGCAGATGCGGCCCGGTCGCGCGGCCGGTCGCGCCGACCGCGCCGATCGCCTGGCCCTGCCGCACCGCATCGCCTTCGCGCACGTCGATCCGCGAGAGGTGAAGGAACGCGCTCGACAGGCCCATGCCGTGATCGAGCATCAACAGATTGCCCTCCAGCGTGAACGGCGCCTCGGCCGCCAGGATCACCACGCCGTCCGCCGGCGCGCGAACCGGGGTGCCGGTGGGCAGCGCGATGTCGATGCCCGAATGATAGGCACCCGGCTCGCCGGCGTAGATGCGCTGCGATCCGAACAGCGTGGAAATGCGGCCGGTCGCCGGCCAGGCGAAGGGCTGGCGCCAGCCATCCGCCGCGGTCTGCCGCGCGCGCGCCGCGGCGATCCGGGCCAGTTCGGCGGGGCGGCGAGCCTCGAATTCGGCGCTCGGTACCGGATATTTGGCAAGCCGGTCGAGCCGCGAGATGTTCCAGGCGCGCGGCGCGATGACGAGCGGGTCGCGCACGATCCGGCCATCGCCCAGCACCGCCTCCACCGTCGCGGTGGGCGGCGCGTCGCGATCAAAGGCGATCAGGAAGCGACGATCGGCGGCGAAGGGAATCGCCGTGTCGTTGAAGCGGAGCGCGGTGGCGCCGGACGGCAGCTGCCCGCGGGCGATACCGCCCTGCTCGAACGTGCCCGCCAGCGCGAAAGGATCGCCGCCCGCCCGCGCAGCAGGCGCACCGAAGGCCGCCGCCAGCACGCCCGCGGCGAACCGCCGCCGGTCGATCATCGCGCGAGAAGGGCCTCGGTCGCAGCCTCCGGGGTGGCATAGGCTTCCTGGCGCGCGACGCTCCAATAGCGCAGCATGTCGACGGGAATACGCTCGCCGGTAACCGCGCACAGCACATGGTCGCCGGGGGCAAGGACGCGGAAGCCATTGGCCATATAGTGCAGCTTGGCGACGCGGGCGGTGTTGGACATCAGCATGGTCGGCGCCATTCCTGCTCTACTCGGTTTCGGATGCGCCCTAGAGCAGCGTCGGCTGCTCGGGCTTGGGCGCAACATAGGCCTTGCCTTGACCACGCTCAACCCGGGCATCCACCGAACCATCGGCGAAATGCAGCGTCACGGCCTGTGCAGCGCGCGCATCCTCGGCCGAAGCGACCACCTTGCCGGTGCCGCGCCCCTCCACCCAGGCATAGCCTTTCTTGAGCGGCAGTTCGGGGTCGAGCAGTTCGAGATGGCGCCCCATTGCCGCCAGTCGCTCCGAGGCGGTGGCGAAGCGGCGTTCGAGGCTGGCCAGCTTCAGCGCCTCGGCCGGGCGGGCAAAGCGCTGGCGGAGGGCGACCAGCTCACGATCGGCGGCGCGGTCGAGCGCGACGGCGCCCAGCCGCTGCCGCGCGGTGGCCAGCCGCTGTTCGAGCGCCGCCGGGCGCAGCGCCGCGCCGGCACGGTCGAGCTGGCCGCGCGCCACCGTCACTCGTCGTTCGAGCGCCAGCCCAAGCCGCGCGCCGGCATCGTCGAGCCGCTGGCGCTGCGGGCCGAGCAGCGCATCGCGGCGCGGCAGCACGCGGACCAGCGCTGCCAGCCGCTCGCCGGCGCGTTCGTGATAGCGGCGGACACAGCGCTCGGTGCGGTGCGCCAGCGTCGCGATGCCGTGGCGGACGTCGGACAGCACCGGCACCGCGATCTCGGCAGCGGCCGTGGGCGTCGGCGCACGGAGATCGGCGGCGAAATCGCACAGCGTCGTATCGGTCTCGTGGCCGACCGCCGAGATGATCGGGATCGAACATTCCGCCACTGCGCGGACAACGACTTCCTCGTTGAACGACCAGAGATCCTCGATCGAGCCGCCGCCGCGCGCGACGATCAGCAGGTCGGGGCGCGGCACGGGACCACCTGGCGCGATCGCATCGAACCCGCGCACCGCCCGCGCCACCTCCTGCGCCGACCCATCCCCCTGCACCTTGACCGGCCAGACAAGGACGTGGCTGGGGAAGCGATCCTCCAACCGGTGGAGGATGTCGCGGATCACCGCGCCGGTGGGCGAGGTCACCACACCGATTACCTTCGGCATATAAGGCAGCGGCTTTTTCCGCTGGGCGTCGAACAGCCCCTCGCCCGCCAGCTTCGCCTTCAGCCTTTCGAGCAGCGCCATCAGCGCGCCTTCGCCGGCCAGTTCCATCCGCTCGATGACGATCTGGTATTTCGATCGGCCCGGATAGATGGTGAGCTTGCCGGTGGCGATCACCTCCAGCCCGTCCTGCGGCTGGAACGGCAGGGCGGAGGCGGCACCGCGCCAGATCACCCCGTCGATCACCGCGTCCATGTCCTTCAGCGCAAGATAGGCGTGCCCCGAGGCGGCGCGCTTCCAGCCCGAAATCTCCCCGCGCAGCCGGACATGGCCGAACTCGCCCTCGACCATGCGCTTCAGCCGACCGGAGAGTTCGCTGACACTCATCGGTGCCGCGTTGTCCCCGGGCACCGCCTCGGCTACGAGCCGCGCCGATGAAGTCTCGAAAAGGGGGTCGGCCATGAACGTCCTGCTACTGGGGTCGGGGGGTCGCGAACATGCGCTCGCCTGGAAACTCGCGCAATCGCCGCTGCTGACGCAGCTCTTCGCCGCACCGGGCAATCCGGGCATAGCGGCGCATGCGACCTGCGTCGACCTGATACCCACCGATCCGGCGGCGGTGCTCGCCTTCGCGCAGGAATATGCGATCGACCTGGTGGTGGTGGGCCCCGAGGCGCCGCTGGTCGCGGGCGTCGCGGACGCGCTGCGCGAGGCCGGCATTCCGGTGTTCGGACCGGATCGCCTGCCGGCGCAGCTCGAAGGATCGAAGGGCTTCACCAAGGATCTGTGCGCGCGCGCCGGCATCCCGACCGCCGGTTATGTCCGGGTGCACGGGCTGGACGAGGCGCTGGCGGCGCTGGAGCCGTTCGGCCTGCCGGTGGTCGTCAAGGCCGACGGCCTCGCCGCCGGCAAGGGCGTCACCGTCGCGATGACGCGCGACGAGGCGGTCGGCGCGCTGACCGCGATCTTCGCCGATGCCGGCGCCAGCGCGGTGATCGAGGAGTTTCTCGACGGCGAGGAAGCCAGCCTGTTCGTGATCACCGACGGCACGACGGCGGTGCCCTTCGGATCGGCGCAGGATCACAAGCGCGTCGGCGAAGGCGATGTCGGCCCCAACACCGGCGGCATGGGCGCCTATAGCCCCGCGCCTGTCCTGACCCCGGCACTGGAACGCGCGGCAATGGACCAGATCGTCGAGCCGACGATCGCGACGCTGGCGGCCGAGGGCATGCCCTATTCGGGCGTGCTCTATGCCGGTCTGATGCTCACCAAGACCGGGCCCAAGCTGATCGAGTACAACGCCCGCTTCGGCGATCCCGAATGCCAGGTGCTGATGCTGCGGCTGGAGGACGATTTGCTCGAGCTGCTGCTGGCCACCGCCCGCGGCGAACTGGCCGGCCGCCCCGCTCCGCGCTTCCGCCCCGATACCGCGCTGACGGTGGTGATGGCGGCGCGCGGCTATCCCGGCACGCCCGAGACCGGCGGCACGATCGAGGGGATCGCGGCGGCGGAGGCCGACGGCGTGAAGGTGTTCCACGCCGGCACCAGGCAGCAGGGCGACACGATCGTCGCAAGCGGCGGGCGGGTGCTGAACGTCACCGCGATCGGACCCGATATCGCCAGCGCCCAGGCGGCCGCCTATCGCGGGGTTGACGCCATCACCTTCCCCACCGGCTTCTGCCGTCGCGACATCGGCTGGCGCGAACTGGCGCGCGCGCGCGGCTGATCCGGCGGCAGCGGCGCGGGAGCCCCCCCGCGCCGCTGCCGCAGCCATCAGGGCTTCTTCGCGGCGCCGTCCTTCGCCGCGGTGATGAAGTCGACGAAGCTGCCGACCAGCGATTCCCACAGGTCGATATCCTTGCGGAACAGCGCCACAGGGATCGCCTGGTCCTCGAGGTTCACGTCATATTCGAGCGCCGCCTCGCCCTGCTCGTCCGAATAGGCGCGGGCGAAGCGGTGCTTGCTGTTCCAGTCATTGGCGCGCTGGGGCGTGAGCTTGTCGCTCCAGCCGGCATAGAACTGGATGTCGCCGCACTTCACGTTCTTCTCGCAGTTCATGAAGAAGATCGTGAACTTGTAGCCTTGCGCGGCGCTGCGGATCAGCGGATCGCCGTCCTTGTCCTTGGTGAGCTCGGCCTTGTAGCCGGCGTCCTGCAGCGCCTTCACGATGGACTGGGGTTCGGTGGACCGCACCTGCGCCTGTGCCGGCACGGCGATGGCGAGCCCCAGCGCCGTCAACAACCACGTCCGCATTGCATTCCCCCTTTTCCGTTTCGCTTCCGCCCCCCGTATCGCGGTCGGGAGGGGGCTGCCAAGCCTAGCGTCGACCCAGTCGGCTGCGCTGCCCCTGCTTGCGCACCGCCCCCGGCATCCAGCGCGCGGCGAACCACAGCTTGCGCGCGGTCTTGCCGACGCGGGTGTGGAGCGCCGAGCCGTGCACTGCCGCCCAGGCCGCCTCGGCGACATCGCCCACCGGCGAAATCTCGAGCCCCGCACGGCGCACATTCTCGCGGATCAGCTGGTTGGAGCCGCCGGTCGGCTGGTCGAGCAGCGGCGTATCGATGAACGACGGCATCAGCGTCCGCACCCGGATCCCCGCCGCTGCCCATTCCCCGTCGAGCGCCTCGGCCAGCCCGCGCACCGCGAACTTGGTCGCGGAATAGATCGCGGCGCCCGCCGTGCCATAGATGCCCGCCGCCGAGCTGGTGATCAGCATCGCCGATCCCGGCGTCGCGGCGAGCAGCGCGAACCCGGCATGGGCGCCGTGCACCACCCCCATGAAGTTGACCGCGTTGCAGCGCTCCAGTTCGGCGGGCGTCGCACTGGCAAACGGGCCGCTGGTGCCGATGCCGGCATTGTTGAACAGCACGTCCATCCGCCCGCCGCTCGCCTCGGCGAAGCCGGCAAGCGCCGCGGTCCACTGCTCGCGATCGCGCACGTCGAGCAAATGCGTCGTCGTCGTTCCCTCGGGCAACAGCGCCTGCGTTTCGGCGAGCCCGGCCGCATTGACGTCCGCCAGGCCCACGCGCCAGCCGCGCTGCGCGAACAACAGCGCCACCGCCCGGCCGATGCCGGATGCGCCGCCGGTAATGAAGATCGCCTGCTGGGCCATCCCGCTTCTCTCCCCTGATCTGGTACCCTTTGCCGGGACCTTGCCGCCATCCTCCCGCACAATGCGGCGCGGCGCCAGTGCGTTGTTGCGTCAGGCGTTCGCGAGCAGTTCGTCGACCCAGGCCGGCACCAGCGTGCCGGCCGGCCCCATGCGGCTCTCCTCGAACCAGTGGCTGCCGCTCGACGGATCGAGATTCATTTCCAGCGTCGCCGCGCCATGATGCCGTGCGGTCTGCACGAACCCCGCCGCCGGATAGACCGCGCCCGAGGTGCCGATCGAAACGAACAGGTCGGCATCCACCAGCGCCGCCTCGATCCGCTCCATCGCGTACGGCATCTCGCCGAAGAAGACGATGTCCGGCCGCAGCGCCAGCATGCCGCAATTGGGACATTCGCTCTCGGGCGGCAGCGGCTCGCTCCACCGCTCGCGGATGCCGCAGGCGGCGCACAGGGCGGACCGCAGCTCGCCATGCATGTGGAGCAGTCGCGTGGCGCCGGCACGCTCGTGCAGATCGTCGACATTCTGGGTGACGATCAGCAGGTCGCCCGGCCATGCCGCATCCAGCCGCGCGAGGGCATGGTGCGCAGCATTGGGCGCGACATCGTCGAGCGCGGCACGGCGCAGGTCGTAGAAGCGGTGGACCAGCGCCGGATCGCGCGCCAGCGCCTCGGGCGTGCAGACATCCTCCACCCGGTGCCCCTCCCACAGTCCGCCAGGCCCGCGAAAGGTGGCGATGCCGCTCTCGGCGGAGATGCCGGCGCCGGTGAGAATCACGAGATTGCGGAGACTGGCCATGCCGCGACCCTAGCGCCGCCTTGGTGGCGCCGCAAAGCTCGGTTCCTCTCGGCACTGCAAGGATCGGAGACAAGACCATGGCCCTGCTCGCTTTTGCCCTCGTCGCGCTCCTCCTGCCATCGCAGGTGCGCGGGCCCGCCAGCGACGACGATACGGCGGCCATCGCGCATCGCTCGCTCACCCAGCAGCGCTGCCCCACCCCGACCAGCGACGACGACATCATCGTCTGCACGCGCGATCAACCCGATCGCTATCGCATCGTCCCCACGCCGCAACCGCCCGCCCCGCGCCGCGCGGTCGACCCCAGCTTCCGTCTGCCGGGCGGCGGCGAGGTCCGTGCGGAGGCCCAGCAGCACAGCGCCGGCATCGCCTCGGTGCCCGCCGCCTTCGTGACGCTGCGGATTCCACTGGGTGCCAAAAAGAAAAAGGCGGACGACGCACAAAAATAGCCTCTGTCGTTCGGCCCCAGGATCGTGCAACAGCGCGGGCCATGACGAGCATCGGCATCTATGGCAGCATGGGGCGGATGGGACAGGCGATCGCCGCCGCCCTTCCCGATTTCGGCGCGCGCGCAGCGGGTGGCGCCGATGCCGGCGACGATCCCGCCGAGCTTGCCCGCAAGGCCGATGTCATCGTCGATTTCTCGGCGCCCGCGGCGCTCGAGGCCCATCTCGCCGCCGCCCGCGCCGCGCGCACGCCGATCGTGATCGGCACCACCGGCCTCGGCGAACGCCACCACCGGATGATCGACGCCGCGGCCGAGGACATTGCCGTGCTGCAGACCGGCAACACCTCGCTCGGCATCGGGCTGCTCGCGCGGCTGGTGCACGAGGCGGCGCAGCGGCTCGGGCAGGATTGGGACATCGAGATCGTCGAGATGCACCACCGCAACAAGGCCGATGCGCCATCGGGCACCGCGCTGATGCTGGGCGCCGCCGCTGCCGAGGCGATGGGCACCACGCTCGCCGACGCCGGGGTGAGCGATCGCGCCGGTCTCACCGGTCCGCGCGCTGCCGGCACGATCGGCATGGCGAGCCTGCGCGGCGGCTCGGTGATCGGCGACCACATGGTGGTCTTCGCCAGCGAAGGCGAACGAATCGAGCTCACCCACCGCGCCGACGATCGCGCGATCTTCGCCAAGGGTGCGATTCGCGCCGCGCTCTGGCTCGCCGGCCGCGAGCCGGGCCGCTACACGATGGACCAGGTGCTCGGCGTGTGAAGAAGGCGGCGGTCGTCGAGTTCTTCGCGCGGCTGGCGGCGGACAATCCGCACCCTGAAACCGAGCTCGAATCGGTCAACACCTTCACGCTGCTCGTCGCGGTGGTGCTCTCCGCCCAGGCGACCGACGCGGGGGTCAACAAGGCGACCCGCCGCCTGTTCGCCGAGGTAGACACGCCCGAGAAGATGGTGGCGCTGGGCGAGGCGGGCCTCAAGGAGCACATCAAGACGATCGGCCTGTTCAACACCAAGGCCAAGAACGTCATCGCGCTGTCCGAGGCGCTGATCCGCGACCATGGCGGCGACGTCCCCGCCGATCGCGACGCGCTGGAACGGCTGCCGGGCGTCGGCCGCAAGACTGCGAATGTGGTGATGAACGTGGCGTTCGGGCAGGAGACCTTCGCGGTCGACACACACCTCTTCCGCGTCTGCAACCGCACCGGCCTGGCGCCGGGCAAGACGCCGCTGGCGGTGGAGCTGAAGCTTGAAAGGACGGTGCCGCAGCCGTTCCGCCTGCACGCCCACCATTGGCTGATCCTCCACGGCCGCTACGTCTGCAAGGCGCGGACGCCCGAATGCTGGCGCTGCCCGGTAGCCGACCTGTGCGCGTTCAAGCCCAAGACCCCGGCTCCCAAGGCAAAGCAGCCGCCCGAGCCCGCCTGAGCTTTTGCACGCCGGCTGCCGAAAACGGGCTGGCGTTCGGCGAGAGGCTTTGCTAGGCGGCCTGCTCCAGGCACCCGTAGCTCAGCTGGATAGAGCGCTGCCCTCCGAAGGCAGAGGCCACAGGTTCGAATCCTGTCGGGTGCGCCATCTTTTCAATGGTTTAGCTGGATCAGCAGCAAACTTGTCAGATATACGTCAAATATCCCCTTCCGGACTCCTGCGGTTGCGGGCGCACGCCTCTGCCCGAATCCGAGCGGCTGCCGCTTCCAACGCCATCCGGATCGCTAGGAAGCGTGGATGAGAGGCGAAGAAATATAAGCTGCCAATCGGGCCTTGGGACGCCGGCATCCGGATGCCGGGAGCGGGAATCAGTACAGAAGCGGAAGGGCCGAAAGTGAGACTGAGCTACCGATCCGCGATGGCATGTCGAACGGTAGCGCTTGTCAGGAGCCAACATTCGACATTTGTTAGAGCGGCGGAACAGCCCAAAGCACCAGACCGCCGGGAGCCGCACCGCCTTTCTCAAGTGGGGTGACCGCAGCGCGATTGTACTTCCGCAGATCCTAGCGATCTATCATTAACACAGGTCGCACCTCCAGCCCGAGCAGCCGATCGAGCGACCACGCCCCCGGCCCGGCGGCGATCAGCGGGAGCAGCAGCCCTGCCCAGCTGAGATGCGTTGGCCAGGCATCGGGATAGACGAACACTTCGATCACCGTCGTCATCCCCAGCAGCGCCAGCGCGGCGGGCCGGGTGAACAGCCCCAGCACGAGCAGGATCGGGAAGAAATGCTCCGAATAGGTCGCCAGATGCGCGGCGAGCACCGGCGGCGCGAAGGGCAGCGCATAATCGGTGCGGAAGAGTTCATAGGTGGAATCGGTGATCGTCAGCCAGCCCTCCACCTTGGTGCGGCCGGACAGGAAGAAGATGGCGGCGATGCCCAGCCGCGCGACGAGCAGCAGCAGCACCGGCGGCAGCAGACGCGCGGCAAGGTCGCCCGCACGCGTATAGAGGGTGGCGAAGGATCGCATGGCGGACTCCGGGTGTCAGGGGATGCCCGGCCACGCGCGGCCGGGCGGGGCGTCAGGCCTTGGGGGTCAGCGAACCGTTGCCCTTGGGGGTCTTGATCGACGTGCAGGTGCCCGCCTTGACTAACTTCCAGGCATTGCCCTGATAGTTCTTGGTCGCGGTGCCGGCGCAGCTGGTGCCGGCGCCGGCCTTGCAGTCGTTCTTGCCGGCGAGCGCGACGCCGTAGCATTTCTCCATCTTGGGCTGCTGGGCATGGGCGGCGGTGGCGGCGATGCCGAGGGCGAGGGTCGCGGCGAGCGCGGCGGACGTCTTGATCATAGGACTTCTCCTTCGAGGGGGCCTCTCGCGCGGCGGCCCGCAGGGGGCATGGCCGCCGCGCGGTGACCCCGGGGAAGGCGGAGGCGCCGGGTCACCTGCTGCCGTACGCCGGGGGCGGAAGCGCGGTTACAAACCCGACCTGGCCGCGCCCGCGATTTCTTTTCCGCACCGCTGCTGTAACCTGCCGCCATTCGCCCACGTACGCCCGACCAGGAGTGGGAATGCGGCACAGCGAAGCAGAGCTACGAGCGTGGATGACGGCGGGACTCGACGGCGATGCCGCGGCACATGCGGCGTTGCTGCGCGCGCTCGTCCCGCTGCTGCGCGGCTTCTTTCGCCGGCGGATGCGGGGGGATGAGGATATCGAGGATCTGGTGCAGGAAACGCTGATCGCCATTCATACCAAGCGCGGCACCTATGACCGCGATCGTCCGTTCACCGCCTGGCTCTATGCCGTTGCCCGCTACCGGCTGATCGACCATCTTCGCCGGCGCCGCGTTTCCGTGCCGATCGAGGAGGTCGAGGCGATCCTGATCACCGAGGGATTCGAGGAAGCGGTGACGTCGCGGCTCGATATCGAGCGGCTGCTGTCCGGCCTGTCGGGCAAGCAGGCCCGCGCGATCCGGGACACGCACCTGGAGGGTCTGAGCGTCGCCGAGGCGGCCGAGGGCGCGCGGATCGGCCAGTCCGACGTCAAGGTATCGGTGCATCGCGGGCTCAAGGCGCTCGCGGCGCGGCTGCGGGGGCACGAATGATGGCGCAAGACCCCGACACCAGCAGCACCGAGCGGCTGATCGCCGCGCTGTCCGCCGACGTGCCGCCCATCCCGCCGCGCTTCATCGGGCGCCGCATCGCGCTCGGCATCGCCGGCGGCGGCGTGGTGAGCATCGGGCTGGTCTTCGCGCTGTTCGGCATGCGGCCGGACTTCCCGCAGGCGATGTTCGGCTTCTCCTTCTGGATGAAATGGGCGTACACGCTGTCGCTGGGGCTGATCGCGGTCGCGGCGACGGTGCGGCTGGCCCGGCCGGAGGGCGGATCGCTGCGCATGCTGTGGCCGCTGGCGCTGCCGATCCTGCTGCTCGCGGCGCTCGCCATCGAGGAAATGATCCGCACGCCGATGCGCGACTGGCTGTCGATGTGGCTGGGCGGCAGCTGGAACCGCTGCCCCTGGCGGGTGCTGCTGCTCGCGGTGCCGATCTTCCTTGGCCTGCTCTGGTCGTTCCGCAAGCTGGCGCCGACCAACCTGCGCGCGGCCGGCGCCGCCGCCGGTCTGGCAGCGGGTGCCTGGGCCGCCACCATCTACTGCCTCCACTGCGACGAGTTCGCCGCGGTGTTCGTGCTGACCTGGTACAGCCTCGGCATCCTGCTGGCGACCGGACTGGGGGCCCTGCTCGGCCCGCGCGTGCTGCGGTGGTGAGCGTGTAACCGGCCTTCGCGCCGGCTCGTAGGTGGAAGGCCGAACCGGCACCAATCCATCCAAGGGAAACTCTTCATGATCACGCTCCAGACCGGCGCCAGCATCGCCGCCACCGCCGCCCTTGTCGCCCTGTCCGGCGCCAGCGTCGCCGCCCATGCCGCACCCGCCGGCAAGGTCGTCCATTGCTACGGCATCAACAGCTGCAAGGGCACGTCGGACTGCAAGTCGGGCAACCATGACTGCAAGGGCCAGAACGAGTGCAAGGGCCAGGGCTTCAAGGCGGTCTCCGCCAAGGCCTGCAAGGCGCAGGGCGGCAGCCTCACCGAAAAGAAGTGAAGCGCCCGGCGGCCCGACCTCCCCGTCGGGCCGCCCCGTTTTGAAGGAGTAGGGGCATGGCCCACCCGCATCGCTTCGGCCTGGGGCTGCGCAAGCCGCATTATGCCGATTTCCTGGAGGCCGCGGCGCCGGTCCCGGTCGACTTCGTCGAAGTCATCTCCGAAAATTTCATGGTACCCGGCGGCCGCCCCCGCGACATCTTGCGCCGGGTGCGCGAGCGCCATCCGGTGGCGCTGCACGGCGTGTCGATGTCGGTCGGCTCCGCGGACGGCGTGGATCGCGACTATCTGCAGCGCCTGCGCGCGCTGGTCGACGCGGTCGAGCCGCTGTTTGTCTCGGACCATCTCTGCTGGACGCGGTTCGGCGACTTCCAGTCGCACGACCTGCTCCCCTTGCCCTATACCGAGGAGGCGCTGCGGACCGTGTGCGACAATGTCGATGCGGCGCAGACCGCGCTTGGCCGCACGATGCTGATCGAGAACCCGTCGAGCTACCTCGCCTTCGATCGTGCGGACATGACCGAATGGGCGTTTCTCGACGCGCTGTGCGCGCGCACCGGCTGCGAACTGCTGCTCGACGTCAACAACATCTTCGTCAGCGCGACCAACCATGGCTTCGACGCGCATGCCTATCTGGCCGGCATTCCCGCCGCTCGTGTGCGGCAGATCCACCTTGCCGGGCACAGCCGCGGCGAGACGCTGCTGATCGACACGCACGACAAGCCGGTGCCCGATCCGGTCTGGGCGCTCTATGCCGAGGCATTGGCGCGTGTCGGACCGGTCGCGACGATGATCGAGCGCGACGACGCCATTCCCCCGCTCGCCGAGCTGCTCGCCGAACTCGATCACGCGCGCGCGATTGCAGCGCTGCGGGTGGCGGCATGAGGCTGGCGGCGCTTCAGGCGGATTTCGGCCGCTGGCTGCGGGCGGAATGCCCGGACGCGGCGACGCGGCTGGGCGGCGGTGCGGGTCTGGATGTCTATCTCAACAATTATCGCAGCCAGCTGGTCGCCGCGCTGCAGAGCAGCTTTCCGCAGCTGCAGCGCTGGCTGGGCGAGACGGCGTTCCTCGCCGCCGCCGCACGGCATGTCGAAGCGTCGCCGCCCTCCGCCTGGACGCTCGATGCCTATGGCGAGGACTTCCCGGCGACCATCGCGGCGCTCTATCCCGACGATCCCGAATGCGCCGAGCTGGCGCGCATCGAATGGGCGCTGGCGGCAGCGTTCACCACGCCCGACCTTGCCCCCCTCTCCGCGGAATCGCTCGGCGAAGTACAATGGGAAACGGCGCGCTTCGCCTTCATGCCCACCCTCGCCATGCTGCCCGTGACGAGCAATGCCGCCGCCTTGTGGCAGTCGCTTGTCGACGGCACCGTTCCGCCTGCCGTCCAGCGCCTGCCCGCGCCTGGCGCCGTGCTGCTCTGGCGCGACGGCTTCAACCCCAGCTTCCGCACGATCGAGCAAGCCGAGGCGACGGCGATCCTCCAGCTGGAGGCGGGCATGCAATTCGGCGCGCTCTGCACGGCCCTTGCCGACGCGCATGGCGAAGCCGGCAGCGCCGCCATCGTCGGCGGCTGGCTGGGGGCGTGGCTTCGCGACGGGCTCCTCGCCGCGCTCCGTTGACCGCCCTGTCGATCGGCGACCTGAACCGCACCGGGTCTGCCGAAGGCATTGGGTTGTGAGTCACGCCGCCATATCGATGTTGTCCGCGGCAGCATAATATTGTTCTTCGGTTTCGGCAGGCGGGATGTTGCCAATGGGCTCGAACAGCCGAGGATAGTTGAACCAGTCCACCCATTCGAGCGTAGCGTACTCGACAGCTTCGAAGGACCGCCACGGCCCGCGCCTGTGGATCACCTCGGCCTTGAAAAGGCCGTTGATGGTTTCGACCAAAGCGTTGTCGTAGCTGTCACCGACGCTGCCGACGGACGGTTCGATACCGGCTTCGGCCAGGCGCTCGGTGTACTTAATAGATACATATTGGCTGCCGCGGTCGCTGTGGTGGATGAGGCCGCCCCGATGAACCGCCTGCCGCTCGTGGATAGCCTGCTCCAGAGCATCCAGCACGAAGCCGGCATGGGCTGTCCGGCTGACCGGCCAGCCCACGATGTAGCGGGCGTAGACGTCAATCACGAATGCGACATAGACGAATCCCGCCCAGGTCGGGACGTAAGTGAAATCCGAGACCCACAGCATATTCGGCGCTGGTGCATGTATCTGACGGTTGACCCGGTCGAGCGGGCATGGCGCCGTCTTGTCGCTGACCGTGGTGCGCACCGGCCTGCCCCGGACTACGCCTTCGAGGCCGAGATCGCGCATCAGCCGCTCGACCGTGCATCGGGCAATTTCGAACCCTTCGCGTCGCATCTGCCGCCAAACCTTGCGAACACCATAGACACCGAAATTCTCGGCGAAGACCCGCACGATCTCCGGCTTCAGCGCCTGGTCTCGTCGCGCACGAACGGACAGCCGCGACGAGTCGCGGCGTTTGGCATCCTGGTCATCATAGGTGGATGGGGGGCGATCGGCAAAACCCGGCAGATCGGCTCGACCCCATACTCCCCACGATGCTCGTCGATGAAAGCGATCATCGTCTGAACGGGCGCCAAACACTCTGGCTCGCTCCGCCTGGGCAAAATAAGCCGATGCCTTGCGCAGGATTTCGTTGGCCTGCCGCAGTTCACGGTTCTCGCATTCCAGCGCCTTGAGCCGGTCAGCAAGGTCGGTCGGGACCCCGGCACGCTTCCCGCTGTCAACCTCGGCCTTCTTCACCCACTCGTTCAGCGTGTGCGCCGAACAGCCGATCTTCTCGGAGATGGATACCAAGGCCGCCCAACGAGACGGATACTCGCCCTCGTGATCCTGCACCATCCGAACCGCGCGGGCGCGTACCTCCGGTGCGAACTTGTTCGTCGTCTTGCTCATCGTAGCCCCTTCCTCTCAGGAGTTGGGGCCTCCGGCAAACTCGGTGCGGTTCAAATATACCCCTCTGGACGGTGCCGAACAAGCGCGCATCGATGCCACTAAGATACTGAAATATTTGAAAGCTGGTTGGCGCCTATGGACGTAAAAATACCTGAATTTGTCTCTCCGAAGACAGACGCCACAGGTTCGACTCCTGTCGGCTGCGCCAGTTTTCTCACGATTTTGATGAGCCCACATTCTGCCCTTTGGCAGTTACGTGGTCGTAACGTGCCTGATCGGCAAAGAACGACTCCATTTCGGCACCCAACCCGTCCTGAGCGAGCCGCGTTTGACGGGAACGAATGCCACTGTGGTACAGGTGAAGACGTGTCAGCACCACGTCGTGCCAGATACGATCGCGGCCCGTCGCTGGAGACGCTGCCGCAGATCTGCAGCATCGCGGCGGGTGCCAAACCTTGGATGCGTTCATGGGGCGGCGCCGACGAGCCGTGCAGCCCGGCGCCTGCGGCCCTCCCGAACGAGGATGACCGCCGCGAGGAAGACGGCGAGCCCAAGCGCCAGCAGCGTCACCACCCAGAAGGTGTCGTTGAAGGCGAGGACATTGGCTTGCGTCTGCAATGCGCCGCCCAGGCGCGCGCGCGCCTGCGCGGCAGCGGCCGCCGCATCCGGCAACTGGGCAGCGATCTGTGTAGCGTCGACGGCGATGCGCTGCCCTGCGAGCGGATTGCCGACCGGCATCGCGTCCGCCAGCGCTTCCGCGTGCACACGGGTGCGGATCGTCTGGATGCTGCCCAGCAATGCCGCTCCGGCCAGCCCACCGAGATTCTGCGTGGTGCTGAACAGGACGACGAAGCTTACCAGATGCGTCGGCCCGCGTTCCAGAACGCGCGCGATGCCGAAGAGCAGCGCCGGGCCGAGGAAAAGCGTGGTGCCGATGCCGAGCAGCGACTGGCTCAGATAGAGCTGCGTCGCACGGGTATCGCTCGTCGCATGCGTGTCGAGCCACGCGCCCAGTGCAATGACGAGCGCCGATCCGAGCATCATCGGCAACAGCCGGTCCGGCCGCGCCAGCCATGCAGCGACTGCGATGCCGCCGATCATCGCAAGCAGGACGACTGCGAACAGGCCATGCAGCTGATCGTTGGTCAGCCCGCCCAGCGACAATAGCCCCACCGCGGCATAGGTCTGCTCGGTCAGCGCGATGCGGACGACGAGCGAAATGCCGGCGATGAGCAGGACGTCGGCGGTGCCGAACCAGCGCACCTGCAGGAGCGGCTGCGTGCGCCTGTCCTCGACGGCGAACACGAGCCCGAGCAGCAGCAGCGCACCGGCGAACATCCAGCCGAGCCAGGGCGTGTCCGTCCACCAGTAGAAGCGCCCGAACGCCAGGCCCGTGCACCCCAGCAGCATCGCGGCGAGGGCGAGCGCAATGGTGAGCGCATCGAGCGGCTGGAAGACTTTGGTTCGGTCGGTCGGCGGTAGCGGCAGCAGCGTCGTCAGCGCCCAGGCCGCGAGCGCCAGCGCGAGCTCCATCCGGTGCACGCCTGCCCAATGCTCGAGCGCGACGGCCTCCACGGGCACCAGCCGCGCAATCGGCACGGCCAGCTGCGGCAGGCTGAAACCGACGATCACCGCCATCGGGCGAAGCCGCGCGGGGAACACCTGGAAGAAGCTGTAGAGCCCCATCGTCGTCAGCCCGCCGGACGCCACGCCGCTGATCGCGCGCGCCAGGATCGTGGTGCCGAGCGACGGGTAGACCAGCGCGATTCCCTCGCCCAGGATCAGCGCGCCGAGGATCGCATGCATGCAGGCGGGGATGCCGAACTGGATGCGCGCCTTTACCAGCAGCAGGTTCGCCGTGGCGTTGAACGCCACGAAGATCGCGAGCAACAGGTTCGCCTCGGCAACGTAAAGGCCCATATTGCCCGCGATGACGTAGAGGTTGGTCGTGATCAGCGCGTTGCCGAGGCCGCTCGCCAGCGCCAGCACTACACCGGACAGCGCATAGCCGCAGCGGCTCCCGGCCGACAGCCGCGGCGAATAGGGCGCACCCGGGAAAAGCGGCCGTTCTTCCGGCGCGAAGATGTAGCGGCGCTCGGCCATCGTCAGCGGCACTCTCCGGTGCGACGCCGCCGTGCAGGGCCACGGCGACGGGTCGTTGCCTATTTCCCCGGGCAGGCGGCGGGATCCAAGCTATCCCGAGGTTTGCCCTCGCGCCCCGCGTTCATGATCGCGGGGCGCCACCGCGAAACGCGCGCGATTTGTCCAAACTGGCGCAACCGCGCGCAAGAACCCGCCTTCGCCTCGCGGCACATCGATTCCGTGCGCAGTGTCGCTCGAGGGGAATTGCATCCATGGTCACCATGCTGGGCGGGGTGCGCGGCCGGACCCGCTGGTTGCTGGCGCTGTTGCTGCTCGCGGTGGCGGGCGCGCTGATCGCGCTGGCGCTCAGCTGGCGCCCGGCCATCGCCCCGATCGCCCCGCCAGCACCCGGCAGCTTCGCCCCCGAGCAAGTGGCGCGCGGCGCGATGCTGGCGAAGCTCGGCGACTGCGCGGTATGCCACACCCGCGAGGGCGGGCGCCCGCTGGCCGGCGGCAGGCCACTGGCGACGCCGTTCGGCACACTCTATTCGGACAATCTGACGCCCGATCCGGAGACCGGCATCGGCAACTGGTCTGCCGCCGCGTTCCGCCGCGCGATGCAGGACGGGGTCAGCCGCTCGGGCGCGCATCTCTATCCTGCGCTGCCCTATGAGCATTTCACCCATGTCCGCGATGCCGATCTGGATGCGCTCTACGCCTTCCTGATGACGCGCCGCCCGGTACGCGAAGCGGCGCCCGCCAACCGGCTGATCTTCCCGCTCGGCTTCCGCCCGCTGCTCGCCGGCTGGAAGCTGTTGTTCCTCCATCATGGCGAGACCCCGGTGGACCCTATGCGCTCGTCCGAGTGGAATCGCGGCGCCTATCTGGTCGAAGGCCTCGGCCATTGCGGCGGCTGCCACACGCCCCGCAACCTCGCCGGCGGCGAGATTCGCTCGCAGGCCTATGCCGGCGGCATTGCCGAGGGCTGGCGCGCGCCACCGCTCGACACCAGCAATCCGGCCGCGCGCACGTGGACCCAGGAGGCGCTGGTCACCTATCTGCGCACCGGCATTTCGCCCGATCACAGCGCCGCGGCCGGCCCGATGGGCCCGGTGGTAGAGAGTCTCTCGCAGGTGCCCGAAGGCGAAGTGCGCGCGATCGCGGCCTATATCGTCTCGAGGATGGGCGGCAGCCCCGCAGCGCCCATCCCGCCGCTGCCCGATCATGCCGACGCGGCCGCCCGGGCCTTCCCCGAAGGCGCCGTGCTGTTCGCCGGAGCCTGTGCCGGCTGCCATGGCCCCGGCGCACCGATGCTGGGCCAGGGCCGCCCGCTGCTCTCGCTCGCCACCGTACTCCGCGACACCGACCCGACCAGCGCGGCCCAGGCGGTGCTGCAGGGGATCGAGCCGCCGATCGCCGGACGCGGCCCCAAGATGCCCGGCTTCGCCGATACGCTGACCGACCGGCAGGTCGCCGCAGTGCTCGGCTATCTCCGCGCCCGCTACACCGACCAGCCGGACTGGAAGAAATTGTCCGCCGCCGTCGCCAAGGCCCGCAAGGAGGGCGCCCAGCCATGACACTGAGCATTACCGTGAACGGCACCCGCCACCAGGTGGATGCCAGCCCCGAAACCCCGCTGCTCTATGTGCTGCGCGACGATCTCGGGCTCAACGGTGCAAAATATGGCTGCGGCCTCGGCCAGTGCGGCGCCTGCACGGTGCAGCTGGACGGCAAGGCCGTGTTCTCCTGCGTCACCCCCGTCTCGGCGGTGGGCGATCGGCCGGTGCGCACCGTCGAGGGGCTGGGCACCATCGATCGGATGAGCCCGCTGCAGCAGGCATTCCGCGACGAGCAGGCGGCACAGTGCGGCTATTGCATCGCGGGCATGATCATGCGCGCCCAGGCCCTGCTCGACGCCGATCCGCACCCGGACGAGGCGAAGATCCGTGCGCACATGCAGACCAATCTCTGCCGTTGCGGCACCCATATGCGCATCCTCCGCGCGATCCGCCGGGTCGCCGGCGTCCCCAACGACGGAGCCGGCGCATGACCTTCGATCGGCGCCAGCTGCTGGCGAGCGGCGGCCTGCTCGTCGCGTTCGGCATGGCGGGGCACGGCCTCGCCCAGCTCGCCGGCGGCGGCGAGGGTGGCGCGGCGCCCAGGCCGGTGCGGCCCGACCTGCCCGGCAGCCTGAAGAGCAACCCGGTGCTCGACAGCTGGGTGCATATCGCCGCCGATGGAAAGATCACCGTCTTCTCGGGCAAGGCCGAGCTCGGCCAGGGCATCCGTACCGCGCTGCGCCAGGTCGCGGCGGAAGAGCTGGACGTGCCACCCACCACGATCGACCTCGTCACGGCGGACACCGCCCGCACCCCCGACGAGGGGCTTACCGCCGGCAGCCATTCGATGCAGGACGGCGGCACCGCCATCGCCAATGCCTGCGCCAATGTCCGGATGCTGCTGACCCAGGCCGCGGCGAAGCGCTGGGGTGCCGCCGCCGACACGCTCTCCACCAACGGCAAGGCGCAGGTGACCGCGCCCGATGGCCGCATGTTAGGGTATGGCGCGCTAGCGGCGGACCTGTCGCTCAGCGTCGAAGCGATCCCCAACGCCCCGCGCCGCGATCCGCGCCACTATCGCACGCTGGGGCACGACCTGCCGCGCATCGACCTCCCCGCCAAGCTCACCGGCGGTGCCGCTTATGTGCAGGATCTGCGCCTACCCGGCATGCTCCACGCCCGCGTCGTGCGCGGGCCGAGCTACGGCACCCGTCTCGCCAGGCCGCAGCTCGATCGCGCGCGCAAGATGCCGGGCGTAGTCGCGGTGATCGAGAATGGTCGCTTCGCCGCCGTGGTCGCCGAGAAGGAATGGCAGGCGATCCAGGCAATGCGCGTCGCACAGGACAGCGACTATATCCGGGACCTGCCACCGCTGCCGGTGGAAGACGGGCCGCATCGGCTGCAGAAGCTGCCAACCCGCGAAATCCAGGTGCTCGACACGCACGACGGCGCGAAGCCCGTATGGAAGACCGTGCGCGGCAGCTACAGCCGTCCCTGGTACAGCCATGGCTCGATCGGCCCCTCCTGCGCGGTGGCGCTGGCCAAGGATGGCGGGCTGACGCTCTGGTCGCACAGCCAGGGCGTGTTCGACATGCACCGCGCCGTCGCAGAGCTGGTCGGGCTGGCGCCGGAGAAAGTGCGCTGCATCCACACGCCCTCGGCGGGCTGCTACGGCCAGAACGGCGCCGACGACGTCACTGCCGAGGCCGGGCTGATCGCGATGGCGCTGCCCGGCCGCCCGATTCGCCTGCAATGGATGCGCGAACAGGAATTCGGCTGGGAACCGTGCGGCTGCGGCATGGTCACCCGCGTCGAGGCGGCGATCGGCCCGGACAAGCGGATCGCGCACTGGAACTATGAGGTGTGGAGCAACTCGCACAACAACCGCCCGGTCGGCGCGGGCGGCTATGCGGTCGCGCAGGAGATCACCCCCGGCTTCCCTGCGCCGCCGCCCAAGCCGATCCCGATGCCTGAGGGCGACGGCGACCGGAACGCCAACCCGCTCTACGTCTTCCCCAACATGGACGTACGCTATCATTTCGTGCCGGAGATGCCGCTGCGCGTCTCGGCGCTGCGCTCGCTCGGCGCGCATCTCAACGTCTTCACGATCGAGAGCGTCCTCGACGAACTGGCGCTGGCCGGCGGCGTGGATCCGCTCGCCTTCCGCCTTGCGCATATGCAGGACGAACGCGCGCGGGCGGTGATGATCGAGGCGACCAACCGCTTCGGCTGGGCAAAGCGTCCGCGCGGCGACGGCCGACGCGGCTGCGGCATGGCCTTTGCCCGCTACAAGAATATCGGCGCCTATTGCGCGATCGCGATGGAAATCGAGGTCGAGCGGGAGACCGGCGCGATTATCGTCCATCGGGTGCAGGCGGCGGTCGATGCCGGCCAGCCCGCCTCGCCCGACGGCATCCGCAACCAGGTGGAGGGCGGCATCCTCCAGTCGCTGAGCTGGGCGACGCGCGAGGCGGTGACCTATGACGCCACCCGCCGCACCAGCTTCGACTGGGGCAGCTATCCGATCCTGCGCTTCGAGGAAGTTCCGGGATCGGTCGCCGTCCACGTGATGGACCGGCCGGGCGATCCGTTCCTTGGCGCCGGCGAAACCGCGCAGGGCCCGACCAGCGCGGCGCTGGCCAATGCCATCGCCGATGCGACCGGCGCCCGGCTGCGCGACATGCCGCTCACGCCAGAGGTGGTGAAGGCGGCGATCGGGCTGAGTGGCTGAGACGCCGCGCTCAATTCGCCGCCAGTACCTTGCGCAGTGCCTGGTCGAGCGCGTCGATGAACGCGCGCACCTTGGGCGGTACGAGTTGCGCGGTGGGATAGACCGCCCAGATGGCGAGCGGATCGGAGATGCCGTCCTCGAGCGGAATATCGACCAGCGCGCCGCTGCGAATTGCCGGATCCACATCCCAGCTCGACAGATTGGCGATGCCGAGGCCGCCCAGACAGGCCTGGTGGATCGCCTCGATCGAATTGGCGGTGAACGGCCCGGCCACCCGCTGCCGGATCCGCTTGCCGGCCTGCACGAATGCCCAGTGGCTGTGGTTGGTGGGCAGCAGACAATGGTGTTCGGCCAGATCCTCGATCCGCTGCGGCATGCCGCGCTCCGCCAGATAGGCGGGAGACGCCACCAGCCGACGGGGATTGTCCGCCAGCTTGCGCGCGACGAGGTGGTTGTCGCGCAGCTTGGCGATCCGTACCGCCACATCGATCCCGCGGGCGACGATGTCGACCTGCTCGTCGGTCATCAGCAGTTCTACCTGCAGGGCCGGGTGCGCGCGCATGAAACCTGGGATCATCGGTGCCACCACCTTGCGCCCGAACGCCGCCGAGGCAGTGATGCGCAGCATGCCGGCCAGCCCCGCCCCACTCGGCCGCACCGCCGCGATCCCGTTGGCCTGCGCCTCCAGCATCGCGCGGGCATGCGGCAGGAACGCCTCGCCGGCGGTGGTCGGCGAAAGCGCGCGCGTCGTCCGGTGGACCAGCCGCGCGCCGACCTCCTGCTCCAGCGCCGCCAGCCCGCGCGACGCCGCCATTGCGCCGATACCCAGCCGCCGCGCGGCCCCGGCGATGCTGCCGGCCTGCACCGCCTCGACGAAGATCGCCAGTTCCGCGAGATCCATTGCATCGATTCCCGTTATACTGACCTAACGATTCGGATGAGTACCGCCACATCCGTTACAATGCCATATCCGCGGCATCGAAACCGCCGACATGGCTGCCCAGGCAACGGGAGGAGGCCAGCGCCGGCAACCACCTTGTGAGGACCGTCGCATGCATGCCACGATGCTTTCCCCCGGCGCCGTCGCGCCGCACCTCGGCCGCGGGCTGAACTTCGCCATGGCGGTGGCGGCGGGTCTCGCCGTCGCCAACATCTATTACAACCAGCCGATGCTCGGCATCCTCGAAGGCGAGATGCCCGGCAGCCTGACCGGCCTCGTCCCCACCGCCACCCAGCTCGGCTATGCGCTCGGCCTGTTCGCGCTGGTGCCGCTGGGCGACCTGGTGGAGCGGCGCCGGCTGATCGTGATCCAGTTCCTGGTGCTCGCGGCCGGGCTGGTCGGCGCCGCGCTCGCGCCCTCGTCGATGCTGCTCCTGATTGCTTCGCTGCTGCTCGGCGCCTCGGCGACGGTGGCGCAGCAGATCGTGCCCTTCGCAGCGCAGCTCTCCTCGCCCGAGAAGCGCGGCGCAACCGTCGGCACGGTGATGTCGGGCGTGCTCTGCGGTATCCTGCTCAGCCGCACACTGGCCGGCTTCGTCGCCGCGCACGAAGGCTGGCGGGCGATGTTCTGGCTGGGCGTGCCGCTGGCGCTTGGTGCCGCGCTGCTGATGGCCGTCACGCTGCCGCACAGCAAGCCGACGAGCGACCATAGCTATGCCAGCCTGCTGCGCTCGCTCGCGCATCTCTGGGCCGAATTCGGCGAACTGCGCCGCGCCGCGGTGACCCAGGCGCTGCTGTTCGGTGCGTTCACCGCCTTCTGGTCGATCCTCGCGCTCTACCTGCAGACCCCGCGCTTCGGCCTGGGATCGGAAATCGCCGGACTGTTCGGCATCGTCGGTGCGATCGGCATCCTCGCCGCCCCCGTTGCCGGCCGCATCGCCGACAAAAGCGGCCCGCACCGGGTGATCCTCGCCGGCACGCTGCTCACGGTCGTCTCGTGGATCGTGTTCGGGGTGTGGCATGCCGTGGCCGGGCTGGTGATCGGCTGCATCCTGCTCGACTTCGCGGTGCAGAGCGTGCTCGTCTCCAACCAGCACATCGTCTACGCGCTGCGCCCCGAGGCCCGCTCGCGGCTGAACACGATCTTCATGGGATCGATGTTCCTCGGCGGTGCCGGCGGTGCGGCGGCATCGACCGCCGCCTGGAATGCCGGTGGCTGGACCGCGGTCTCGGCGCTCGGCATCGGCCTCGCCCTGCTCGCTTCCGCCCTGCAGCTCGCCGGCCGCCGCAAGGCTGCCTGAGCGCTGCACGCCCGCGCCGTTCGCCACCTCCCCCTCGGGGAACGGCGCGGGCACCCCTTGTCTCTTCCCCACGCCAAGGATCCCGACCATGCACCCCACGCTCTTTTCGCCGGTCACGCTCGGCCGCATCGCCCTCCCCAACCGGATCGTGATGGCGCCGCTCACCCGCTCGCGCGCCGGCGGCGGCAACGTGCCGACCGACATGAACGTGGACTATTACCGCCAGCGCGCCGGCGCCGGGATGATCATCACCGAGGCCACCCAGATCTCGCAACAGGGCCAGGGCTATGCCTGGACGCCGGGCATCCACAGCGACGCGCAGATCGCCGGCTGGCGCAAGGTCGCCGATGCCGTGCATGCCGAAGGCGGGCGGATCGTCATGCAGCTCTGGCATGTCGGCCGGGTCTCGCACCCGGTGTTTCAGCCGGGGGGCGCGGCGCCGGTCGCGCCCAGCGAAATGGACGTGCCGGGCAAGACCTTCATCCTCGATGCGCAGGGCAACGGCGCCTGGGCGGACATCCCGCGCCCGCAGGCGCTCGATCTTGCCGGCATCCGCGCGATCGTCGCCGACTATGCCCAGGCCGCGCGCAACGCCATCGCGGCGGGCATGGACGGTGTCGAGATCCACGCCGCCAACGGCTATCTGATCGACCAGTTCATCAACAGCAACAGCAACCATCGCACCGACGCCTATGGCGGCTCGATCGAGAACCGCACCCGCTTCCTGTTCGAGGTGGTCGATGCGGTCGCCGCCGCCGTCGGCGCCGATCGGGTGGGCGTGCGCCTCACCCCGATGGGCCGGTTCATCGGCATGGGCGACGACACGCCCGAACAGACCTTCGGCCATATCGCCCGCGGGCTCGGCGCGCGCGGCCTCGCCTATCTCCACCTCGTCGAGCCGACCACGCTCGGCGTCGAGACCGACACCGCCTATGACCCGCGCTGGGACGCGATCATCCGCCTGATGCGCGCGCTCTATCCGGGCAAGCTGCTGCTTGCCGGCGGCTATGACAAGGCCAGCGCCACCCGCGCGCTCGCCGAAGGGCGCGGCGATGCCATCGCGTTCGGCAAGCTGTTCATCGCCAACCCTGATCTGCCGCGGCGCTTTGCCCTGAACGCCCCGCTCAACGCGCCCGATCCCGCCAGCTTCTTCGGCGGCGATGCGCGAGGCTACACCGACTATCCGCCGCTCCCCGCCGCTCCCCGCCGCGGCGTGATAGGTGACCGGCGTCCGGATCCCGCAAGGGCCGGACGCCGCGGGCCGGTGGTGGTACCGCCTCAGCCGCGGGTCAGATAAAGATCGCGCAGCCGGTTGAGGTCGCCCTTCGACAGGCCAAGCGCGTCCTGCAGATAGCCCTCGGCACCGCCGGGATGGGCATCGACCACCGCCAGCGCCGCCTCGATATAGCTGCGATCGGCCGCGAGCAGCGGCTGCACCACCGCAGGCGGCAAGGCCGCGAGCGGGCTGGCGCCGGCCCCGCTGCCGAGCAGCTTGGCCGGATCGAGATAGACATTGGTCAGCAGGTAATCGTCGATCACCGTCGCGCGCGGCACGCCGAGCGCGGTCAGCAGCAGCGCCGCCGCGATGCCGGTGCGATCCTTGCCCGCCGAGCAGTTGAACGCGAGCGGGGCATGGCCGGCGAGCAGCTCGGCGAACATCCGCCGGTACTGGCCGTTGAACTGCTCGAGCATGCGCGGATAGGACGCAGCCATTGCGGTGCGCACCTTGTCCGGCGTCCATTCCTTCGGCGAACCGGCGGGCAGGAAGCGCAGGTCGAGATCATAGTCGTCGCTCAGCACCCGCGGCATGTCGGCATTGGGCCAGTGGACCGGCTCGGCGGCGCGCTCGCGGCGGTCGCGCAGGTCGCACACCGTCCGGATGCCGAGCTTGTCGAGCGTCCGGAAATCCGCCTCGGTCAGCCCGTGCATCGATCCCGAACGGTACAGCATGCCCCATTTGACGGTGCGGCCGTCGCTGGTGCGATAGCCGCCGAGATCGCGGAAGTTGCGGCCGCCCTCCAGCGGCAACAGCCGCGGATGGGCGGACGCGCTGGCGACGACGGCCTGCCGCGCCAGTGCGACGGGGCCAAGCGCCGCCACCGGGGCGAGCAACACGCAGGGTGCGAGCAAGCGAAGCAGGTGGCGGCGCATGGTACCTCCCCCAATCGTCAGAAGCGGATGTTGACTTCGCCGCCCCAGGTGCGCGGCTCGTTGAAGAAGCCCGACGTGCCGGACGTGGTGGTGAACGACTTGTAGAACAGGTGCTGTTCGTTGAAGAGGTTCCGGGCCCAGAGCGAGACGCCGACCTTGGCGGTATCGGAAACCGCGATGTCGGTGATGCCAATGCGACCGTTGAAGATCAGCGACTTGTCGCCCTTGGGCTGCTTGACCAGGACGGTGCCGGTTTTGCCGTCGAACGACGGATCGTTATAATTGACGTAGAAGCCGTTGTCGTAATTGCCGTCTAGATGGGCGAGGATCCTGTAGCCGTTCATCGGCTTCTCGTAGTCGATCGAACCGCTGGCCGCATTGGTCGGCGTGTAGACCGGGTAGATCGGGATCGGGAAGGCAATGACAGTCCCGTCACTCTGGCGGAACGGGTTCTTGGTCGCCGGGATGCTCACCTTGTTGTAGGCATAGCTTGCGTTCAGCGTCAGGCCGCTCAGCGGGGTGACGGTGAAGTCGGCCTCGATGCCCTTCACGCGGCCGGTGCCCGGCGCGTTGTAGGTCTCGGTGGTGGTGCGCAGCGTGGTGAGCAAGTTCCCCTGCGCATCGAACTGCTGGTACTGCGCGCTGAAGTCGAGCTGGATGTTCTTGTAGGCGGCGGTGTACGCGGCCAGGTTCAGGCGGGCGCGGTGGTCCCAGAACTCGGTCTTGGCGCCGATTTCGAACATCGACAGCGTTTCCGGGTTGAACGGCGCGTAGAACAGCGAGCGCGAATTGGCGCCGCCCGACTTGTAGCCGGTGCTCCACTTGCCATAGACGTGCACGTCCTCGGTCACGTCCACCGCCAGATTGACCAGCGGATCGACGCGCGACCAGGAGGAATTGAGGTCCAGCGGCGCCTTCACGCCGTTCACCGACGGTACGGCGCCGTTGATGGTGAAGAGCTGCCCCTTCTTCTTGTCCTTGGTCCAGCGCGCGCCCACGGTGAGGTGCAGGATGTCGCCCGCGACCGGCGGCGTATAGATCGCCTGGCCGAACACGCCGACGCTGGTGGTCTTGACGTGGCTGGCGCGGTCGATGCGCTGCGCGGCATAGTCGAGCGACAGGATCGTGTAGGCGCTGCCGGCGGCGTTGGTGAACTGGTTGGTGGCGAACGCCTGGGCGTTGTCCGTCACATTTTCCTGATAGTAGAGCGCACCGGCGACATATTGTACGCGCGGCAGTTCGCCGATCGCCTGGAATTCCTGGCTGAACTGGTTCTGGTCGAACATCGCGAGGCTGTAGCGGCTGAAGTTGAAGCCGGTGAAATCGGCCACGCCATTCTTGACCTGGGTGATCATCGTCGTCGACGCCGAGCCATTGTCATACTGGCTCTGGTTGAGCTGGCGGTACGAGGTGATCGACTTGAGCTGGAGCTGGTCCAGCGCCTGATAGTCGAGCGTCAGGCGGTGGCCATGCGTCTTGCCGACGCTCGGCTGCTCCGGCACGCCGACATTGGCGGTGGTGGCGCGGCTGGTCTGCAAGGTGGCGATGGCGGCGGTCTTCACCGTCGCCGCCGTCGGGGGCGCCAGCAGCTGCAGGTAGAGCGGCGTCGAGGCATCATAGGAGATGTCGAACGAATAGTCGGCGCTGAATCCGTCGATGGGCTTCCACAGCGCTTCGGCATGCAGGCCGCGCTTGTCGAAATAGTTGAAGCCATAGGCGCCGTTCAGCGGGTTTTTCACCAGCGGCTTGCGATAGGTGAACAGGCCGTCGAGCTTGACCGAGACATTGGCGACGGCCGGCAGGTCGAGGTGCGCCTCGCCCTTGTAGGCGCCGTAATTGCCGAAACCGGCGGTCGTGTTCAGGTGGAACTCGCCGGAAGGCTTCTTGGTGACGATGTTGACCGCGCCGCCTTCGGTGTTGCGACCGAACAGCGTACCCTGCGGGCCCTTCAGCACTTCGATGCTCTGCACATCGTAGAGCGCGGTGCCGAGGCCCTGGGCACGGCCGAGATAGACGCCGTCGACATAGACGCCGACGCCCTGGTCGCGCGCCGGCTGGTTGCTGTCCGACAGCACGCCGACGCCGCGGATGTTCACGATCAGCGCCGAGTTGCGCGAATAGAAGGGCGCGACCTTGAGCGAGGGGATGGCGCCGTCGCCAAGATCGTTGAGCGACTGGACATGCCGGTTGGCGATCGCGTCGGCCGTGAGCACCGAGATCGCGATCGGGGTCTTTTGCAGATTCTCGGGCCGCTTCTGCGCGGTGACGACGATGTCCGCGAGCTGCTGGTTCTCGTCGCTGTCGGCAGCGCGCGTGTCCGGATCCGGCGCGGCGGCGGCGCGGGCGGGCGGTGCCAGCGACAGCGTCGACGCGGTCACTGCAAGCAGGAGGCGCAGCGACAGGCGGTACGAATCGTTCATATTTCCAAATCCCCCGGTTTGTATTTCCCGCCGATGACCGGGCGATGTTAAACCCGTGGGACGAAACCGGTGCGTTTTGGTAACAAATCGCGCATCAAACATGTCGCTGCAGCGCCAATAGTTCATCTTGACGTCATAGTGATTTTAATCTGATATATAGCTTGAGGTTAGCACCGCTCCCTCACATTGCCGGAACAAGGCAGCGGGTGCGGTGGCGCGGCATGATCGCATCCATTCCGGAAAATTCGTGCAGCGCACCGCCCCTCCAATGACACGCGATCGCTAACCCCATGGTGCTTCACACGAGCAACACGGTCGGTACCATCTCGCAGATACGGAGCGCGCTTCCACCGCGCGGACGCGCCATGGGCACGCCGCCGCGTGCAGGCGTCGATCCACATCGAAAGGACCACCATGCTTCGCCACCGATCGGCCAAGAGCCTGCTGATCGCCGCCTTCTCATGGGCGATGATTTCGGCCGCACCTGCGCCGGATCGCCCGCAACCAGTTGCGCTTGCCGAGCCGAACACCGTCTGGGTGCCGATAACGATCACGAAGGAGGGGCTGGCGAGCCTCGCCGTCGACGTGGCCGGCAAGCCCGGTCGCATGGTGCTCGACACCGGAGCCAGCTCCACGGTGCTCTTCGAGGACGCGCTGGAGCGGCTCGACGTCCATCCGATCGGTGCCGTGCCGGTCCAGGGCGCGGCCGCGCATGGCGAGGCGCTGGTCTATCGGCTGCGGGCACTGACCGTAGCGGGACGATCGAAGCCCTTGTCGCCGGTTCGGCTCGCACGCCCGGCCCCGCTCGAAGGCATCGACGGCATTCTCGGCGCCGACTGGCTCGACCGTACCGTGCTGGCGTTCGACGCGCCGGGCGGCCGGATCGGAATCGGGGAGCGCACGGCGGAAGCGGCGCAAGGCGACGTGGTGGTGCCGTTCCGGCAGCGCGGACGCATCATCCTGTTCGCGGGCAAGTTGAACGGACAGGACGTCACGCTGGTGCTCGACAGCGGGGCGGCGACCAGCGTGGCGAATGCGAAGGCCGCGGCACTGGCCGCGGCAGCGTCTGCCGGGGACGCGCGATCCTCTTCGATCGCCGGCGCCGCGGGCAGCCAGCGCGCCGGCGGCAGCATCCGGACGCTCGGCGCACTCAGCGTCGGCGACCGCGTCTTCGCCGAAAAGCCATTCTTCGTCGCAGACTTGCCGGTGTTCAAAAGCCTTCGGCTGACGGACACGCCCGGCATCATCCTGGGACTCGATCGGCTGAAGGCCCAGCGCTTCGTCGTTGACTACCGCAACAAGACGCTGACCTTCCGGTAGCCTCCGCAAAACGGATGAATGCGCCGCGAGCCCTTGCGAGCCCGCGGCGCATCCTCTCCCTACGCCTTAGGCGGTCGCCACGACGCGCGCGGGGCGGCGGCGCAGCAGGCCCCCGAGAACCCCGAAGCCGGCCAGCAGCATTGCCCAGCTGGACGGTTCAGGGACGCCGCTCGGCGGCGCGTTCGTGTCCACGGTAAGCGGGGTCTGGGTGAGACTCACCGCGGTCGAGCTGGCCACGTCGAAGGTCAGGCCGGTGACGAACGCGTTGCTATTCGTCGGGTCGAGACCCAGCGCGGGATTGATGCCGGCGACACGGAAGCCGGAGACGCCGCCCAGCGCGCTGAAATCGACCAGGAACGGGTTCCCGCCGGCGCCGACGCCGGTCAGATACGGATGCAGCAGATCGGACAGCAGATAGATCAGATAGCCGTCGGCATCGCCCAGATCCGGCAGCAACGCGGTCAGGATGTTCGGACCACCGGCACCGACCTGGAAATCATAGCCGACCGAGACGATCGGATCGACGAAGATCCGTTGGTTCGGCAGGATATTGAATTCGAAGTGATAGCCCGGATCCTCGGGCGTGGGCGGCGCCGAAGGCTGCAGCGGCGCCGATGCCGAGGAGCCGTCCGCGAGAACCTCGCCGTTCCGGATCGACAGCAGATAGAGACCCGCCTCGCCGCCCGGCACGTTGGTGATATTCATGAAGTTGAGCGCGCCGCTGCTCGAGAATGATCCCGGCAGCGAGAAGAAGTGCGTGCCGTCGCCTGCGTCGAACCCCGCCTGGGCAGGCGTCCCCCCCAGCCCATCGGCGCCGCCACTGGCATCCCCCGTCGTCCATTCGAGGCGGTTGTAGCGGAACTCGATGTCGAAGTCGCCGCTATTGCCCGCCTTGGTGAGCGTCATCTGGAAGTTGTTCAGCTTGTCGCCGTGCTGATTGTAATAACCGACATCGTTCCAAGTGACGGTGAAGCTGTTCGCCGATTGCGAACCGAGATAGACCGCGCCGCAGCCGCTACAGCGGGTATCCACATCCGCCCAGAACGGCGCAATCATCGGCGCCTGGGACGAACCGTTGAACGGCTGGGGCGTATAGGTCGACAAGCCGCGACCAAAGCTGATGTTGCCGTTGTTGTTGACGAAGAACGACGACCCCGAATAGCCGAAAAAGTTGATGTTGAACGGGCTGTTCAGGACCGAACTGAAATTGTCATCGTTCGGCAGCAGAACCTGCTGCCCATAGCCGGCCGCGCCGCCCATCCCGGAGCGTAGATCCGCCGCCGATACCGGCGCCGACAGGGTGAGCGCCATCGCGCCCACCAACAACGTGGTGAATCGTATCATTGTTATCCCCTCAGTGTCGATGAACCTACTCGCGAATCGCAGGGCACATCTACCACCGAAATGGATATATTCACAGTATTGATTGTCACGAAACGACAATGTTCGAAAAATGTGTTGCAACACGCACAACAACACACGCGTCGTTTCGTTCCGAATGCGAAATAAACAGCCGCCAACGCTGACAGATCAGACCAATTCGAGGCGAATACGCCCGACCTTTTCAAGGCATCAAGGCCGGGGTCAGGGGGAGGGGGCAGGAGAAGTTGCGGAACACATGAAGAGCCCCCGGAGGCACTGCCGCCGGGGGCTTGGGAGCCGTGCCGTTACAGGCGCAGCGAAACGCCGGCGACCAGCTGGCGGCCGAGCAGGTCATAGCCCATGATCGTGTTGCCGCGCAGCAGGCCGATGCGGCTGCGGCTGTCCGGCACGATCGGCGGATCGCGATCGAACAGGTTGTTCGCGGTCAGGCGGAACGTCATGCGCTTGGTGACGTCGAAGGTCAGCGACAGATCGAACCAGTCATAGGCCTTGATGCCCTTGAACTGATCGCGCTTGTCGCCATCGGGCAGCGCAGGGATGCCGGTGCTGGCCGGCGCATAGACCGTCCGCGGCATGCCGCTGCGGTGGCGCCAGTTGAGCGACACGCTGCCGATGCGGTTCGGCGCCAGCCAGGTGGTGCGGAACTGGTGCGACCAGGTCGGCATGCTTTCGCCGCAGCCGCTGTCGAAATAGCCGGTGCAGTCGCGCGGCGTGATGTCCGGCGCGCCCTGGCTGCCGACCAGCGTCATCAGCGTGCCGTTGAAGCTCATGTCGAGCGACCCGACCTTGCCGAGGCCGACATTATACTGGCCCTGGAAGTCCCAGCCATGCGACTTGGACTTGTAGCCATTGGTCGAGCCCCGCGAGACCCAGCCGGTAGCCGGGGTGCCGGTCGGCGGGCTGAAGAGCGTACCGTCCGCGTTGCGCTTGATGCCGCGGCAATAATAGTTGTTGCCGGTGGACAGGCAGCCATTGAGCCAGTCGAGCGGGTTGAAGAATTCGAGCTGGTCCTGAAGGTCGATCAGCCAGCGATCGATCGACACCGTCAGGCCCGGCACGAAGCGCGGGCGCAGCACGACGCCGAACGTCTTGCTGTAGGCGGTTTCCGGCTTAAGCGCGAAGCCGCCTTCCCGCACGGTGCAGGCATCGTCCGGGCAGATCAGCGT
This sequence comes from Sphingomonas azotifigens NBRC 15497, assembly GCF_002091475.1. GTDB lineage: Bacteria > Pseudomonadota > Alphaproteobacteria > Sphingomonadales > Sphingomonadaceae > Sphingomonas > Sphingomonas azotifigens. The sequence goes on from NZ_BCTR01000052.1 coordinate 47,786, forward strand.
GGCGCTGTTATAGAGGTTGGCCGCGAGACCGGTCCGGGCGCACTGCGCTGCCGACCAGGACGGCGCGACGCGCGGGCCGTTCGGGTTCGCCGCATTGACCTGGGGCGCGCACGGATCCGCATAGAAGCCCCGGCTGAAGTTGACGATCGCCGCATTCGCTGCCGCGCCGACACCCGGCGCCGCCTGCGACTTGTTGATCGAGGCGCGGAACGTGATGTCCGCGATCGGCGCCCAGATGCCTTCGATTTTCCAGGTGCCGAACTTGCTATCGAGGCGGTTGTACTTCGACAGACGGTAGCCGCCGTTCAGCTGCAGCAGGTCGGTCCAGGACCGGTGCTCGACCAGCGGCGCCTGCATTTCGAAGTTGCCCTCGAGGATGGTCTGGGTCGCACGCGTGTTGGCACCACTGCCGTTATTCTCGCGATACACCTCGTTATAGTCGGTGCGGTCCATCTCGCTACGATATTCGGCGCCGAACGCCACCGCGATGCCCTGTTCGGCGAAGGGCGAGCTAATGCCGTACTTGCCGAGATCGCCGCTGACGGTACCGAGGAACTGCAACAGTCGCGGGATGCGTTTGGCGATGCCGCCGGTCGCGCCGCCGTACAGATAGCGGTTCAGCGCCGAATCGTTATTGAACGGTGCGAAAGCATTGAACGGCACGCAGGCGGGGTCGCTGCCGTCCTTTACCGATTGGCAGGTCGGGCGCCCGTTGACGTTCACCACGTTGAGCGAGCGGTTGATCTTGGTGGCGCTGGCGAAGGGCTCATCGATCGTGTCGAGCTGGCCGCGCGAAAGCATGCCGGCAACGTCATAGGACCAGACTTTATCCAGCACCCGACCGCGCAGGCCGGCGGTGATGCGATACCCGGCGTTGGTATACTGGTCCTGCACCAGCGGCTGCGAGTCGAAGCGATACCGTACGTCGAGCGGCGCGAACTGCCCCGCCACACCTGCGTTCGCGCCACAAAGCGTCTGCGCCTGCGAGGTCGAGAGGAACGGGTTGTCGCAGTTCACCTGGTACGGCGCAACACCGAGGGCGCTGTACGATAAGGTACGGTTGAGCTGCGTGTTGTACGACTTGTCGCGATAATACAGCACGTTGCTGTACAGCTCGATGTGATCGTCGATCTGCGCGGTGAGGAAGCCGCCGGCGTTGATCCGATCGAACGGACGCTGCCACGCCCAGTCGTCATAGGGGTTGGCCGAGGTGCCGGCCGGACCGCTGTTGATCGGGATGAAGGTGCCGTTGCCGTTGGGATTGTTGACCAGCACCTGCCCGCTGCTCGGGCCCGAGCGCGGGATGATCGTGCCGGCGGGCGTGTAGCTGGCGCGCGAGCAGGCGTAGGGCGAGCTCGGGCTGCTTGTGATCACTTCGCAGACTGAATTGGAGCGGTCGCGCAGGCGCACCAGGCTCGACTGGCGATAGTCGGCAAAGGCCGAGATGTTGACGCGGCCGTCGAACAGGTTGGTACCGGCGGCGATGCTCACATCGGCCCGGCCGCCGTCGTTCTTCATGCCGATCGGCGAATTGAAGCCGGCGCGGGTGGCCGCGTCGGTCACCGCGCTGGTGCGGTTGCTGTGGTTGAAGAAGCTGTAGTTGCCGTCGATGCGGATGCCGGTGAAGTTCTTCTTCATCACGAAGTTGACGACGCCCGCGACCGCGTCCGAACCATAGACCGAGGAGGCGCCGCCGGTTAGCACGTCGATCCGCTCGACCAGCGCGTTCGGGATGATGCCGACGTCGATCGAATTGGGCAGGCCGAAGCGCAGGCCGTCGATCAGCATCAGCGTGCGCTCATAGCCAAGGCTGCGCAGCTTGATGCGCTGGCGACCTTCGGAGTCGCTGAAATTCTGCTCGGAATTTACCTGCACCTGCGGCAGGCGGTTGGTCACTTCCTCGATCGTGGTCGCGCCCTGCGCGGCGATCTCGGCGGCGGTGGTGGTGACGATCGGCGCGGCCGAGCGGTTGTTCAGCCGGACGATGCGCGTGCCGGTGACGACGATGGCACCGCTGTTGCCGTCCTGCGGCGCTTCCTCGGCCAGCTTGGCGGAGGCGACCGGATCGCCGATCGAAACCGGCTGGTTCTGCTGGTTGTCGCTGGTCTGGGCGGCGGCAGGCACCGCCATCAACGCGGCCACGCAACAGCTGCTGGCCCATACTCCCCTTAGCATCATGAATAGGTCCCCTCTTGCTAACCATCCGCCGGGAGCCAGTGCATCAGGGAGCTGCCGTGCTCCGGGGGAAGCGCGGCCGGCGCGGACGCCGTTCAGGACCCCGACAAACCTTTCCAAGCTTGGTTACCAGAAGGTGTCATGCTGGTTTCACGCAGGCAACAACCGCGTTGCAGAGATCATAAATTTGATTGCGATATTTTTCCGGGCGTTGCTGAAAGGTTACAATCTGGTCCGCATGCAATCGATTTAGCGGCCTCCAAGCGGCGCCACGCGCAGATATCGGTCAGGCGGAAAGGCGCCCGAACGACGGCGGCCGATCTGCCTTGGCAGCGCCGAAGCGTGACGGCGCGGAGCCCATGGTGAAGACCAGTTCGCCGCCCTGCACGAAATCGGCATGACCGATCCAGTTCCGCGTCCAGGGTACGCCGTTCCACGTCACCGATTGGACATAGGGTCGGTCCGGTGCATTGCCGATCGCGCGGATGGCCAGCGTTCGCCCGCCGCCCAGCTGCATCTCGGCACGGTCGAACAAGGGCGAGCCGAACACATAGACGCCGCTCACCGGATCGACCGGATAGAAACCGAGCGCGCTGAGGATGAACCAGGCGCTGGTCTGGCCGCAATCGTCGTTACCGATCACGCCGTCCGGATCGGCCTTGTACATCTCGTTGCACAGGCGGCGGACCATCGCCTGGGTCTTCCACGGCGCCCCGGCATAGGCATAGAGATAGGCGACGTGCTGGTTGGGCTCGTTGCCATGCGCATACTGGCCGACCAGGCCGGAAATGTCCGGCGGCGCGTTCTTCGGCAGCGTCGAGGGCGCGGTGAACAGCGCATCGAGCTTGGCCTCGAACTTCTGGTCCCCACCGAACAGCGCGATCAGGCCGTAGACGTCGTGCTGGTTGAGGAAGGTCGCCTGCCAGCCATTGGCCTCGGTATAGTCGCGCTGCTTGTCGGGGTTATGGCCGAGCTGGATCGGGTCATAGTCCTTCCACCAGCTGCCGTCGGCAAAGCGCGGGCGGGCGAAGCCGATCTCGGTGCTGATCACGTTGCGATAGTTCTGCGCACGCTTGCGCAGCGCGGCCGCATCGTCGTGCGCGCCGGCCGCGTCGGCGAGCACCGCCATCGCCCAGTCGTCATAGGCATATTCCTGGGTGCGGCTGACCGACTCCCAAACCCTGTCGGCGGGCACATAGCCGAGGTCGTAATAGAAGCCGCGGCCGAGCGTGCTGTCGATGTCCGGGAAGGTCCGGTCGAAGGCGCGCGCGCGGATCTTGGGCCAGGCGGCGGCATAATCGGCCTGGATACCCTTGTTGCGGGCTTCGGCGAGCACGGACACGGCGTGCCAGCCGATCATGCACGCGGTCTCGACACCCTGGAGCGGCCAGACCGGCGGGCCATAGGGGCTCTGCTGGGTCTGGCGGACGAGGTCCTGGGTGAAGCGCGTTGCCATGTCCGGGCGGATCAGCGTGAGCAGCGGGTGCAGCGCGCGGTACGTGTCCCACAGCGAATAGGTGCTGTAGGCGGGCGCATCGCTCGGCGCCTGGTGGACCTGCCGGTCGAGCCCGACATAGCGGCCGTCGCAATCGGTGAAGAGCGTCGGCGAGAGCGAGGCATGGTAGAGCGCGCTCGCCATGATGGTGCGGTGCGCGGGCGTGCCGCCCTCGACGCGGATGCTGTCCAGCTCGCGCGTCCAGGTCCGTGCCGCCGCCGCACGGGTGGCGTCGAACGCCCAGCCGGGCGCTTCGGCCGCGAGCGCCGCCTTGGCGCCGGCGACGTCGATGGCGGAGATGCCGGTCTTGATCTCGATCGGCGCGGCGCCCGCATCGTCGAAGAAGAAGGCGACCTTGAGCCGTTTGCCGGTGACGCCGGTCGCACCGGCAGGCGCTGGCGCATCGTCGTCGCCGAAGAACTGCACGCGGCTGGGCGTGCGCGACAGCCGCATCGCGAAGTGGATGTGCCGCCCCTTGGCCCAGCGATTGACCTTGCGGCTGCCGGTGAGCAACCCGTCCGGCGAAAGCGCGAGCGACGCGTCCTCGACCAGCGTGCCCTTGTCCCAGCTGTCGATGATCGCATGGGCGAAATCGATCAGGATATGCCCCTCGCCCTTGGGGAAGGTGTAGCGGTGCTGGCCGGTACGCTCGGTGACGGTGAGTTCGGCCAGCACGCCCGACTCCAGCCGGACGCGATAATAGCCGGGCTCGGCATGCTCGTCCGAATAGCGCTGGCGATAGCTGCCCTCGGGCTTTTCGAGCGTGCCGGGGGTGAGTTTGAGCGGACCGCGGCGCGGCACCACCAGCACGTCGAGCATGTCGCCGATGCCGGTGCCGGACAGGTGGGTGTGCGAGAAGCCCAGGATCGTCGCATCGTCCTTGTGGTAGCCCGAACAGGCATCCCAGCGGCTGTTGTCGGTATCCGGCCCCAGCTGGACCATGCCGAAGGGCAGCGCCGGCCCCGGGAAGGTATGGCCGTGCCCGCCGGTACCGATGAACAGATCGGGCCGCGCCGCCTCGAAGGCAGCGGACCAGGCGGTGCGCGGCAGCGCGGCGGCGATGGCGGCGGTGCCGCTGCCCAGCAGGAGTTGGCGACGGGTGGCGATGGTCATGTTCCTCTCCAATTTTCCCGCGCTCATTTCGGCGCGCTCATCGAGAAGGGTGCATCGGCCTTGCGTGCGCCCCAGTTCTTGTTCGGCGTCGGCCCCATCACGAAGCGCAGCGTGCCCCCCGCCTGCAGCGCCTCGCGCGACAGCCAGGGCTTGCTATACGCGCGGCCGTTCAGCGTGGCGGACTGGATGTAGACATTCTCGGCGCTGTTGTTGGTCGCCTCGATCGTCAGCACCTTGCCGCCCGGCATGGTGAGCCGGACGTTGCGGAACAGCGGGCTGCCGACCGCATATTGGCCAACGGTCGGCGTCACCGGATAGAAGCCGAGCGCGGAGAAGACGTACCAGGCCGAGGTCTGGCCATTGTCCTCGTCGCCCGGATAGCCGTCCGGGGTCGCGGCATAGAGCTTGCGCATCACGTCGCGGACATGGGCCTGCGCCTTCCAAGGCGCGCCGGCCCAGTCGTAGAGATAGATCATGTGCTGGATCGGCTGGTTGCCATGGGCGTACTGGCCCATGTCGACGATCTGCATCTCGCGGATCTCGTGGATCACCTGGCCGTAATAGCTGTCGTCGAAGATCGGCGCGGTGGCGAACACCGAGTCCAGCCGGTCGACGAACTTGGCGTCGCCGCCCATCAGGTCGATCAGGCCCTGCACGTCCTGCATCACCGACCAGCTGTAATGCAGCGCATTGCCCTCGGTGAAGGCGTCGCCCCATTTGTACGGATTGAACGGCGTCGCCCACGAGCCGTCCTTGTTGCGACCGCGCATCCAGCCGCTTTCGGGATCGTAGAGCTTGCGGAAATTCTGCGCGCGCTCGGCATAGAGGCGGGCATCGTCCTTCTTGCCCAGTGCCGCGGCGAGGCGCGAAAGCGAGAAGTCGGCGGTGGCATATTCGAGCGTGCGCGCGGCATTCTCGTTGATGCCGACATCGTACGGCACATAGCCGAGCTGGTTATAATACTCGACGCCCTCGCGCCCGACCGCGCCGATCACCTCGCCCTTCTTGTCCCTGGGCCGCCCCTGGCTGGTCGTCGCGTTCTTGACCATCGCCTCGTAGAGCGGCGCGATGTCGAAGCCGCGCACGCCGTTCAGATACGCATCGGCGATCAGGTTCGCCGAGTTGGAGCCGATCATCACGTCGCGATAGCCCGGGCTCGCCCATTCGGGCAGCCAGCCGCCTTCCTTATAGGTGTTGACCAGGCCCTGCAGGATCTCGGCATCGCGCTCGCGGTACATCAACGCGAACCAGGGGAAGACCGCGCGCCACGTGTCCCAGAAGCCGTTGTCGGTGTACATCGGGCCGGGATGCACCTGCCCGTCATAGGGGCTGTAATGGACCTGTTTCCCCTGCGCATCGATCTCGTAGAACATGCGCGGGAACTGCAGCATGCGGTAGAGCGCCGAATAGAAGGTGCGGCGGTTGTCGAGACTGGGGTCGGTGACGCGGACGCGGCCGAGCTCCTTCTCCCACGCCGCCTTGGCCTTGGCCTTGGTCTGCTCGAAGCCGTCGCCGCCGATTTCGCTGGCGAGATTGCGCTCAGCCTGCTCCTGGCTGATGAACGACGAGGCGACCTTGACGTGCACCTGCTCGCCGGCGCGCGTCGCGAAGCTCACCACCGCGCCGACATGGTTGCCCTCGCGCTGGGCGTCGGCGGTGAGCTGCCAATTGTCGTCCCAGCTGCGCGTGACCGCGAAATCCTGGTCGAACTCGGCGACGAAATAGTTGCGGAAATTGCCCGGCACGCCGCCATGGTTGTTGCGCACCCAGCCGCTGATCCGGCGACGCGCGCGATCGATGGTGACGCTAGACCCGCCGGCAAGCGCGTCGAGCACGATGTGCGCGTCATCGGCCTTGGGGAAGGTGAAGCGGAACTGTGCGGCGCGGGCGGTCGGCGCCACTTCGGCGGTCACGTCGTAATCGGCGAGGTAGACGCGGTAGCTGTACGGGTGGCTCTCCTCGGCCTTGTGGCTGTACCAGGAGGCGCGCTCGGCCTCGCGGATCCGCACCGGGCCGGTCTCCGCCATGAGCGCGAAGGCGGCATAGTCGTTCATCCACGGGCTGGGCTGGTGGGTCTGCTTGATGCCGTTGATCTTGTTGTCATGGTACATATAGCCCCAGCCGCTGCCGGGCTTGCCGGTGACCGGCGTCCACGCGTTCATGCCCCAGGGCACCGCCACCGCGGGATAGGTGTTGCCGTAGGAGAGTTCGTAGGTGGAATCGGTGCCCATCAGCGGGTTCACCAGATCGACCAGCGCTTCCCCGCGCTCGGCCTGCTGCGCCATCGCGGGCATCGCGAGCGGGATCGCGAGTACCGCAACGGCAGCGAGAGCGCGCAGGCGCAGCGCCTGCGATCGGCACGGATGACCTTTGGACACGATCCTTCTCCCCAACACGCAGGAGCAGGTCGCGCTCCGTCCCCTTGCCGCCCTTTCCGCTGCCAGGCGGCGGGACCGTCGCGAGTGTCGCTATCGACAATCAAATTGTCAATTCGCCGGCCGCCGCCGCCGCTTGAAGGAAAACATCCAAATCTGGTGACATCGATCCGTATCGGACTTGCCATGGCGCGCGCCAACCAACATGGTGATGCGACAGCGTGGGCACTGAACTCGGCGTGGGGGCAAGCGACTTCGATCTGGCGACGCGACTCGCCACACTTTTCGGCTGCGGCGAGACGGTGGCGGCCGAGCTGGCTGCGGCCGCGCTCGTGCGTCGGCACGCCACCGGCGCGACCATCGTGCACCAGGGCGAGTCTTGCCAGCGGTTGATGGTGCTGCTGGAAGGGCATGTGCGCGCGGCGATGGTGACGATGGACGGCCGGGTGCTCCAGGTAGCCGAGCATCGCCCCGGCGACATCTTCGGCGGCGTCGATCCCAGCCGCGACCAGGCCGCTGGCCTCACCGCCGCCGTCCCCGCGACGATCGCCAGCTTCGCTACCGCCGACTTCTTCGCGCTGGCGGAACGGCATGCCTGTGTCGGCGTGGTGCTCGCCCGAGCGATGGTCCGCCAGTTCGGCGCGCTGACCCAGCTCGTGTCGGCACGGCTCACCCTGTCCGCCAATGGCCGCGTCCATGCCGAGCTGCTGCGGATGGCGCGCGAGCAGGATGGCCGCTGGATCCGCCCCCTGCCGGTGCTCTCCGATCTGGCGCTGCGCGTCCAGACCGCGCGCGAAACCGTGTCGCGCGCGGTATCCGCGCTGGAGCGGCGCGGGATCGTCCAGCGCCACGAGGAGGGACTGGAGATCGTCGCCCCGGCGCGGCTCGAGGCGCTTATCGTGTGACCGGCGGCTTGAGCGCGTAGAGGACGGTCGGCGCCTGACCGAGCAGCTCGATCTCGCCGACCAGTTCCGCCCTGCCCGCCTCGGCCTCGCACGCGGCGAGGCTGGCGGCAAAGGCTTCGCTGGCGAAGGTGGCGCCCGCGGCGGTCACGCTCAGGATGCGTTCGGCAAGGTCGAAGGCGCCGCCGAGCAGCACCGGCGCGCCGGTGACCGAATCGTCGATTGCGGTGGCGAGGCCGATGTGCAGCGCCTGCCGCAGCGGGCCGGTGCTGCCGAGCGTGGCCGAGATGCGGCCCGCGGCGCGATAGGCGTCCCCGGTCGCGGCAAAGCCCAGCAGCAGCCGCCGCGCCGACCAGCGCGCCGCGATCGGCGGCACCGCCGCCAGCGCCTGCTGCACCGCCGGCAGCCGCGCCGCGACGTCGTGCTGGAGCGCGGTGCATTCCGCCACCGCGTCCCCGAGCAGATCGAGCGCGAGCACCGCAACGATCTGCGGCGCGCTCGGTTCGGCGCCCGGCGACGCGGCGGGTGCGCGGAGCGGCAACAGATGCTGGCGCCGGCCCGCCCTGCGCCACAGGCCGCCGGCATGCGCGCTCTGACCGACCTCGTCGACCGTCGCGGGGCCGACCAGCAACTGCACCGCTTCGGACTGGAGCAGCCCGGCATGCATCGTCGCCCGTCCCATCGCGATCAGATCGGCGAGCCGGATCGACGGCATGAACGCCGCAGGACTCGCCTCGCCCAGCTCCTGGACGCTCGCCGCCTCGGCCAGCGCCGCCTCGAACCGGGCGACCCAGCGCTCGCCATGCGGCCGTACCGATCGATCGACGAACGCGGCGACATCGCCCGGCAGCACCACGTGCAGCTCGGCGCCGCGGGCGATCAGCCGTTCGGCGATCAGCAGATCGGCACCGGCGGCGAGCGCGCCATAGCCGAAGCCGATCCGCTCCTCGGCGAGCAGCGTATCGATGGCGTCGGTGAGCGCCGCCACGTCTTCGGGCAGGCGCATGTGACCGGCAAAATGCAGGCTGCGCGGCGGCCGATAGGCATCGAGCCAGCCCGCCGCCGCGCCCTGCTCGGCAAGGATCACGGCAAACTGGCGGAGCGTGGAGGCATGGTCCTCCCAGGCGCGCGGCGCCAGCGCGATGGCACCGGCGAGCGCCGCCTCGGCCGATTCGCGGTCGCCGGCGAGCAGCCGTGCCTCCGCTTCGGTCGCGCCCAGCCAATAGGGCGTCTCGTCGGGAACGCCGGCCTGCAGCAGATCCTGGACATCGGCGGCGAGCGCGCGGCTGCCCGCGACGTCGCCGGCGATCAGCGCCAGCGTCGCCGCGTTGATCAGCGGATAGGGGGCCGGCGCGAGCTGGGCGGCGGCGGCATAGGCCCCCGCCGCCTCGCGGGCATGCGCCCGGCGCGCCTCGCCCCGCAACAGCAGCGCCTCGTCCTTGAGGAGCCGCCCCTTGAGGCTGAGCACCGCCGGGTCGTCCGAGACACGGTCCAGGCCCGCGTCGCGGAACATCTGCCAGGCGCGGTCGAGCGCCCCCGCGCGCGCCTGGGCCGTGATCGCAAGCACGCTCGACGTCATTCGCCCTGCCGTACCCCCCAGTTGTTCAAACGAAGATCCGATCAACCCTGGTCGTCGGTATCCTTGGGCTCCGGCGGTGGCAGCGAGTCGTGATTGCCCTTGTTCTCCACCTCCGGATCAATGATCGTCGGCATGCGCAAATCTCCCTGCAAGAAGTCTACATAAAGATTGAGTCCGTCACATGTTTTACGATGCTGCGGATTGGTGACATATTCAACGAAAAACCCCACGGCGGTTATACGACCGTCATCGTCCAGCAGCGGGAACGCGCGGCGATACTTCCCGTCAGGGTATTCATGCTTGGTGCTGACGTACAGGCTGTTCGGCGTATATTCCCAGAAGTCACCGATGAGCTTGAGAATGACGCAGCAAGGCTTGCGCACCACAAAGTCGAGCGGCGTCGGCGCGGGCGTTGTCAGATTGGCAAGGCCGGGATCAATCTTTGGGGGCGCGACAACGAAGTCGCGAACGATCTTAGTAAAGTCGTCCGCAGCAGTTACTTCCTTCCCGTTGCCAAATCGATCAACATCCTCATAGCCGAGAATATGAAATTTTAGATCGGTGGCAGGATACCCGCCCTTACTGCTGACATAAATCTGATATCGTTTGACTAGACGGATATCCGACGGCGGATAGATGGATAAAGGATATTGACCATTCATTTTTTTCGCCTTTCTAGATTGACAAGCTCAACTTCCATTTCTCTCAATCTAGCAGCGAGTTCTTGATTTTCGGTATCCAACTCCGTCATTGTACGGAGATCAGCAACGGCAGCACGCATGCGGCGCACCGCCATTTCGCGCTCACCGTGGTAAGCTTCCCGCTTGGCGAGAGCGCGCTCCGCCGTAATCAGCATACGTCGGTTGCGCGCATTTTGCGGGTCTCGATCCAGCAGGCCCTTGAGTAGCCTAACTTGCTCACGCCGCAGTTGCAGCGCCGCGTTGAAGTTGTGAACTAAAACTTGAGCGTCTGCCAACCATCCCTGCCGGTTAGCGACATCTCGCCAGCGCTGCTCAGAACTGGGATCTCGGCGCGCAAGTGCTTTGGCGGCGCGGACGGCTTCGCTACAAAGCGATACCGCTTGGTCCGCCAGACGCTGCTCCATCCGCAGCCCACACACATTGCCCGTAGAGTAGGATACCTCTTCCGCGCTGCGTGGGTCGGCGGGATTGAGCGCCATCAATCGAATCGCAAGCTGGGCATAGGCCTCGAAATGAGGCTCCGCGGCAGCAAGTTCGCCCGCTTCGAAATGCAGATTACCGATATAAAATTCGCTCTGGGCATGCGCGAACACCACATCATACTCGTCGGGCTCGCGCTTGATCAGCGCGCCGGTGATGCGGTTGGCCTCGACGAAAGCAGCGCGGGCGCGGGCGGTTTCCTTCGCCTCCAGCGCATCCTCGCCGATCGTCATGATCGCGCGGGCGCGGCGGGCCAGGACGTCGGGGGGCAGCTGGGCCAGGTCCTGCTCGCCATAATAGCGCAGCGCGCGTTCGTTCGCTTCCCGAAGCACGTCGAGCCGGCCAACTTCTTTCAGCCGGCCCCGCAGATCGGTCAGCATGAATTCCACCAGCCCCTCCGCCTGGGCGCGCCGAACCTCCGCCTCCCCGCGGGCCCGGACCGCCAAGACCGTCAATCCGGCCATCGCTAGCACGAGCACCACCGCCGCGAGCGTGACGGCCGTCACGCGGCGCATTCGCGCCTGCGCGTCGCGCTGGACCAGCGCATCGAGCGGCACGCCCACCGCGCCCGCCACCAGCTTGAGCAGCGCCAGCCGCCTGCCGTCCTTGCCCTCGCGGAAATCGGCAGCGAGCGGCTCGGTCGGGCTGCCATCGGCGGTGCGCCGCAGCGCCTCGGGCATCGCTTCCGCCGGCTCGCCGGCGAACAGCGCGGCGAGCACCGGGCGATCGGGGTGCAGTTCGCGGAACAGCGTGATCTCGCGCGCCACCCATTGCGACGCGGCGCCGGCCGGGGTGCAGACGACGATCAGGCACGCCGAGTCGGCCAGCGCGGCGCGCACCTCGGCACTGAGGTCGCCGGCCGCGGAAAGCTCGTCGAGATCGCGAAAGATCCGCCCCAGCCGGCGCGGCACGGGCCCGTAGGCACCCGCATGCCCGACGAGCTTGGCGGGAATGCGATAACGCTCCAGCGCGCGGTGCAATGCCCGCGCCTTTGCCCGATCGGCATGATTATAGCTGATGAACGCGCCGTACCGCGCGCTCGCCCCCGGCCCTGTTGCTGTCACGCGACCCCTTCCTCGCGCGCCGAGTATCTCAAAGCCCCGGGCCAGCGGCAAGCCCTGCCGCACGCCGCCTCTATGACGGACGGGCTATCGCGCTGGAAGGCCAT
>NZ_BCTR01000053.1 GCF_002091475.1 Sphingomonas azotifigens NBRC 15497
GGTCGCAAGGTGACTAAAAGACGGCACTAAAAACGTCTGCTATTGTCCGCCGCAAGTGTCGGAAAAGACTTTGCTCCCTCCCCGGCAGCGCTGCCCGCTTCCAAAAGAAAAGGCGCCCGGGCCGAAGCCCGGGCGCCCCGTCGCGGCGCCTAAGGGAGGGGGACGCCGCGAGCTCTCAGATGGGGTTACGCTGCGTTGGCCGTGCGATGGTCGATCGCGGCCGGCTCGCTGCCGGTACCCACCTGGATCTTCTTGGGCTTCATCGCCTCGGGCACTTCGCGCAGCAGCTCGATCGTCAGCAGGCCGTCGGCCAGGTTGGCGCTTTCCACCCGCACGAAATCGGCGAGTTCGAAGCGGCGCTCGAAGCTGCGGTTGGCGATGCCCAGGTGCAGATAATTGCCCTGGTTGTTCTCATTCTCCCCGGCCTTCTTGCCGGCGACCAGCAGCAGGTTCTGCTGCGCGGTGATGTCGATCTCGTCCGCCTTGAAGCCGGCCACCGCGATGGTGATGCGATAGCGGTCTTCGGCAAGACGCTCGAGGTTGAAGGGGGGATAGTTTTCCGAATTCGCCTGGCGGGCGCTGGCTTCGAGCATGTCGAACAGCCGGTCGAACCCGATCGCCGAGCGACGGAAGGGAGTAAAGTCGAGCTGACGCATCTTCAGATTCTCCTGTGAGCAATTTGAACGTCGATCATCTCGGTGCCCGGCCAACTGCCGCGACACCGGTGCGAAGCCCGTTCGGCGCCTCGCTCCCCGAATCTGGTGTTGCGGTTCGCGGTTTCAAGAGGTGCCCAATGCAGCCTAGTCCCGACTAAACATCTCCTTCCTCGCTAAACCCCATCGATAAAGTGGAGATTGCGACAACGAACTAGGGGAACATGATGAGCCTGCCGCTGATTCCGCTGCTGCTGCTATCCACCGCGATGCCTGCCGCGCCCGATCCCGAGGTGCCGGCCTCCACTGCCCAGCAACCCCAGCAGCAGGATGGCGATATCGTCGTGACCGCGCGGCGCCGCGAGGAGCGCATCCAGGAAGTGCCGGTGGCGCTCTCGGTGCTGAGCGGTGCGACGCTGGCCGAGGCGGGGGCGTTCAACGTCGCGCGCATCCAGCAGTCGCAGCCGGCGCTGCAATTCTATTCGAGCAACCCGCGCAACACCGCGATCAACATCCGCGGGCTCGGTGCGCCGTTCGGCCTCACCAATGACGGGATCGAGCAGGGCGTCGGCTTCTATGTCGACGGCGTCTATATCGGCCGGGTCGGCGCCTCGACCTTCGACTTCGTCGATGTCGAGCGCGTCGAGGTGCTGCGCGGACCGCAGGGCACGCTCTACGGCAAGAACACCACGGCGGGCGCGATCAACATCACCACCCGCAAGCCGAGCTTCACCCCCGAGGTGCGCTACGAGGCGAGTGCCGGGGGCTATGACTTCCTCCAGCTCAAGGCCTCCGCCTCGGCGCCGATCGCCGACGACAAGCTGGCGGTGCGGCTGTCGACCTCGGTGACCAAGCGCAAGGGCACGATCTACGACACCAAGTCCGACACCAACCTGCACCGGCTCGACAATTACGGCGTGCGGGGCCAGCTGCTGTGGCGCGCGGCGCCCAATCTCGACCTGACGCTGTCGGGTGATTTCAACCTGCAGAACCCGCTGTGCTGCGTCCAATATTATGTCCGCACCGGTGCGACCCAGCGGCCGCTCAACCGGCAATATGCCGCGCTGGCGGCGGCGTTCGGCTATGCGCCGCCGAGCACCAATCCGTTCGATCGCAAGACCGATCTCGATGCCGACATCAATTCGCGGCAGGAGATCGGCGGCGCCTCGCTGGTGGCGAACTGGGATCTGGGCCCGGCGACGGTCACCTCGGTCAGCGCCTGGCGCTATTGGGACTGGCAGCCGGCCAACGACCGCGATTTCGTCGGCCTGCCGATCACCACCGTGTCGCAGAATCCGTCGCAGCAGAAGCAGGTGTCGCAGGAGCTGCGGATCGCCTCCAACGGCAGGAACAAGCTCGATTACACCGCGGGCATCTTCCTGTTCCACCAGACGATCGACACCCAGGGCTCGCAGGTCCAGGGCCCGGCGGCGAGCCGGTGGCTGCTCAATCCGACGGGCGCAGCGGCGAACAACCCGGCGACGCTGAACGGGCTGACCAGCAACAACACGATCAACTTCAGCAACACCAGCTTCGCGGTGTTCGGCAAGCTCAACTGGGAGGCGCTGCCCAGCCTGCGCATCCAGCCGGGCCTGCGCGTGAACTACGACAAGAAGAGCGGCTTCTACGAGTCGATCGTCAGCATCCACAACGCGCGCTACAATTTCGTGGCGACGGCGGACAATGCCGCCGCGTTGCTCGGCGCCGGCACCGCGACGGCGGACCAGTTCAACACGCTGGCGCCGCAGCGCTACAGCCCGAAATTCGACCAGTGGAATGTGTCGGGCGACCTGACGGTCTCGTACGACTTCAGCCGGGACGTGCATGGCTATGCCACCTATGCCCGCTCGTTCAAGTCGGGCGGGATCAATCTCTCGGGGCTGCCGCTCAACCAGACTAACACCGCGGTCGACCTGTCGACGCAGACGGTGAAGCCGGAAAAGGTCAACCATTTCGAGATCGGCCTGAAGAACCAGTTCCTCGACCGCCGGCTGACGCTGAATCTCGCGGGCTTCTGGACCGAGATCAGCGACTATCAGGCGACGGTGAACAACAACGCGATCAACGTAATCCGCGGCTATCTCGCCAATGCCGGCAAGGTGCGCTCGCGCGGGTTTGAATGGGACTCCTCGTTCCGCCCGAGCGAACGCGCGAACGTCTATTTCAACGGTGCCTATACCGACGCCAAATACACCAGGTTCACCAACGCGCCGTGCCCGCCCGAGCTTTCCGGCGGCACCGCGATCACCAATCCCGCGACCCAGACGGCGGCCCCGGCCGGCCAGCAGGGTTTCAGCCCGTCCTCGTGCAACATTTCCGGGCAGGTGCTGCCGGGCATCTCGAAATGGGCGCTGGGCTTCGGCGGCGAAGTGAATGCGCCGGTCGAGGGCGGCCAGGTGTATCTCGGCTATGATGGCAGCTGGCGCTCGCGCTTCTCGTCCAATCCTTCGCCCTCGGCCTATACCTGGATCCAGGGGTATGCGCTGTCCAACTTCCGGCTCGGCTATCGCAAGGGTAAGGTGAATGCCTTCGCCTGGGTGCGGAACGCCTTCGACAAGCGCTATTTCGAACTGCTTTCGGTGCAATCGGGCAATACCGGCCTGATCGTCGGCCAGCCGGGCGACCCGCGCACCTGGGGTTTCACGATCGGCGGTTCGTTCTGATCGTGGCACAAGCTGGCCTCCCGCCATGGCCGGGGGAGGTTAGCGGGCGGGGCGGGGCGACCTGCTCCGCCCGATAGGCGCAGGAGTACGAGAAGCTTACGTGCAGTTGTAAAGTATGCGCAGGGTAGAGCCCAGCGCTCGCGGCCCGGAAAACGAAAACGCCCGGACCGTTGCCGGCCCGGGCGCCTGCGTGACGAATGCTCGTCAGCCCCCTTGAACAGGATCCCGCTTCGAACACTTGCGCTTTGCTGCAAGTGGAGCTGGGAACCTCCCCGAACCGTGGCCTTTTTGCGCCTGCGCTTCGACGCTTTCTTGGTAGAAGCACGGACGGCCTTTGTCACCGGTCGACAGCTTGGCGTCAGCAGATTGCGGCAAGCCTGTGTCGAATCGGCAACAGAACGCTTCCCACGCCGCGCAACCGGCCCTAGAGGATCCCCATGCTACTCTCGCGCTACGAGCGAATGATCGCCCGCCGCTATCTGCTGCCCGGGCGCAGCGAAGCCTTTATCGCAGTCGTCGCCGGCTTCAGCCTGGTCGCCGTGATGCTCGGCGTCGCCGCGCTGATCGTGGTGATGAGCGTGATGAACGGGTTTCGTGCCGAACTGTTCGACAAGATCTCCGGACTGAACGGCCATGCGGTGGTGCAGGGCTACAACGGCCAGCTGCGCGACTGGCGCCGCATCGCCGACGAGGCACGCGCGATTCCCGGCGTCACCGCCGCGACGCCGCTCGTCGAGCAGCCGCTGTTCGCCAGCTTCAACGGCCGCGTCGAGTTCGCGCTGGTGCGCGGCCTGCGGATGGAAGACATCCTCAACAACCCGACGCTGAAGGGGAAGGAAATCCTCGGATCCTTCAAGAACCTCAAGCCAGGCGGCGAGCAGATCGCGATCGGCTCGCGGCTCGCCGAAGCGCTGGGGGCGACGATCGGCTCGGAAATCTCGATCATCAATCCCGCAGGCGCGGCGACGCCGTTCGGCACGATGCCGCGGATCGTGAAATACCGCATCGCCGCGGTGTTCGAGGTCGGCGTCTATGACTACGACAAGGCCTATATCATCATGCCGATGCAGGACGCGCAGACGCTGCTGCTGCTCGGCGACAGCGTACAGATGATCCGCATCGACACCAACAATCCCGACCAGATCCAGCAGGTGGTCGGACCGCTGGCCGACAAGGTGGCCAATATCGGCCAGATCACCGACTGGCGGCAGATGAACCGCGAGCTGTTCGAGGCGCTGTCGGTCGACCGGATCGTCTCGTTCACGATCCTGTCGATCATCCTGGTGGTCGCCTCGTTCAACATCATCTCGTCGCTGATCATGCTGGTCCGCGCGAAGACCCGCGACATCGCCGTGCTGCGGACGATGGGCGCGACGCGGGGCGGGCTGATGCGGATCTTCGTCACCGTCGGTACCACGATCGGCGCGCTGGGCGTGGGGGCAGGGGGCGTGCTCGCCTTCTTCTTCATCACCTTCCGCGAGCAGGTGGTGTGGGCGATCGGGGCGGTGACCGGGCAGAAGGTGTGGGACCCGCAGATGCGCTTCCTCACCGAGCTGCCGGCCAAGACCGATCCGTTCCAGACCTTCGCGATCTGCGCGATGGCGCTGCTGTTCACCTTCCTCGCCACCCTCTACCCCGCGTGGAAGGCGGCGAGCACCGATCCTGTCCAGGTGCTGCGTTATGAGTGATCCGGTTCTCCAGACGCGCGACCTGCGCCGCAGCTTCGAGCAGGGCGGGGTGCGGATCGACGTGCTGCGCGGGGTCGACCTCGCGGTGCAGCCGGGCGAGATCGTCGCGCTGCTCGGCCCCTCGGGCTCGGGCAAGTCCACCCTGCTGCAGGCGGTGGGCCTGCTCGAAGGCGGGTTCGAAGGCTCGATCCGCATCGTGGGCGAAGAGGCGGCGAAGCTTTCCGCCAGCGCACGCACGGTGGTGCGGCGCGACAAGCTGGGTTTCGTCTACCAGTTCCACCATCTGCTGCCCGATTTCGACGCGACCGAGAATGTCGTGCTGCCGCAGATGATCCGCGGCGGCACGCGCGCCGAGGCGCAGGCGCGCGCGACCGAATTGCTCACCCAACTCGGGCTCGGCCACCGGCTGACGCACCGGCCCAACCAGCTTTCGGGCGGCGAGCAGCAGCGCGTCGCGGTGGCGCGCGCGCTCGCCAACCGCCCGCCCCTGGTGCTGGCCGACGAGCCCACCGGCAATCTCGACGAGGCGACCTCGGACCGGGTGTTCGGCGAGTTCCTCAGCCTCGTCCGCAACGAAGGATCGGCGGCACTGGTCGCCACCCATAACGAGCGGCTGGCGGCGCGGATGGACCGTGTCGTGCGGCTGCACGAAGGACGGCTGGAGGAGATGGCATGAGCGAAGCGATCACGCAGATCCCGGTGACCCTGCCGGACGGCACGACCAGCGACCTGTCGGCCTTCACCGGCCAGGTGCTGCTGGTGGTCAACACCGCGTCGAAATGCGGGTTCACGCCGCAGTACAAGGAACTGGAGCAGCTCTGGCGGACCTATCGCGACCGTGGCTTCGCGGTGCTGGCCTTTCCTTGCAACCAGTTCGGCGCGCAGGAGCCCGGCAATGCCGAGGAGATCGCGAATTTCTGCTCGCTGAGCTACGACGTCACCTTTCCGATCTTCGCCAAGGTCGACGTGAACGGCAGCAATGCCGCGCCACTGTTCCAGTCGCTCAAGGCACAAGCGCCGGGGGTGCTGGGTACCCAGGCGATCAAGTGGAACTTCACCAAGTTCCTGGTGAACCGCGCGGGCGAAGTGGTCGAGCGCTATGCTCCGACGACCGCGCCCAGCGCCATCGCCACGGACATCGAGAAGCTGCTCTAGGCACCGCAGAGACGGGAAAAAGCACGGCCGGGACGGGAGGTGTGTGAGTGTCCCGGCCGCGTCCTTCGTTTACCATAGCTGCATCATGTTGCAGGTTTAGATCGATCCGTTCCGGCGGTATCCTGTGCTTCGGCGCAAAAGCTGTGGAGAAGCCCGTCGCCGGGTTGGCAATTTCAGTGCTGCGCCCCTAGGTTCGGGCATGGCGCATTCCGGTTTCGTCCCGCTTCGGGTTTTCTCCTGCTACACCATGCTGGAAGGGGCGATCGACCCCAAGGCGATCGCCAAGCACGCCAAGAGCCACGGTTTCCCCGCCATCGCCGTCGCCGATCGCAACGGCCTTTATGCCGCGATGAGCTTTTCGGACGCTGCCAAGAAGGCGGGCATCCAGCCGATCGTCGGCACGCTGCTGGCGGTGAAGCGCTCGAACCTCGCGGAAGGGCTCAACGTCCCGATCGACTGGCTCGCGCTCTATGCGCAGGACCAGACCGGCTATGAGAATCTCTGCCACCTCGTCTCGCAGGCGCATCTCGATCGCCCGATCGAGGAGGACGCGCATGTGCCCTTCGCGGCGCTGGAGGGGCATACCGACGGCCTGCTCTGCCTGACCGCGGGCGCCGAGGGCGCGCTCGCCCGGCTCTATGCCGAGGGGCAGGACAAGACCGCCGAGGCCTATGCCACCCAGCTCGAGGCGCTGTTCCCGGATCGGCTCTACATCGAGATTGCGCGCCGCCAGAACGACATCGAAACGCGCGCCGAGGACAAGCTGATCGACCTTGCCTATGCGCGCAACCTGCCGCTGGTGGGGACGAACCCGGCGTGCTTCGCCGAGGCCGATTTCTACGACGCGCACGACGCGATGCTCTGCATCGCCAACTCGACCTATCTCGAGACCGACGACCGCCCGCGCTCCTCGCCCGAGGCCTGGCTCAAGCCGGCCGAGACGATGAAGACCAGCTTCGCCGACCTGCCCGAGGCAATCGAGAACACCCTCGTCGTCGCCCAGCGCTGCGCCTATGCCGCGCCCAAGCGCAAGCCGATCCTGCCCAGCCTCGCCGGTGACCGCGAAGGCGAGGCGGCGATGCTGCGCGAGCGGAGCTGGCAGGGGCTGAAGGACCGGCTCGATTTCGCCGGCATCACCGATCCGGCGGAAGTGGAGGTCTATAACAAGCGCCTCCAGTTCGAACTCGACATCATCATCCAGATGGGGTTCCCGGGCTACTTCCTGATCGTTGCCGACTTCATCCAATGGGCGAAGTCGAACGACATTCCGGTGGGGCCGGGGCGTGGCTCGGGCGCGGGCTCGGCGGTCGCCTGGGCGCTGACCATCACCGATCTCGATCCGCTGAAGCTGGGCCTGCTGTTCGAACGCTTCCTCAACCCGGAACGCGTCTCGATGCCCGACTTCGACATCGACTTCTGCGAAACCCGGCGCGGCGAAGTGATCCGCTATGTGCAGGAGAAATACGGCCGCGATCACGTGGCCCAGATCATCACCTTCGGGACGATGAAGGCGCGCGCGGTGATCAAGGACGTCGGCCGCGTGCTGCAGATGAGCTATGGCCAGGTCGATCGCCTCGCCAAGCAGATCCCCAACCACCCGACCGACCCCTGGACCCTCGAGCGCACGCTGAACGGCGTGAGCGAATTCCTCGCCGAGTATAACGGCAACGAGGATGTGAAGCGCCTCGTCGACCTGTCGATGCGAATGGAAGGGCTGCCGCGCCACAGCTCGACCCACGCCGCCGGCGTGGTGATCGGCGACCGGCCGCTCGCGCAGCTGGTGCCGCTCTACCGCGATCCGCGCTCGGACATGCCGGTGACCCAGTTCGACATGAAGAATGTCGAAGGCGCCGGGCTGGTGAAGTTCGACTTTCTCGGCCTCAAGACGCTGTCGGTGCTCAAAAAGGCGGTGGTGCTGCTCGCCAAGCGCGGTGTCGAGGTGAACCTCGATCGGCTCGATTGGGACGACGAGGGCGTCTATGCGCTGCTCCAGCGCGGCGACACGGTGGGCGTGTTCCAGCTCGAATCCGAAGGCATGCGCCGCACGCTGACCGCGGTGCGCCCGACCAATTTCGGCGACATCGTCGCGCTCGTCTCGCTCTATCGCCCGGGTCCGATGGACAACATCCCGACCTTCGGCGCGCGCAAGGCGGGTCGCGAGCCGATCCTCTACCCGCACGACTTGCTCGAACCGATCCTGAAGGAGACCTACGGGATCTTCGTCTATCAGGAACAGGTGATGCAGGCCGCGCAGATCCTCGCCGGCTACACGCTCGGCGGCGCAGACATGCTGCGGCGCGCGATGGGCAAGAAGGTCAAGGCGGAGATGGATGCCCAGCGCAGCATCTTCGTCAAGGGCTGCAAGGAAGTGAACGACATCCCGGCGGCCAAGGCCAACGAGCTGTTCGACTTGATCGACAAGTTCGCCGGCTATGGCTTCAACAAGTCGCACGCCGCTGCCTATGCGCTGCTCGCCTATCAGACGGCTTGGCTCAAGGCGCACCACCCGCACGAATTCTTCGCCGCCTCGATGGCGTACGACATCCACCAAACCGACAAGCTGGCGGTGTTCGCCGACGACATGCGGCGGCTGGGCATCGAGGCGACCTCGCCCGACATCAACGCCAGCGAGGCCGACTTCACCGTGCAGGCGAGCGGCGAGGGGCTGGCGGTGCGTTATGCGCTCGGCGCGCTCAAGGGCGTCGGCGAGCGGGCGATGGAGCTGCTGGTCGAGGAGCGCGAGAAGAATGGCCGCTTCGCCAGCCTCGACGATTTCGCCAAGCGAGTCGATCCGCGGGTGCTCAACAAGCGCCAGCTCGAAACGCTGGCTTCGGCGGGCGCGTTCGACAGCATCGAGCCCAATCGCGCGGGCGTGCATGCGGCGGCGGAGACCATCCTGGCGGTCGCCCAGCGCGACCATGCCACGCGGATGAGTGGGCAGGGCGGGCTGTTCGGTGATGCCGAGCCGGCGGGCGGCGGCATCACTGTTCCCAAGGACGCGGTCTGGTCGATGTCCGACAAGATCAATGCCGAGAAGGATGCCTTCGGCTATTATTTCTCGGCGCATCCGCTCGATCGCTACGAGCATCTGTTCCGCGGCCAGGGCGTGCGCGACATCGCGAGCCTCCCCGACATGCAGATCCCCGAGGGTGCGCGGGTCAACGCCCAGATCGCCGCGCTGATCGAGGATTGCCGCTACCGCACCTCGGCGCGCGGCAATCGCTATCTGATGGCGACGATCTCGGACCGCAGCGCGCAGATCCAGACCTCGTGTTTCGAGGAGCTGATCGCCAAGGACATGGAGGAATGCGCCAAGGGCACCGGCTGCGCGATCCTGACGCTGGAGCTCGACAAACGCCCCGGCGAGGATACCCCGCGGGCGGCGGTCAAGCGCGTGCAGCCGTTCGATACGCTGGCGGGCACGACCCAGCTGGTGATGGAAATCCGCATCGAGGATCCGGCGGTGCCGGCGCAACTCGCCGAGCTGGTCGGCGAGCTGCGCGGCGGCGGGCGGGGCGAGATCCTGCTCCACGCGCCGATCGAGGGTGGCGAGGCGACGGTGATGCTCGGCCGCGGCTTCCGGCTGGATACCGAGCTGGCGGCGCGGATCGAGGGCATGCCCGGCGTGACGGCGGCGTCGCTGGTGCCGGCGAGCATGAAGCTGCAGGCCGCGGCCTGAGGTTGGACTCTCGTAACCTGATCGCCCGCTAGCCCCCTCCACCATTCGCTGGCGCGAATGGTCCCCCTCCCCCGGAGCATAGCTCCGAGGGAGGAAACGCAGTACGGAGCGTCTCCTCCCTCGGCGAAGCCGGGGGAGGGGGACCGCGCCGCGCTAGCGGCGTGGTGGAGGGGGCATCCCGCGCATCGACGAACAGGTATGCTGCGCCCGCGCAGCAACAGGATGTAACGCCTGCCCCTCTCGACTCCCGCGCATGAAGGCGTATCCTGCCCGCAAAATAGCCACGCAATGGAGAGGCATATGCTGGGCGGCATGCAGGATTTCGAACTTCGGGTATCCACCTTGCTCGATCACGCGGCGCGGGAACATGGCCCTCGCGAGATCGTCACGCGCTGGGCGGACGGCAGCGAGACCCGTACGACCTGGTCGGGCATCGCGCATGATGCGCGGCGGATGGCGCAGGCGCTGGAGCGGCTCGGCATCCGCAAGGGCGACCGGGTCGCGACGCTGGCGATGAACCACAGCCGCCATCTTGTCGCCTGGTACGGCGCGACCGGCATGGGGGCGCTGATCCACACGATCAACCCGCGGCTGTTCGACGACCAGCTCGCCTTTATCGGCAACCATGCCGAGGACCGGGTGCTGCTCTACGACCGGATGTTCGCGCCCGTGGTCGAACGCCTCAAGCCGCACTGGACGACGATCGAGCATTATATCTGCTTCGACGATCTCGGCCCCGAGGGCTTCGAGGCGTGGATCGCCGCCGAGGACGGCGACTATGCTTGGGTGACCGGCAGCGAGCGTGAGCCGATGATGCTCTGCTACACCAGCGGCACCACGGGCAACCCGAAGGGCGTGGTCTATACCCACCGCTCCACCGTGCTCCACGCGCTGACCGAGCTGCAGCCGGCCGAGTTCGATCTCTCCACCCAGTCCGTCGCGATGCCGATCGTGCCGATGTTCCACGCGGTCGGCTGGGGGCTGCCCTGGGCGGCGCCGGCGGTGGGGGCGAAGCTGGTGTTCTCCGCGCTCAACGATCCCAAGATCCTCTGCGAGCTGATGAACCGCGAGAAGGTGACCCATTCGGCGGGCGTGCCGACCGTGTGGTTCGCGATGTTCCAGCATATCGACGCGACCGGCATCACCCCGCAGCATCTCAAGATCGCCACGATCGGCGGCTCGGCGGCGCCGCGTGCGATGATCGAGCGGCTGATGGGCATGGGGATGCGGGTCAATCATGCCTGGGGCATGACCGAGACCAGCCCGATCGGCACGATGGGCGCGCCCTCGCCCGACTGGGACGAGCTCAGCTTCGAGGCGCAGGTCGACCAGGTCAGCAAGCAGGGGAAAGTGCCGTGGGGAGTCGAGCTGCGCACGGTGGACGACGAGGGCAATGTTCTGCCGCGCGACGGCCAGACGTCCGGTCGGCTGCAGGTGCGCGGTCCCTGGGTAGTCGCGCAATATTATCGTGAGGAGAAGCCGGCGATCGATGCCGACAACTGGTTCGACACTGGCGATGTCGCAGTGCTCCACCCGGACGGCGTGATGCAGATCACCGATCGCGCCAAGGACGTGATCAAATCGGGCGGCGAGTGGATCAGCTCGGTCGAGCTGGAGAATTGCGCGGTGGGCTGCGCGGGCGTCGCCGAGGCGGCGGCGATCGGCGTGCATCATCCGCGCTGGGAGGAGCGGCCGATCCTGCTCGTCGTGCGCAAGCCCGGCAGCGCGGTGGGCGCGGCGGAGATCCTGGCGCATCTCGGCCAGCACGTCGCGAAATGGTGGCTGCCGGACGAGATCCACTTCGTCGACAGCCTGCCGCACACCGCCACCGGCAAGCTGCTCAAGATGGAAATCCGCAAGCGCTACAAGGATTATTCGCTGCAGGCGGCGTGAGCGGGGTGCCCGTCACGCCCCCTTCGTCATTCCCGCGAAGGCGGGAATCCATTTGCCAGGACGCTTGCGGAAGGAGCCGCGACATCAGCGCCGCTGGATCCCCGCCTTCACGCGGATGACGTTGGTGGTTGGGTTACGTGGTCCCGGCGCCCGGTGCGCCCTCCCCGGTCGAGGAGGGCGTATCATCATTACTTCCCCGCGCGGATCGCCGCGCTCACTTCGCCCGCCCGGGCGTCGCGGGTGCGGGCGCAGGTGCGGATCAGCTCGATCGCACGATCGAGCGCGAGGGTGCTGCCCTGGGTGTTCGGCCGCAGCTTCGCGTCGACCGCATCGGCCTGTGCATTCGAGCAGAGCGCGCTGAACATCAGCGCCGCACGGCCGGAGAACACCCCGCCGCCGCCGCCATTCTTCACATACTCGTCGAAGTGCGCGATCATGAAGTCGGCGGCGACGTCACGCGTGTAGGACGAGCTCAGCAGGCCGGCCACGGCGGACACGCGCTGCGAATCGTCCAGGCGCGGATCCTTGAAGTCGTTGAGGAACCAGCGCGCGACGTCCGGATTGTTCGACGCGGTGATGCCCTCGCCAAGTGCCTGGAACAGATCCGGCTTGCCGGCACTCTTCGCGAGCAGCTGCTCGGCAAAGGGTACCCCGCGCTCGTTCAGCGCGATGCCCGCCGCCATGCCGCGGAAGGCGGGCGACAATGCCTTGTCGTCCCCGGCGACGAACGCATCGAACGCCGTCAGCAGCTTGCCGCGCAGGGCGGCGTCATGGCCGGTGACCGCAATCAGCTTGACCAGATCGCGCCGCAGCTCGCGCTGGTCGGCTTCCTCCTTGGCATAGACACCAGCCGCGGGATCGAAGCCCAGCTTCGCCAGCATCGGCCCGTACAGGTCGACGAACAGCTTGCGATAGGCGGGCAGCGCCTCGGCGGTGATCAGCCCGTGCTTCTCCAGGTCGCGCAGGCGATCGGCATTGTCGAACACGATCTTGGTCGAGGGGTTGCTCGCGGTCGCACGGGCAAGCGCGATGGTCCGCGTTACTGGGCTGCGGCCGGCATAGAAACTCGCCCAGGTGCTGTCGTCCACCGCCAGCAGCTCGGCCGCCGGCAGGGTGGGGGCGGCGGCGATCAGCGCGTCCCAATCGGCGGGGTCGAGCTCGAAGCGGTAATAGCCCCAGCCGCCGGCGTTCGGCACGAGCGCGCCGCTGCCCTTGGCGGAGACGGTCATGCTCGGCTTGTCGAGCAGCGCGCAGCTCTTGGTCTCGCCCTGGCGCAGGCACAGCGGGATGATCCACTGTTCGGCGGGCAGCGTGGTGCCGAAGAAGCTGTAGCGGGACTGGGTGGCGGTGAGCGTATCGCCCGCGCGGTGCAGCGTCACCAGCGGCACGCCCTGCTGGTCGACGAAGCTCTTGAGCGAGGCGAGCACGCGCGGATCGTGCGCGGCATCGGCCAGCGATGCAAAGAACTGGTCGGTGCTGGCATTGCCATAGGCGTGGCGCTGCATGTGCAGCCGCACGCCCGCGCGGAACGTCTCGTCGCCCATATAGGCGGCGATCATCGCGACGACCTGGCCGCCCTTGCCATAGGTGATCTGGTCGAACGCCGCGTCGATATCGCCGTCGTTCGGGATCGGCTGGTGAATCGGCCGACCGACGGCGAGCGAGTCGAGATCCATCGCGTCGAAGCCTTCCTCGATCGCGTTGAGCTCGATCTGCAGCCCCGGGCGCCATTCGTTGCCGATGCGATAGCCCATCCAGTTGGCGAAGCTCTCGTTCAGCCAGATATCGTCCCACCAGGCCGGGGTGACGAGGTCGCCGAACCATTGATGCGCCAGCTCGTGCGCGACGACCATGCCGAATTCCTGCTTGCGGGCGCTCGACGCCTTCTCGTCGAGGAACAGGATACCGTCGCCATAGATGTCGGCGCCGGCATTCTCCATCGCGCCGGGCATGATAGGCGAGCCGATCTGGTCGAGCTTGGGGAAGGGGAAGGGCTGGCCGAAATAGTTTTCGAGCAGCGCGACGATCTTGCCCGATTCGTGCAGCGCGAAATCGAGCTGCCCGGCGTTGGGCTTGGTGCCGATCACGCCGAGCGGCATCGGCTGTGCGCGTTGCGGCGTCGGCGGGATCTGCGTCGCGGCGGTGGCGAACGGGCCGGTGACCAGCGCGACCAGATAGGTCGGCAGCGGCTTGGTCGGGGCGAACTGGTGGCGCACCAGCGCGTTCACCTTGCTGGTGCCGCTCTCGGGCGCGTTGCTGGCGGCGGTGAGACCGGGCTTGGTCGTGATCGAGATGGTGAACGGCGTCTTGTAGCCGGGCTGGTCGAACGACGGGAAGGCAGAGCGCGCGCCGATCGATTCGAACTGGGTCCAGCTGTACCAGCTATTCTCGACCTTGAGGCGGTAGATGCCCTGCAGACCCTGGGCAAAGGCGGCGTCATAATCGAAGACGAGTGTCACGCGGCCGGCGGGCAGCGTCTTGCCGAAGTCCAGCTCGGCAAGGCCGGTGGCGTTCTTCTCGGTGAAGCGCGCCTTGACCTTCTTGCTGCCGGCCCGCGCCACGACCTTGGCGACATGCAGAGCATGGCCATGCATCCAGATGCTGCGCGCCGGCGCCTTGAGATCGACGTCGATCTCGGTGTGGCCCGAGAAGCGGTCCTGATCGGGCAGGATGGTGAAATCGAGGCGATAGGCGATCGGCGTGGCCGCATCCGGCAGCTTGCCGGTGGGTTGGGCGGGCGTCTGGGCGAGGGCAGCGACGGGGAGCAGCAAGGCGGAGGAAGCGAAGAGCAGCGAACGCATCGAGGTTCCTTATGGGGAGGATGCGGCTGCTTAAGTTGCCTACTGCATTGCTGCAATAGAACACCCGTTAGTCCGGCACGCTTGCCCTATCGCGGCGCGCTACTATGGTACCGCTATCAGATGGTTAGGAGAGGGTGGATGGCGAAGATGATGCGCTGGATCGCGCTGGGGCTGCTCACGGCGGCCACGGCGCAGGCGGCGCCGGGGGATCGCTGGACGACCGCCTGGTGGACCTCGCAACTCGCGCTCGACGGACCCAACGCCCTGGCGCCTGCGGACCTGACCGACGCGACGCTGCGCCAGGTGGTCCGCCTGCAGGGCCCCGCCACGCGGCTGCGGGTGCGCTTGTCCAACCGCTTCGGCACCAGCCCGCTGACCATCGATGGCGCGACGATCGCGCGTGCGGTGGATGCCGCCAGCCCGCGCATCGATGCGGCGACGCTGCGCCCGCTGCGTTTCGGCGGCGCGACGGTGGTGACGATCCCGGTGGGCGCCGATTACTGGAGCGATCCGGTGGACTTCAAGAGCCAGGCCGGGGCCGATCTCGCCATCTCGCTCTACCTCGCCCAGCCGCCGGCGCAGCAGACCGGCCATCCGGGTTCGCGCGCGACCTCCTATCTCGTCCATGGCAACCACAGCGCCGATCCGGACCTGGCCGGCGCCAAGACGGTCGATCACTGGTTCCAGATCGCCGGCATCGAGGCCGTGGCGCCCAAGGCCCGCGCGATCGTGGCGTTCGGCGACTCGATCACCGACGGCTATGGCGTGAAGCCCAACACCAATGCGCGCTGGACCGACGCGCTCCAGCGCCGGCTACGGGCTGCGCCGGGCATGGCCGAGGTGGCGGTGCTCAACGCCGGGATTGGCGGCAATCGGCTGCTCAACGATGGGCTTGGACCGAACGCGCTGGCGCGGTTCGACCATGACGTCATCGGCCAGCCGGGCGTGACGCACCTGATCGTGCTGGAAGGCGTCAACGATCTCGGCACGCTGACCCGCGAGGCGCCGGTGCCGGCAGCGGCGCACACGGCTTTGGTCGCGCGGATGATCGACGCCTATCGCCAGATCGTCGCGCGCGCCCATGCTCGCGGGATCAAGGCGATCGGCGCGACGATCATGCCCTATGCCGGTTCGGGCTATTACCACCCCGATGCCCAGAACGAGGCCGATCGCCAGGCGGTCAACCGCTGGATCCGCACGCCGGGCAATTTCGACGCGGTGATCGATTTCGACGCGGCGATGCGCGATCCGGCCGATCCCAAGCGGCTGCGCAAGGACTATGACAGCGGCGATGGGCTGCATCCGTCAATCGCCGGCTATGCGGCGATGGCGGGTGCGGTCCCGCTGGCGCTGCTGCGCTAGAACAGCTCCCCCTGCGGCCCCGCCGGCGGGCGGAACAGGTCGGTGCGCAGCCGCATCCGCTCGCCGTCCAGCCCATAGCGCTTCACCGCGCGGATGAAGCGGGTGTGCAGCAGCGCCGCCCACGGCCCTTGGCCGCGCATGCGGGTGAAGAAGCCGGGATCATTGTCCTTGCCGCCGCGGATCGACTGGATCGTCGCCATCACCTTGCCGGCGCGATCGGGGAAATGCGCGTCGAGCCAGGCGCGGAACAGCGGGGCAACTTCCCAGGGGAGGCGCACCGGCAGGAAGAAGGCGCCGCGCGCGCCCGCTTCCGCGGCGCGTTCGAGGATATGCTCCATCTCGTGATCGGTGACGTGCGGGATCACCGGCGACATCGAGACGAACACCGGCACGCCTGCATCGCTGAGCGTGCGGATCGCCGCCAGTCGGCGCTCGGGATGCGGCGCGCGGGGCTCCACCGTCATCGCGATCTTGGGGTCGAGAGAGGTGACCGACAGCATCACCGCCGCCAGCCCCTGCGCTGCCATGGGAGCGAGCAGGTCGAGGTCTTTCACCACACGGTTCGACTTGGTGGTGATCGTCACCGGGTGGCGGCATTCGGCGAGCAGTTCGAGGCACCCACGGGTGATCCGCCAGGTCGATTCGATCGGCTGATAGGGATCGGTATTGGTGCCGAACGCGATCGGCTTGCAGACATAGCCGCGCTTGCCGAGTTCGGCGCGGAGCAGCTCGGGCGCGGTCGGCTTGACGAACAACTTGCTCTCGAAATCCAGGCCGGGGGAGAGGTCGAGATAGGCATGGCTCGGCCGGGCGAAGCAATAGATGCAGCCATGCTCGCAGCCGCGATAGGGGTTCACCGATTGCTCGAAGCTGATGTCGGGCGACTGGTTGCGGCTGATGATCGTGCGCGGAGTTTCTACTGTCACCGTGGTGCGGAGCGGCGGCGGGGCACCGTCGATCGCCTCCTGCGCGTCGAGCCAGTCGCCGTCGGCCTCGCTGGCGGGGAGGTTGAAGCGCGCGCTCGCGTCGTTGAACGTGGCGCCGCGGACGGGGCGACTCTTTGCCATTGCTCAATGCTAGGCCGAGCGATAGAACGAAGCAAGAACATTGAGGAGAATGGATGATGGCGCGGCTGAACTATCTCGAACTGCCTGCGGGTGACGTGGGCGCGCTCAAGGGCTTTTACGGCGCGGTGTTCGACTGGCAGTTCACCGATTTCGGGCCGAGCTATGCGGCGACGATGAGCGGGGATACCGATGTCGGGATCGACGGCGATGCGCAGGGGCGGACCCAGCTGCTGCCGGTGATCGCGGTGGAGGATCTGGAGGCGACTCTGGCGGCGGTGGAAGCGGCGGGGGGTGTCGTGACGGTGCCGATCTTTTCGTTTCCCGGTGGCCGGCGGTTCCACTTCCGCGATCAGCAGGGGCATGAGCTGGCGGCGTGGGTGATGGAGGAGTGACCGCAGTTCCCTCGTTGGAGAGGAAGGGACTTCGCGTATCGCCAATCCACCGTCATTCCCGCGAAGGCGGGAATCCATTCGCCTGTGCGTTTCGGGGAAGGAACCGCGGGTTTAGCGCCAATGGATCCCCGCCTTCGCGGGGATGACGTGCTATCTGTGGAAGAGCGGTAGCAGCTTGTCCGTACGCGATGAGACGTGCTTACCGCTCCTGCAGCCGTCCCATCAGCTCGACGAAGTTGCAGGGCTTGTGGCGGATGTCGAGCTGGGTGGCGAGGATGCCGTCCCAGGCGTCGGTGACCGCGCCGGTCGAGCCCGGCAGCGCGAAGATATAGGTGCCGCGGGCGACCCCGGCAGTGGCGCGCGACTGGATCGTCGAGGTGCCGATCTTGGCGTAGCTGAGCCAGCGGAACAGCTCGCCGAAGCCGGGGATTTCCTTGTCCCACACCCGGGCGAGCGCCTCGGGCGTCACGTCGCGTCCGGTCACGCCGGTGCCGCCGGTAGCGAGGATCACCTCGACGCCGGGTGCGGCGATCCACGCCTCGAACTGCGCCGCGATCGCGTCGACATCGTCGCGCAGGATCGCGCGGTCGCTGAGCAGATGGCCCGCCTCGGTCAGCCGCTCGACGAGCCGGTCGCCCGAGCGGTCTTCGGCGAGGGTGCGGGTGTCGGAGACGGTGAGAACGGCGATGCGGACGGGGCGGAAGGCGATGCTCTCGTCAATTGCCACGCGCGACCTCGCTCGGCAGCTTGGCGGCGCTGATCGCCACGCTGGCGCCGGTAGCCGGAAGTTGGAACTGCTTCTGGATCGGCGAGGGCTCCACCGGTTGCGGCGCCGGGAAGGTCAGCGCCGGCGCACGCCGGGTGTTGAGCTTGACCGCCTTGGCGCCCGGCAGCCCCGGGAAGCGCGGCCACATGCCGCCCGCCAGCGCGACGCGGCTGGGCGAGGGCTTGCCGTCGTGCAGCTCGTACATCCAGTAGTTGCGCAGCACCGTGATGACGTAGCCGCGCGTTTCCCAATAGGGGATGCTCTCGATATAGAGCAGCGGATCGCCGCCGTCCCGCGAGGCCTGGTTCCAGGCATCGACCGGGCTGGGACCGGCATTGTACGCCGCGATCACCTTGGGCAGCAGCCCTTGGGTCTGCGGCATGTCGCGCAGCTGCTCGAGATAGGACTGGCCGATCTCCATGTTGACCGAGGGCTTGGTCAGGTCGCTGGCGGCATAGGTAACACCGCGACGGCGGCCCACGTCGATCGCGGCACCTGTCTTCACCTGCATCAGCCCCATCGCGCCGGCGGCGCTGCGCACCTCGGTGCGGAAGTTCGATTCCTGCAGCGTGTGGGCGAAGACCAGCGAGCGGTCGACGCGCCAGCCGCCGTCGGGCGACCAGTTCGGCACCGGATAGCGCGCCTCGACGATCGGCTTGGCGCCGGCCGGGCCATTGTGCGCGAGCCACAGCTCGGTCTGGGGCAGGCTCAGCTCGGCGGCGAGGCGGGTGAGCGCGCCGTGATCGTCGGGCGTGCAGAACTTGGCCTGGTGGCGCAGCACCTGGTCGGCAAGCCCGGTCTCGCCGATCTCGGCCAGCGCGGCGGCGACACGGATATTCGGGCGACGCTCGAGCGCAGCCCAGTCCTTGTTGACCATCCGGTCGCCCTCAAGCCGCTTTTCTTCGAGGCCGAGGCTCGAGCGGGCGAGTAGGCCGTAGAAGGTCTCGCCATATTGGCTGGCGGCGCGCAGCTTGGCGGCGACGCGATCGGGGCGGCCGCATGCCATTTCGGCGCGCGAGCCCCAGAACAGGCCGGCGGCGCGCAGTTCGGTATCACCGGCGCGGGTGGCGACGCGCTCGAAGGCAGCGGTGGCGCCAGCGCAATCCTGCTGGCGCCAGGCGGCGAGACCGTCGGCCCAATCGGCCTGCGCGGCCCATTCGCCCAGGCCCTGCTCGGCCTTGGCGGCCATGCGGCGAGCATTGGCATCGTCGCCGGCGACATAATAGATCCAGGCGACCTTCTGCTGCCACTCGGTCAGCGCCTCGGGCGTCAGGTCGTTGGCGAAGCGGGCGACCACCGCCTCGGCGGCGGGGCCGTTGTCCGTCTTCACATAGGGCGCCATCAGGATCGCGACTTCGGTCGCGGCATTGTCGCTGCGGATCGAGCGGGCGCGCTTGCGGATCGGGGCGCCGTCGAACCAGATCAGCCGCTGGGCGACCGGCAGCATCGGCAGATCGCTGACGCCGCGCGTCTTGGCGAGGCGGACGAGTTGTTCGGCCTGGGGCAGCTCCGGCGCTTCGGTGATCAGCGCGACCAGCTGGTCGGCTTCGACGCGGGGCGAGCCCTTGGCGGTGTAGAGCTGGGCGCGGGCGATCGCATGGAGCGGGCCCGGCTTCATCGAATCGAGCTTGATCTGCGCGTCCGCCCAGCGGCCGTTGCGGATCGCGTCGAAGACAAAGCGGTAATCGGCGCGCTGATCGGCATCGAGCTGGGGCGGGATGCCGTCGCCCTTGTGCTTGGCGGCGGGGGTAGGGGCGTCCTCGTCGATGACCGCGGGGCTGGTGTCGTCGGGCAACGCGGCCAGGGCCGGCGTGGCGATCGGCGCCGTCATCAGCGTGGCGGCAAGCAGGATGCGCAAGGTCAAAGGCTCGGTCCCCGGCTCAGCAGCAACAGATGTTTCCAGGTTTCGCTCTTGGCGGCCGGGCGCTCGATCAGCGAGCGCGGATGATAGGTCGCCACCACCTGGGTTGTCGTCTCGTAGCGGTTAACGTCATGCAAACGAAGTTCCGGTGGCCAAGCTTCCGGCCCGAGAACGGCACGTGTCGCCGCATGACCGAGCAGCAGCAGCTTGGTCGGCTGCACGAGCGACAGGAAATGATGGGCCAGTTCGACCAGCTTCGGCGCTGCGTCGGCCGGGAGTTGCCCGGTCAGCGGGCGGGCGAAGCACAGCGGCACCAGCTGCACCGAGTCGCGAGAGAGCCCCACGGCCGCCAGCATCCGGTCGAGCAGCGCGCCGGCCGGACCGCTCCACAGCGTCTCGCGATCTTCCGGCTCGGGCATGTCGACGAAAATCGTCCACGCGGCCTCGGCGGCGATCACGGGTGTGATGAATGGCGTGTGCCACCCGGCTTCGGGCGCGGCTTCGCCCGTGCGCCAGGCAATCAGTTCGGGCAGCGTCTGAGGTAGCGTGGCCGGTGCGGCCGCTACGGCAGGCGCGGGCTGCGGCTCGGCGCGGAGGGGCGCGGGCTTGGCGAACCAGTCGCGCACCTCGTCCTCGACGAGCATGTCCACCCCGGCGGCATCCCACCAGTCGAGCGCGCTCGCGATCGTGTCGCGCCAGCTATTGTGTGGTTCCGCCCCCATACCCATCCTTTGAATCCCTGTTGACGCCGGGGTCAATCTGGCTTCATCGCCGGATAGACGGAACGTTGCGCGCGCGCGACGAGTGTGATCCGGGTCGCGGCAAAACGAAGGACTTAGGGGAAGAAGGATGAGCGAACGGGAGTCAATGCCCTATGACGTCGTGATCGTCGGCGCAGGGCCTGCCGGGCTTTCCGCGGCGATCCGGCTCAAGCAGCTGGCGAACGATGCGGGTGCCGAGCTCTCGGTGTGCGTGCTGGAAAAGGGCTCCGAAGTGGGCGCCCATATCCTCTCCGGCGCGGTGGTCGACCCCAAGTCGCTTGACGAGTTGCTGCCGAGCTGGCGCGACGAGGGATGTCCGCTGGCGCGCACGCCGGTGACCGAGAACCATCACTGGGTGCTGAGCGAGACGGGCAAGTCGGCCTATCCCGAATTCCTCACGCCGCCCTATCTGCACAACAAGGGCACCTATACCGGCAGCCTCGGCAATCTTTGCCGCTGGATGGCGGAGAAGGCGGGCGAACTGGGCGTCGAGATCTTCCCCGGCTTCGCCGCCGCCGAAGTGCTCTACAACGACGACGGCAGCGTGAAGGGCGTCGCCACCGGCGACATGGGCGTCGCCAAGGACGGCGAGCACAAGCCGGACTATCAGCCGGGCCTGGAGATCCACGCCAAATACACCTTCCTCTCGGAGGGCTGCCGCGGGCATCTTTCGAAGCAGATGATCCGCCAGTTCGACCTGGACGCCGAGAGCCAGCCCCAGGTTTACGGCATCGGTATCAAGGAATTGTGGGACATCGATCCCGCCAAGCATGTGCCCGGCCGGGTGATCCACACCCAGGGCTGGCCGCTGACCGATGGCAGCAATGGCGGCGGGTTCCTCTACCATCAGGCGGACGGGCAGGTCGCGCTCGGGTTCGTGGTGTGGCTCGGGTACAAGAATCCGTGGCTCTCGCCCTTCCAGGAAATGCAGCGCTGGAAGACCCATCCTGAGATCGCCGAGCTGCTGAAGGGCGGCAAGCGCGTCTCCTATGGTGCGCGGGCGATTTCCGACGGCGGCTGGCAGTCGGTGCCGAAGCTGGTCGCGCCCGGCCTCGCGCTGATCGGCGATTCCGCCGGCTTCCTCAACGTGCCGCGGATCAAGGGCACCCACACCGCGATGA
Source organism: Sphingomonas azotifigens NBRC 15497 (assembly GCF_002091475.1). GTDB lineage: Bacteria > Pseudomonadota > Alphaproteobacteria > Sphingomonadales > Sphingomonadaceae > Sphingomonas > Sphingomonas azotifigens. The sequence continues at coordinate 21,863 of NZ_BCTR01000053.1, forward strand.
AGAGCGGGATGATGGCGGCCGAGGCGGCGTTCGCGGCAATCCAGGCGGGCCGCTCCGGCGACGAACTGACCGCCTACCCGCAGGCGTACGAGGCGAGCTGGGTCTACAAGGAGCTGCGCGGCGTCCGCAACGTGGCGCCCTTGGTCAAGAAGTTCGGCGACACCTGGGGTACGCTGCTCGCAGGGGCGGCGATGTGGAGCGAGCATCTGGGGCTGCGCTGGCCGATCACGATGAAGCACAAGCCCGACAATGAGGGGCTGCTGCGCGCCGACCAGGCGCCCAAGATCGACTATCCCAAGCCCGACGGCGTGCTCACCTTCGATCGACTCTCCTCGGTGTTCGTCTCGAACACCAACCATGAGGAGGACCAGCCGGTCCATCTGACGCTCAAGGACAAGGATATCCCGATCGGCTACAATCTTCCGATGTACGCCGAGCCTGCGCAGCGTTATTGTCCGGCCGGCGTGTATGAAGTCGTAGGGGAAGGCGATGATCTGCGGTTCCAGATCAACGCGCAGAATTGCGTGCACTGCAAGACCTGCGACATCAAGGATCCCACCCAGAACATCAACTGGGTGGTGCCCGAAGGTGGCGGTGGCCCCAATTATCCGAACATGTAGCACCGGTATCGCGCTGCTGCTGGCCGCGTTCCACGCGGTTCCGGCGGCGGCGCAGCCCGCCGATCTCGCCGATTATGTCCGTGCGCGTGCCGCCGATGCGGCAGGGGCGGCGACCCTGGCGGCGCAGGGCTATGGCCGCGCGCTGGCGGCAACCCCCGACGATCCGGTGATCGCGCTGCGCGCCTATCGCCAGGCGCTGATGGCGGGCGATGTCGCGCTCGCGTCGCGGGCCACGGCCGTGATGGAGAAGGCCGGCGTTGCGCCGCCCGATGCCGCGCTGTTCGACATGGCGGTCGCGCTCGCCGCCGGCGATCAACCGCACGCCGCCGATGCGGTGAAGCGGTTGAAGGGCACGCCGTTCGATTTCCTGATGCCGGTCCTCACCGCCTGGCTGGCGCAGGCACGCGGGCTGGACGGGGTGGCGGTGCTCGACGGACTGGAGCTGGGGGCGCTCGCCCGCCGCTATGCCGGCACGCAGCGCGCCTTGATGCTGATGGCGCAGGGCAAGGGCGATTCCGCCGCGGTCGGCGCGATCGCGGCGCTGGCCGGCGATGGCGACGCGGACGCGCGGATCGATCTTGCCGTGGTGCGCGGGCGCGAGGGGCATGCCCTGCTGGCGGGTGGCGGCCCGGAGCTGGAGGCAGTGGCGCGCCGGCTCGATGCCCCGCAGCCGGTGACGATCCGTTACAGTCTCTCCCGTCTGTTTCGCGCGATGGCGAGCGATCTCGCCGGCGACCGGCTGGCGACGCTGACGATCGTGCTCAGCCGCTGTGCGCTGATCCTCGATCCCGGCGAGGAACGGGCGCGCATCGTGCTCGCCCAGGCGGTGGACGGTGCCGGGGCGGCGGATCTGGCGCTGCAGACGCTCGCCGTCATCCCCAAGGACAGCCCGTTCGCCCGCCGCGCCGCTGGCGTGCGGGTGACGGTGCTGCAGGACAGGGGCCGTACCGATGCTGCGCTTGCGGACGCCCGTGCGCTTGCCGAGGATCGCCGCGCCACCGTGCTGGAGGTGGAGCGCTACGCCCAGCTGCTTGGCGATACCGGACGCTATGACGCGGCGGCGCGCGTCTATGCCGATGCCTTGCGGCGCGGCGGCGAGGGCGATGCCGATCTTCATCTCGATCGCGGCGTGGCGCTGGAGCGGGCCGGACGCTGGGACCAGGCGCTGCCGGAACTGCGCAGGGCCGCCGATCTCGCGCCGAACCGGGCCGAGCCGTTGCGCACGCTGGGCGTCGCGCTGATCGCGCATGGCGGCGACGGCGTCGAGGCGTTGCGGCTGCTCGAGCGCGCCCGGCGGCTGGCGCCCGAGGATGCCGAAGTCGCCGACGCGCTGGGCTGGGCCTATGTCCAGCAGGGTGAGACGGCGCGTGGCGTGCCGCTGCTCGAGGCGGCGACGCGCAGCGATCCGGCAGGAACCGTCGCCAACGAGCATCTCGGCGACGCCTATTGGCGGCTGGGGCGGACCTTCGAGGCGCGCTATGCCTGGCAGGCGGCGGCGCTGCATGCCGCGCCCGTTGACGCTGCGCGGATCGCCCGCAAGCTCGACGAGGGGCTGACGGGCACCTCCTGAACGCGCTAGGAGCGCGGCGATGTCCGATCTTCGTACCGTTGCCGAGCCCGCGCCGGCCAAGCTCAACCTCGCGCTCCACGTCCGCCACCGTCGGCCGGATGGCTATCACGAGCTGGAGACGCTGTTCGCCTTTGTCGAGCATGGCGATAGGGTGCGGGTGGCGACCGCCGAGACCGACAGCTTCGCGCTGACCGGCCCGTTTGCCGCGACGCTTGCGGGCGAGGGCGACAATCTGGTGACGCGCGCGGCGGCGCGGTTTGGCGCGGCGTTCGGTGGGGGCCCGCACGCGATCACGCTCGACAAGCATTTGCCGGTCGCCTCCGGCATCGGCGGCGGCTCGGCCGATGCGGCAGCGACCTTGCGGGCGTTGGCGACGCTGCACGATGTCGCGCACGACGATCCGCGCCTGTTCGCCATCGCCGATGGGCTGGGTTCGGACGTGCCCGCCTGCCTGCTCGGGCGCACCGCGCTCGGCCGTGGGCGGGGCGAGCAGCTCGCGCCGGTCGAGGGGCTTGCCGGCACGCCGGTGCTGCTGGTGAACCCCGGCGTGGCGGTGTCGACCGCCGCGGTGTTCCGCGGCTGGGACGGGGTGGATCGCGGGCCGATCGGAACCGGCGACCTGCTTGCGGTTGCCCGGGCGGGCCGCAACGATCTTGAGCCGCCCGCGCGCGCACTGGCGCCGGCGATCGATTCAGTGCTGGCGGCGCTCGCCGCATGCCCGGGCGCGCTCCTCGCGCGGATGTCGGGATCGGGGGCAACCTGCTTCGCGCTGTTCGAGAGCGCGGCGGCGCGCGATGCCGCTGCCGAGGGGCTCAGCGACACCGGCTGGTGGTGCGCGGCGACCCGATTGCGTTGATGTGCTAAGCGAATCTTTACCGTTTCGCGACAGAATTGCGTCGGCGGATCACACGCGACGCGAACGTCCGCCCTTGGCCCGCGGGTGCGCTCCTCCATCGGGAGTCCACCCGCGCGCCATCGCGTGACTTGCCCGCCCGGATCGGGCACAGCCCTGCCATGATCGAAGTTCATTGGGATGGGCCGGTCGCCACGATCGCGCTTGCACGCGGCGGAGCCCGCAACGCCGTATCCATTGCCGGCTGGCTGGCGCTGGCCGCTGCTGCCGGGCAGGTCGGCGCGGCGCGGGCGGTGGTGCTCCGCTCCGATATGCCGGGGGTGTTTTCTGCCGGTGCAGACATAGGCGAATTTCCCGCGCTGCAAGCCGAGCCCGCGGCGCGTCGCCATTTCCGATCGTCGATGCGCGCCGGCATTGAGGCGGTCGCCGCGTTGCCGATGCCGGTGATCGCCGCGATCGACGGGGGCTGCTTCGGCGCTGCGGTGGCGTTGATCCTTGCCGCCGATCTGCGGATCGCCGGCGATGGCGCGCAGTTCGCGGTCACGCCCGCGCGGCTCGGCATCGGCTATCCGCGCGAGGACGTGGCGCGGCTTTCCGCGCAGGTCGGGCGGGGGCGGGCCGGCGAACTGCTGTTCACCGGCGAGGCGATCGATGCCGATGCGGCCGCGCGGATCGGCCTCGTCGAACGGCGCGCGCCCGAGGCCGGCGATGCCGCGAACGCGCTCGCGCAACGCATCGCCGAGAATGCGCCCGCCGCTATTCGCCAGCTCAAGCGCGCGCTCCGCCAGCCGGACGATGCCGCGCTCGATACCGCGTTCGAGGCGGCGTTCGGCGGCGACGAACTCGCCGAAGGCCTGGCCGCCTTCCAGGCGCGTCGGCGGCCGGTGTTCGGATGAGCGTCGCCGAGGTCCTGGCCGGCGGCGCGCAGGACGTGCTGCTGCTGTGCGACCATGCCTCGAACGCGGTGCCCGCCGATATCGATCTCGGCGTCGACCCCGCGCTGCTCGACCTGCACATCGCCATCGACATCGGCGCGGCCGAGGTGACGCGGGCGTTGGCCGCCCGCCTCGATGCGCCGGCGATCCTCGCCACCGTCTCGCGGCTGGTGATCGATCTCCACCGCGAGCCCGACCATGCCGGGCTGATCCCGCACCGGACCGACGGACATTGGATCCCCGGTAATGACGCGGTCGACCGGGCCGCACGCATCGCTCGGTTCCACGCCCCCTATCACCGGCTGCTGCGCAACGAGGTGCGCCGCCAGCGGCCGGCACTGATCCTGTCGATCCACAGCTTCACGCCGTGCCTGGAGCATGGCGGCACGCCGCGCCCTTGGGAGGTCGGCGTGCTCTACAACCGCGACGCCCGCGCCGCGCGGCCGGCGGTCGACTGGTTCCGTGCGCAGGGGTTGGTGACCGGCGACAACGAACCCTATTCGGGGCGCCTGCTCAACGCGACGCTGAACCGCCATGCCGAGGCACAGGGTATCCCGTCGATCGCCATCGAAATCCGCAACGACCTGATCCGCGACCCCGCCGGCGTCACACGATGGGCCGAGCGGCTGCACGCGCTTGCGCTTTTTCTGCGCAACACTCTTGCGCAAAAGGGTGTTCTCGCGACATAGGCTTGCGCGCCATGACCAACCGATTCGACAAGTCCAAGCTCCCCAGCCGCCACGTCTCCGTGGGGCCCGAGCGCGCGCCGCACCGCAGCTATTACTATGCCATGGGGATTCCCGAAGAGGATATCGCCAAGCCGTTCGTCGCCGTGGCGAGCGCCGGCAACGATAGCGCGCCGTGCAACACCACTCTCGACTTCCAGGCCGATGCTGCCCGCCAGGGCGTGATCGCCAATGGCGGCATGCCGCGCCGGTTCAACACCATCACGGTGACCGACGGCATCGCCATGGGCCATCAGGGGATGAAGTCCTCGCTCGTCAGCCGCGAGGTGATCGCGGACTCGGTGGAGCTCAGCGTGCGCGGCCATTGCTATGACGCGCTGGTCGCCTTCGCGGGCTGCGACAAGTCGCTGCCCGGCATGATGATGGCGATGCTCCGCCTCAACATCCCGTCGATCTTCGTCTATGGCGGCTCGATCCTGCCGGGCCGGTTCGAGGACCGCGACGTTACCGTGGTCGACGTGTTCGAGGCGGTGGGCAAGTTCGCCGCTGGCAACTGTCCGCTCAAGGATCTGACCGCGCTCGAAAAGGTCGCCTGCCCGGGCCACGGCGCGTGCGGCGGCCAGTTCACCGCAAACACCATGGCGTGCGTCGGCGAGGCGATGGGATTGTCCTTGCCGAACAGCAACATGGTGCCGGCGCCCTACAAGAGCCGTGAAGAGATCGCGATTGCCGCCGGCGCGCAGGTGATGAACCTGCTGGAGATGAACCTGCGCCCGCGCGACATCGCGACGCGCGCCGCCTTCATCAACGCCGCGCGCGTGGTCGCGGCGACCGGCGGCTCGACCAACGCCGCGCTGCACCTGCCGGCGATGGCCAACGAGGCGGGTATCGAGTTCGACCTCCATGACGTTGCCGAAGCTTTCAGATCAACGCCTTACATCGCCGACCTGAAACCGGGTGGGAAGTATGTCGCGAAGGACATGCACGCGGCCGGCGGTGTCTACATGCTGATGAAGACGATGCTGGCCAACGGCCTGCTCGACGGCAGCTGCATGACCGTGACCGGCAAGACGCTCGGCGAGAATATCGACCAGGTCACCTGGAACCCCGACCAGAAGGTGATCTACGACGTGAAGACGCCGATCACCCCCACCGGCGGTGTCGTCGGCCTGCGCGGCACGCTGGCGCCCGAGGGCGCGATCGTGAAGGTCGCAGGCATGCACCGGCTCCAGTTCACCGGCCCGGCGCGCGTGTTCGACTGTGAGGAGGATGCCTTCCAGGCGGTGGAGAACCGCCAGATCAACGAAGGGGAGGTCATCATCATCCGCTATGAAGGGCCGAAGGGCGGCCCGGGCATGCGCGAGATGCTCTCGACCACCGCGGCGCTCTACGGTCTCGGCATGGGCGAGAAGGTGGCGCTGATCACCGACGGGCGCTTCTCGGGCGGCACGCGCGGCTTCTGCATCGGCCATGTCGGGCCGGAGGCGGCGGAGGGCGGCCCGATCGCGCTGGTCGAGGACGGTGACATCATCCGCATCGATGCCGAAGCGGGCACCATCGACCTCGACGTTGCCGAGGACGTGCTCGCCGAGCGCCGCGCGCGGTGGCAGCCGCGGGTCAACGACTATCAGTCGGGCGCGCTCTATCGCTATTCGCAGAATGTCGGCCCGGCCTATCAGGGAGCGGTGACGCACCCCGGCGCCAAGGCCGAGCGCCATGTCTACGCGGATATCTAGTCTCGCCCTGCTGCTGGTCCTCGCGGGCTGCGGTGCCGATCCGGCATCGCAGCCCGTTGCGCAGGCCGGCGAGACGATATCCTGCGGGCCGGTCGGCGAGACGCTGCTGCCGGTCTGCACGATCGAGCGCGGCGAGGACGGGCTGCTGATCCTCCACCATCCCGATGGCGGCTTTCGCCGGCTGCGGATCGAGGCCAACACGATTTCGGCTGCGGATGGTGCGGAACTCGCCACCGTCCAGCATCTTGGCGACGCCACCGACGTGACGATCGGCGGGATGCGCTATCGACTCCCGGGCAAGCGCGCTACAGCGGGGCAATGATCCCGCCCGGTGCCCCCATTCTCACCGCCGACGCGATGCGTGCCGCCGAGGAGGCGGTGTTCGCGCGCGGCGTTTCCCAAGACGAGCTGATGGAGCGCGCCGGCGCCGCGGTGGCGCGCGAGGCGGTGCGCTTCGCCGCCGGCCGACCCGTGCTGGTGCTCGCGGGCCCCGGCAACAATGGCGGCGACGCCTATGTCGTTGCACGGCTCTTGCGCGCGGCGGGGCTCGACGTGCTGGTCGCCGCCGCGGGTGCGCCCAAGCCCGGCGCGGCCGAGCGGATGCACGCGCGCTGGGAAGGGGCGACCACCTCGCTCTACGGCGCCCCCGTCCGGCCGGTGGTGATCGACGGACTGTTCGGCATCGGCGTGACCCGACCGCTCGAGCGCAGCATCGCCGCGGTGTTCGCCGAACTGGTCCGCGGCGCCGACTTCACGCTGTCGATCGACCTGCCCTCCGGCATGGACACCGATAGCGGCGCGGACCTCGGCGCTCCGCGCGGGGTGAACGCAACGGTGGCGATGGGCGCGCTCAAGCCTGCGCACGTGCTGGACGAAGGCTTGTCGCGCTGCGGGCATGTGCTGCTCGCCGATATCGGCATCCCGGTCGATGCTGGCTGGCGGACGGTCGCCCGCCCGAGGCTGGCGTCGCCCGGCCCGCAGAGCCACAAGTACAGCCGCGGGCTGGTCGCGGTGGTGGAGGGCGCCATGCCCGGCGCGGGCCGGCTCGCTGCGCGCGCCGCGATGGCAAGCGGGGCGGGCTATGTGATGCTCGCCGGTCCGGAGCCCGCTGGCCCGGCGCCGGATGCCTTGGTGCGCCGGACGATCGACGACGCCGATGACCTTGCCGATTTCCTCGCCGGTGATCGAATCGATGCGGTGGTGCTCGGTCCGGGCCTTGGCCGTGATCGGCGGGCGGAAGCCTTTTTGCGGGCCGGCCTCGCCGCCGAAAAGCCGCTGGTTCTGGACGGCGATGCGCTGAGCCTGCTCGGCACCGGCGCGGCGGCGGCGCTCGCCGCGCGCGAGGCGCCGGTGTGGATCACGCCGCATGCCGGGGAGTTCGACCGGATGTTCGGCGGCAGCGGCAGCAAGATCGACCGCACGCTCGAGGCCGCTGCGGCGAGTGGCGCAACTGTCGTTCACAAGGGCGGCGACACGGTGATCGCGGGACCTGATGGCAGCGTCCGCGTGCACGCCGGCGCATCGCCCTGGCTGTCGACCGCGGGTACCGGCGATGTTCTGGCCGGGGTGCTCGGCGCCCAGATCGGGCAGGGCGCGACCGGGGTGGAGGCGGCGGCCGCGGCGGTCTGGCTGCACGGCCGCGCCGCGCAGCTTGCAGGCCCGGCCTTTTTCGCCGATCAGCTCGTCGCTCAACTGGCGGAAGCGTGTTCGGAATGTCTTTGAGCGAAGTCGAAGTGGTGCGCGTCGCCGCGCGGGGCGATGGGGTGACCAGCGACGGCCGGCACTTCCCGCTCACCGCGCCGGGCGACTGGGTAGGCGAGAATGGCGAGATCCGCCGCGGACCGCATCACCAGCCGCCGCCATGTAGGCATTTCCCGGGCTGCGGCGGCTGCCAGCTCCAGCATCTCGACGATGCGGCGTGGAGCGGCTTCCTTGCCGAGCGCGTGCGCACCGCACTCGCGGCGCAGGGCCTGGAAACCGAGATCCGCACGCCCATGCTCTCGCCGCCGGGCACCCGTCGTCGCGCGACGCTCCATGCCGAGCGGCGCGGCAAGCAGGTGCGGATCGGCTTTACCGAGGCGGGCAGCCACAAGCTGATTGATCTGGCCGAATGCCATGTCCTCGCGCCCGCGCTGTTCGCGCTGCTGGCGCCGCTGCGCCGCCTGTTCGCGACGCTGCTGCCCGATGCGCGCCGGGTGAACGTGCATCTGGCGCTGAGCGACCAGGGGCGCGACGTGCTCGTCGAGGGTATCGATCCCGAGGGCCTGGCGGCGGCGGAAGCGATCACCGCCTTTGCCGAAGCGCAAAAGCTGGCGCGTTTCGCGATCGACGAGGGCTTCGGCCCCACCGCGCGCTGGGAGCCGGTGCCGGTGACGATCACGCTCGGCGGTGTCGCCGTGCCGCTGCCGAGCGGCAGCTTCCTGCAGGCGACGCCCGAGGGTGAGGCGGCGCTGGTGGCGGCGGTCCGCGAGATCGTTGGCGGGGCGGGGACGGTTGCGGATCTGTTCGCCGGGCTCGGCACCTTCACCTTCGCGCTGGACCAGGCGCGGGTCTATGCCGGCGAGGCCGCGCGAGACGCGATCCTGTCACTCAAAACGGCAGCGGGTACGGCGGGGCGGCAGGTCTTCGGCGATCACCGCGATCTGTTCCGGCGCCCGCTCATGGCCGCCGAGCTCGACCGGTTCGATGCGATCGTGCTGGATCCGCCCCGGGCGGGCGCGCGCGAGCAGGCCGGTGAACTGGCCAGCGCCAAGGCGCCGGTGGTGGCCTATGTTTCGTGTAATCCCAGTACCTTCGCGCGGGATGCCGAAATGCTGTGTAAGGGCGGGTATCGGCTCGACTGGGCGCAGCCGGTAGGGCAGTTTCGCTGGTCGACCCATGTCGAAATGGCTGCAAAGTTTAGTCGCTAGGATATTCTGCGCGCAGGAAAAACAAGCCATCGGGCGGGGCGTTTAGCCCCAGGGTCGTGCGATCACGCGCCTCCAGCACGTCGCGTACGTCCTCCGGCGTCCATTTGCCCTGGCCGACCAGCGACAGGCAGCCGACCATCGAGCGCACCTGGTGGTGCAGAAACGACCGCGCCGACGCGAACACGCTGATGCGATCGCCGGTTTCCACCACGTCTAGACGGTCGAGCGTGCGCACCGGGCTCTCCGCCTGGCAGTGCGCCGAGCGGAAGGTGGTGAAGTCGTGGCGGCCCACCAGATACGCCGCGGCCGTTTGCATCGCCGCGGTGTCCAGCGGCCCGGAGAGGCGCCAGGCGAGCCCCTTTTCCCACGTCAACGGGGCGCGGCGGGTTACGATCCGATATTCATAATGACGGCTAAGGCACGAGAATCGCGCATGCCAATCTTCCGGCACCTCCTCGCAGGTGAGGATCGCGACGGGATGCGGGCGGATGCGGGCATTGAGCGCCTCCATCAGCCGGAAGGGCGTGATGGGCTTGGCGATGTCGACATGCGCGCGCATGCCGAGGCCGTGCACGCCCGCGTCGGTGCGGCCGGCGGCATGGACTACCACGTCCTCGCCGGTCACTGCATAGGCCGCGTCCTCGATCGCCTGCTGGACGCTGGGGCCGTGCTCCTGGCGCTGCCAGCCCATGAAGGGGCGGCCGTCGAATTCCACCGTGAGGGCGAAGCGCGTCAAAGCTGGGTTCCTGCCGGAATCGGGAAGCCGCGCAGCAGTTCGGCGACCGTCATCACCCCGCGACCGGCGCGCTGGATCGAGGTTGGGCGGATCGCGCCCTCGCCACAATGGATCAGCAGGTCGTCGCCCACCGTGCCCGGCGGGCCGCTCGCGTCGATCAGATCCGCGGCGTGGATACGGAAGCGTTCGCCATCCAGCTCGAAGAAGGCGCCGGGGGCTGGGTTGAACGCCCGAACGGCGCGCTCGACGTCTACGGCGCTACGGGTGAAATCCAGGCGCGCCTCGGCCTTGTCGATCTTGGCGGCGTAGGTGACGCCTTCCTCGGGCTGCGGCACGGCCGGATACGCGTCGAAGTCGGCGAGAACCTCCACCATCAGCCGCGCGCCCAGCGCGCTCAGCTCCGCGCGCAGGTCGCCCGCCGTCTTCCGATCGATCGGCGTGCGCCCCTCCAGCCGTACCGGCCCGGTATCGAGCCCGGCTTCCATCTGCATGATGCCGACGCCGGTCTCCGCATCGCCGGCGAGGATCGCCCGCTCGATCGGTGCCGCGCCGCGCCAGCGGGGGAGCAGCGAACCATGGACGTTGAGGCACCCCAGCCGCGGCGCCGCTAGCACCGCCCTGGGCAGGATCAGGCCATAGGCCGCGACCACCGCGACATCGGCATCGAGCGCCGCCAGCGCTTCCTGCTCTTCCGCGCCCCTGAGGCTCAGCGGCGTCCGCACCTCGATCCCCAGCGCCTCGGCGCGGGCATGGACCGGGGAGGGCGTCAGCGCCTTGCCGCGCCGGCCGCCGGGGCGCGGCGGCTGGCTGTAGGCGGCGGCGATGTCGTGCCCGGCCTCGACCAGCGCGTCGAGCACCGGCACGGCGAAATCGGGGGTTCCCATGAAGAGGATGCGCATGTGTCTCCTCAACCGCTTGGCAGGCGCGCATGCAAGCCCCTATGTGGTGCGCCATGGCCTCTCCCGAAATCGAAGCGCTGACCCAGGCCCTGTCGCGGCTGCCCGGTTTCGGGCCGCGATCGGCGCGGCGGGCGGTGCTCCACCTGCTCAAGAAGCGCGAGACGACGCTCGATCCGCTGCTCGCGGCGCTCAGCGCGGTCAGCCAGAAGCTCACGACCTGCCATATCTGCGGCAATGTCGACACGCACGACCCGTGTTCGATCTGCGCCGACCCGCGCCGCGACGACCGTTCGCTGTGCGTGGTCGAGGAAGTCGCCGACCTCTGGGCGCTCGATCGCGCGCGACTGTTCCCGGGCCGCTTCCACGTGCTGGGCGGCAAGCTCTCCGCGCTCGACGGGGTGCGGCCCGAGGATCTGCGCATCGACGCGCTGGTCCGCCGGGTGGGGGCGGGGGGGATCGACGAGGTCGTCCTCGCGATGAACGCCACGCTCGAAGGGCAGACGACCGCGCATTACGTCTCCGAGCGGCTGGAGACCTTCCCGGTGCGTGTCACCCAACTCGCCCATGGCTTGCCGGTGGGCGGCGAGCTCGACTATCTCGACGAGGGCACGCTGGCCCAGGCGCTCCGCGCGCGGCGGCCGGTTGCTTGACGCTGGAGGGCTGCTCTCCTAAATTTGGGCGATGGCCATCCTTCCCATCGTCGAAGTACCCGATCCGCGTCTGCGTCTCGTCTCCACCCCGGTCGAGGCGATCGACGACGACGTGCGCACGCTGATCGGCGACATGTTCGACACGATGTACGATGCGCCGGGCATCGGCCTCGCCGCGATCCAGGTGGGCGTGCCCAAGCGGCTGATCGTGATGGACCTGCAGGAGGAAGAGGACGAGGAGGGCAAGCCGATCCGGCACCCGCGCGTCTTCATCAACCCCGAGATCCACGAGCCCGCCGAGGAGCTTTCGGTCTATACCGAGGGCTGCCTGTCGGTCCCCGACCAGTTCGCCGATGTCGAGCGCCCCGCGCGCTGCCGGGTGACCTGGCTCGACGAGAAGGGCGTGGCCCATGACGAGCTGTTCGAGGGCCTGCTCGCCACCTGCATCCAGCACGAGATGGACCATCTGGAGGGGATCGTGTTCCTCGACCATCTCTCGCGGCTCAAGCGCGACATGCTGATGAAGAAGCTCAACAAGGCCCGCAAGGCGGCCTGAGGGCTGCCATTCCCTAATTGCCGTCATCCCGGCGAAAGCCGGAATGACGGAGGGGTGGGCGGCGCGGCGCCATTTATCCACCGAACCCTCGCCCACCCGCGCCCAACCGACCGCCGCCACCCTTGCGGCCCCGTCCCCAGACAGGTAAGTTCGCGTCCTGTTCCCCGGGAGGCGTGTTTTGGATCCGTTCGTCGTTGGTTTCGTGATGGTGGCGCTGGTTGCGGGCGTGGTGGTCGGCTGGCTGATCGGCGCGCGCGGCACGAGCGAGGCGCGGGCGGAGAGCGCCCGGCGCGAAGCCGATTTCAAGGCCGCGATCACCGATCTCGCCATGGCCGAGGAACGCGTTGCCCAGCTCCCCCGCCTGCGCGAGGAAGCCGCGATGCTCCGCAACGAGCGCGACGCCGCGCGCATCGAGCTTGCCGAGCTCAAGGCGAAGGCGGGATCGTTCGAGGAGCGGCTCACCGAATTCGTCAACGCGCGTGAGGTGATGGCCGGCCAGTTCCGCGAACTCGCCTCGACCATGCTCGACGAGACGCAGCGCGCCTTTCTCGAACGCGCCGAGGCGCGCTTCCACCAGGCCGGCGAGAAGAACGAGGAGCGGCTGCGCACCTTGCTGCAGCCGATCGACACCACGCTCAAGCGCTATGAGGAAGGCCTCCAGCGCGTCGAGAAGGATCGCAGCGACAGCTACGGCCAACTGCGCGAGGCGATCAGCGCCGTCCATGCCAGCCTGGGCGAGACGCGCGCGGAAACCTCCAAGCTGGTCAATGCCCTGCGCGCCGCGCCCAAGACGCGGGGCCGCTGGGGCGAGCAGCAGTTCCGCAACCTGATCGAGATCGCCGGGCTTTCGGGCCATGTCGATTTCGCGGCGGAGGTCTCGGTCACCACCGAGGACGGGATGCTGCGGCCGGACTTCATCATCCGCCTGCCGGGCGACCAGCAGCTGATCGTCGACGTGAAGTGCGTGCTCGACGGCTATCTCCAGGCGGCCGAGGCGACCAGCGCCGAGGAGCGCACCGCGGCGCTCAAGGCCCATGCCAAGGCGATGAGCACCCATGCCGACGCGCTGTCGCGCAAGGCCTATTGGGCGCAGTTCGAAAAGGCGCCCGATTTCGTGATCATGTACATCCCCGGCGACAATTTCCTGTCGAGCGCGCTGGAAGTCGACATGGAGCTGTGGGAGCGCGCGGCGCGCAACCGGGTGATCATCGCCGGCCCCTCGGCCTTCCTGCCGCTCGCCCGCACCGTGGCGGCGATGTGGCGCCAGCAGAAGCTGACCGAGGATGCCCGCGAAGTCGGCAAGCTGGGCAAGGAACTGTACGAGCGGCTGGCGACGGCGGCGGGCCACCTCAAGCGCGTCGGCGGCGGGCTGAACAGCGCGGTGGAGAATTACAACAAGTTCGTCGCGAGCTTCGAAGGCCGGGTGATGGTCTCCGCACGGCGCTTCCAGGCGCTGAACGTGGATACCGGCAACAACACGCTGGACACGATCGACACGGTCGACGTGATTGCGCGGGCGCCGACGGCGGAACTGCCGGCGCCCGAGAGGGGCGAGGTGGAGGAAGCGGCTGCGGCGGAGTGAGATTCGCGAGTTTGGGCTTGCAGCGGTAGAAATCCTCGTGCCAATCTCGAAGTTGTCTGCTGCGTGTCGATCGGTTTTTTAGCCATGTCTGTTTGTATTGATCCCGCTAAGCCTGTCGTCGTTGCATGTATGAAGTGGGGCGATGATCTAAATGTCAGATATTCAGGAAGATCGATGGTTTCTGACATCGATACTTAAGAATAGACTTTTTCAGGCTGCGTCTGCTTTAGGTGTGGCTTTAGGAATATTGGGCTTTTTTATCAGCTTGCCGCCCGTTTCCGAGCTTGTGTTCGGGAAGCGAGTTTCGCTCACGCTGGACGTCTTGAACCAGATTCCCGTGTTTACAGTACGTCAGCCTGTTCCTGGTTTGTCAGTGCAGCTGAATTCCCAGGATCTTACACTAACAAAACGAGATCTGCTTGCCGTTCGGCTACGAATCCGGAACAATGGTGGAATAAGTGTAAATGAGAGGAATACTACAGAAAAAGATCCTCTCGGATTTTCGGTGTCAGGTGGTCAAGTTGTGCGTTTATATGGGATCAATGCAACTTCTGAGCATTTGAGAAAGTTGGCGCTGCCCAAGCGGGTGAACAATACGTTCACCCTGCCACCGGGACTTATAATTGATCCAGGTGACTATATTCAATTTGATCTACTTGTAGTGCGACCAATTTCTTCAAAACTGTCATTTTTTAGTGTTGGAAAAGTAGAGGGTCTAAAAACTATCGAAGTAGGGCGTCCTGATATTGCAAAGCCTTCTGAAAACATCGCTTCTATTGCATGGTCCGGAACCTTTTTGATTCAAATATTAAGGACTGCTACTTATCCATTTATCGCAGTTGCGATTATTGCGGCCGGAATTGCCTTCGCGGTTAAGGTGTCATCATTTTTTGCAAAGCGTAAGAGGAAAAGAAGGGACAGGTACGCGGCTGAGGTGTCCCCGTATTGGTCTCACGATAATCCAAAAATTCGTGCGTTGGTCCCCGCGCTTTATCTTGGATTAGGGCTTGAAAGGCTCAAGGTAGTTCTAAACTCGGAATCAAGATCCGAAAGATTGGATCGAATCAACGAATTTGATCAGCGGCATAATATCTCTGATACAGATACCGAGACAGAAGTTCTGAGCGATTTTGAGGCGGGCAAGGCGATAGAGTCGTGGCTAAAACAAAGTGAGCACTTGCTATTCAGCGCGGAAGACCTCCTTGTCAAACTAGGCCTGTTCAATGTTCTTGCGAGAGCGTGCGATCATGAGCTTTCTGCAGCGATTGGCAGGTACGCTGCAATCCTGTCGAACAACATTTCAGAAACGGATCTTCGTAAAGCCGAACCGGCTGGAGGTGAAGAAGTTGATACCTACATAAGGTTCAATGAAAATATGATGAAAACCTATAGTCCGCACACCGATTTGTTTAAAGGTGGTGGCGCAGAGTAGGGTTATTATGCGCCGCAATATTCAATAGGAATCACCCCGCCGCCCGCACCAGCACCAGCGTCTTCCCCTCGCGCCCCGTCAGCAGCAGCCGCCCGCGATGGCTCTGGCGGACTGCCAGGCGCTGGTCGAGCAGCCCGAGCAGTATCTTTTCCTGCCGCATCAGCGCCGCCGAGCAGGCGCGGCGGGTGGTGATCACGCCGCCGGTGGTGAGGTAGCCGCGCTCCACCCGGTAGTTGCCGCCCAGCGCGTTGCAGCCGGTATAGCCGCTGATCCGCAGCCCCTCCAGCTTCAGCCGGGCGCGGCTGCCGGGGACGGTCGGGTGGCCGTCGATGCCAGTGATGCGCCAGTCGCCCAGGAGGAGCTGTTCCTCGGCGTCGAGGCGCGGCGTTTCGGCGCGGGGTGGAGCGGGCTCGGAGCTCTGCGCAGCGGCGGGGAGGGGGAGGAGGGTTAGGGCCAGGAGGAGGGCCGTGCGATTTCTCCAGCCCAATTCCCCCTCACCCTTCCGCCGCTTCGCGGCTCCCTCCCTCTCCCACAAGGGGAGAGGGAGAAGGGGTGCGTTGCTCCCTCTCCCCTTGTGGGAGAGGGAAGGGGCCCGCTGCCGCAGGCAGTGGGAAGGGTGAGGGGGACTTGGGCGAGCCGGCGTCACCCCCTTGCCCTCACCCCCGCCGGAACTGGTTGCGTACTTCATAGGCCATCACCGCCGTTGCCACTGCCGCATTGAGGCTGTCTGCCTTGCCGAGCATGGGGATCTTTACCAGCAGATCGCACGCGGCTTCCATATGCGGCGGCATACCCTGCGCCTCGTTGCCGGTGAGCAGGAAGGTCGGCGGGGCGTAGCGCGGGGCCTGATAGTCGTGGGTCGTATCGAGGCTGAGGCCGACGAGCTGGCCGGGGCCGGCGCGCAGCCAGGGCTCGAACTCCTCCCAGCGGGCGCGGGCGACGGGGACGGTGAACAGCGCGCCCATGCTCGCGCGCACCGCCTCGACCGAGAAGGGATCGACGCAGTCGTCGAGCAGGATCAGCCCGCCGGCGCCCACCGCGTCGCCGGTGCGCAGGATGGTGCCGAGATTGCCGGGATCGCGCAGGCGCTCGGCGACCAGCCAGATCGGCGCGGTGCTGCGGTCGATATCGGCGAGGTCGAGCGCGAACTCCGGATAGACGCCGACGACCGCGCCCGGATTGTCCTTGCCGGACAGCTTCGAGAGGATGTCGGCATTGGTCTCGATCGCCTCGCCGCCCTGCGCCTCGGTGGCGGTTACCAGCGCCACGACCAGCGGGTGGTGGGCGGTCTCGGCGGTGTAGAACAGGTATTCGGGGATCCGGCCGGCCTCGCGCGCCTCGGTGAGGATGCGCAGGCCCTCGGCGAGGAACAGCCCCTCTTCGCGGCGGTGGCGCTTGTCGCGGAGATTCCGCATGCGCTTGATGAGGGGGTTGGAATAGGCGGTGATTTCGCGTGGCATCGCGCCGCTATAGGGCGGGATGGGGGCGGGGGCTAGTTGGGGCCATTCTTAGCCCCTCCTCCTTGGAGGAGGGGTTGGGGTGGAGGGATTCCAGAACGCTTGTTGGTCTCGGTGAGACACTGCCCCACCCCAACCCCTCCCCTGAAGGGGAGGGGCTTAAGAAGAGATCCTCACTCCTCGTTGAACCGTGCTTCGACCAGCTCGACCAGCGCCTGCACCGCGCCTTCCGCGCCGTCGCCTTCGGCCCAGATCGTGATCGTGTCGCCCTTGGCGGCGCCGAGCATCATCAGGTCGAGGATCGAGGTGCCGGCGGCGCTGTTGCCGTCCTTCTCGACGGTGAGCTCGCAGGGCTGGGTGCTGGCGAGGGTGACGAAGGCCATGCTGGCGCGGGCGTGGAGGCCGCGCTGGTTCTCGATCAGGACCGTGCGCGACACCCGGCTCATTGCGGCGGCCCCAGCATTTCCGACGCAACCGTCACGTACTTGCGGCCGGCGTCGCGCGCGGCGAGCACCGCGTCGGTGACGGACATGGTCTTGCGGGCGCTGCCCAGGCGGATCAGCATCGGCAGGCTGATGCCGGCGATCACCTCGACCTTGCCCGCCTTCATCAGCGAGATGGCGAGATTGGAGGGGGTGCCGCCGAACAGGTCGCTCAGCACGATCACGCCCTCGCCCGAATCGACCGCGCCGATGGCGCTGGCGATGTCGGCGCGGCGGCCCTCCATGTCATCCTCGGGGCCGATGCAGATCGCGGCGACCTGCTCCTGTTTCCCCACCACATGTTCCATCGCGACGACGAACTCCTCGGCGAGTCGTCCGTGCGTCACGAGCACCAACCCGATCATTCTATTCTCCGCCCCTAGCCATGGACACCGGCGCCCCCTCCAGGGAGTCCTGTGGCGCGGTCTGCAAATCTCTGTGGGTCACCGTGGGCGAAAATCCTTCGGCGCGCAACCTAGCCGCCATCCGCTCGGCGACATGGACCGAGCGGTGCCGCCCCCCGGTGCAGCCGAACGCGATCGTCACATAGGCCTTCCCCTCCGCCTGGTAGCGGGGGAGGAGGAGCAGGAGCAGCGACTCGATCTGCGCCATCGCCGCGTCATAGGCGGGGTCTGCCCGGATATAGGCCGAGACGTCGGCATCGAGTCCCGTGCCGGGACGAAGCGCCGGATCCCAATGCGGATTGCGCAGGAAGCGCATGTCGAGGACAAGGTCCGCGTCGCGTGGCAGCCCGCGCGAGAAGCCGAAGGAGGTGACGCTGAAGGTGGTCTTGCCGCCGTCGGCCGAGAAGATCCCGCGGATCGTCTGCGACAGCTGGTTGGCCTTCATGTCGGTGGTGTCGATCAGCCGGTTGGCCCAGCGACGCAAGGGGCCGAGCAGCTCGCGCTCGCGGGCAATGCCGTCCTCGGCAGGACGGTCTTGCGCCAGCGGATGGCGGCGGCGGGTCTCGGAGAAGCGGCGGAGCAACTCGGCGCCGCTGCATTCGAGGAAGAGGGTGCCGACGTCGAGATCCTGGTCCTCGCGCAGCTTCTTGATGCGCTGGACGATGCTCTCGGCATCGAAGCCGCGCGTCTGGGTGCCGAGACCGAGCGCGAGCGGGCGCTCGTCGTCCCCGCCATCGGCGCCCGGCGCGGTATCGAGCAGACGGTTGAGGAGGAGCAGGGGCAGGTTGTCGACCACCTCCCAGCCGAGATCCTCGAGCGTCCGGAGAACGGTCGACTTGCCGGCACCCGACATGCCAGTGACGAGCAGGATATGTTTGGGGCGACGCCGTTGCATGGTGCTCTCGTTATAGGCGGGCGGGAGCGCGGGCGGGTCGATGGGCGGGTTCATGCGCGGGCCGCCAATGGCAGCCGCACCACGAAGCGTGCGCCCTGCGATCGATCCTCCCGCGATTCCACCATTATGCTTCCCTGATGGCCTTCGACGATGGTGCGGGCAATGGCAAGCCCGAGGCCGGAATGCTGGCCGAACGCTTCGCTGGAGGGGCGGACCGAATGGAAGCGGCGGAAGATCGCCTCGCGGGCCTCCTCGGGAACGCCGGGTCCTTCGTCCTCCACCCAGATGGCGAGGGTATCCTCTTCCTCCTCCGCCGAAATCGCGATCAGGCCGCCGGGCGGCGAGAAGGACAGGGCGTTCTCGATCAGGTTCTCGAACACGCGCTCGAGCCGGGTCGGGTCGCCCATCACTTCCATCGAGACGCCATAGGGCCGATCGAAGCGGAGCCGGATTGCCTCGGGCACGCCGCGGGTCTCACGCTGGCCGATCAGCGCGGCGATGAGGTCGCCCAGGTCGAACGGCTCGAAGGTGGTGCGGCTGAGCTGGGCGTCGATGCGCGACGCCTCGGAAATGTCGGTGATCAGCCGGTCGAGCCGGTGGACATCGTCGCGAACGATGGCGAGCAGCTGGTCGCGCAAGGCGGGATCCTTGACGGTCGAGAGCCCCTCGACGGCGGAGCGGAGCGAGGCGAGGGGGTTCTTCAGCTCGTGGGTGACGTCGGCGGCGAAGGTTTCGGTGGCGTCGATGCGGGCGCGGAGTGCACCGCTCATGTCGGACAGCGCGCGGGCGAGCATGCCGATCTCGTCGCGGCGATCGGGGAGGCGCGGCACGATCACTTCGCGGGCGCGCCCGAGGCGAACGCGGATCGCCGCCAGCGCCAGCCGCCGCAACGGGCGGACGATGGTGCGGGCGAGGAAGAGGGACAGCAGCACCGAGACCAGCGAGACGATGCCGAGCACCACCCCCAGCCGATAGCGCTCCAGCCGGACGGTCTGGGTGATGTCGCGGGCGTTGTAGGCGGTCATCACCACGCCGAGACCGGTGATCGGCGCGGCGGCGGTGATGACCGGGGTACGATCCGGCGCGCGCCAGACCGATGCTGCCGCCGCATGGGTCTCCAGTGCGGTGCGGACGTCGGGCCAATCGAGCCCGGCATCGCGCGGGCGCTCTCGGTAGAGCGGCGCGCGATCGGCACCGGCGACCTTGTCGATCACCGCGTCGAGGAAGCGCGCGATCGTCTGGCCGACCGGATCCTTGTCGGGATCACGCAGCACCAGGTTGCGCAGGCCGAGCTCGCGGCTGTCGCTGAGCAGCTTGCCCTGCGGGTCGTAGAGGCGGATCCGCGTGCCCATGTCGCGGGCGAGGCTGAGCACCAGCAGGTCGCGGCGCTTGTCGGTAGCCGAGGCGAGCGCCTGCGCGATCAGCCGTACCTCGCGGCTGGTCTGCTCGACGCGGCTGTCGACGATGCGGCTGCGATAGCTGTCGAGATAGAAGAAGCCGCCGCACAGCAGCGCCAGCGCGAAAATGTTGACCGCCAGGATCCGCGGCGTGAGGCTGACCCGGCCCGACCATCGCAGCGCCAGGTCGCGCTCGTCATTCATCCGAGAAGCGATAGCCCGCGCCATAGAGCGTCTCGATCGCGTCGAACTCCGGGTCTACCTGCCGGAACTTGCGGCGGACGCGCTTGATGTGGCTGTCGATCGTGCGGTCGTCGACATAGATATCGTCCTGGTACGCGGCATCCATCAGCTGGTTGCGCGTCTTGACGATGCCGGGGCGTTGGGCGAGCGTCTCCAGGATCAGGAATTCGGTGACGGTCAGCGTGACGTTGACGCCGCCCCAGGTGACCTTGTGCCGCGCCGGGTCCATGCTGAGGCGGCCGCGCTCCAATGCCTCGGCGGGCTCGGCGGGTGCGGCGCCCTCGGCCACCGGCTGGGCGGGCTCGGTGCGGCGCAGGATCGCGCGGATGCGGGCGATCAGCAGGCGCTGCGAGAAGGGCTTGGCGATATAGTCGTCGGCGCCCATCGCGAGGCCGAGCGCCTCGTCGAGCTCGTCGTCCTTGCTGGTGAGGAAGATCACCGGGATCTGGCTCTTCTCGCGCAGGCGGCGGAGCAGCTCCAGCCCGTCCATCTTGGGCATCTTGATATCGAGCACCGCCAGCTCGGGCGGGTTCTCGATCAGCGCCTTCAAGGCGCTTTCGCCGTCGGAATAGACGCGGGTGAGGAAGCCCTCGGTCTGCAGAGCGATCGACACCGAGGTGAGAATGTTGCGGTCGTCATCGACCAGCGCGATCGTGGCGGTCATCCGGCTACCCGGGGCTGGCGCAAAATCAGCATCGCCCCCCGTTAGACCAAAGTTTCTTGCGCCTCAACAGACCGACAACGCTTACCCGGATTGACCCCCTTCGCATCGCCATGTCAGGACCTGGATCGAAATAAAGCTGCGGTTCGGGCCAATCGTCCGGTTTGTCAGATAAATCGCGCGACAGTGTTTGAGGAGGGTGAAGTGAGCATGCGTCAATCGCGCCATGGTCTTGGCGAGCAGGGGATTGCCACCTCGGCAACGCTCCACTGGAACCTGATTACCGCACCGCTGGTCGAGCATGCGATCCGGCGCCGTGAGGGTAGTTTGGCGGCCGAGGGTCCGCTGGTCGTTGCTACGGGGAAGCACACCGGTCGCTCTGCCAAGGACAAGTTCATCGTCCGCGATGCCGAGACCGAGACCAGCGTCTGGTGGGGCAAGACCAACCAGGCGATGACGCCCGAACATTTCGCCGCGCTCAAGGCAGATTTCCTCACCGAGCTGGGCAAGCGCGAGGAACTGTTCGTGCAGGACCTCTATGGCGGCTCGCAACCCGAGCATCGCGTGCGGGTACGGGTGATCAACGAGCTTGCCTGGCACAATCTGTTCATCCGGACGCTGCTGGTGCGGCCCGAGGCGGAAGCGCTGGCGGACTTCGTTCCCGAATACACGATCATCGACCTGCCGAGCTTCCGCGCCGATCCCGCGCGCCACGGCACCCGCAGCGAGACGGTGATCGCGGTCAACTTCACCGACAAGCTGATCCTGATCGGCGGCACGGCGTACGCCGGCGAGATGAAGAAGAGCGTGTTCGGCCTGCTCAACTATCTGCTGCCCGAGCAGGGCATCATGCCGATGCACTGCTCGGCCAATATCGGCCCCAAGGGCGACACCGCGATCTTCTTCGGCCTGTCGGGCACCGGCAAGACGACGCTCTCGGCCGACGCCAGTCGCACGCTGATCGGCGACGACGAGCATGGCTGGTCGGACACCGCGGTCTTCAACTTCGAGGGCGGCTGCTACGCCAAGATGATCCGCCTCTCGCCCGAGGCCGAGCCCGAGATCTTCGCCACCACCCGGCGCTTCGGCACGGTGCTGGAAAATGTGGTGATGGATCCGGAAACCCGCACGCTCGACCTCGACGATGCGACGCTCGCCGAGAACAGCCGCGGCTCCTATCCGATCGACTTCATCCCCAATGCCTCGGCCGACAATCTCGGGCCGGTGCCGAAGAACATGATCTTCCTCACCGCCGATGCCTATGGCGTGCTCCCGCCGATCGCGCGGCTGACGCCCGAGCAGGCAATGTATCATTTCCTCTCGGGCTATACTGCCCGCGTGGCAGGCACGGAGATCGGGGTGACCGAGCCCGAGGCGACCTTCTCCACCTGCTTCGGCGCGCCGTTCATGCCGCGCCACCCGTCGGTCTATGGCAATCTGCTCAAGAAGCGGATTGCCGAGGGCAATGTCGCGTGCTGGCTGGTCAACACCGGGTGGACCGGCGGCAAATACGGCGTCGGCCACCGCATGCCGATCAAGGCGACGCGGGCGCTACTCAATGCCGCGCTCGACGGCAGCCTCAACGCGGCCGAGTTCCGCCGCGATCCTTATTTCGGTTTCGAAGTGCCGGTGGCGGTGCCGGGCGTCGACTCGGCGATCCTGGACCCGCGCGAGACCTGGCCGGACAAGGCGGACTATGATGCGACGGCGGAAAAGCTCGTCGACCAGTTCGTGGAGAATTTCGCGCAGTTCGAAGACCATGTCGAAGCCGGCGTTCGCGCCGCCGCACCGAAAGCGAAGGCGCTCGCCTGAGCGACAGGAGTGACCTTCCGCCGCGGTGCTTCGCCAGCACCGCGGCGATCGTCCGGATCGGGGAGGGGCTGCTCGCCTGCAGCCTTTCCCGCGAGGACTGGACCCACGAGGCGCATCTCGCGGCATGCCTGTATCTGCTGAGCGAGCGGCCAGATGTCGATGTGGATGCCGAGATCGGCGGGATCATCCGGCGCTTCAACGAAAGCGTCGGGGGCGTCAACGATGACAGCAGCGGCTATCACGAGACGATCACGCGCGCCTATGTCGCCGGGGTGCGGCTGTATCTCGCCGAGGTGCCCGGAGCCGATCTGCTCGCGCGGGTGAACGGGCTGCTGGCGTCGCCAATGGGCCGTCGCGACTGGCCGCTGCGCTTCTACAGCCGGGGGCGGCTGTTCTCAGTGGCGGCTCGACGGGGCTTCGTGGAGCCCGATTTGACGCCGCTACCGTAAGTGCTCCAGCCCTGAAGGCCGGACGTCCGTATTATCAAACCACCGTTATCCCCGCGAAGGCGGGGATCCATTGGCGCCGGTGTCTCGGCTCTTGCTGCAATGCACAGGCGAATGGATCCCCGCCTTCGCGGGGATGACGAGTAAGGGTTTGGTTGCGCGATCGCACCCTATTAGGAGAGTGCGCGCCGCGCCCCGGAGTTCAGGCCTTGCCGGCTTCAACGTCCGGATCGAGCATGCGATGGAGGTGGACCACCACATAGCGCATCTCGGCATCGTCGACGGTGCGTTGGGCGGCGGCGCGCCACGCCTTTTCGGCGCTCGCATAATCGGGGAAGATGCCTACCACGTCGAGCTTCGATGGATCGACGAAATCAAGGGTCGTCGGATCGGCAACGCGGCCGCCGAAGACCAGGTGAAGCTTGCTCATTGCGCCTCCTGGGGGGGTGAGTATGCCGCAGCCCTTACCGGCACTGCAGCATAACGCTCAACCCCCTTATAGGCGAGTTACCGCTTGGCGGTCGCGTCCTTCGCGGCGTCGATCACCGTGCCGAACAGCGCCGAGACGCGTTCCTTGGTCGCATCGCTGTTGGGGATCAGCGACTCGATCTGCTCGCGGCCGCTGTCCTTCGCGGCCTGCACCGCCGCGGCGGCGCCGTCGGCAAGCTTGCGGCCGAGCGGCTGCAACGCTGCCTTTTCGCGCTCGAAGCGCGGCAGCAGCATGCCGATCACCACGCCCACCGCGACGCCGCCGGCGAGCAGCAGCGCGGGGTTCTCGGTGAGGCGCGATCCGGTCTCGGTTTCGGTGCTCATGGCGTCATCCTTCTGCATTGCTGTCTTTGGGATCCGAACCCTTTTTGGGCCCGTCGGTTTCGTGTTTGCCCTTGCGGAAAATGTCGATGATCCAGCCGCGCGCCAGCACCAGGCCGATGCCGCTCGTCACCGCGGCGGCGAGCCACGGGCGTTCGCGGACCGCCTCGGTGCCTTCGCGCGCGATGGTCGAGACACTCTGCTTGGCGTTCTCCATCGCTTCCTGCGCGATGTTGCGCGGCTTGAGCCGTTCCTGGATCGTGCCCACCGTCGTCATCAGCTTGTCGCGGGCCGCGCGGGCGCGTGCGCGGGCGGCGTCGGGATCGCGGGGTACCGTCATGCTCGCGCTCCCATCGCCTTGCGGATGCCGCGCGCCGCCGCCCAGCCGAGCAGGGCGGCGACGACGAGGCTGACGCCGACTACGATCAGCGTCGCCCAGCCGGGCCCAACCAGGGTCGCCAGCGTCAGGATTGCACCGACGATCAGGCCGATTGCCGCCGCGAGCGCAAGGGCGAGGGCGAGGACGGCGGCGATCGCCGCGCCCTTGACCTCGGCCACCTTGGCCTGGGCGACCGCCTTGACATAGTCGACCTCGGCGCGGGCATAATCCTTGGCGTCTTCGGTGAGCTGGCCGATCAGCTCACCGATGCCGGCGTCTTCCGTTCGGGGGGCGTCCATGCCCTGTGCTGCCGTCCTTAGCTCTGGGTGGTGCCGGGCGACGCCGACGGGCCGCTGCCGAAGCCCGCGGGCTCGATCTTGAGGTCGTCGGTCGACGGCGTGTTGCCGGTCGAGGCGGTTGTCGTCGGGGTGCCCGAGTTGCTGGTGCCCGAAGCGTCGATGCCCGACTTGATCACGCGGGCGAGCACGAAGCCGAGCGCGGCCGCGGTGCCGACCGCGATCGCCGGGCTCTTCTTGACGAACTCGGTCGCCTCGTCGAACAGCTCGTTGACTTCCTTGCCGCGCAGCGACTCCGCGAAGCCGGCGATGCCGTCCGCCGCGGTGCGGGCGTACTGGCCGTACTGCTCGCCGAGCTTGGCATCGACGTCGCCTGCGGCGGTGCGCATCATCTCGGCGACTTCGTCGAGCGCGCTGGTCGCGCGCTCCTTGCCGGTGCCGGCAAAGCCCAGGATGTGCTCCTTGGCCTGATCGGCATATTTCGCCGCTTCCTCGCGAATCGTGTCGGACGCGCTGCGGGTGAAGCTGCTGCCTTCCGGGCCGCTGCCCCCCTCGGTGCCGCCGCCTGCCGCGCCGGTCGCGCCCATGTTCCCTGCGAGCGGATCGCCCGCAATGCTGGTCGTTTCGTCTGCCATGATCAAAAACCCTCCATGTCGCGTCGAAACAACAACGGCCCCGTTTGCGAGTTCCCTTGCGAACCGCTAGAGGCACCGCGCGCCTCATTCCTGACATGTTACGGAGACCATGACGTGACCGCAATCATCGACGTCCACGCCCGCCAGATTCTCGACAGCCGTGGCAATCCCACGGTCGAAGTGGATGTCCTGCTGGACGATGGCAGCTTCGGCCGCGCCGCCGTGCCCTCGGGCGCCTCCACGGGAGCCCATGAGGCGGTGGAAAAGCGCGATGGCGACAAGTCCCGCTGGCTCGGCAAGGGCGTCGAAGGCGCCGTCGATGCGGTGAACGGTGAGATTGCCGAGGCGGTTCTCGGCCTCGACGCCGAGGACCAGGCCGATCTCGACCGCACCATGATCGAGCTGGACGGCACCGCCAACAAGGGCCGCCTGGGCGCCAACGCCATCCTCGGCGTCAGCCTCGCCGCCGCCAAGGCCGCGGCCGATGCGCGCGGGCTGCCGCTCTATCGCTATGTCGGCGGCGTCAACGCGCACGTCCTGCCGGTGCCGATGATGAACATCATCAACGGCGGCGAGCATGCCGACAACCCGATCGACTTCCAGGAATTCATGATCGTGCCGGTCGGCGCCGAGAACATCGTCGAGGCGGTGCGCTGCGGTTCGGAAATCTTCCACACGCTGAAGAAGAAGCTGCACGAGAAGGGTCTGGCGACCGGCGTGGGCGACGAGGGCGGCTTCGCGCCGAACATCGCCTCGACCACCGAAGCGCTTGACTTCATCATGGCGAGCATCGAGGCCGCCGGCTACAAGCCGGGCGACGACGTGATGCTCGCGCTCGACTGCGCCGCCACCGAATATTTCAAGGACGGCGCCTACAAGATGGTGGGCGAGGGCAAGACGCTCTCCTCGATTCAGAACGCCGAGTTCCTGGCGAAGCTCGCCGCCGACTATCCGATCTTCTCGATCGAGGACGGCATGGCCGAGGACGATTTCGAAGGCTGGAAGGCGCTGACCGACCTGATCGGCGGCAAGGTGCAGCTGGTGGGCGACGACCTGTTCGTGACCAACCCGGAGCGTCTCGCCATGGGCATCGAGAAGGGTCTCGCCAACTCGCTGCTCGTCAAGGTCAACCAGATCGGCACGCTGACCGAGACGCTGGAGGCCGTCAGCCTCGCCCAGCGTTCGTCCTACACCGCGGTGATGTCGCACCGTTCGGGCGAGACCGAGGACGCGACGATCGCCGATCTCGCGGTCGCCACCAACTGCGGCCAGATCAAGACCGGCAGCCTCGCGCGCTCGGACCGGCTCGCCAAGTACAACCAGCTGATCCGCATCGAGGAAGAGCTGGGCGACGCGGCGGTCTATGCCGGCCGTTCGGTGCTGCGCCGCGCCTGACCCCCAGTAGGAACCGCGATCTTGCTAAGCGCCGATCGATCAGCGAAAAACACGGGCATGAAGCGCGCTTCGCCCATGTCCACGCTGCTGCGCCGCGCGGGGCTTCCCGCCGCGGCGCTGATCGCCATCGGCTTCTTCGCCTATAACGCGGTTCTGGGGCCCAACGGGATCGTCGCCGCCAAGGAAGTGCAGCACGAGCTTGCCGCCAAGCAGCGCGAATATGCGGTGCTCGACAAGAAGCGTGCCGAACTCAAGAATCGAGTCGATCTGCTCGATCCGAAGCATGGCGCCGATCCCGACATGGTCGACGAGCTTGCCCGCAAGCAGCTCAACGTCGTCCGCCCCGACGAAGTGATCATCCCGCTCGACAAGAAGTGATCGCCGTAGCGGCACCTGTTGCCAGCCACGGCGGACCGCCTTAGTGCGGATGAACGTGGGCCGAACCCGCGCGTTGGTTGCAAGCTTTGCAAGAACGCGCGTATAGGCACCCGCCTTTCCCCTCCCCGGATGAGGAATATCTGATCGTGGCCAAAGCACCGGCACGCAACGCACCGACCCCACCCGCCGTACCGAATCGCGAGCGGCCCAGCGAACCGGAACGGTTCAAGGCCTCGAAGGAACAGCTGCTCGAATTCTACCGCCAGATGCTGCTGATCCGCCGCTTCGAAGAGAAGGCGGGCCAGCTCTACGGCCTCGGCTTCATCGGCGGCTTCTGCCACCTGTACATCGGCCAGGAAGCCGTGGCAGTCGGCCTGCAGTCGGCGCTGGACGGCGAGAAGGATTCGGTGATCACCGGCTATCGCGACCATGGCCACATGCTCGCCTATGGCATCGACCCCAAGGTGATCATGGCCGAGCTGACCGGCCGCGGCGCGGGTATCTCGCGCGGCAAGGGCGGCTCGATGCACATGTTCTCGACCGAGAAGAAGTTCTACGGCGGCCACGGCATCGTCGGCGCCCAGGTCTCGCTCGGCACGGGCCTGGCCTTTGCGCACAAGTATAACGAGGATGGCGGCGTCGCCATGGCCTATTTCGGCGACGGCGCCGCGAACCAGGGCCAGGTGTACGAATCGTTCAACATGGCCGAGCTGTGGAAGCTCCCGATCATTTACGTGATCGAGAACAACCAGTACGCCATGGGCACCAGCGTCAACCGCTCCTCGGCGGAAGACCAGCTGTACAAGCGCGGCGAGAGCTTCCGCATCCCCGGCATCCAGGTGGACGGCATGGACGTGCTCGCCTGCCGCGGCGCGGCCGAGGAAGCACTCGCCTGGGTGCGCGCCGGCAAGGGCCCGATCATCCTCGAGATGAAGACCTATCGCTATCGCGGCCACTCGATGTCCGATCCGGCCAAGTATCGCAGCCGCGAGGAAGTCCAGTCGGTCCGCGACAAGTCGGACCCGATCGAGGCGGTGAAGCGCGAGCTCGAGACGATGGGCGTGACCGAAGAGCAGCTCAAGCCGCTCGAGGCCGAGATCCGCAAGATCGTGAACGAATCGGCGGACTTCGCCGAACAGACGCCGGAGCCCGATCCGGCCGAACTCTATACCGACGTGCTGGTGGAGACCTACTGAGATGGCGATCGAACTCAAGATGCCGGCGCTCTCGCCGACCATGGAAGAGGGCACGCTCGCCAAGTGGCTGGTCAAGGAAGGCGATGTCGTGAAGTCCGGCGACATCCTCGCCGAGATCGAGACCGACAAGGCGACGATGGAATTCGAAGCCGTCGACGAGGGCACGATCGCCAAGATCCTGGTCGCCGAGGGCACCGATAACGTGAAGGTCGGCACCGTGATCGCGATGATCGCGGGCGAGGGCGAGGATGCGTCCTCGGCCGCCGCCGCACCGGCCCCCGCCAGCCAGCAGGCCGAGTCGACCCCGGCGCCGGCAAAGGCACCGGAAACCGGCACCGCCCAGTTGACCGCCGCCGTCGAGAAGACCCGCCCGGCAGATCCCGCCGTGCCCGCCGGCACCGAGATGGTGAAGACCACCGTCCGCGAAGCGCTGCGCGATGCGATGGCCGAGGAAATGCGCGCCGATCCGCGCATCTTCGTGATGGGCGAGGAAGTCGCCGAGTATCAGGGCGCCTACAAGGTGACCCAGGGCCTGCTCGACGAATTCGGTCCCAAGCGCGTCATCGACACGCCGATCACCGAATACGGCTTTGCCGGCGTCGGCACCGGCGCGGCGATGGGCGGCCTGAAGCCGATCATCGAGTTCATGACGTTCAACTTCGCCATGCAGGCGATCGACCACATCATCAACTCGGCGGCCAAGACCAACTACATGTCCGGCGGCCAGATGCGCTGCCCGATCGTGTTCCGCGGCCCCAACGGCGCTGCCAGCCGCGTCGGCGCGCAGCACAGCCAGAACTATGGCCCGTGGTATGCCAGCGTCCCCGGCCTGATCGTGATCGCGCCCTATGACGCGGCCGATGCCAAGGGCCTGCTCAAGGCGGCGATCCGTTCGGAAGACCCGGTCGTGTTCCTCGAAAACGAGCTGATGTACGGTCGCAGCTTCGAGGTGCCGAAGCTCGACGACTATGTCCTGCCGATCGGCAAGGCCCGCATCATGCGCGAGGGCAAGGACGTGACCCTGGTCAGCTACTCGATCGGCGTGGGCGTCTCGCTCGAAGCCGCCGAGAAGCTGGCGGCCGAGGGCATCGATGCCGAGGTGATCGACCTGCGCACGCTGCGTCCGCTCGACAAGCAGACGGTGCTGGAGAGCCTGAAGAAGACCAATCGCATCGTGGTGGTCGAGGAAGGCTGGCCCACCTGCTCGATCGCGTCGGAAGTCGCCGCGTTCGTGATGGAGGAGGGCTTTGACGATCTCGACGCGCCGGTGCTGCGCGTGGCCAACGAGGACGTGCCGCTGCCCTATGCCGCGAACCTCGAGAAGCTCGCCCTGGTGAACGCCGACAAGGTCGTCGCCACGGTGAAGAAGGTCACCTATCGCTGATCTTCGTCTCCTGACGAGAAAACAGGCCCGTCCGACACTTTTCGGGCGGGCCTTTTTCGTGAGCGCGCGGCCCCTTCCACCTTCGCCCGCAAGACCATAGAGGGGAGGGGTGACCGCTTCCCCGAACGACTTGCCCGAAGATCCCGAGCGCGCGCTGATCCTCGCCTATGCGCCCGCTGCCGGCCGTCCTGCGCTGGCGGCGCTGCTGGCGCTGGACGAGGCGCTGGCGCAGCTGCTGCGCACCACCAGCCAGCCGGCGGTGGGCCAGCTGCGGCTCGCCTGGTGGCGCGAGGCGCTGGCCAAGCTCGACACCGCGCCGCCACCGGCGGAGCCGGTGCTGCGTGGCCTCGCCGCCGAGCTGCTGCCGCGCGGCGTGACCGGCGTGTCGCTGGTGCCGATCGTTCATGGCTGGGAAGTGCTGGTCGAGGAGGAGGCGCTCGATGGCCTTGCGCTGGCCCGCTATGCGGCCGGGCGGGGGAGTCTGTTCGTCGCGGCTGGGACGGCGCTCGGTGCCACGGGCGACCCGCTGGCGCTGGGCGGCGAGGGCTGGGCGCTGGCCGATCTCGCCCGGCATCTCGGAGATGGCGCGGAAGCGGATGCGGCGCGTGCAGCCGCGCGGCCCCGGCTCGCCGACGCGCTGGGCAAGCGCTGGAGTCGCGGCGGCCGGGCGCTCGGCGCAATGGTGCACCGCGCCCGCATGGATCTGGATGTGCCCACCACCAGCCCGCTGCCGATCGGCGCGCCCAAGCGAGTCGCGCGGCTGCTCTGGCATCGGCTGAGCGGCCGCTAGGGGCTTGGCGGGCTTCCCCTGACGGCGTAGATTGCCCGAACCTTCGGGGGGAGGCTTGCCATGTGGCGATATGCGGTGGGCGCCGGGGCGGCGCTATTGCTGGCGTTCGGGGGATTTCTGCTGTTCCAGCACGGGCCGGCGCACACGCCGCTTGCGGCGGTGCTGCCGCCGATGCCGGGCAATGCCAGCGCGGCGGCCCCGCTGCCCGACGCTGCCCCCGAGGCCGACGCCAAGACCCGCGAGCAGAAGCGCTTCGACCGCTATGACAAGGATCGCAACGAGGCGATCAGCCGCGATGAATATTTCGCCGCGCGGCACAAGGCGTTTGCGAAGCTCGACACCAATGGCGACGGCCGGCTGAGCTTCGAGGAATGGGCGGCCAAGTCGATCACCAAGTTCACCGACGCCGATGCCGACAAGTCGGGCACGCTGACCCGCACCGAATTCGCCAGCACCGCGCCAAAGCGGCGGCCCCCCGGTGCCTCCCGATGCGCGTGTGGCAAGCCTGCGCCGGCGCCAGCTGCGAAGGCAGACGAGGAGGAAAACCAGTAGGCCGCGTTCCTGACATCAGGTTTCCATCACGACAGGGACATGCCGAAGAAGCATACCGCCATGCGTCGATGTGAACCCATCGGCGCATGGCAGCCTCTCCACCCGCCGTCACCCCAACGAAGGTTGGAGTCTCTGATGGACTGGGCCAGAACGGAAAAGCACTATCAGAGGGATTTGACCGCTTCGTAATAGTTGTTTCCGCCTTCATCGCACCGGCAGCCGTCTAGCCGTAACCCCACGCTGGCGAGATGCTCGGAATAGGCATGCTCGCCCAGCGACATGGATGTTCGGGCGGTCAGCGCATCGTTCCAATGGCAGATCTCGCGAGGGGCGCTGAACAGGAAGCGCCCGCCGGGTTCCAGCACGTTCGCGACGTTGGTTAGAAGCTTCCGCTGTTCGCCCTCGTCGAGCAGGAAGAGGAGCCCGATCGCGACGGCACCGACGAAGGTCCGGCCGAAGAAAGGACTGTCCTGCGCCGGTTCGCAGGCGGCGGGCATCTCGGGAAGGGCGCGTCGATACGCCGCGACCAGCGAGGGCGATGCGTCGACACCCCAAACCGAGAAGCCGCAATCCACCAGCGCTCGGGCGATGGGCACGCCGGAGCCGCAGCCAATGTCCAGGATTGCAGCTGAGCCGGGAAAGCGGTCCTTCGCCCAGGCGCAAACCAATGCCGCGCCGATCTGTGAGCGGATCGCCATGAACTGGTCGGAGACTGCCTCCCAGCCAGCGGAAGGGTCTG
>NZ_BCTR01000054.1 GCF_002091475.1 Sphingomonas azotifigens NBRC 15497
CCGAACGACTATCAGGTCGGCCAGACCGGCAAGATCGTGGCGCCGATGGTCTATGTCGCGGTCGGCATTTCGGGCGCGATCCAGCACCTCGCCGGCATGAAGGACTCGAAGACGATCGTCGCGATCAACAAGGACGAGGATGCCCCCATCTTCCAGGTGGCGGATATCGGCCTGGTCGGCGACCTGTTCACGCTGGTGCCGGAGCTGACCGAAAAGCTCTGATTGGGGTAGGGCATCATGGAAACCGTTCTCCTCCATCGCGAAGGGCCCGTCGCGCGGCTTACGCTCAACCGCCCCGAGGTCGGCAACGCGATCGATCCCGCGCTCGCTGCAGCGCTCGCCAAGGCTGCGCGTATCGTGGCAGCGGACCCGACCGTCCGATGTGTCGTGCTGACGGGCGCCGGGCGGCTCTTTTGCGCGGGCGGCGACCTTGCCGGTATCGCGGCGGCAGGCGACGGCGCCTCGCGCTTCCTGCACGATCTGGCGGACATGCTGCATGATGCGGTGTTTACGCTGGCCACCATGGCGAAGCCCCTTCTCGTCGTCGCGAATGGCCCGGCGGCGGGTGCCGGGCTCAGTCTGGTCCTGCTCGGCGATGTGGCGCTTGCCGCCCGAACGGCGCATTTCACCGCCGCCTATGCAGGCGTTGGGCTGACGCCGGACGGCGGCATGAGCTGGTTGCTGCCGCGTCTGGTCGGGCTGCGGCAGGCCCAGGCCATGCTGCTCACCAACCGTCGCGTTGATGCCGAGGCGGCCGAACGGCTGGGCATTGTTACCCAGACGGTCGACGAGGATGCACTGGACGCCGAGGCACATCGCCTCGCGGCGCGACTGGTGCGGTCGCCATCGGGTGCAATTGGCGCGGCGCGTGGTCTGTTGCTGGAAGGCGCAGTGTCGTCGCTCCGCTCGCATCTCGATCGCGAAGCCGCCACCATCGCAGCGGCGGCCGGAACGGCAGAGGGGCGGGAAGGCATTGCTGCCTTCCTCGACCGACGCACGCCGGACTTCTTGCCGGGCTGAACGCCGCGCAGGTCTGTGCGGCTCAGCCGAGCAGCAATCGTGCGCCGAGCGCCGCGATCAGCGCCGGCACCATCGTTACCGCACCGACCTTCAGGAAGCGCCAGAAGCCGACATCCTCGCCCTCGCGCCGGATCGCCTGCAGCCACAGGATCGTCGCCAGGCTGCCGGTGATCGACAGGTTGGGCCCCAGGTCCACGCCGATCAGCAGCGCATCGACGATCAGCCGCGGCGGATGTGCCTGCGCCACTGCTTCGCTGGCGATCAGGCCCGCAGGCAGGTTGTTCATCAGGTTCGAGGCGACGGCAAGAACGGTCCCGGCCGCCGCCGCGCCCCGCGCCGGGTCGCTCCCGGCGCTGCGCAGCGCCTGCGCGACCATCGCGATCACGCCGGTGCGGTCGAGCGCCTCGACCAGTACGAACAGCCCGGCCACCAGCGGTAGTACGCTCCAGGAGACCGACCGCGCCAGTGCAAGAGGAGAGCGCCGTGCCAGCGCGCAGACGAGCAGCGTGGTCACCAGTCCCGCGAAGCAGGTCGGCAGGCCCAGCGGCTGGTCGAGCGCGGACATGGCGAGCAGCAGCGCAGCCGTCGCCGCGATGCCGGCGAGCGCTGCCTTGCCGCCGCTGGGCAGGGGCTCGCGTGCGACATCGGTAGCGCAGCTGCCCGCCAGCCGGGCACGCTCGGCCCAGCGCAGCATCGCGAAGGTGACCCCAATCGCCGCGAGGGAGGGCAGGGCGAAGGAGCCGAACCATTGCCCGAGCGGCGGCATCTTGCCCCCGTACAGCACGAGATTGGCCGGGTTGGAGATCGGCAGCACGAAGCTCGCCGCATTGGCGATCAGCGCGCAGGCGAACAGCATCGGCAGCGGGTCGGCCTTGGCCTTGCGCGCGGCGGCATAGACGGCGGGGGTCAGCACCACCGCGGTCGCATCGTTCGAGAGGAAGGTCGTGGTGACGATGCCGGTCGCATAGACCAGCCCGAACAGGCGCAGCGTCGAGCCGCGGGCGTGGGCGGCAGCCGCCGCGGCGACCCAGTCGAACAGGCCCTGTTCGCGCGCGGTCTCGCTGAGCAGCATCATGCCGATCAGGAACAGATAGACGTCCAGCCCCTTGGCCACCGCCGTCAGGGCGGCACCGGGCGGCATCAGGCCGAGGAGCAGCAACAGCGCCGCGCCCAGCATCGCCCAGACCGCCTCCGGCCAGCGCAGCGGGCGCGCAATCACCCCCGCGGTAGCGGCGGCGCAGATGCCCCAGGTGGCAAGGATAGCAGGCGTCATGCGTCCCGCGCGGTGCGGGCGCCGGCGCAGGCCGGGCGCAGGATGGCGGCAAAGCCGATCCACAACGCCAGGCTGACCAGCGCGAAGCTGCCGAGGATGTAGAAGGCGGCGCGATAGCCTATCATCTGAGCGAGCCAGCCGCCGATCGCCGGGCTGAGCGAAGCCCCGACACCCTGCACCGTCATCACTGCACCTTGCCCCACATTCACGCGGCCCGTGCCATCGAGCATGCAGGCGACGAGCCCCGGCACCGCGACACTCTGCAGCCCCGCGCCGATGCCGTCCAGCGCCTGCACCGGCCAGACGCCCCAATGCTCGATGAAGCTGCCGGCCAGCAGCCCGCGCAACGGCAGCGCCGCGAAGGAGACCAGCAGCACCAGCCAATAGCCGCGCCCCGCCGCCATCCGCATCGCGAGCAGCGAGGCGAGGATCATCACCGCCTGTGCGACGACCACGGTGGTGGCGGTGAACAGCGCCGCATCGCCCTTGCCCGCGCCGACCACCGCCAGACCATAAAGCGGCAGCATCGCGCCGTTGCCGAGATGGAAGCAGGCGAGCGCGGCGGCGAGGATCAGCAGCGGCTTGGTCTGGAGCAGGGCGGCAAACCCCTCGGCGTGGCTCTCTTCCTTTGCATCCTCCCTGGCCTCCAGCCCGCGCGCGGCGGCGTGGTCGATCGCGCGCTCCGGGATCATCAGCACACAGGTGATCGCCAGCACGCCGAACGCGGCCGCGAGGTAGAAGATCGCCGGCATGCCGAATTTCCAGCCGAGCCAGCCGGAGAGCCCTGCGCCGACCATGTTGCCCGCGTGATTCCACGCCTGGTTGCGCCCGTTCTGCGCATTGAAGCCGGCCTGACGCACCACCCCCAGCGTCATGCCCGCCACCGCCGGGCCGATCGCGGCGCCGGCGATGGCGGTGGCGACCTGGCTCACGGTCACCACCCAGCCGGCCTGCGACAGGAGGATCAGGAACGAGGCGAGCACCGTGCAGATGCCGGTGACGATCACCACCAGCCGTTTCTTCTCGGTATGGTCGATGAACGCGCCCGCCGGCACGGTCATCACCATGCCCGCGACGCCGCCGGCGGTCATCACCGTGCCGATCGGCCCCGCGGTCCAGCCGCGTTGCTGGAGGAACACGCCGAGGAAGGGGCCGATGCCTGCCTGCATGTCCGCCATGAAGAAGTTGAGCGCCTGGAGCGCGCGGGTGGCGCGCCTGCGGTCGCTATCGGGCTGCGCGGTGAAACCTGGAGCCGTTGCCGTTGCCATCCGCGCTGCCTCCCAAAGATCGTGTCGGCCCAACTGCGCAAAGGTTTGAAATATCCGTGACCCCTCTAATTTAGGTTAGCGCTTCCCATCTGCCCGGAGTATTAGCGCGGGCAACGGGTGGGGCATTCGCTGGATTTCCCGCCCGGACCGTCGGCATTGGGGTCCCGGGGAGGTTGCGCCGCGCGGCTCCAGCGCCTACGTCCCGCCACGACTGTTACCGCTACCTTCACGACTGAATCGGAGAGATCTCGCCATGGCGCTGACCGGAGAATTGTTCATCGCATCGAAGCGCGTCGCCCGCGACGGCGGCTTCCGCGCCGTTGCCGCTGCGACCGGCAGCGAGATCGAGCCCAGCTTCAGCACCGCGACGCTGGAAGACGTCGACGCCGCCTGCGCCGCCGCCGAGGCTGCGTTCCTGCCCTATTCGAGCCTGTCGCGCGAGGAGCGCGCCAAGTTCCTCGAAGCCATTGCCGAGGAAATCGAGGCGCTGGGCGACGAGCTGATCGAGCGCGCGATGCAGGAAAGCGGCCTGCCCCAGGCCCGCCTGCAGGGCGAGCGCGGCCGCACCGCCGGCCAGCTGCGCCTGTTCGCCAAGGAACTGCGCCTGGGCGATTATCTCCGCGTCCGCATCGACCATGCGATCCCCGATCGCGCGCCGCTGCCCAAGCCGGACCTGCGCCTGCGCATGGTGCCGCTGGGCCCGGTCGCGGTGTTCGGTGCGTCGAACTTCCCGCTCGCCTTCTCGACCGCGGGCGGCGACACCGCCTCCGCACTCGCCGCCGGTTGCCCGGTGGTGGTGAAGGGCCATCCGGCGCATCCGGGTACGGCCGAGCTGGTGGCGACCGCGATCACCCGCGCGGCGGAGAAGACCGGCATGCCGGAAGGCGTGTTCTCGATGGTCGCCGGTACCGCCAACGAGCTGGGCAGCGCGCTGGTCAGCGATCCGCGCATCAAGGCGGTGGGTTTCACCGGCTCGCGCGGCGGTGGCCTGGCGCTGGTCCGCATCGCGCAGAGCCGCCCGGTGCCGATCCCCGTCTATGCCGAGATGAGCAGCATCAACCCCGTCTTCCTGCTACCGGCGGCGCTGGAAGCCCGCGCCGAGGCGCTGGGCAAGGGCTATGTCGCCTCGGTGACGATGGGCGCGGGCCAGTTCTGCACCAACCCGGGTCTCGTGCTGGCGCTGGAAGGCCCGGCGCTGGAGCGTTTCCTGTCGGCGGCCAGCGAAGCGATGCTCGGCGCGCCGGCGCAGGTGATGCTCACCCCGAACATCCACAAGGCCTATGAGAGCGGCGTGGCCAAGCTGTCGTCGGTCCCGACCGTCGAGCAGATCGCCCAGGGCGTCGAGCCGCAGGGCCCGACCTGTGCGCGCGGCGCGCTGTTCACGATGAAGGGCGCGGACTTCATCGCCGATCCGAGCCATGCCGAGGAAATCTTCGGCGCGACCTCGCTGCTGGTGCGCTGCGCCAGCGTCGACGAGCTGAAGAAGGTCGTCTCGCTGCTCGAAGGGCAGCTGACGACCACGCTGCACATGGACGAGGGCGACGTCGCCGTCGCGCAGGAGCTGCTGCCGTCGCTGGAGCGCCTCGCCGGCCGCATCCTCGCCAATGGCTGGCCGACCGGCGTCGAAGTGACCGACGCAATGGTCCATGGCGGCCCGTTCCCCTCGACCTCGGACGGCCGCAGCACCTCGGTGGGCACGCTGGCGATCGACCGCTATCTGCGCCCGGTGTCGTACCAGGACCTGCCGGAAGCGCTGCTCCCGGCCGATGTGCGGGACGGTGCGGGTGTGCCCGCGCGGGTGGACGGCAAGCCGACCGTCTGAGGATAGCGAGCTGATATTCCCTCACCCTTGCACTGCGGATGCGGCGCCAGGGTGAGGGAAACTGGCCGTATAACCATCGATTGTCAGGCGATGAGATGCGCGCCTATTTTTGAATATGCGCCTACCGATTCTCTGGCCAGTTTTGGTGACAGCGATCCTGCCTACGGCAGCTGTCGCTACTTCTCCCACATTCGTTTCCGTGCCCTTTGTGGGTTGTCGATCCGACGGGCAAATGGGGCCGCAACCTGCACCGATGCGCCATGCCACGCCGCGCGTATCGACCCGCGTCGCGTCGCAACTTGCCTATTATGAGGCGGCGGACGGGATCGGCGTGCTGGCGCCGCGTCGGTGGCATTGCTTTGGAACTTATGGATCAAATGGGTCGGGCCTATTCGTTTCTCCCGCGCGTTTTGATCCGCGCAAATTCTTCTCCGGGCACCCGTTCGGTTCGCGTGCCAGCGCTGTAGAAATAGAGACCAGATACGGTGGTACGTCCGGCCGCTGGGGGGTCGCAGATGCCATCGCGCGCTATTTCCCTGCCTATCGAGGCTTCCTGACCAGCGCGTTCGAAGGCCTTGATCGCGGTCCGCTGCCGTCCGGGCCGTATCCGCGCGATCGGCTGGGCCGGCATGGCGCGAACTTCGTTCGCTACACCACACCGCCGCATGTGAAGGGCGAGGGTACCGCATGGACGTTCGCGCCGTCGGCGGATCCTGTGGAAGGGCTGGCCATGCTTAGCGGTCCTATCTCCGAGCCGGACCTGTTGAACGTTCGCGTCCGTCTGCCCGCGCGCGAACGCGATCTGGCTGCTGTAATTTTCGCTACGGCCGAGGCAGACCAACGGCGGCCGCGATAGTCCGCGGAAGCGTCACCAAAAGCATCCGAATGTCTGCCAAACCGCCATTTCCCTATCAGATCCACACCAACCGCGAACTCGGCCTGATGCTCGCGGGAAAGAAGCCGCTGGCCATGTTTGTCGATGGCGCAGCACGGTTTCCGGAGTGCGTGCTGCGGTATCTGCGCATGTTCGACCGGCATGTAGCGCTGGGGCGCTTTGTTCGCCGCGACCACTTATCCGATGCGTTCGGCGTCTATGCTTCCCACCGCATTCTCTTCGCGTTGCCGCAGGAAGCATGGCGAATCGACGAGATGATCGCATTGAAGGAAAGCGAGCAGTGGACCCGCGAGCACGAACGTCGCGAAGGCGAACTGCTCGGCTACGACGACTGGATGAACGACTATTGGCTCAGCAGCTACTTTGCGCCGCGTTGAATGCAATCAGCAGGGTTTCCGCCTGGGGTGCCGGTGCGAGGTGCAACAGCACTGTTTCTCGCAGTTCGACATCAGGGTGCCGGGCGCAATGACCAGCGAACCATAGCACTTCCGATAACGGTTCCCTGTCGTGCCACGTCGTCAGGATGAAACGCTCGTCCGGAATATCGCCGAAGTTGAAAGCCTCAAGATTCGCCCAGTCGACACTATCGTGCCACGCCTCGGAATCTGTTCCCCATGCGATGAAGTACAGGCATCCGCTTGCCGCCAGCCACGTAGCGATGCCGTTCCTCCATTCGGGAGCGACGCCTTGGTCCGCTACCAGCACGGCTCGGAACGGAACCGCCGGCAGAACTGGCAGCGCGTGTTCGGGTGAGAGGTGGTGATAGGTCACGGGCATCAGAATTCCGGCCAATCTTTCACCTTTGCCCGACGCGCGGCAAATTCGGCTTCCACAGCCTTATTGCTCACCCCTTCGCCGCGCCGAATGGACTGGCGCGCCAGCTCGACCTTCCGTGTCAGGAAGGTCAAATAGCCGTCCCGGGCACCCTCAGAACTTCGCCTCACCATACACCCGCGTGATATCCCCCTTCCAGTCGCCATGGTAGCGATCGAGCAGCACCTGCGCCGGCACCTTGCCGGTCCGCACGATTTCGCGCAGCGGGTCTAGGAAGCCGGACTCGTTGTCGCCCGAGCCGTTCAGCCGGTTCCGCGCCTTGAGCCCCGCGCCGGCGATGTCCAGCACTTCGCCGGCGATGTCCGCCAGCTTGCCGCCGCCGGGTAGCGGCGCATCCAGCGCCAGCTTCGGCACTGCGCTGCGCAGCGCCTCGCGGCCTTCCATCGACCAGCCCTTCACCAGATCCCAGGCGGCATCGAGCGCGCCCGAATCGTAGAGCAGGCCCACCCACAAGGCCGGCAGCGCGCAGATGCGGCCCCAGCGGCCGCCATCGGCGCCGCGCATCTCGAGGAACTGCTTCATCCGCACTTCGGGGAAGGCGGTGGAGAGATGGTCGGCCCAGTCGTCCATCGTCGGCAGCTCGCCCGGCAGGACCGACAGCTCGCCCTTCAGGAAGTCGCGGAAGCTGAGGCCCGCCGCGTCGATATATTTGCCGTCGCGGTAGACGAAGTACATCGGCACATCGAGCGCATAGTCGGCATAGCGCTCGTAGCCGAAGCCGTCCTCGAACACGAAGGGCAGCATGCCGGTGCGCGCCGGATCGGTGTCCGACCAGATATGGCTGCGATAGGAGAGATAGTCGTTGGGCTTGCCCTCGGTGAAGGGCGAGTTGGCGAACAGCGCGGTCGCCAGTGGCTGCAGCGCCAGGCCGACCCGGAACTTCTTCGCCATGTCGGCTTCGCTGGCATAGTCCAGGTTCACCTGGATGGTGCAGGTGCGCAGCATCATGTCGAGCCCGAGGCTCCCCACGCGCGGCATGTGGCGCAGCATGATTTCGTAGCGGCCCTTGGGCATGATCGGCAGCTCGGCGCGGCTCTTGTCCGGCCACATGCCCATGCCGAGGAAGCCGATGCCCAGCCGGTCGCCCACCGCCTTGACCTGCTTGAGGTGGCGGCCGGTTTCGGCGCAGGTGTCGTGCAGGTTCTCCAGCGGCGCGCCCGAGAGCTCGAACTGGCCGGCGGGTTCCAGGCTGATTGCGCCGTCGGGGCCCGATAGCGCGATGATGTTCTCGCCCTCATAGACCGGCTTCCAGCCGAATTCGGTGAGGCCGATCAGCAGCGCATGGATGCCGCCGCGCTCTTCGTAGCTGGGCGCGCGGTGGCTGCCGTCCATCCAGTAGACGAACTTCTCGTGCTCGGTGCCGATGCGCCAGCGCTCCGCCGGCTTCTCGCCCTTGGCGAAATATTCCACCAGCTGGGCGCGATCCTCGATGACCGCCGCGGTCTTGGTCGAAACGGTCTTGGTGCTCATTTTCGCGCCTCTAGCGGTGCCGGCGAAACCACGCCAGCGGATTTTTGTACCGTTCGGTTACCAGTCGCCTGCGGCCCCCATCCACAGGCTCACCGCCGCCGCCGCCGCGGTTTCCGCCCGCAGAATGCGGGGGCCGAGCGCGATGCCGATGGCTTGCGGAACGGCGCGGATCGATTCGCGTTCCTCGGCGTCGAATCCGCCTTCGGGCCCGACCAGGATCGCGGCGGGCCTGGGATGCGCGCGCATCGCTTCCAGCGCGGGCACGCCGCCGGTCTCGTCGGCGAAGAACAGGGCGCGTGTCGAGGGCCAGTCGCGGAGCAGCGCGGGGAGCTTCACCGGCTCGACCAGCTCGGGCAGCGCAGTGCGGCCGCATTGCTCGGCAGCCTCGATCATGTGGGCGCGCAGGCGATCCAGGTTCAGCCGGTCGATCACCGTGCGGCGGGTGAGGACCGGCACGAGGCGCGCGACGCCGAGTTCACAGGCTTTCTCGGCCACCCAGTCGATGCGCCCCTTCTTGATCGGCGCGGCGCAGAGCCACAGATCCGGCACATTCTCGTGCGGGCGGAGCTGCTCGGTGATCTCCAGCGTGAGGTCGCGCTTGCCGACATCGCGGGCGATGCCGAGCCATTCGCCGCTCGTGCCGTCGAACAGCTTCACCGCTTCGCCCGGCTTCAGCCGCATCACCGATCCCAGATAATGCGCCTGGGGGCCATCGATTCGACGAAGCCCGGGTTCGAGCGGGCCTTCGACGAACAGGCGGGGGGCGGATTGCGGCGGCCAGGCGGGGGTTGCGGGCATGGGCGTTGCTGTAGCCGGGCCGTGCCCCTCTCGTCCATCCGGGCGCAGGGTCACTGGCCCTGGTAGCGGATCTTCCAGAGCTTGTAGGGGGAGCCGTCGGGCAGCGCCACGGGCTCCAGCCAGTCTGGCACCTGCCCCTTGGCGAGCTGGGCGTAGAAGCCGACGGGGTTGCGGGCGCGGTAGACGGTCGTTTCGGCCATGTTCGGGCAGAGCAGCAGATAGGCGGCCTGGTGGCGCGCAGCGATCGGGCGGAAGCCGTCGGCGGTGCCGGTAAAGGCGTGGTGGACGTCGAGGATCGCCTGGCCGTTGCGGTGATAGGGGCCGGCCACCGCATTATGGTGCGTCACCACGATCAGCCGCGGGCCGAGATCGACCTGGGTGAACATCGTCGCGGCGGGGATCGCGTTCAGCGTGCGTAGCTGCGAGGTGCGGGTGCAGGCGATGTTCGCCTGGCGCACCTTGTCGCTGCCGGGCTTGGATGCGCTCTTGTTCGCCCAGGGCATCTTCACGCCGCTCGCCGCTACGCCGACGCCGACAAAGGCGAGCACAGCCACGCCGATCCGCAGCCAGAGCGGGCCGCGCTGGACGGCGAGCGGGACTAGGATCCAGATCAGCGCGGTGATGCCCGGTACCGCGAGCAGCTGTGCACCCGGCGCCGCGCGCATCTGCCACAGCAGCATGGCGGCGGCGAAGGCGGTGAACAGCGCGATCGCGACCCAGCCGATCAGCCGCGGGCTGCGCCGCGCGTGCCACACCGCGAGCAGCGCACCGAGCAGGCCCAGCCCGGCGACGATCGCGACCGGCACCGCGGTGTCGGCGGGGTGGCGGTAGATCGGCCGCGCCTCGCGGACGTTCGACAGCCAGACATTGTACAGCTCGTCGGAGACCTGCTCGGGCCGCCCGAGGCATTGCGGAAAGAAATGGACGAAGCCCGCGACGATCAGCCCGCCGGCGACCAGCGCCAGTGCCAGCCGCACCCAGCGCGACGCCGGGTTGGCCAGCGTCAGCGCCACCAGCAGCGCGCCGGCGGCCACCAGCACGCTCAGCCAGACCGGGGTCAGCGCGTCGCACCGCATCGCCTGGTTGGCGTAGGAGGCAAAGGCCGCGAACCCGATCGCCGAGCCGCCACCCAGGGTGAGGCCATAGACCATCAGCCTGGGCCGCTCGGTCGCATCCCATACCCAGCGCAGCGCGAGGATCGCCCCGGCCATCGCGCAGAAGGGCAGCAGCTCCAGCCCGATCGACAGCGAGAAGGCGCTCGCCAGTCCGACCACGGCGCCGCCGCGCGCGCCCTTGGGATCGGCGAGGCCGGCGACGGTCATCGCCAGCGCGGCGAGCTGCCAGCCATGATGGTCGATCCGCAGCGGCGCGTACATCGGCAGCGTCGTCGAGCAGGCGGCGATCAGCAGGATCAGCGCGATCGGCCAGGCCAGTGGCGCGACCAGGCGCCGGACGGTCAGCGCCAGCCCGGTCATGGTGATCGACAGCGGCAGCAGCGGCGCGAGCCCACATGCCCATTTCTCCGCCGTGGCCATGCCGACAAAGGGCTTGAGCAGCAGGATGAGCCCGGCGATCGGGAGGTCGACGATCCGCGACCAGTGGATGTCGAACCCGGCCAGCGCCGGATCCATCCGATACTGGCGCAGATCGTACCAGCCCTGGCCCGCGAGCAGTGCGCGGACCTGCATCAGCCGCATGTTATCGTCGGTGTCGCCGAGGGTCAGCCAGTAGATATTGCCCTGGCGCTGCTGAAGGAACCACACCGCCACGCAGACCCACGCAAACAGGGTCCAGACCAGCCAGTGCCGGTCCAGTTCGTCTCGAAGGCGGACCAGCCGCGTGCTGATGGGCGTCAAAATCGCTTTCCTCGGATGCTGCCGCGCATTAGGGCGAGCCCCGGTCGGAGGGCAAGCGAGATGACGGCAGTATTGCAACGCGTTGAGGCATTGCGCGCCAGTGGCGTGCTGGGCCAGCTGATCCGCTTCGTGATCGTCGGCGGACTGTCGACGGTGGTCTATGCCGGGGTGTACTGGCCGCTGGCCACCTATGTCATCCATCCGGTGGCAGCGTCGGTCGCGGGTTTCTTCGTCGCGGTGATCTTCGGCTATTTTATGCACAGCCGCTGGAGCTTCCAGGGGCACGGGGCCGAGGAGAATGCGGCGCTGAAGATGAAATTCTTCGTCGTGCAGGCCACCGGCATGCTGCTCAACGCGGGCTTCACCTGGCTGCTGACCGGCCCCTGGGTCCATGGACCCACCTGGTGGCCGCTGGTGCCGGCGGTGCTCGTCACGCCCTTCGCGACCTTCGCACTCAACCGTTTGTGGGTTTTCGGCTGAAATGGACCGTATCGTTTACGACCGCATGGCGGCGCATGATTCCACGCACTGGTGGTACCGCGCGCGTCGCGACATCCTCGCCGACTATCTCGCCCGCTATGGCGCGGTGCCGAAGGATGCGAAGATCCTCGAAATCGGCTGCGGCACTGGGCACAATCTGCCGATGCTCGGCGCGTTCGGCGAGGTCGATGCGATCGAGATCGATCCGGCGGCGCGCGAGATCGCCAGCGCACGGCTGGGCAAGCCGGTCGGTTCGTCGCCGCTGCCGGACCTGACGGGGGTGGAGCCCGGCAGCTACGATCTGGTCGCGGTGCTCGACGTGGTCGAGCATATCGAAGACGATGTTGGCGCCCTGCAGGCGATGGCGCGGGTGCTCAAGCCCGGCGGCAAGATCCTGATCACGGTTCCTGCGCACCAGTGGATGTGGAGCGCGCACGACGTGGTGAACCACCACAAGCGCCGCTATTCGAAGCGCACGCTGCTCGCGTCGCTGGAGAAGGCGGGGCTGACGTGGCGCAAGCTGCGCTGGTTCAACTCGCTGCTGTTTCCGGTAGCGGTCGCGGCGCGCTTCGCCGGCAAGCTGATGGGCAAGGACGATAGCGACGATTCGCCGCCGCCCGCGGTGCTCAACAAGGCGTTCGAGACGATCTTCGGGCTGGAGCGGCATTTGCTCGGCCGGCTGCCGATGCCGCCGGGGCTGTCGATCATCGTGCTGGCCGAGCTGAAGGGGTGAGATAGCGC
The DNA here is from genome assembly GCF_002091475.1 of Sphingomonas azotifigens NBRC 15497. Lineage (GTDB taxonomy): Bacteria > Pseudomonadota > Alphaproteobacteria > Sphingomonadales > Sphingomonadaceae > Sphingomonas > Sphingomonas azotifigens. The sequence goes on from NZ_BCTR01000054.1 coordinate 12,458, forward strand.
TGCGCCCTTTTCACCCCTCCCGCTTGCGGGAGGGGCAGGGGGAGGGTGTGTAAGGGAAGCAGAGCGCGCGCTTGAAGAAGCGCGGCTGCACCGGTTCCTTCTACCTCAGCGTTCCGCCTGCTCGCCTGACTCACCCTCCCCTAACCCCTCCCGCAAGCGGGAGGGGGATTTGAAGGGCGGGTGGTTGCCCGACTTACTCCGCCGCGTCGTTGTGCCGGGCCTGCGGGGACACGCTGATCGTCCCCGAATCCTGCTGGCGATAGCCGAGCGAGGCATGCGCCTGCACCGGACCCGCGACATCGGCGATCAGGTACAGCGGCCGCCGCTTCGATTCGACATACAGCCGGCCGAGATACTCGCCGATCATCCCCAGCACGAACATCTGCACCGCACCCAGGATCACGACGACCAGCATCGTCGAGGTCCAGCCCTGGATCGCATGGCCCATCGCCCAGGCGATCAGGATGTAGAGGATCAGCAGTACCGAAGCGCCGGTGAGCAGCAGCCCGACATGGCTGGCGAAGCGCAAGGGGGCGGTCGAGAAGCCGGTGATCGCGTCGAGCGCGAAGCGGATCATCTTGCCGAGCGGGTATTTGGTCTCGCCCGCATGGCGCTCGTGCCGATCATAGACGAAGGGCACCTGGCGGAAGCCGATCCACGCGACCATGCCGCGGATGAAGCGCGCCTGCTCGGGCAGCGAGAGCAGCGCATCGAGCGCACGCCGGCTCATCAGCCGGAAGTCGCCGGTGTCGAGCGGGATTGGCGTGTCGGTGATGCGATCGAGCATGCGGTAGAACACCGCCGCCGTCGCCTTCTTGAACAGGCTTTCGCCCTCGCGCTTGCGGCGTACGGCATAGACCACGTCGGCGCCCTGCGCGGCCATGGTTTCGCGCATCTCGGTGAGCAACTCGGGCGGGTCCTGGAGATCGGCGTCGATGATCAGGATCTGCTCGCCGGCGCACAGGTCGAGGCCGGCGGTGAGCGCGAGCTGGTGGCCGTGGTTGCGCGACAGGTTGATCGCGACGAGATGGGGGTCCGCGGCGGACAGGCGCTGCATCACTTCCCAGCTACGGTCGCGCGAGCCATCGTTGACGAAGACGATCTCGTACGACTCGCCCACTGCCGCACGCGCGGCGGCGCTGACGCGGCCGTGGAGCATGTCGAGGCATGCTTCTTCGTTGTAGCAGGGAACGACGACAGAAAGCAGGGGACGTTTCATCACGCGCGCTCTGTAGCGCTGCCGGAACGGCTCGTCGAGCGGGTGCGCATCAGGCGAACAGGCTCTTGACCAGCCAGACATTGGCGCCGGTGATGCCCGCGAACAGCAGCCAGCCGATCGCCTGCAGCCAGATCGGGCTAGCGAAGCGACCCATCAGCGTGCGGTCGGCAGTGAGCAGCAGCAGCGGCGCCATCGCGAAGGGCAGCCCGGCGGAGAGCACCACCTGGGTCAGCACCAGCAGCCGGCCGACCGCGCCATCGCCGAGAACCAGCACGCCGACCAGCGCCGGGATCAGCGCCAGCCCGCGCGTGATCAGCCGGCGGACCCAGCAGGGGATCTTGAGGTCGAGAAAGCCCTCCAGGATCACCTGCCCCGCAATGGTGCCGGTGAAGGTCGCGCTCTGGCCCGAGGCGAGCAGCGCGATACCGAACAGCGGCGCGGCGATGGCGGCGCCGGTGGCGGGGGCGAGCAGCCGATACGCATCCTCGATCTCGCGCACGCCGGTATTGCCATTGGCGTGGAAGGCGGAGGCGGCGACGATCAGGATCGCTGCGTTGACGAAAGTGGCGGCGAGCAGCGCGGCGATGATGTCGAATTGGGCGTAGCGCACCGCCTCCCGCTTGGCCGGTTCGTCGGTGCCGGAGACGCGGGTCTGCACCACCGAGCTGTGCAAATAGAGATTGTGCGGCATCACCGTCGCGCCGAGGATCCCGATGGCGAGGTACAGCGCGTGCGGGTCGGCCAGCCGCGTCGGATCGGGCACCATGCCGGCGAGCACCGCCGCGCCGTCGGGCGGCGAGAGGAACAGCTGGACCACGAAACAGGCCGCGACGGTGCCGACCAGCCCGAGCATGATCGCCTCCAGCTCGCGAAAGCCCTGGCCCTTGAGGCTGAGCACGATCACCACGTCGAGCGCGGTGATCAGCACGCCGATCCACAAGGGGATGCCGAGCAGCAACTGGAAGGCGAGCGCGCTGCCCAGCACTTCGGCGACGTCCGTCGCGATGATCGCCAGTTCGGCGAACACCCACAGGAATCTGGCGACGCCCGGCGAGTAGCGGTCGCGCACCAGCCGGGCGAGGTCGCGGCTCGTCGCGATGCCCAGCCGGGCGCACAGCGACTGGAGCAGCATCGCCGCGGCGCTGGAGGCAAGGATCACGAACAGCAGGCCATAGCCGTAGCGCGAGCCTGCCTCGATGTCGGTCGCCCAGTTGCCGGGATCGATATAGCCGACCGAGACCAGCAGGCCGGGGCCCATGTAGCGCAACAGCTTGGCGAGCGGGGGCAGGGTAGCGGGCACGCTCACCGTGCCGCGTACCTCCGAGGGGCAGAACGGTGCGGTGGCGGCGCGGGGCAGCTGGAACATGGCAAGCTCGCGGACACGGGAAGGGCAACCGCCCTTGTGGCGGCGAGTTCCTGCCGGGGCAACCTGTGGAATGGGAGGCGGTCGCCTATGATGTGTAAGCGAGGCGGCGCCTCGAAGACCACCGTCATCCCCGCGCAGGCGGGGATCCATTGGCGCTGCTGCCGCGGTTCCTGCCCCCAGCGCACAGGCGAATGGATTCCCGCTTTCGCGGGAATGACGACGGTGTTTGCGGCGCGGGACCCTATCGTACCCGCCCGTCCACCGCCTTACACCCGTTCGGCCGAACTCACCGCGTCCGCGGCGCGCAATGCCGCGAGCAGCTTCATCAGGTGCGCGGCGTTGCGTACTTCGAGGTCGATGGTGTTGGTGTGGAAGGTCGTGTCGCGGTTATCGAGCCGCAGCCCGAGAATGTTCGCCTTGTGCTGGCCGATCAGCGTCGCGACCGTGCCCAGCGCGCCGGGTTCGTTCTTCAGCGTCACCGCGATCTCGGCGACGCCGCCATCGGCCTTGTCGCCCCAGGTCAGGTCCACCCAGTCGGCTTCCTCGATATCGGCGAGGCTCGGGCAATCGATGCGGTGGACGACGATCGGCTGGTCCGGCCGGCGCACACCGAGGATGCGGTCGCCGGGTACCGGGCAGCAATCGTCGGCGAAGGTGAACGCCACGCCGGGCGTAAGGCCCTTGATGTCGATCGCATGGTGCTGCGGCGGCAACTGGTCATCCTCACCGCTGGCAGAGCCCGGCATGATCGCTTCCATCACCTGGCCGTCGGTCAGCGTGCGGCGGGCGATCGCTTCCATCAGCGCCTCCGGCTCGGCGAGCTTCAGCCGCTTCAGCGCCGCCGCCAGCGCGCCTTCGCCCGGCGGGGCGGGCAGCCGCGCGACGATGTCCTCATAGAGCTTGCGGCCCAGCCGGATCGTCTCGTCGCGCTCCTTGTGGCGCAGGTGGCGGCGGATCGCCGCGCGCGCCTTGCCGGTGATCGCGAAGTTGATCCAGTTGGGCTGCGGCTCCTGCGCCTTGGAGCGGAGGATCTGCACCTGGTCGCCCTGCTCGATCTCGGTCCGCAGCGGCACCACCTTGCCGTTCACCTTGGCGCCCACTGCCTGGTCGCCGAGATCGGTATGCACCGCATAGGCGAAGTCGATCGGCGTCGCGCCCTTGGGCAGCTGGATCAGCTCGCCCTTGGGGGTGAAGGCGAAGATGCGATCCTGGTACATCGCCATCCGGGTATGCTCGAGCAGCTCTTCCGGACTCTCGGCATGTTCGAGGATCTCGATCAGGTCGCGGATCCAGCTGACCTGGGTGTCGGGGCGCACCGCGCTCTGCTTGTAGGCCCAGTGGGCGGCGAGGCCGAACTCGGCCTGGGCGTGCATGTCGCGGGTGCGGATCTGCACTTCGACGCGCGTGTCGCCGGCATGCATGATCGTCGTGTGGAGCGAACGATAGCCGTTGCGCTTCGGCGTCGAGATATAGTCCTTGAACCGGCCCGGCACCATCGGCCAGCGGCGGTGGATCACGCCCAGCGCGCGGTAGCACTCCTCCTCGGTATCGACGATCGCGCGGAAGGCCATGATGTCCGACAGCTGTTCGAGGCTGACATGGCGCTCGGACATTTTCTTCCAGATCGAATAGGGATGCTTTTCGCGGCCCGTGACCTCGGCATTGATGCCGCCGCGGCCGAGCAGCAGCTTGAGGCCCGAGGCGATCTTGAGCACCCGGTCCTCGCCCTCGACGCGGAAGCTGTCGAGCCGCTTGGTGATCGATTCATAGGCTTCGGGTTCGAGCTGGCGGAAGGCGAGCGTCTGCATCTCCTTCATGAACTCGTACATGCCGATCCGCTCGGCGAGCGGGGCATAGATGTCCATCGTCTCGCGGGCGATGCGGCGGCGCTTCTCCTCCTTCTTGATGAAGTGGAGCGTGCGCATGTTGTGGAGGCGATCGGCGAGCTTCACCAGCAGCACGCGGATGTCGTCGGACATGGCGAGCAGGAACTTGCGGAGGTTCTCGGCGGCGCGCTCGCTTTCAGTCTGCGCCTCGATCTTGGAGAGCTTGGTCACGCCGTCGACCATGCGGGCGACGTTGGGGCCGAACAGCCGCTGAATTTCCTCCGGCGTCGCCACCGTGTCCTCGATCGTGTCGTGGAGGATCGCGGTCGCGATCGTCTCGTCGTCGAGATGCAGGTCGGTGAGGATGCCGGCCACCTCGATCGGGTGACTGAAATAGGGGTCGCCCGAGGCGCGCTTTTGCGAGCCATGGGCATTGACCGAGAAGACATAGGCCCGGTTGAGCAATGCCTCATCGGCTTCGGGGTCGTAGGACAGGACCCGGTCTACAAGTTCATACTGACGCAGCACGCCTGCTAGATGGCGTGAGGGGGCAGGGTTTTGCAACCGAATTGACGGAAGACAAGGCCTTCTCCGGCGCCCTGTGGCAGAAGCGCGACTCCACGCGCGGTTTTACACCCCCCGATTTTGCGATAGGGTGCGGCCATGGGTGAAGCCGTTCGAGCAACGTTGCGGGCGATGGCGCGGGAATGCAGCCTGCCGGCGGCGCTGGAGGCGGTGGGGGAGCGCTGGTCGTTCCTGATCCTGCGCGGCGCGTTCAACGGCATCCACCATTTCGAGGAATTCCAGAGTGAGCTGGGCATCGCCCGCAACATCCTCGCCAACCGGCTGGCGCGGCTGGTCGAGCATGGGATACTGGCCCGCGTCCCTTGCGCCGACGATCGCCGCAAGGTGGAGTATCGCCTCACCGACAAGGGCCATGCGCTGCTGCCGACGATGGTCGCGCTGCGCCAATGGGGCGAGCGGTGGGAAACCGGCGTGCCGGCCTCGCCGATCCTCGTCGACGCCCGCGATCGCAAGCCGATCGCGCCGGTGACGGTGCAGGCGCAGGACGGGCGGGTGCTCGGCAAGGGCGACCTGCTCTGGGCGCTGGCCGAGGACGTGGCGGACGCGCAGGCCGCCGAGTAAGTCTTCGGGCGACGCCCTCCGAAAGCGTAAATGCTTCTATAATGCCGTGGTGCATCAGGGAGATTTGCGCATGGCGTTCGGCATTTCGGCGTTGGCGATTGGCGGTGTGAAGGGCGTCGCGGCGACCAGCGCGATCCACGGTGCTTCCGGTGTCGCCGACGACGGGACCGAGGCCTTTCTCCGCGAGGCGCACAAGACGCCCGCCGAGCGCACCAAGGACGCCGTGCTCAAGCGCCACAACCTGACGCAGGATCAGTTCGACGCGCTGTCACCCGAGGCGCAGGCGGGGATCCGGCAGGAAATCGAGGACGAGATGCGCCGCAAGCTGGGCCGCGCCCAGGGCGGCGCCTTCGCCGACGTGGTGGTCTAGCCGCCGATCGCGAGCAGCGCGGCGCGCACCACGTCCGGGATCGGTTTCGGGCGGCGCGTCTCCAGATCGAGATGGACGCTCACCAACTCCACCTCGGCGTGGAGGTCGCCGGTTTCGGCATGGCAGAGATCGGCGCGCATCGTCATGCTGGTATTGCCGAGCCGCTCGACGCGGACGAACACCTCGACAAGGTCGTCGAAGCGGAACGGGCGCTTATACTCGACCTGCGCACGGACGACGTTGAACTCCGCCTCGATCCACTCCGGGCCCAGCTTGGCGAGATCCGCCCAGCGCCAGAATTCGGTGAGGCCGACATCGGCATATTCGAGATAGCGCGAGTTGAAGACGATCTTCTGCCCGTCGATTTCGGAATAGCGGACGCGGAAGCGGGTGGAAAAGGGGAAACCGGGTCGGGACATGGCCGCGGGCTTTGCCCCGAGCGGGGCAAGGTTCGCAAGTGCGGGGTGCGCATGCGGGCGTGCCGTTTCTGGAGACTTGGCCCTTCCGCACCTTCTTCGTCATCCCCGCGAAGGCGGGGATCCATTCGCCAGTGCGTTCACAGCTGGAGCCGCACCGTCAGCCCCAATGGATTCCCGCGTTCGCGGGAATGACGACGGGTGTTTCGGGGAGGGCGGGGGTGAAGAACCCCCGCCGCCATCACCCAGCGTTCGCCGCCGGGGTGTTGACCCCCATCGACTGGAGATACTTCTTCACGTTGCGCGCGGCCTGGCGGAGGCGCTGCTCGTTTTCCACCATCGCGATGCGGACGAAGCCCTCGCCATTCTCGCCATAACCGACGCCCGGCGCCACCGCGACCTTGGCATGGGTGAGCAGCTGCTTCGAGAACTCCAGGCTGCCGAGATGCGCCAGCGCCGGCGGCAGCGGCGCCCAGGCGAACATCGAGGCGCGCGGGGAGGGGATTTCCCAGCCGGCGCGCGCGAAGCTTTCCACCATCACGTCGCGGCGCTTGTGGTAGAGCTGGCGGTTCTTCTCGACGATGTCCTGCGGGCCGTTGAGCGCCGCGCAGGCGGCCGCCTGGATCGGCGTGAAGGCGCCGTAATCCAGGTAGGATTTCACCCGCGTCATCGCCGCGATCAGCTGCTTGTTGCCCACCGCGAAGCCCATCCGCCAGCCGGCCATCGAATAGGTCTTGCTGAGCGAGGTGAACTCGATCGCCACGTCCTTGGCGCCCTTCACCTGCAGGATCGACGGCGTCGGCTGGCCGTCGAAATACAGCTCCGAATAGGCGAGGTCGGAGAGGATCCACACCTTGTTCTCCCGCGCCCAGGCGACCAGCCGCTCGTAGAAGGCGAGGTCCACCGTCTCCGCGGTCGGGTTGGACGGATAGTTGACGACCAGGATCGACGGGCGCGGCACGGTGAAGTTCATCGCGCGCTCGAGGCTCTCGAAATAGGCGTCGTCGGGCGTGGTCGGCACCGCGCGGATCGTGGCGCCGGCGATGATGAAGCCGAAGGTGTGGATCGGGTAGCTGGGGTTGGGCGCCAGCACCACGTCGCCCGGCGCGGTGATCGCAGTGGCGAGGCTGGCCAGACCCTCCTTCGAGCCCATCGTCACCACCACCTCGGTCTCGGGATCGAGATCGACGCCGAATCGGCGGGCATAATAATTTGCCTGGGCACGGCGCAGGCCCGGGATGCCCTTGGACTGGGAATAGCCGTGCGCGTCGGGCTTGCGCGCCACTTCGCACAATTTGTCGATCACATGGTCGGGCGGCGGCAGGTCGGGGTTGCCCATGCCGAGGTCGATGATGTCCTCTCCGCCCGCGCGCGCCGCCGCCCGCATCGCGTTCACTTCGGCGATGACATAGGGTGGTAAGCGCTTGATGCGGTAGAATTCTTCGGACATTTCCTCGACTTTCAAGGGTTTTGGCATGCGACACAAAATGATGTCGTGGCGGCGTTCTACGCCATAATGACGAAGTCGGGAATGACGCATTGCAGTGCCTGCGCTAAGGCGAGGCAAAGGAGAGGACCGAATGGCCGATACGCTCACGCCCACCCTGCCCCGCCTGGAAGACCTGCAGCACTGGACCTGGGTGCTCGGCCGGGCGCAGCAGATGATGCTGGAGCATGGGCTTGACCTGATGGAGCACGCGCCCGCCGCCCCTCCATTTGGCAGGTTGCTGGATCCCACACCGGCGATGCGGGCGAGCGCCGATTTCTGGGCCGACACGATGCAGCTCTGGCAGCGCTTCCTCGACCCCGCCAATGCCGAGCCGTTTGTCGAGACGCCCGAACAGGCGCGCGACCGGCGCTTTAAGGCGCCGCAATGGCGCGAGGAGCCGGTGTTCGATTTCCTGCGGCAAAGCTATTTCGTCATCGCCGACCATCTGCTCAAGAGCGTCGAGGCGCTCGAGCATGTCGACGACCGGCAGAAGGACCAGATCCGCTTTGCCACCAAGGGGTTCATCGACGCGATCAGCCCGACCAATTTCCCGGCGACCAACCCGCAGGTGATCGAGAAGATCGTCGAGACCAAGGGCGAGAGCCTGCTCAAGGGCCTGCAGAACATGCTGCAGGATATCGCCAAGGGCCAGATGACCCAGACCGCCGCCGGCGCGTTCGAGGTCGGCCGCAATCTGGCGATGACGCCGGGCAAGGTGATCAAGCGCACGCCGCTCTATGAGCTGATCCAATATTCGCCGACCACGGACACGGTGCTGGAAACACCGCTGATCATCTTCCCGCCCTGGATCAACCGCTTCTACATCCTCGATCTTACGCCCGAGAAAAGTTTCATCCGCTGGGCGGTGGAGCAGGGCATCACCGTCTTCGTCGTCTCGTGGCGTTCGGCCGACGCGACGATGAAGGACGTGGTCTGGGACGATTATGTCGAGCGCGGCCAGATCGACGCGATCGACACGGTGCGCGACCTGCTCGGCGTCGAGCGCGTCCACACCATCGGCTATTGCGTGGCCGGCACCACGCTGGCGGCGACGCTGGCGGTGCTTGCTGCGCGGGGGCAGGCGGACAAGGTCGCGAGCGCGACCTTCTTCACCGCACAGGTCGATTTTGCCGAGGCGGGCGACCTGCGGGTGTTCGTCGACGACGACCAGCTGGCGATGATCCGCAGCCTGAGCGCCGACGGGTTCCTCGATGGGCGATACATGGCCGCGACCTTCAACCTGCTGCGCGGCCGCGACCTGATCTGGAACTATGTCACCAACAATTATCTGATGGGCCAGGACTATGCCCCGTTCGACCTGCTCCACTGGAACTCGGACGTCACCAATCTCCCGGCGAGCTGGCACCTCAGCTACCTGACCGATCTTTACCGCGACAACAAGCTGATCTCGCCGGGCGCGCTGCACATCGGCGGCACGCCCGTCGACCTTTCGAAGGTAGCGACCCCCGCCTATATCCAGGCGGGGCGCGAGGATCATATCGCGCCAGCGCAAAGCGTGTGGAAGATCACCGAGCATTTCCGCGGCCCCCACAAGTTCGTGCTTGCCGGATCCGGTCATATCGCGGGGGTCATAAACCCACCATCGGCCAACAAATACCAATACTGGACCAATGCAATTCCTGCCGATTCGCTCGAGTCTTTCGTCAAAACCGCAACGGAACATGCCGGCAGCTGGTGGCCGGACTGGCTCGACTGGCTTACTGCGCTGAACGGTGCAAAAGTTGCGGCGAGCGGCGCGCGCCTGCCGGGGCATGGAAACCTTTGTGCGCTTGCGGAAGCCCCTGGGGAATATGTGCGGTCGCGGTGACAAAAACCTCGATTTAAAAGGCTTTTGTAACTTTTTGTGCACTGCACAATGAAGCCTTGCAAATGTAACGCCAACCCGTTATATGCTGCGGTGCAGCAATAGGCAGGGAAGCTAGTCACATGGCCAGCAAGGGACCCAAGACGACGGCCAAGCCGGCCGCCAAATCGGCGGCTCGTGGCGCACCAGCGCCGGCGATCATGGCCGAAGCTGCTGCGGCTACGCCTGAGCCCGCACCCATCACCGTGCCCGAGACGATCGTCCCGGCCGCGGCGCTGGTGCCGGCCCCGGCGGACGCCGTTGCATCGCAGGAAGAGAAGACCAACGTCGAAGAAACGCTCGCTAGCCCGGTCGAAACGGCAACTGCCGTCGCCGAGGCTGCGATCGAAGCCACCGAGACCGTCGCGCCGGCGGTCACCACCAGCACCGCGAAGGAACCGAGCATCATGGCTACCACGTACGAGAACGCGACGACCCAGGCCCACACCGCTTTCGCCGATTTCAACGAGCGCACCAAGGCTGCCGTCGAGAAGTCGACCAAGCTGGTCGAAGAAGCCAACGAGTTCGCCAAGGGCAACATCGAAGCGCTGGTCGAATCGGGCCGCATCGCCGCCAAGGGCTTCGAGAGCCTGGGCCAGGAAGCGGCCGACTATAGCCGCCGTTCGTTCGAGAGCGCGACGGCTGCGCTGAAGAACCTTTCCGCCGTCAAGTCGCCGACCGAGTTCTTCAAGCTGCAGAGCGACTATCTCCGCGGCGCGTTCGACTCGTACGTCGCCGAAACCTCGAAGCACACCGAAGCGTTCATCAAGCTGGCCGGCGACGCCGCGCAGCCGATCTCGAACCGCTTCGCGGTCGCCGTCGAGAAGGTGAAGACCAACGCCTGATCGGCATCGCCGACGTGCGTGCAGAAACGGGGGCGGCCGCACTGCGGCTGCCCCTTTTTCATTTTTGGGCCGGACAAAATGCGCCGAGTCGGCTGCGACGCCTTGCCCTTGGGGGCGGTGCGACATATTTTGCGCGGCCTATGGCCGAGCTTCGTACAATGCAGATTCGAATGGCCGAGGATGGCGACCAGGACGATCGTGGGAACGACAACGCGGTCGGCATCGCCACCCGCACGCGCACCCGCACCAAGAAGCCGACGCCATACCGCGTGCTGATGCTCAACGACGATTACACGCCGATGGAATTCGTCGTGCTGGTGTTGCAGCGCTTCTTCCGGATGAATATCGAGGAAGCGACCCAGGTCATGCTGCACGTCCACCAGCGTGGGGTCGGCGTGTGCGGGGTGTTCAGCTACGAAGTCGCCGAGACCAAGGTGTCGCAGGTGATCGATTTCGCCCGGCAGAACCAGCATCCGCTGCAGTGCACGCTGGAGAAGGCGTAGGCGTTGTGGCCGCGCCGTCGTACTCGGCGGTGTACAATGCCCAAAGCACAACCCCCGTCATCCCCGCGAAGGCGGGGATCCATTCGCGCTGAATCTTCGGTTCTTTCCTCGCCCGTCCTGGCAAATGGATTCCCGCCTTCGCGGGAATGACGACGGATCGGGGGCGGGACGGTCGCACCCGCGCTCCGCACCCGCTCACCGTGCCGGCGGCAGCCAGCGCAGGTCGAGGCCCTCGTAGCGATTGACGTAATTGGCCGCGCCGGCCAGCGCGCTGCGATCGAGCAGCGTCACTCGGCCGCCCTCGCGCGCGATCATGCCTTCCTCTTCCAGCTGCCGCAGCATGCGGTTGACATGCACCGCGGTCAGGCCGGTCGCGTCGCCGATCTCCTCCTGGGTCAGCCCCAGCGGAAAGGCGCGGTCGATCGACTTGTCGGTGGCGCGCAGCCGGTTGCGCAGGTCGAGCAGCAGGGCGGCGACGCGCGCCTTGGCGCTGGTCCGCCCGAGCGCCGCCAGCCGGTCGGTCAGCGCCACTCGTTCGATCTGGCTGTAGACCAGGATCATCGCCGAAAGGCGGGGATGCTGCTGCATGATGTCCGACAGCGCGGCGCGATCGAACGGGCACACCACGGTATCGGAAAGCGCACACAGCGTCTCGGGCGCCTCTTGATAGATGGCGGACGAGATGCCCAGCATGTCACCGGGGAACAGAAAGCGCAGGATCTGCCGGCTGCCATCGTCGAGCAGCACATAGCTCATCATCAATCCCTTGCGGAGAATGAACAATTCTCCGCAAGGCTCGTTCTCACGCTGCAGGATCGCGCCGCGCCGGATATGGCGCTGGCGCAGCTCGAGCGCATCCAGCGCCTCGCGCTCGCTTGGCGTGAGGGTGATCAACTCGCTCAAAACATCGGCAAAACAACTGGCTGACACGCTTTACACTTTCCCCCGGTTCCCCCTGCAAAGCAGCGCAATGAAATCAGTGCATTAAAATCGATCAAGCCGGACCTGCAGCCCACCGCTTGCGCGCGCGCGCAGAGCGGCTAGAAGCTCGCCATGGACCGTATCCTCATCCGCGGCGGCAACCGCCTCGCCGGCAAGATCACGATTTCGGGCGCAAAGAACGCCGCCCTGACGCTGATGCCGTGTGCCCTCCTCACCGATGAGCCGCTCACGCTCAGAAACCTGCCACGCCTCGCGGACGTCGACAGCTTCGGACATCTACTGAATGAACTCGGCGCGTCGACCTCGGTAGAGGGCACGCGCCCCAACGAGTTCGGCCGGGTGCTGTCGGTACGCGCCAGCCGCCTGACCTCGACGGTCGCACCTTATGACATCGTCCGCAAGATGCGTGCCTCGATCCTGGTGCTGGGGCCGCTGCTCGCCCGTGAGGGCGAGGCGACGGTGTCGCTGCCCGGCGGCTGCGCGATCGGCAACCGTCCTATCGACCTGCACCTCAAGGCGCTCGAGGCGATGGGCGCGGAGATCGAGCTCAGTGCGGGCTATGTGAAGGCAACCGCGCCCGGCGGCCGGATCGCCGGCGGGCGCTTCCGCTTCCCGGTCGTCTCGGTCGGTGCGACGGAGAACGCGCTGATGGCCGCCTCTACCGCGCGCGGCACCACCGTGCTCGAGAATGCGGCGCGCGAGCCCGAGATCGTCGACCTGTGCAACCTGCTGGTCGCGATGGGCGCCGTGATCCGCGGCATCGGCACCGAGACGCTGGAGATCGATGGCCGCGATCGGCTGCACGGCGCCACCTATGCGGTGATGCCCGATCGTATCGAGGCGGGCAGCTATGCCTGCGCGGCGGCGATCACCGGCGGCGATGTCGAGCTGGTCGGCGCGGCCGCCGGCGACATGCGCGCGACGCTCGATGCGCTGGTCGAGGCCGGCATCACCGTGGAAGAGACGGCCGACGGCGTGCGCGTCGCCGCCGAGAACGGCATTCACCCGCTGACGCTCAACACCGCGCCCTTCCCGGGCTTCGCGACGGACATGCAGGCGCAGTTCATGGCGATGCTGTGCAGGGCGGAGGGAGCCAGCACGCTCACCGAGACGATCTTCGAGAACCGCTACATGCACGTGCCCGAGCTGGCCCGCATGGGCGCGGACATCGAGGTGCATGGCCGCACCGCGATCGTGCGCGGGGTGAAGAAGCTCACCGGCGCGCCGGTGATGGCGACCGACCTGCGTGCCTCGATGAGCCTGATCCTCGCCGGCCTGGCCGCCGAGGGCGAGACGCAGGTCAACCGGGTGTACCATCTCGACCGCGGCTATGAGCGGCTGGAAGAGAAGCTGCAGGCGGTCGGCGCGGATATCGAGCGCGTCGGCGACGGGTGAGCTTTAACCGCTCTCCCCATCGGCGAGAGGGGAGCTCCCGGCCCACCTGACCTCCGTCATTCCCGCGAAGGCGGGAATCCATTGCCCTCGGCGCTGGGGGAAAGAACCGCGAGTTCAGCGCCAATGGATCCCCGCCTTCGCGGGGATGACGAACGTGGTGGTCCAATGGTGCCGCTTTCCTTGTGCGCGAGGATCAGCGGGCCGACATCGAGTACGGCCGCGCCGCCACCGGCACCACTGCCCGGTTGGGCGACGCCTGCATCGCAAAGCGCAGCTCGCCGCCGCGCATCACTTCGTCATGGGTGATGTACGCGCGGTCCAGCTTGCGCCCGTTCAGCGTCACGCTGCCGACATAGCGGTTCGCCTCCGACAGCCCCGGCGCGTTGACCGTGAAGCGCTTGCCATTGGGCAGCGCCAGTGTCGCCCGCTCCAGGAATGGCCGGCCGAGCACATATTGGTTCGAGCCCGGCGCGACGGGGTAGAAGCCCAGCATCGTGAACACCAGCCACGCCGACATCTGGCCGAGATCGTCATTGCCCGCGAGACCGTCCGGCGTCGGCTTGTACTGGCTGTCGACGATCTGCTTGAGCCGTTCCTGCGTCCGCCAGGGCTGGCCAGCGTAGCTATAGAGATAGGCGACATGGTGGCTCGGCTCGTTGCCATGGATATACTGGCCGATCAGCCCGGCAATGTCCTCGGCATGGCTGTAGTCGATCTTCGAATTGTCGAAATCGAACATTGCGTCGAGCTTGCGCACCACCGCGGCGTCGCCGCCCATCCGGCGGAACAGTCCGGCCTGGTCCTGGGGAACGAACCACGAATATTGCCAGGCATTGCCCTCGGTATAGTCCGAGCCATAGTTGATCGCGGTGGGGTCGAAGGGCGTGCGGTACGCGCCGTCGCTTTTGCGGGCGCGCAGGAAGCCGGTCTTTTCATCGAAACTGTTGCGCCAGTTGCCCGCCCGCTTCTCGAACGTTGCCGCGAGATCGTCGCGGCCGAGCGCGCGCGCCATGCGGGCAATGGTCCAGTCGTCATAGGCATATTCGACGGTCTTGGAGGCGGCTTCGGGCTCCTTGTCGATCGGCACGTAGCCAAGCTTCTGGTACCAGTCGAGCCCGCCATAGGGACCGTAGGTGGCGCTGGCGACCATCGCGTCGAGCGCCGCCTTGCCGTCGAAGCCGCGCAGGCCCTTGAGGTACGCGTCGGCGATCACCGGCACCGCGTGATAGCCGATCATCGTCCAGGTCTCGCGGCCCTGGAACTGCCAGACCGGCAGGATGCCGAAGGGGCTCGCCTGCTGGCTGGCGATCAGCGAGCGGATGATGTCGCGATTGCGCGCCTCGGGCTGGACGAGCAGCAGCAGCGGATGCTCGGCGCGGAAGGTATCCCAGAGCGAGAAGGTCGAGTGGAAGGTGAAGCCGTCGGCCTGATGCACCTGGTCGTCGGGCCCGCGATAGCGGCCATCGGCGTCGGAGAAGACACTGGGCGCCATCAGCGTGTGGTACAAGGCCGAGTAGAAGTTGCGCAGCGCCGTGACGCTGCCCTGCGCCTCGATCGCGCCGAGCGCCTGCTTCCAGGCGGCGGTGGTGCGCGCATGGACCGCGTCGAAGTCGCCGGCCTCGGTGGCGAGATTGGCGAGCGCGGCATCCTCGTCGACGCTCGACAGCGCCACCCGCAGCTCCAGCGGCCGATCGAGGACTCCGAAGTCGAGCCGGGCGACGATCGCGCGGCCTTGCAGCTGCGCAACACCCGGATCGCCACGGCCGGGGCCCTGAAAGCCGCGATACGGCACCTTGCCCTCGGTATCGACGAAGGCGTGCGCCTTGAGTGGCGCTGAGGGGCGGATGGCGAAGAACAGCTTGCGTGCCGGCGCCCAGCCGCGCGTCTCGCGCGCGCCGGTGATCGTGCCGTCGGGCCGTACCCGGACCGAGGACCAGAGGATTTTGCCGGGATAGTTGTACAGCGAACTGCGCAGGTCGAGCACGAGGTGTGCCGCCTTGCCGGTGGGGAAGGTATAGCGCTCGACCGCGACGCGCGTGCCGGCGGTCATCTCGGCGCGGACGCCCTGGTCCCGCAGGGTGACCGCATAATAGCCTGGCCGGGCGACTTCGTCGGCATGGGCGAAGCGCGAGCGATAGCCTGAGCCCGGCGTCTTCGGATCGCCGGGGTCCAGCGGCACCGCATCGCCTGCGACCGGAGCGATCAGGAAGTCGCCCAGATCGGAATGGCCGGCACCCGAGAAGTGCGTCAGCGAGAAGCCCTGGATGGTCGGGTCGTCATAGCGATAGCCGGCGGCATGGCCGTAGCATTGGCGGATCTCGCAGCCGGTATCGGTATCGGGGCTGAGCTGCACCATGCCGAAGGGCGCGACCGCGCCCGGGAAGGTATGGCCCTCGCCGCCGGTGCCGACCAGCGGATCCGCGTGGTCATAGCCGGTCTGGGCAGCCAGCGGCGCCGAAAGCGTCGCGGTGGCGGCGAGTGCGAGCGCGGCGCGCTGGAAGATCCCCTGCATTCCCGCAGTTTACGTGCGGCCGTCGCGAAGCGGAAGGGGCGCTTTCGCTACTCCGCCGCCAGCGGCAGCATCGGCGCTTCGCGGCCGGGGGCGGCAACCACGCGATTGCGGCCGGCCTGCTTCGCCTGGTAGAGCGCCGCATCCGCGACGCCGAGCAGATCGGCGACCGATCGCGTGCTTTCCGGAATCGCCGCCACGCCGAACGACGCCGATATCTTGGCGTCGTGCGTGGCCGACAGCGCCTCGATCCGCTCGCGGAGCACCTCGGCCTTGGCGCTCGCTTCGGTGATCCCGCATTCCGGCAGGATCACCAGCAGCTCCTCGCCGCCATAGCGACAGGCGACGTCCGAGGTGCGCAGCGCGCTCATGATGGCGGCGGCGGCTTCGCGCAGCACTGAATCGCCGACCGCATGGCCGAACTCGTCGTTGAGCTTCTTGAAGTGATCGAGGTCGATCATGATCACCGAGAGGTGCGTGCCGGTGCGTTCGGTAAGGCTGGCATAGCGGCTCAGCGCGTCTTCCATGTAGCGGCGGTTGTAGAGGCCGGTCAGCGGATCGCGCAGCGCCTGGGTGCGCAGCTTCTCGCGCAGCGCGATGTTGGATACCGCCAGGGACATGGCGTCGGCGATCACCGCCGCCAGCGGCTGGATTCGCTTGAGCTCGGCCACCGCCTCCGGACGGTCGGTAGCGATCTTCAACAGGCCCTGGATCTCGCCATGGGCGGTCATCGGCAGTTCGAGCACCGAGATGCCGGAAAGATGGTGTTCGCAGCGCAGCGCGCCGCGCGTATCGGTGTTCAGGTGCCATTTCCCGCGTTTCAGCGCCCAGCATTGCGCCGGCGTCAGCATCGGGCGCAGGGCGTCGTCCGCCGGCCACTGCCACGCGCCCGAAAGCTCGAGCCGGTCGCGCGAATTGTTGAAGACGTACAG
The DNA here is from genome assembly GCF_002091475.1 of Sphingomonas azotifigens NBRC 15497. Classification (GTDB taxonomy): domain Bacteria; phylum Pseudomonadota; class Alphaproteobacteria; order Sphingomonadales; family Sphingomonadaceae; genus Sphingomonas; species Sphingomonas azotifigens. Next base: position 29,280 of record NZ_BCTR01000054.1, read on the forward strand.
CGCCGCGCCGAAGCCGTCGAGCAGCGAGGCGATCGTCGCTTCCAGGACGGCGTTGGCGTCGGGATAGCCGCTGGCGCTCTGCAGCATCTCGGTCATGCGGAACAGATGGTTGATCTGCTTGCGCTCGGCATGGGCGCGATCCGCCTCCTCGCGTCGTAACCGCAGCGCTGCCTGGACGCGCGGCGCACCGGTGCTCAAAATCACCAGCGCCAGGATACAGCCGCCGATCCCGACGACGCGCAGGACCAATCGGACATCCCCTGCGGGCAGCAAGGCATGCAGCAGATTCGCGAGCAGGATGGGGAGTAGCGCGGCGATGACCAGCCGCGAACGCCGCAGCATCTGCTGTTCCAAAAGGTCAGGGGTCCCGGAAGGGAGGAAAATCTTCACGCGTTATCATCCGAATGCAACCGCCCCGCCGGGCGGTCCTGCCTCATTATAGATGCGTAACGGTGAAGGCGGCCTTCCGCCCGGGCCGCGGGCCTAGCTGTGCATCGACCCCATATCGATGAAGCGCTGGTGCCAGGCGAACGCTTCGCCCGGCAGCATCGGCGTCTGCTTGCCGTAGCTGCCGGCGAGCGCGCGCTCGTAATAGTCGCGCAGCATCGGCTTGTAGCTGGGATGGGCGCAGCGCTCGATCACCTGCTCCGCGCGTTTGCGGGGCGCGAGCCCGCGCAGATCGGCTAGCCCCTGCTCGGTCACCACGATCTGCACGTCTTGGGCGATGTGATCGACATGGGAGACGTGCGGCACGATCGACGAGATCGCCCCGCCCTTGGCGGTCGAAGGCGACATGAAGATCGAGATATAGGCGTTGCGCGCGAAATCGCCCGACCCGCCGATGCCGTTCTGGATGCGCGAACCCATGATGTGGGTGGAATTGACGTTGCCGTACAGATCGGCCTCGATCATCCCGTTCATCGCCAGGCAGCCGAGGCGGCGGACAACTTCGGGGTGGTTGCTGATCTCCTGCGAGCGCAGCAGGATGCGGTCGCGGAACTGGTCGAGATCGTTGTTGAGCCGCTCGGCGGCGCCGGGGCTCAGCGAGAAGGCGGTGCAGCTCGCCATGCGCAGCTTGCCCGCCGCCAGCAGGTCGAGCATCCCGTCCTGCAGCACCTCGGTATAGGCGGTGAGGTTCTCGAATGGCGCGGTCAGCAGCCCGGCGAGCACCGCATTGGCGATGTTGCCCACGCCCGATTGCAGCGGCAGCAGCGACGGGGGCAGCCGGCCCTTGCCGACTTCGTGGCGGAAGAACTCGATCAGGTGCTGCGCGATCGCGAGCGCGCTGGCATCGGGCGCGGCGAAGGGCAGGTTGCGATCGGGCGCGTTGGTCTCGACCACCGCGATCACCTTGTGCGGATCGCAGCGCAGGGTCGGCTGGCCGATGCGCTGGTCGGGCGCGGTGAGCGGAATGGGCACGCGGTTTGGCGGCAGCGCGGTGCCGTAATAGATGTCGTGCATCCCCTCCAGCGCCGGGTTCTGCCAGCTGTTGACCTCGAGGATCACGCGCTTGGCGACGTCGAGCCAGGTCTTGTTGTTGCCGACCGAGGAGGAAGGGATCAGCGATCCGTCCTCGCGGATGCCGGCAACCTCGATCACCGCGACGTCGAGCTGCCCGAGAAACCCCTCCCAGGCGAGCGGCGCGACCTGGCTGAGATGGAGGTCGACATAGTCCATCTCGCCGGCGTTGATCTTCTCGCGGGCGATCGGGTCCGAATTATAGGGCAGCCGGGCGGAAATGCCGTCGACACGGGCGAGTGCGCCGTCGAGCTCGGGCCCGGTAGAGGCCCCCGTCCAGACCTTGAGCCGCATCGGCTTGCCGGCGGCGTGCTCTGCCTCGATCTGCGCGGCGAGCGCGGTCGGCACCGCCTTGGGATAGCCGGAGCCGGTGAAGCCGCTCATCCCCACCGTCATGCCATCGGCGATGAACGAGGCGGCGTGTTCGGCGGTAGTGATCTTGGCGGCTAGTCCCGGGTGGGCGATTCGGCTCATGAATCCTCTCGTGGCTGCATCGTTGGCGGCGATGCAGCCGTAACGAGTGGGATGCAATTGTTGCAATTACCTACTTGGGCTGGGCAGTTGCACCCGGCGCACGCGGGGCGGCGGGGGCAGGTCCGTCGCTCGCCCTGCTGGCCGAACATGACCAATCGAAGACTGCCAAGTGGTTGATCTGGTTGAATCGATCGGAACTCCCCCCTTTTGCCGGGGGTTTAGGCGGCCAAGCAGGAGAGACTTTTCCCATGGCTACCCTCGCGCGCGATTTCGCGCCACGCATGCGCTCGCAGTTTCTGACCGACAGCTTCCAACGCGGCCTCGCCCATTGGAACCGGGAGCGGCTCGAGCCCGGCTTCCCGTCCGACGACTGGCAGCGGCGCTTCGAGCGCGACGTCCGCATGGAACGGCTCCAGGGCGCGTTCCTCGAGGAACTGCGCGCCGAAGTGGTCGACGAGGCGGCCGCGGCGCCGACCGATGTCGAGGGCTTCATCGCCTGGTTCGAAGGGCTGAAGGCCAGCGGCCCGGGACAGGGCGATCCGCTGTTCCCCTGGCTCGCTGAGCAGGCCGACCGCGACCAGCTCCGATGGTTCTTCGAGCAGGAAGCCGCCGGCGAGGCGGGGTTCGACGACCTCGTCGCGATGACGCAGGTCAAGCTGCCGACACGGCCCAAGCTCGAGCTTGCCCGCAATTACTGGGACGAGATGGGGCATGGCACCGAAAAGGGCATGCACGGCCCGATGCTCGACGCGCTGGTCGAGACGCTGGCGGTGACCCCGGTGATCGAGAACACCGTGTGGGAAAGCCTGTGCCTTGCCAATGCGATGACCGCGATGGCGAGCAGCCGCCGCTATGCCTGGCATTCGGTGGGCGCGCTGGGCGTGATCGAGCTGACTGCACCGGGCCGCTCGGCGATGACGGCCGAGGGACTGAAGCGGGTCGGGCTCAGTCCCAAGGAAGCGCGCTATTTCACGCTGCACGCGGTGCTCGACATCAAGCACAGCGAGGACTGGAACCGCGAGGCGATTCGTCCGGCGGTGGAGGAAGACCCGCGCCGCGCGACCGCAATGGCCGAAGGCGCGCTGATCCGGCTGCGCTGCGGCGCGCGCTGCTTCGAGGCCTATCGCGAGCGGCTCTGGGGCTGACGCGCGTCTGGCGGGTTGCTAGGCAGGCACCATGCTTCGCCTAGCCCTTGTCGCCGCGCTGATGCTCGCGCCCTCCGAAACCCCCGTCCCGCTGCATGCCGGCGGGCGTGTCACCGCCGATGGCCGCTTCGGCTGGCCGGGCGTCTATTTCGAGGGGCGGTTCGAGGGCACTGAGGTCACGGTCTCGGTCGAGGCCGAGACTGATCACCTCGCCATCCTGATCGACGGCGTGGAGCGCGCGGTGCTCAAGAAGCCGGGCCGCGTCGAGCGCCACTTCGCTGGCCTGGCGAAGGGCGCGCATGTCCTCCGCGTCGAGAAGCTGACCGAGACGCAGACCGGCTACAGCCGCATGATCGGCATCACGACGAACGGCACGCCGCTCGAACCGCGTCCGCGCCCGCGCGCGGTGGAGTTCATCGGCGATTCGCACAGCGTCGGCTATGGCGACACCGCGGCGGTGCGCACCTGCACGCCCGAGGCGGTGCACGACACGACCAACACCCAGCTCGCCTTCGGCCCGCTGCTCGCGAAGAAATGGGATGCCGAGTACCGCGTGATCGCCTTTTCGGGGCGCGGCGTGGTGCGCAACTATGCCGGCGGCAATCCCGGCGAGACGCTGCCGGTGCTCTACCCGCGCGCGATCCCCGGCGAGGCGGCACCCGCCGCCGCGGATGGCTGGAAGCCCCAGCTGATCGTCATCAATCTCGGCACCAACGACTTCTCGACTCCTGTCCATGCCGGCGAGGCATGGAAGGACGCGGCGGCGCTGCAGGCAGACTATCGCGCGACCTATATCGCCTTCGTGCGCAAGCTGCAGGCGGCGAACCCCGGTGCGCGCTTCCTGCTGATGGGCGCAGCCAATTTCATCGCCGATGTGCGCGCGGTGGCCGAAGCGACCCACGTCCAGGCGGTGGAAGTGCCGACGCTGGAACTGACCGCGTGCAATTTCCACCCGTCGCTGAAGGACCAACGGCGGATGGCGGAGGTGGTCGAAGGCGCGGTGGGTACGCTGAAGTAGGAAGCGTTCCCCTCCCGCTTGCGGGAGGGGTTAGGGGAGGGGCTGGAACCTGACCGCGCTTCTTCCACGTCAGTCCCTCCCCCGACCCCTCCCGCAAGCGGGAGGGGAGCGAGAAGTCACACCGCCTTCAGCGCGTTCTCGAAGTCGGCGATCAGATCGTCCGCATCCTCGACGCCGATCGAGATCCGCACCAGATTGTCGGTAATCGCCAGTGCCTGCTTGCGGGCTTCGGGCACCGACAGGTGCGTCATCCCGGCAGGATGCGAGGCGAGCGTCTCGGTGCCGCCCAGGCTCACCGCCAGCTTGGCGATCTTGAGCGCGTCGAGAAAGGCGAACGCCTCCTTCTCGCCGCCCTTCAGGTAGAGCGAGAAGGTCGAACCCGCGCCGGTGCAGTGGCGGCGATAGATATCGGCCTGGCGTTTGTCCTCGCCGCGTTCGAGAAAGCCGAGATAGCCGACCTTCTCCACCTTGGGGTGGCTCGCCAGGAATTCGCACACCTTGGCGGCATTCTCGCCCGCGCGGCTCATCCGCAACTCGAGCGTTTCCAGCGAGCGGAGCAGCATCCAGGCGGTGTTCGGATCGCAGATCGTGCCGATCGTGTTGCGCATCAGCCGGATGGTGTTGATGTGCGCCTTGGATCCCAGCACGCCGCCCGCGACCAGATCCGAATGGCCGCCGGCATATTTGGTCAGCGAGTAGACGACGATGTCCGCCCCCTGCTTCAGCGGCTGCGCCCAGAGCGGGCCGAGGAAGGTGTTGTCGATCGCGATCGGCGGCTTGGTGTCCCCCTTGAAGATCGCGTCGCGGCTGGCGGCGACGGCTTCCACATCGACCAGCGCGTTGGTCGGGTTGGCCGGGCTTTCCAGATAGATCAGCGCGACATTGCCGGTCGCCGCCTTGCTCAGCACCGCGTCGATTTCCTCACGCGTCGCGCCCGCCGGGAAGTCGAGCCAATGGATGCCGAAGCGGCCGAGGATGCGCGCGATCAGCGTTTCGGTCGCCGCATAGAGCGGGCCCGAATGGACGATCGTGTCCCCGGGCTTGACCATCGACAGGAACAAGGTGGCGATCGCCGACATGCCCGAGGAGAAGGCGAGCGCGTCCTCGGCCTCTTCCCAGATCGCCAGCCGGTCTTCGAGGATTTCCTGGTTGGGCCCGTTGAAGCGCGAATAGACCAGGCCCTCGGCCCCGCCCGGGCGCTTGCCGGTCACGCCCTCGAAATGGCGCTTGCCCGCCGCGGCATTGGGGAAGACGAAGGTGGAGGTGAGGAAGATCGGCGGCTTGAGCGAGCCTTCGGAGAGCATCGGATCATAGCCGTGCCCCATCATCATCGTCGCCGGCTTCAGCTTGCGGCCGCCGATCGTCTCGACATCGCCCTCCGCGCGGGGACGGGGCGTGCCGCCGGTCAGGTCGGCTTCGGTGGCGTCGGTCATACAGGCTCTCCGGTATCTATTCTGATGGTTGCACTTGTAACCATATCAGGCGGGCAATCTACCCGCTGGTGTAATCATCCTGTGCGACATCCGTTTCGTCGGCGTGACTGCGGGGGGTGCCCTATCCATTCGCATAAGCTGACACGAGCGGAAAGATCGATCAGTGTTGGCGGACTAATCCATTTCATCGATCGGTCTGGCCGTGCGAGGCTTTGCGCAGACCACAGCCCGAACCCGAAGGAGATGCCCGAATGAACGCCGAATCGCAGTGCCCGATGCATGGTGGCAAGATGGAGGGTAACGCCGTCCTGTTCGACATGACGAACCGGACCTGGTGGCCCAACCAGCTCGACCTGACCGTGCTCCACCAGAACCCGCCCGCCGGCGACCCGATGGGCGCGGACTTCGACTATGCCGCGGAATTCCAGAAGCTCGATCTCGCCGCCGTGAAGGCCGATATCGTTGCGCTGATGACCGATTCGCAGGACTGGTGGCCGGCCGACTTCGGCCATTACGGCCCGCTGTTCATCCGCATGGCCTGGCACAGCGCCGGCACCTACCGGGTAGGGGACGGCCGCGGCGGCGCAGGCTCGGGCACGCAGCGCTTCGCGCCGCTCAATTCCTGGCCGGACAACGCCAATCTCGACAAGGCGCGCATGCTGCTCTGGCCGATCAAGCAGAAATACGGCCGGGCGCTTTCCTGGGCCGATCTGCTGATCCTCACGGGCAATTGCGCGCTCGAATCGATGGGCTTCAAGACCGCCGGTTTCGGCGGCGGCCGCGCCGATGTGTGGGAGCCCGAACGCGACATCAACTGGGGCCCCGAGCGCGAATGGCTGCAGACCAGCGACAAGCCGGGCGGCCGCTATTCGGGCGAGCGCAACCTCGCCAACCCACTGGCCGCGGTGCAGATGGGCCTCATCTACGTCAATCCGGAAGGGCCGGACGGCAACCCCGATCCGCTGCTCGCCGCGCACGACATCCGCGAGACCTTCGCCCGCATGGCGATGAACGACGAGGAGACGGTCGCGCTGATCGCCGGCGGCCACACCTTCGGCAAGACCCACGGCGCCGCCGACCCCAGCCAGTATATCGGCCCGGAGCCGGAAGGTGCCGGCATCGAGATGCAGGCGCTCGGCTGGGCTAACAGCTTCGGCAAGGGCAATGCCGGCGACACGATCACCAGCGGCCTGGAGGTCACCTGGACCGAGACGCCGACCCAGTGGGGCATGGGCTTCTTCAAGAACCTGTTCGAATACGAATACGAGCTCACCAAGAGCCCGGCCGGCGCGCACCAGTGGGTGGCGAAGGACGCCGGCGAGGTGATCCCCGACGCGCATGATCCGTCGAAGAAGCATCGCCCGACGATGCTGACCACCGATCTCTCGCTGCGCTTCGATCCCGTCTACGGCCCGATCTCGCGGCACTTCTACGAGAATCCGGACGCCTTCGCCCATGCCTTTGCCGAGGCCTGGTACAAGCTGACCCACCGCGACAGCGGCCCGCACGCCAAGCTGCTCGGGCCGGAAGTGCCGGCCGAGCCGCGCATCTGGCAGGATCCGGTGCCGGCAGTCGACCACCCGCTGATCGACGATGCCGATGTCGCTGCGCTCAAGGCCGAGATCCTCGGCTCGGGGCTGTCGATCGCCCGGCTGGTGAAGACCGCCTGGGCTTCGGCCAGCACCTATCGCGGATCGGACAAGCGCGGCGGCGCCAATGGCGCGCGCATCCGGCTTGCCCCGCAAAAGGACTGGGCGGTGAACGAGCCGGCCGAGCTCGCACAGGCGCTCGGCGTGCTGGAAAGCATCCAGGGCAAGTTCAACGCGGCCCAGAGCGGCGGCAAGCAGGTATCGCTCGCCGATCTGATCGTGCTCGGCGGCACGGCGGCGGTGGAAGCCGCGGCGAAGAAGGCCGGGCATGACCTGCACCTGCCGTTCGCGCCGGGGCGCACCGATGCCAGCCAGGCGCAGACCGACGCGCACAGCTTCGAACCGCTCGAACCCAAGGTCGACGGCTTCCGCAACTATGCCGGACAGACGAGCGGCTGGTCGGAAGAGGAACTGCTGGTCGATCGCGCCGCGCTGCTGACGCTCACCGCGCCGGAGATGACCGTACTGGTCGGCGGCCTGCGCGTGCTCGGCGCCAACCACGGCGAGTCGAAGCACGGGGTGTTCACCGACCGCCCCGAAACTCTCAGCAACGACTTCTTCCGCAACCTGCTGGCCACCAGCTTCACTGCGAAGTGGGAAGCGCAGGGCGACGGCAGCTTCGTTGCCAAGGATCGCAAGACCGGCGAGACCAAGTGGACCGGCACCCGCGTCGACCTGATCTTCGGGTCCAATTCGCAGCTGCGCGCACTGGCCGAAGCCTATGCGACCGACGATGCCGAGGCGGCGTTCGTCGCAGCGTTCGGCAAGGCCTGGACCAAGGTGATGAACGCCGACCGCGTCGACCTTTGATCGGATGAAGGGCGAACTGGCGCAGCTCCACCGCTTCCTCCTCCTGGCGGGCAGGGTGCGCTGAAGTCCCCCTCACCCTTCCGCGCCTTCGGCGCTCCCTCCCTCTCCCCTTGTGGGAGAGGGAAGGGGCCCGCCGCTGCAGGCGGTGGGAAGGGTGAGGGGGACGAGGGGCCAAATGCGATAGCCCTGCCCCCAGGAGAGAACGCTTCAACGAAAAGGGGCCGTCCGGCAGTGCCGGTCGGCCCCTTGCTTTGCCTCAGTGGACCTTAATAGGTGCCCTTGAAGCTCGAATTCAGATTGCCGGTCGTGCTCCAGTCCTGCGAACCGTCGCGCGTGGCGTTCTGATCGGTGGTCGTGGCGCTGGACTTGTTCTTGTCCTCGCCGAACAGTGCGCCCGACTGCTCTTCGTCGCGCCAATGGTTCTTGGCTTCCTCGGCGGTCTTGCGCAGCGTCACCTTGTCGTCGACCGTCTGGATCCAGCGCGAAGGGATCGAGTGGTGGCGACCCTCGGCATCGGTGTCGGTCTTGGTCAGGATGATGCGGTCGCCGCGCACCTTGTCGACGGTGCCGACATGGCTGCCGTCCGAACCGAGCACTTCCATGTGCTCGGTCACGCGGCGAAGCGCGTCGCGCTGGCCGGTCCGCTCGGTGCGGAAGCTGTCGAACTCGTTGTGGAAGCGCTGGGCGTTCTCGCGACGATATTCGTCATAGTCGCGATCGAATTCCTGGATCCGGCTGCGGCGCCACTCGCCATAGTGGCTGTCCGAATGGCCTTCGTTCCGTGCCTGCTGCTCGTCGTAGCGCTGGTCCTGGCGGCGGCGGCGTTCCGCTTCCTCGTCGCCGAACCACGACCGGACCTCGTCGCCGGCGCGGTCGAAGAAGCCGCGGTCGCGGTCATAGCCGCGCAGGTCCTCGCCGCCGCGGGCGCGATCATAGCCATAGGCACTGCGACCCTGGTCCTGGCGGCCATAGCGCGAACGGTCCTGGTCCTGCTGGCCATAGCTGCGCGCGAAGGAATCGCGGCTGCCCCAGTCGCTGTTGCCATAGTTGCGCTGGCCATAGTCGCGATCGCGATCCTGGCCCGAGTACCCGCCATCGTTGTCGTAGCTGCGCGAGCCGCGGTCGCTCCAGTCACGGTCGCCGTCGTTCCAGCCGCTGCGCTCCTGGTTGCGCTGGCCGTAACCCTGCGCGCCATAGCTGGAGCGATCCTGGTTGCGCCAGTCCGAGCTTCCGCGGTTCCAGTCGTCGCCGCGATTGCGGTCGCGTCCGCGGCCGAGTTCGCCGGCGGCGGCATAGTCGCGCGCGCTGCTATAGGTGTAATCGCGGCCGGAGCCGTAATCCCGGCCATAGTCGCCCTGGCTGCTGCTGTCGTTGTAACCGGCGGGGCCATAGGGGCCGTAGCGATTGTTGCGGTCGTCCATCGTATCTCTCCTGCTGAGATGTCGGCGGCTGCGGCATGCTTGCCGTCACGCAGCGTTCAAGCGAGCGGAGGGGCGGATGGGTTCCGCGAATTTTAACCTGTGTCACAGGCACTTCGTCGTCCGCGATACGAATCCGGCGGGAAGATGCGACAAGCCGGTTGCATCGCACGTTTCGGCTCGCTAAGGGGAGCGCCTCCCGGGCCAGCCCGGGACCAAGGCGGCGGGGCTGTAGCTCAGATGGGAGAGCGCTGCAATCGCACTGCAGAGGTCAGGGGTTCGATTCCCCTCAGCTCCACCAGCCGCCATTGAATTCATTGGTTTTTTTAGCAAATTTGGTAGTTGGACATAATCTCGGCCATAATATTGGTCGCGGATTTGCACGATCGCGGGCGTCTCTCAGCGCACTCGCGCCAACAGCGCCATACGTCGGCTTGCCACTGGGATGACGACTCAGGTCCGAAGCGAGGAAGCTATGTACAGTTTTCTCAAACGACAGATATGCGGCCCATAGCTGGGGACGCACAAAACCAGATGACAGAGGTGGTTCGGTTTGTCTGCACAGGCTCGCGGCTTTGATAAGTGGATGGCCGTTGGTCGATCATGCCGCTGCGAGAAGCGGCTGGCCGAAGTATACCTGGTCTGGCGTTCGCCCCCCCCAAGCGCGGAATGCGGTCGTAGGGCATTGTAGAAACCGATGTAGCGGCCGATGCCTGAACGGGCTTCGGGGACTGAGGCATAGGCGTTGAGGTATACTCCTCGTATCTCACCGAGCGCCAGAGGCGCTCCACGAATACTATGGCGCGCCAGCGCCCCTCTCCGTCCATGCTGATGGCGATTTGCTCGCGGTGCAGGACGGCGGGGAACGCGGAACTGGTGAACTGCGAACCCTGGCCGCTGTTTCGTGATGGAGCTCGCCTTTCACCTCAGGGACATCTCCACTTTTCCAAGGCCAGTTAATGGCGCTGCTGCGTCGGCATCCCAACTTCTATTTCACGAGGACCCGCATGCGATGCACCACGACGTTGCCCTCTGCGAGTTTCGGGAGCTCCGAGAACCAAGCCTTCACGTAGGGCATCGCGTTGTGTGCCTCGAAATCTGCCTTGGTGGCGAAGACCTCGTAGAACACAAAATGCCCAGGCCGTTCGCGATCCTCCTGGAGAAAGTAGACGAGGTTCTTTGGATCGCTGCGCACCAAAGCGACGAGCGGTAGCGTCGCTTCGCGCAGCGCTGCCTCCTTGCCCGGTTTCGCCTGTACCTCGGCGATGATCGAATAGGCCCCGGTCGGGATCGAGGCATAGTCGACGCCGCTGTGCTGAGCGGCCGCCGGCGTGGCGAATGCCAACGCACTTGCCAGCGCGGCGGCACCAAATCGGAACATCCACATAGTAGTTCTCTCCTTACCGTCCCGCCACTGCCCGCTGGCGCTTGGCGAGCGCATCGGCAAAGCGCTTCTTCACCGGACCCAGTGCTTTCACGAACTCAAGCTGCTCCCCTTCCGGTCCCTTGCAGTAGATCAGCTCCCAGCCGTCCGACGGCGCCTGCGTCACGCGGTTCGTGTTGCTGCTCTGCGGCGCAGCCTTGCGCTCCGACTCGCTGCGAACCCGGATGGTGCGATTGGCGCGCACCTGGTTCATCCCGCGCCGAGCGCTCTCCGCCTCAAGGTCCGCGATGAACTGATTGAAGTCGACATCATCGCGCACATAGAAACAGATGTGCATCATTCTCGGAAAGGCGGGGCTCATGTGCTGCACCGGCTCTGCGAAGCTGTTCGGACTGCCCATTGGTTCGTCGGCATTGCGATATTGGAGAAGCTCGATCACGACATTGTCGAATTGAACGAAGCGCACGTCCAGGCGCTGGGTGCCGCCGCGCAGATCGGGCACGCCGATCGTCGCGGGCGCGACATGCTTTTCGGCGGCGACGATCTCCTGGTCGGCAAGCAGCGTGTTCTGCACCGCATCGCCCTGGAAATCGCCGTGCCGGAAGACCTCGGTTCCCCCGAGCACCTGGGTATAGAATTCGAAGGCGCGCTCCATGTTCTGCACGGTCAGCCCGAAATGCTGGACGCCCTGCAGGCGCAGCCCAAGTCCCGGACCGCCGGCCTGTCCCGTGCGTGGCGCCGCCTGCGCCACCGTCTCGCCGGCCGCACCTGCCAGCATTACCGCGCCGGCAGTGCGTAGCATGTCGCGCCGTGCCGGATTATCGATCCCGCGTTCATCTTCGGTCATCGTCGGTCTCCCTTGCTCATGCTCACCACGCGTCCGGCGCGCGACAACCCGTCGAGGAATTGAAGATCTTGGTCCGGCGGACAACGGCAGACACCGCGATAGACCTGTGCAGCGCTGCACCATTCCGCAGGGAACCGAAACACGCGGCGAGAGTGCAACTGGCTCTGGTGAAATCGGCGGTTGAAAGCATGCGGTGGACGTCGCACGCGAATGGCGTCCCGCCACCGCTGCGAGGGTAGAAGAATGCGCCTCTATTGCTGCCCCGGGGCTGCCAGCCTGGCGCCCCAGATCGCCTTCCGGGAGGCAGGCATTGCGGCCGAGTTAGTTGCGGTAGACGCCATTTCGGGCATTGCCCGCGACGGACGCGACCTCGGCTTCCTCACACCGCTGCCGGACATGCCGCTGCTTGAACGCAGCGATGGCGTGACGCTGCAGGGCACAATCCCGCTGTTGCATTTCGCTGCACAGCAAGCCGGCACGACACTTCTTCCAGCGCTGAGCAACTGGGAATGGTTCCGGCTGATCGAGCGGATGGAGTTCATCAGCTACTCTCTTCAGCCCAGCGTGCTTGGGCTCCGCCGCGTCGCTTCTACGGCTGAACTGAAAATCCTGCTCGGACGGCTGGGGCGAAGCCTGGCGTTGCTCGACACCTACCTAGCGCTCCACCCGTTCGTCGGGCCCTCCGACTATTCTATCGCCGATATCCACGCCTGGACCGTGATCGCCGCACTCGAATCCGGCATCCCCCGCTTCGACAACCTCGACCGCTGGCGAAGGCAGGTGGCCGCGAGACCGGCAGTATGCGCCGCGCTCGCGGCGGAACGGGCGCTGTTCGCCCGATGAATCTCGAGTCATGCAGATTAACTTCGTTTAACGGGATCGTTTGCACGAAGTGACGTAGAGCAGCAACGCGCCGAATTGGCTCGGCCGCCCAAGCTGTACTGGAACTTACGATGGAATGGAGTGACATACGTGTCTTCCTTCAAGTCGCGCGCGAAGGAACCATGGTTGCGGCGACGAGCGCGTTGCGAATGGATCATTCAACGATCAGCCGCCGCATTGCCCGCCTGGAGCGCGAGACCGACCTGCAGTTGTTCGAACGTGCAGGCCGCCGGCTGACGCTGACCGCCGAGGGCGAACGACTCGCCGCTGCCGCGGAGAAGCTGGAGTCGATCATCTTCCGTGAGGTCCTGAGCCTGGCGAGCGAACGTCGCCGCATCGCCGGTGCAGTGCGATTGGGCACCACCGAAGAGTTCGGGGCACATTTCCTTGCGCACCGGCTTGCGGCGATCACGGCGCTGCACCCGGGATTGGAGATCGAACTGGTCGCCCTGCCCCGCGCCTTCTCGCTCGCTGCGCGGGAGGTAGATCTGGTGATCTCGCTAGACCGCCCGTCGACGGGCGACATTCGTTTCAAGAAGCTGATCGACGTAGAGTTCGGCGTGTATGGAGCGCCTGCCTATTTCGCCAACCGCACGCGGCCGGCTTCCCTGGACTCCTTGCGCGAGGAGACTTGGTGCGGCTTCATCAAGGAACTGCTCTTCACCGACGCGCTGGACCTCCTGCCCGGTGATCTTGAGTCCATGAAGGTGAAGTACCGGACGACCAACCTGACTGTCCAGCTCGGTGCGGCACTGAGCGGCTATGCGCTGGCGGCGCTGCCCTGCTTTGTCGCGCGCGAACATCCGATGCTGGAGAGGGTGCTTCCGCAGGAAGTCCGCTTCGAGCGAAGCTATTGGATCGCGGTGCACGAGGATCTGGCCAATCTGCCCAAGGTTCGTGCGTTGATGTCGGCGATCGAGAGTCTGGTCGCGCGGGATCGGACGCTATTCCGGCCCGCGCCACCGATGTCGGGAGAGACGTACGGCGAGCCGGCAGCCGCCTAGAGCGGCTCTCCCAACAGCAAATCACGGGCCTCGGTTCAGCGCCTGAAAACGATCATCTTCTCGGCGCTCATCTCCTCCATCGTGAACGGGATGCCGCCAACGCCATAGCCCGAAGCGCGACGGCCGGCGAACGGCATCCAGTCGGTGCGAAAGGCAGTGTGATCGTTGATCATCACGGCAGAAGCATCGAGCCGCTCGGCTGCATCGAGCGCGACGTCGAGGTCGCGCGTGAAGATGCTCGACTGGAAGGCCACGGGAAGCGCATTGGCGCGCGCAATCGCGTCGTCGAGGGTATCGAAGCCATAGACGCAGGTCACTGGACCGAACACCTCCTCGCGCGAGACCTTCGTATCGGGCGAAGGCTCGACCAGGATCGTGGGCTGCAGCGTCGTGTCACGTAGCCGCCCGCCGCCAATAAGCCGCGCCCCGCCTTCCACTGCCTCAGCGATCCAATTCGCCACTCGATCTGCCTCGCGGGGATGGATGAGAGGGCCCACCTCGGTCTCGGGCAGCGTCGGGTCACCGGTACGCAGTTCGGAAACCCGATCGGCGAACCGCTCAATGAATTCATGCTTCAGCGCTTCGTGCACGTAGATGCGCTGCACGGATACGCAGACCTGACCGGCATGATAATAGCCGCCCTTTGCGACGGGTTCGATCAGCGCTTCAAGATCGGCGCTACGATCTATGATCAGCGGAGCGACTCCGCCGTGCTCCAACGCACAGCGCGTGCCCGGCGGCAGGCTGGCCCGAAGCTGCCAACCCACCCGCGCCGAACCGATGAAGCTCAGGAAGGCAACGCGTGTATCGGTCGCCAGCTGCTGCGAAAGGCCGCTACCGGCAGGGAGGAACAGTTGCGCCCAGCCATCGGGCAGCCCCGCTTCCGCCGCGAGCTGCAGCAGCCTGCGCGCGCAGAGCGGCGTCGCGGTTGCCGGCTTGATGATCACGGGACAACCGGTTGCGATCGCTGGCGCGACCTGATGGACGGCCAGGTTGAACGGATGGTTGAACGCCGAAATCGCGGCGACGACGCCGATCGGCTCCTGTATCGTCCAGGCGCGCCGGTCGCTGCTGCCGGGAGTGAGCTCCATCGGGATCTCGGTGCCGCCGCGCACGCGCAGCATATCGGCGGCGTTGCGGATGCCGTCGATCGCGCGGTCGGTTTCCACCAGCGCATCGGTCAGAGGCTTGCCACCCTCACGCGCGATCAATCCTCCGAACGCCTGCCGCTCCGCCTCTACCAGTCCGGCAAGCCTGCGAAGAATGGCGATCCGTTCGAAGGGCTTCAGCCACAGCCGGCGATCCGCATGCAGGGCCGCGGCGCGCGCGAGCTTTGCCTCCAGCGCGTTCGCATCATCACTCGGTAATTGCTCGATCAGTTGCCGGTCGAAGGCCTGCACTACGTCGATCATGTCGTCCTCCTTCGATCATGCTACCGGAAATTGTGGGACTAGGCCCTGCAGGCCCTGCTCGTAGATGCCCTCGAACAGCTGCGAGATTTCCGCTTCGCTGACCCCTTCGGGTGAGAAACCGCCCAGCCAATCGACCCGGCACCGCTCTGGCCCGATCGGGACCGCGCGGAGGGTGGAAAGATACGCCGTCTGCGGGAATGGCGCTTCCAGGATGTGATAGCTGTAGCTGCGCCCTGCCTCGTCATAGGTCATCAGGCGTTCGACGATGGTCGCACCATCGGCGGTGGTAAGATGGCGTACCCGGCCACCCTCGCTGAGCACGGAGCGGGTGATGAAGGGCAGCCAGTCGGGCAATGCGTCGAAGCCGCCGATACGGCGCCATGCCACATCGGCAGGAACGGCCAGTTCGATGCTCGCGGAAGCGCTCGCCATGTCCTTGCTCCTCAGCGATCGATCGGAAGCGGCGCGCTTGCGGCTACCAGGCCCTCGTCGCGTAGCGATTGCCAGAAGCCGCCGGGCACGCTGGCCGCGAGTGCGGCGTGGTCCTCGCGGATCCGCTCCGGCTTGCTGGCGCCCGGGATCACGGCGGCAACGGCCGGGTGCGCCAGCACGAAGCCGAGAGCCGCTGCCTTGATCGGCACGTCGAACTGCGCGCACAGCGCCTTGATCCGCTCCACCTTCGTCGCGATGGCGGGCGGGATCGCGCCATATTCGAAATGGCTGCCCCCGGCGAGCACGCCCGAGCTGTAGGGCCCGCCCACGACGATGTCGAACCCGCGCGCCGCAGCGGTCGGCATCAGCCGCTGAAGGGCGCGCTCATGGTCGAGCAGCGAATAGCGGCCGGCGAGCAGCGTCGCATCGGGGCGCACCTCCGCAAGGTCGAGCAGGATCTCGACCGGCTCCACCTTGTTGACCCCCAGTCCCCAACCGCGGATCACGCCCTCGTCGCGCAGTTGGTCGAGGGCCACGAACGCCCCCGTGCGCGCTGTCTCGAACATGCCGATCCAGCGATCGCCATGGAAGTCCTGCGCGACGTCGTGCACCCAGACGAAGTCGATCCGGTCGACCTGCAGCCGCTTCAGGCTGTCCTCGATCGAGCGCCGGGTGCCGTCCGCCGAATAGTCGAGCACGATCTTGTTGGGGCGACCATAGCGGAAGATGTCTCCCTTCTCGCCCTGATCACGCGCGCCGGGATCTTCAACCTCGTCGAGAATGAGTCTGCCGACCTTGGTGGTGAGCACATATTCTCCGCGCGGCCGGTCACGCAGGGCCTTGCCGAGGCGAATTTCGGACAGTCCCGCGCCGTAGAAAGGCGCTGTGTCGAACAGGCGGGTGCCCGCCGCCCAGGCGGCATCCACCGTCGCCAATGCCTCGTCTTCGGGAATGTCGCGGAACATGTTGCCCAGGGGCGCAGTGCCGAAGCCGAGCGGACCGCTTCTCAAACTTTCTCTGACACGCATGCGTTTCGTTCCTCTCTGGGGCTGGTCACGCCGCGGAGCGATGTCCGCGAGCCGCCAGCAAGGTGACTCCGTAAATGGCAAGGCCCGCCAAGGTGAGGCCGAAGCCCGCCCAAACCGCAGCCAGCAAGCCCGCTCCGGCGCCGATCGCAAGGCCGCCGGCCCAGGCACCCAGCGCATTGGCGACGTTGAGGGCAGCGAGGTTCATCGCACCCATCAGCGAGGGCGCCTCGGGGGCGAAGCGGGTGAGCCGCACCTGCAGCGTGGGGATCGCGGTCATCATCGTCGCGCCCACGCCGAACATCGCCGGGAAGAGCACCCAGGGATCCGTGCCGCCGACCGCCAGGACGATCAGCACCAGGAGCGCGGCGCCATAGCCGATGGCGATGCCCCGTACCGGATCGCCATCCGCGATCCGGCCACCCAGCAGATTGCCGGCCGTCATGCCCAATCCGAACAGCGCCAGTGCCAACGGGATCCACCCGCGCTCGAGCCCAGCGACATCGGTCACGAGCGGACCGATGAAGGTGTAAACCGCGAAGATGCTTGCGACGCCGATCGCCCCGACCAGCATCACGCCCCACACGCTAGGCTTGCGCAACGCGCGAAGCTCTCGCAGCACCGGCGCGCCGTTCAGCGCTTCGGCCCGCGGCACCCAGCGGAGCAGCGACAGGAGCGCGAGTGCCGCTACTCCCGATACTGCCAGATAGGTCTCGCGCCATCCCAGCGTCTGCCCGAGAAAGGTGGCGAGCGGCGAGCCGACGATCGTCGCGACGGTCAGCCCGGTCATGACCATGGCAAATGCCTTGCCCGCATGACCGGGTCCGACGATGTACGAGGCGACAACCGCCCCCGCACCGAAATAGGCGCCTTGGGGCATGCCGCTGACGAACCGCGCAGCCATCAGTAGCGGAAGGCTAGGCGCCAGGGCAGAGGCGATGTTGCCCAGGATGAACAACCCCACCAGCGCGAGCAGCAGCGTGCGCCGGTTGAGCCGCGCGGCTGCCAGGGTGACCAGCGGCGCGCCGACGATGACGCCCAGCGCATAGGCCGTGATCGCGTTGGTCGCGGCTGGGATGCCGATATTGAGATCCGCCGAGAAAAGCTGGAGAATGCCCATGCTGGCGAATTCGGAGGTGCCAATGCAGAAACTGCCGAGCGCCAGCGCAAAGAGGGTGAGGCTACGGTTGCGGCGCTCCGATGCCTTCTGACAATGCGTGCGCACGGCATCGCATTGCGGCTGATAGATCCGCTCCATCGGGTTGAGGCGGCGAAGATCGGTCGCGACGCCGCCATTGGCCTGAGCCGAATTAGCCATGGCTCAAGCCGCCGCCAGGGCAGGAAAGTCGGTATAGCCCGCCGCACCGCCGCCATAATAGGTCTCCGGCGCCGCTTCGGCCAACGGAGCGTCGCGCCGCAGCCGCTCGACCAGATCGGGGTTGGCGATGAAGGGGCGGCCGAACGCGACCATATCGGCATGGCCGCTGTCGATCGCTGCGATCGCCAGCTCGCGCGTGTAGCTGTTGTTGGCGATATATGCGCCACCGAACGCGGCGTGCAGCGCCTTGAAGTCGAACGCCGCCGCCGCATTTGCACCGCGCGTCTGCCCCTCGACGCAATGGAGATAGGCGAGCCCCAGCTGGCCGAGCTGTTCCGCCAGATAGCCATAGGTCCCCTGCGGATCGCTATCGAGCGGCGTGTCGCCGGTGGCGCGGGTGATCGGCGACAGGCGCAGGCCTACCCGATCCGCACCCCATATGGCGGCCACCGCCTGCACGACCTCGATCGGCAGGCGCGCGCGATTTTCCCGCGATCCTCCATAGCGGTCGGTGCGATGGTTGGTGCTGTCGCGGAGAAATTGCTCGAGGAGGTAGCAGTTGGCGGCGTGAACCTCGACACCGTCGAAGCCGGCATCGCGCGCACGGATTGCCGCCCGGCGATAGTCTTCTACAATGCCGGGGATTTCGTCGGTCTCCAGCGCGCGCGGCATGGAGGGGCGCTCGGGCCCGCGCTCGGTGAACACCGTGTCTCCCGCCTGGATGGCGCTGGGAGCGACCGGTGCCGCCCCACCAGCCTGCAAACTGGTGTGCGACATACGGCCGACGTGCCAGAGCTGCAACACGATACGGCCGCCCGCTTCATGCACCGCCTCTGTCACCGATCGCCATGCCTCGACATGCGCATCCGTATAGATGCCCGGAGTCAGGGCATAGCCACGCCCCTGTCGCGAGATGTTGGTCGCTTCGCTGACGATCAGCCCCGCGCTTGCACGCTGGCGGTAATAGTCGATCGCAAGCGGCGTGTGCACGCCGTCCATGCCGGCGCGCGAACGGGTGAGCGGCGCCATCGCGATGCGATTGGCGACGGGAATGGCACCGATCCGCCCCGGCGCGAACAGCCCGGCCGCTTGCTGGTCTATCATGGTCGGAAACTCCTTGTCAGCGAAGCGAGGACGGTGGCTCAGAACTTCACCACCGCGCGCCCGACGATCTCGCCATCGCGCAGCCGGTCGATATATTCGTTGATCTGATCGAAGCGGATCGTGGTGATGGTGTGCTTGATCTTGTCCTCGGCGGCGAGCGCCAGGACCTCGGACAAGTCGGCATTGTTGCCCCAGAACGATCCGTGGAAGGTTTGCTCGCCACTCACGCGCGGGAACAGCGGCACGTCGATGCGATCGCCGACGAAGCCGACGTCGGCATAATGGCCCGCGATGCCGAGCAAGCCGAACCCCATCTGCATCATTTCGGTCGCGCCTGCGCAATCGATGATAGCATCGAGCTTGGCCTGGCCGGTAGCCCGTTCCAGTTCGCCCGCAATACCCTTCTCGGACTTATCCTTGATCGCGATCAGATGGTCGGCGCCATAATCCTTCGCCACCGCCAATTTTTCCGCATTGCGACCGAAAGCGACCACCGTCGCGCCCGCTCCCAGCAGCTTGGCATATTGCACGGCGTAGACGCCGATCCCGCCGATCCCGAATACCCCGATCACCCGGTCCGGCCCAAGGCCGCCGGCGTCCCGGATCTTCTTGATGCCGCGATAGGGCGTGAGACCTGCGTCGGTGAGCGGGGCGATCTGCTCGAACGCCAATCGCTTCGGCACCTTGATCACGTAGCGCGCCGGGACCGGAATATATTCCGCGAAACCGCCATAGGTACCGAATCCTGGCCAGCGAACGTTCGGGCAGATATGGGTGTTGCCTACCTGGCAGTGGCGGCAGATGCCGTCACCCCAGCCGGGGGACACGACCACATGGTCGCCCTCCTCCAGCCCGGCCACCTTCGGCACCAGGCTGCCGATCTTATGGAGCGTGCCGGTGATTTCGTGCCCCGGGATCACGGGTGGCGGAATGTCGGCATAGGATTGGAAGAAGCCGTCGACGAGCAGCACGTCCGATCGGCACATGCCGCACGCTTCCACCTTCACCAGCACCTCGTCGGACTGGATGTCCGGGATCGGTATATCTTCTAGCACCAGCGGCTTGCGGTATTCCAGAATGCGCGCGGCCTTCATGAAGGTTTCCTTTCCTCTGGTTGGGGCGTCGAAACGGCAGCGACGGCGGCCTCGGCAACCTGGAGATCCTGTTCGATCGTTCCCGCGCTGGCGCCGACGGCGCCAGCGATATGCCCGTTGATCCAAACCGGTACGCCGCCGCCGAAGATGACGACTTGGCCGGCATTGCTTTCCTGAATGCCGAAAAGCGGGCCGCCGGGCGCAGCGAGCGTCGCGAGGTTTGCGGTCGGCTGGGCAAAGAAGCAGGCGGTCTTCGCTTTGTCGATCGCAAGCTCGATGCTACCGATCAGCGCCTCGTCTTGCCGCGCGAACGCGACCAAGTGCGCGCCGCGATCGACGACGGCGATGTTGTACGGCAGGCCGGTCTGAACAGCCGCAGCTTCGGCCGCGTCGAGCATCCGCTTTGCATCGTCAAGAGTCAGGGTCCAATGGGTTTCGGGCATGATGTCCTCACGGTCCGAATGTCTCGCCGAAGCTATCGCCGAACAACGCTAGATATCGCATCGGCCTTGTGCAGATCGCCCGGGGATCGCGCATGCGCTGGCCGTACTCGCGCCGGGTGAAGCGCGCGGCGTCAGGGGGCGATCCTCAATCGCTCTGTCGCGGGATTGCTCGGCAAGCAGATCGCATACCCGCTCGAGCTGCCTGCCAGGCAGCCGTCAGCGGCCCGCTTTACTTAGATTTACCCTAGCTGACTATGGGTTCCGTGGAGCCGGCAATAAGATTTGCGCGCATGCGGCGCGGAAACGCCGATGCTCGGCGGCTGTGGCACCCCAGAACCGGGGTCGGCCGCCCGACTTTAACGCTTTTACGCGACAGATCCCGACGAAAACTGGAGAATGCAATGACAAAGCATGTTCTGTTCATCGTGACCAATGCCGCCGAGATCGGCCCCAACCACCGCAAGACCGGCTTCTTTTTTGCCGAAGTCGCGCATCCGTTCGACGTGCTCGACAAGGCGGGGGTCGCTGTGGAGTTTGCGTCTCCCGCGGGCGGCTGGACACCCTTCGACGCCTATGACGAGAGCGATCCGGCACAAAAGGCTTTCTTCGAAAGCAAGGCGTTCCGTCGGCTAAATCGAAGCCGCAAGCTGTCCGAGATCGATGCCGCCGACTATGACGCCATCCTCGTGCCCGGCGGACTGGGGCCGATGGTCGACATCCAGCGCAACGCCGACGTGCAGCGGGCCGTCGTGCGGGCCTGGACCACCGGCAAGATCGTGACGGCGGTCTGCCATGGGCCTTGCTCGCTCCTCGGCGTCGACATCGGTGACGGCAAGCCGTTCGTCGAGGGCAAGCAGGTGACGGGCTTCTCTAGGACGGAGGAGCTGGACTATGCGGCGGCCGACGTGCCCTACGAACTCGAAGATGCGCTTCGCGCCGAGGGTGCCCAGTATTCGTCCGCCGGAAATTGGGAAGCGCATGTCGTCGTCGACGGGCGCCTCATCACTGGGCAGAATCCTGCTTCGGCGGCTCCGCTGGCCAAGGAACTGCTTGCCGCTCTGGAGAAGACGACGGCCCCGGCTTGATACCGCGCACCTGATATGCCGATCGCCGCCCCTTCGCAGCCGGAGGGGCTGCCGCTTTCGGCCCGGTGTCGCCCAGGAATTCGCTCATTGCGGCGCTGGCTGTTTGCGGTTCCTTCGAAGCCGGGATAGGTGTCCTTATCCGCCAATACCGGGTCGACGAGGAATCGGACGTCGCCATAGTCGATGCGCAAGGTGGCGCTACGCACCTGGGTCAGGCTGGCGCTTCGCCCAGGGCGGCGGTGGCAGCACCGGTCGATCCGGTCGCGGCGAACAGGGCGGAGGCAAGTATCGTGGCACCGCCCGACGTGATCGCCTAACGACGGTTGACCAACTTTGACGTACCTGGTGCATCGATCATCTACCTCTCCGTTAGCATAGAATTGGATCGGCCGCCTGCCCGGTCGGGGATCGAGGTACTTCGCGGTACCATGTGCGCAGGCAGCGACCACGGCGATTAGTATCGCTGCTGCATCAGTGCGGCATATCCGAGAATTGCGGCAGATCGAGCGGCTTCTGCCAATCCAGCCGGCGTTTCACAAACATCTCCAGCACGGGCCGAATGCCGCTCGGATCGTCAAGCGAGCCGATTTGGATGAACGTCAGTTCTGGGAAGCCTTCCAAGTCGCTCGTAAAGAGTCGCGCACCGCATTCGGTGCAGAAATTTCGGGTGAGCCTCTTCCCGGAGTCAGCGACATATAGGAAGCCCTTCGTCTGGTCGGCGCCCGCCGTGACCCTGAAGGTGGTCGTGGGGACGCCGAACCAGGTCGCAGCTTCACCGCCGGACGCCTTCTTGCAGTCAAGGCAGTGGCAG
The DNA here is from genome assembly GCF_002091475.1 of Sphingomonas azotifigens NBRC 15497. Classification (GTDB taxonomy): domain Bacteria; phylum Pseudomonadota; class Alphaproteobacteria; order Sphingomonadales; family Sphingomonadaceae; genus Sphingomonas; species Sphingomonas azotifigens. The sequence continues at coordinate 51,586 of NZ_BCTR01000054.1, forward strand.
ATCGCGACGAAGGTGGGATCGAAATCGAACTCGAACGTGACCGTGCCGCAGGCACAACGGCCTTTCCGGTGCGTTGCCATGGCAGCATCTCCCTTTGGCTAAATGGATTTCCGAACCCTCGAGCTGGCTTGTACTTTAGGACGGCGCAGCGGTACGCCGTCCTCGGCGCGGAAGGACTAGTTGGCGTCGGTGGCCGCAGCCTCGATGAAGGCAGCTACCTCCTTCGGGTGGGACAGCATGACTGCGTGGCTGCTGTTGATCTCGGTCAGTTTGGCCTTGGCGCGGGTCGCCATGAAGCGCTGGGTGGTCGGCGAGACCATATGGTCCTGCGTCGTCAGCATCCAGCGGACCGGCTTGTCGTGCCACGCCGCCGTCGTCAGCTTGGTCTGCACCGCGGCCAGGCCCCAGGGGACTTGCGACGCCGCCATGAAGCCGGTGATCGAAATGTCGACATCCGCGGCGAAGGCCGTCGGGAACTTGACCGGGTCGACGATGATGAACCCGTC
>NZ_BCTR01000055.1 GCF_002091475.1 Sphingomonas azotifigens NBRC 15497
GCTCCCGCAGGGGGGGAGTGGCGTCATCCTAGCGCCGGCGCGAGGGCCTGCGCACCGCCCGGCTCGATCGAGTTAGCCTTGCCCTCGACCACCGGCGGCGTCTCTGCAGACGCAGAACCAGCCGCATCCGCGTCCTCCTCCTGCCCCACCGGCAGCGTCTTCCCCGTGCTACGATCCAGCCCGATGGCGGTCACGATATCGATCGCCGTTGCCGCCGCGACGAAGGCGATCGCGCCCCACACCGCCTTGTTCCGCGGGGCCCGCCGCGCAGCGAGGCCGAGCGCAGCGATGTCCATCGCGTCGCCGGCAACGCGGTTCCACACCCGCACGCTGTGCGCCGGCCCGGCAAGCAACGCCGCACCCGCGAACAGCTCGCGCGCGCCGAAGGTCCGCACCACGCCGTCATGGTCTTCCGCCGACAATCCGCGCGCGATCCGCTTCGATGCGGCGAGTTCGGCGATGCCAAGCCCGATCGAGAAAACGCCCAATCCAAATCCCAGCTTGCGATAGTCCATCGGTCCGCTCCTTGCGCTTCGTGTGATCGATGCGCCCGTCGTTCGATGCCGGACGGCGATCCACCAACCGCCCGCAAACAACCGCCGTTCCGAGAATTTGCGCAATACTATCCTATGTTTACAGGATCATTTGCACGGGAAGCGCTGCTCCATCATCGCAGCGAAGGCCACCTTTACGCTCATGCCGCGCTGGGCCGGCGGGATCTTCTCGAACGCCGCGATCAGATCGTTGCTGCTAATCTTCGCCTGCCCCTTGGGCGGCGGGCAGCTGCTCGGCTTCTTGCCCGCCGCAACCTCCGCAGCGAGGTCGCCGCGATAGGCGGTCGACGCGCCGTCGATCTCCTGCTTGAGCACCCCGACGTCCGACGAAAACATCGCCATCGCGCCCTTGGCCTTGAGCGCGTTCACCTTGGCGAGAAACTCGGCCACGCTCATCGCCTGGGCAGGCACCGCCACCAGCATCAGTCCACCGGCCGCCAGAAACAGTCGTCGCATAGGAAAAACGCTCCCGGGAGGGGTTCCCGGAAGCGTTCTCTATCGGTGCAAAGCTGAACCTGGCAATACCAGGGAGCGTCAGGCCCCCTGCGGCGCCGGGTTGCCGAACGGATCCTTGAGCTTACGCGTCTTGGGGATCGAGGTGCCGCCCACCGCGGGCATGCCCGGCGTGCCGGTGGGGTCGCCGCGATCCAGCGTCTCGCCGGCGATCAGCTTCTTGATCTCCTCGCCGGTCAGCGTCTCATACTCGAGCAGCGCCAGCGCGATGGTGTGGAGCTGGTCGGTATGGTCGCCCAGGATCTGCCGCGCGCGGTTGAGGCCCTTTTCGACGAACGCCTTCACCTCGGCGTCGATCAGCCGTGCGGTCTCGTCCGACATCGGCTTGGAGCGCGCCACCGAATAGCCGGTGAAGCTGTCCTCGCTCTCCGAGAAGTCGAGCGGGCCGAGATTGTCCGACAGGCCCCATTTGGTCACCATCGCACGGGCGAGACGAGTCGCCTGCATGATGTCGTTCGAGGCGCCCGAGCTCACCTTGTCATAGCCGAAGATCAGTTCCTCGGCGACGCGGCCGCCGAACGCCACGGCGATGTCGGCATGCATCTTGTCACGGTGATAGCTGTACGAATCGCGCTCCGGCAACGGCTGCACCATGCCCAGCGCAAAGCCGCGCGGGATGATCGTCGCCTTGTGGATCGGGTCGGCGGTCGGCTCGTGCGCAAACACCAGGGCGTGGCCGGCTTCGTGATAGGCGGTCATCCGCTTCTCGTCGTCGGTCATCACCATCGAGCGGCGCTCGGCGCCCATCAGCACCTTGTCGCGGGCGTCGTCGAATTCCTGCGCCGCCACCAGCCGCTTGCCGCGACGGGCCGCGAGCAGCGCCGCCTCGTTCACCAGGTTGGCGAGATCGGCGCCCGAGAAGCCCGGCGTGCCGCGCGCGATGACGCGGGCATCGACGTCCGGCGCGATCGGCACCTTCTTCATGTGCACCTGCAGGATCTTCACGCGGCCCTCGATATCGGGGCGCGGCACCTGCACCTGGCGATCGAAGCGGCCCGGGCGCAGCAGCGCCGGATCGAGCACGTCGGGACGGTTGGTTGCCGCCACGATGATGATGCCTTCGTTCGCCTCGAAGCCGTCCATCTCGACCAGCAGCTGGTTCAGCGTCTGCTCGCGCTCGTCATTCTGGTTGCCCAGACCCGCGCCGCGCGAACGGCCGACCGCGTCGATTTCGTCGATGAACACGATGCACGGCGCCGACTTCTTGGCCTGCTCGAACATGTCACGCACACGGGATGCGCCGACGCCGACGAACATCTCGACGAAATCCGAACCCGAAATGGTGAAGAAGGGCACGCCCGCCTCACCCGCGATCGCGCGGGCGAGCAGCGTCTTGCCGGTACCGGGCGAACCGACCAGCAGCGCGCCCTTGGGGATCTTGCCGCCGAGGCGTGCGAACTTCGACGGGTCCTTGAGGAACTCGACGATTTCCTGCAGCTCCTCGCGCGCCTCGTCGATGCCGGCGACGTCGTCGAAGGTGACCTTGCCTTCCTTCTGGGTCAGCAGGCGGGCGCGGCTCTTGCCGAAGCCCATCGCGCCGGAGCCCGAATTCTTCTGCATCTGGCGCAGCACGAAGAAGGCGATGCCGAGGAAGAGCAGGAACGGCAGCGACTGGACGAGGATATACTGCCAGATCGACGGCTGGTCCTCGGGCCGCGCGTTGATCACCACGCCCTTGGCGCGCAGCGTCTCGACGAGCTTGGCGTCGCCCGGGTTGTTCGTGCGGAACTTGCCCTCGCTGGTGCTGCCGGTGATCACGCCGGACCCGACCGAGATGTTGACGTCCTTGACATCGCCCGCCTGCACCTTGTCGAGGAAGGTCGAGTACGGAATCACATTGCCGGTAGGCTGCGCCGTCCGCGTATCGAACAGCGTGACGAACAACGCCAGTGCCGCAAGAATACCCACCCAGATGAGCAGGCTCTTCATCCAGGGGTTGTTCCCCCCGTTTTCCGGACCCTGCTGCTTGCCGTTTTCGCTCATCGTGTACCCGGTACCTTTCCAGCCCTAAGATAGGCATGGCGGCGTTAATGACAATGGAACAACGTCGATCACGGTGAGCGGTGCGGGGGTGCCGGCGCAAAGCGCCAGCGCACGCCCGGCCGCACCACGACTCCGGCCAATGTCGCCACCCGTCCGGCATCGACTGCCGCGATCAGCCGGTCAAGCCCGGAACCGCGCGGCGGCGGCGCATCGGCGATCGTCGCCAGCGCCCGGACCACCAGGCGACGGCGCAGTTCCGCCGGCAGATCGGCGAGGTCGAGCAGCAGCCCCTGCCCCTGCCGTTCGGCACGTGCCGTCCATTCCCGCGCCACCACCCAGGCGAGCGCCGCCTCGGCATCGCGGAGGTTGGTCGCCGCCAGCGCCAGCCGCGCGGCGGGCAGTTCGGGCGTCTCGGCGAGCAGCCGCCTGATCCGGCTGCGATCGAAGCGCGGGTGGCGGTTGGACGGATCCTCGACCGGCGCGATGCCCGCCGCCTGCACCCGGGCGGCAAGCTCGGCGCGCGACCAGCCGAGCAGCGGCCGCACCAGGAGCGGCGCGGCGGCCCCTGCCCGCAGCGGCCGCGACGGCACCATCGCCGCCAGCCCGCCCAGCCCGGCGCCGCGCCGCGCGCGCAGCAGCAAGCTCTCGGCAAGATCGTCCTGCTGATGCGCCACCGCGACCCAGGGCGCGCCGATCGTGTCTGCCCAGTCGGCCAGGCTGCGATAGCGCATCGCCCGCGCGCGATCCTGGAGATTGCCCGCTGCCAGCATCTCCGGACGAGGCGGCAGCACGGCATGGGGAACGCCGAGCCGGGCGCAGAGGGTGGCGACGAACGCCGCCTCCGCTGCCGATTCGGCGCGCAGGCCGTGATCCACCGTGGCCGCGGCGACCGCACCGGGGAAGCTCGCACGGGCAAGCAGCAGCAGCGCCAGACTGTCCGCGCCCCCCGAAACGGCAACGCCGATCGGCCGCGCCGCGGCGGGCACCTGCCCGGCCACGGCCAGCCAATCGGCGGTGAAGCGCGTAACGTCCGCGCCCGCGATCGCGTCGCTCAGCGACGCGTCACTTGCAGCGCTGGTCGGCACGACCCTTGGCGACGCCTGCCTTCATCTCGGCCGACAGCGTCGCGCCATAGACCTTGGTCAGCTCGTCATAGACCTTGCAGACCTCGCCGGCGGGCTTGTTCAGCTTCACCAGCGCCTGGGCGAGATAATAGAGGCTGTCCGGCGCGCGCTCGCCGTTCGGATCCTTGGTGTAATTGTCGTAGAAGGCGACCGCGGCGAGGCTCGGCTTGCCGTCGTCGAGATAGGCGCGGCCGAGCAGGTTGCGGGCGAAGCTCGCGCGCTTGCCGCTCGGGAACTTGGTCCGGTACTGGTCGAGCACCTTGGCCGCTTCGGGGAAGAACTTCGCCTGCCACAGGCGGAAGCCGTAGAGGTACAGGTCCTCGCCGGCATCGCCGCTGCTCGGCTTCTCCACCGCCGCGACCTTGGCGGCGCGGTCGGCCGAGGGCTTGGCGGCGGCACCGGGGCGCGGGCTCGCGTCGCCCGCGGCGGCAGCGTCGCCATCCACGGGCGCGGCATCGCCGGCGGCGGGCGCCGGCGGGGTCTCCAGCGCCTTCATCCGCGCATCGGTGGCGGCCTTGTAGGCGCCGAACGCCTCTTCGAGCTGGCGGATGCGATACTGGTTCTGCTCGACCTGGCCGGTCAGCGTCTGGATCTGGCCCTCGAGCGCGCCGACGCGCTGGGTGAGATCGGCGAGCGGCGTGGTCGCGGGCACGCCCGGCGGGGTGTTGTCCACCTGCTGGGTGATCTGCGGCTCCACCGTCATCCCGGCGCCGCCGGGGAAGACCTTGCGCTGCACGGCGCGCATCTCGCGCTCCAGCTTGTCGACGCGCGGGCCGACATTCGCGTCCTGCGCCTGGGCGGCGCCGTTGAAGCCGAATGCGGCAAGTGCCAGTGCCGCTGCGAAAGCAATACGCATCGTCAATACATCCCTCAGCGTCCCCCGGGGAACGGAGGCGTGGCGCCGCTATAGCCAAGCGGCGCCCGCTCGCGCCAGCCCCTCAGGGGTTCGGCGTGTCACCGCCGGGCGTGGTGCCGCCGGTACCGGTCGCGGGGGTCGCCGCGGGATCGGCACTGACGGGCGCGCGGGGGCGGCGACGCGGCAGCCGCGCGGGGGCCACCGCCGCCGTGGCGCTCGGCGTCGGCGACGGAGTCGCACCCGGCGCACCGCGGGCGCGGAGCGCCGCCGAGGTGAGCTCCGCCTCGATCACTTCCACCTGGGTGCCGAGCGGGGCGACTTCGCTGCCGTTCAGCAGCACCTGCAACTGGTCCGGGCGGCCGGTGCGGATGCGGGGGTGATCGGCATCGTCGGGCACTTCAAAGCGCTCGCCGGCGACAAGCTCCTTCTCCACCAGCTTCTTGCCGGTCGCGTCGGTCACGCGGATCCAGGCCGGGCCGCGCGCGACGAGGGTGACATGCTCGACCGCCGGTACGGTGGGACTCGGCGCGGGAGCCGGGGCGGCGGGCGTCGGCGTGGGAGTCGGCTCGATCTGCTGGACCAGCCCGTCGCCCTGGCTCGCACCGCCACGGAACCAGTTGGTGCCGTACCAGATGCCGATCCCCGCCACGAGCACCAGCGCGACGATCACGCCGAACCACACGACCCCGCCGGGCGCCGCACGCGACGGCTCCTGCAGCGGATATTCCGGGGTGACCACCGGCCGCTCGATCTGGCCGAGTTCGGCCCGCACGTCGCGGGCGATCGTGACCTCGTCGGCATTTACCGCGCGGGCATAGGCCTTGGCGAAGCCGGTGGCATAGGTGATCGACGGCAGGCCGGCATAGGTGCCCTGCTCGATGGCCTCGAGATGGCGCTGCGGAATGCGGGTACGCGCGGCGATCTCGGGGAGATCCAGCCCCATCGCTTCGCGCGCGGCGCGCAGCCGTTCGCCGGGGCGCGCGGAGACGGGAGTGGCATCGTCGGGCGTATCGCCTTGCATTCTGTCCTCCGGCGAACGTGTTGGACCCTGTGCCGTTCGCCTGTGCGGCAGGGGATGCCCCCGGCGCCGTGCCGCTGTCAACGCCGGGACGCAATCATTCCGCGCCCGATCAGGCCAGTTCGACGCCCTGCGCCTCGGCCCAGGCGGTCAGCACGTCGCGCAGGGGGGCTTCCGGGTGGCGCAGCATCTCGTCCATCGCCGCCATCACTGCGCCGCGATCGAGCGAGCGCAGCATCGCCTTGATCGGCCCCACTGCCGCCGGGGTGATCGAGAGCCGATCGATGCCGAGCCCGATCAGCGCCAGCGCTTCCAGCGGCCGCCCGCCCATCTCGCCGCACACCGCCACCGGCACGCCTGCGGCGCGCGCCTGCTCGCTCACCCGCTTGAGGAAGCGCAGGATCGCCGGGCTCAGCCAGTCGTAGCGCAGCGCCAGCTTGGGGTGCGCGCGATCGGCCGCGAACAGGAACTGGGTGAGGTCATTGGTGCCGATCGACAGGAATTGCAGCTTGGGCAGCAGCAGGTCGAGCACCTCGGCCAGCGCCGGCACCTCCAGCATCGCGCCGTAGCGGATCTCGTTGGGCATCTTGCGCCCGCGCGCGGCGAGCCAGGCATGCTGTGCCTCGAACAGCGCACGCGCCTGATCGAACTCCCAGGGTTCGGAGACCATCGGGAACATGACGCTCAGCGTCCGCCCCGCTGCCGCCTCGATCAGCGCGCGCGCCTGCGCCTTCATCAGGCCATCGCGGTCGAGCGCCAGGCGCAGCGCGCGCCAGCCCATGGCGGGGTTCTCCTCCTCGCCATCCTCGTCATGGTTCAGATAGGGCAGCGCCTTGTCGCCGCCGATGTCGACGGTACGGAACACTACCGGCCGGTCGCCCGCCGCCTCCAGCACGTCGCGGTAGAGCCGCCGCTGCGCCTCGCGCTGCGGCAGGGTCGCCGAGACGAGGAACTGGAATTCGGTGCGGAACAGGCCGATGCCGTCGGCGCCGGTCAGATCGAGCGCGGACACGTCGTCGCGCAGGCCCGCATTGACCATCAGCGTCACCCGGTGCCCGTCCTTGGTGACCGGTGCCACGTTCTTGAGCTGGGCGAAGGCGGCGCGGCGCTTCTGGCTGAGGGCCAGCTTGGCCTCGAACGCCTCCTCCATCGCCAGCGACGGGCGGACGAACACGCTTTCCTCGCCGACGTCGAGCAACAGCAGATCGCCCTCGGCGACTTCGCGGCGGATCTCGCGGACGCGCCCCAGCACCGGCACGCCCATCGCGCGGGCGACGATGGTGACGTGCGCGGTCAGCGAGCCTTCCTCCAGCACCACGCCCTTGAGCCGCCGCCGATCATATTCGAGCAGCTCGGCCGGCCCCAGGTTGCGCGCGATCAGGATCGAGTCCTGCCGCAACCCCAGCTGCGCCGCGGTGCCGAGCTGGCCCGAGACGATCCGGAGCAGCCGGTTGGACAGGTCCTCCAGATCGTGCATCCGATCGCGGAGCAGCGGATCGTCGATCTCGCGCATCCGCTGGCGGGTGCGCTGCTGGACGCGCTCGATCGCCGCCTCGGCGGTCAGGCCGGAATCGATCGCCTCGTTGATGCGGCGGCTCCAGCCCTCGTCATAGGCGAACATCTTGTAGGTGGCGAGGATCTCCTCATGCTCGCCGCCGACGCCGAACTCGGCCTGGCTGGTCATGCGGTCGATCTGCTCGCGCATCTTGTCGAACGCAGCATAGACGCGGTGCCGCTCGGCCTCGGTATCCTCGGCGACGGTATGCTCGATGACGATGCGCGGCTGGTGGAACACCGCCACGCCGCGCGCCATGCCCTCGACGAGGCGGAAGCCGCGGATCGTTCCCGCCGCGGTCGGCTGGAGCCGGGTGGAGGTGCCGCCCGCCGCATCGATCAGCTCGGCATTGGCGATCAGCTCGGAGAGCACCATCGCGACCGTCTGCAGCGCTTCGATCTCGATATCGGCGTAGCGCCGCGGATCGACATGCTGGACGGCGAGCACGCCCACCGCCCGCTCGCGCCGGATGATCGGCACGCCGGCGAAGCTGTGGAAGCGGTCTTCGCCCGTTTCCGGATTGTGGACGAAATTGGGGTGGCTGGTCGCCTCGTCGAGGTTGAGCGTCTCGACATGCGCGGCGATCGTGCCGACCAGCCCCTCGCCCATGCCGAGCCTGGTGACGTGCACCGCCTCCTGCGCCAGGCCGCGCGTGGCGAACAGCTCGAGCACGCCCTCACGCAGCAGGTAGATCGAGCAGACCTCGCTGTGCAGCGCCTCGCCGATGATGTTGACCACGGCATTGAGCTTGGATTGGACCGGCAGCCGTTTCGCCATCAGATCGTGAAGGCGGGTGAGGATTTCCCGGGCGGAGGCGGCTGCGGTCAAGGCCATGGGACAGCGCTAACAGATTGTGCGCACCCGCGCCAAGCGGTGTGCGCAGCAAAAGCGCGGAATATGATCCTCCCCTGCGAATGCAGGGGAGGGGGACCGCGCTGCGCAGCAGCGTGGTGGAGGGGCCGCGCCGCGAGGCGCGGATTGCGGCTCGAGCGGAGTACCGCCGCTGGCGCGGCGGCCCCTCCACCACCGCCTGCGGCGGCGGTCCCCCTCCCCCCAGCAAGCTGGGGGAGGATCCGGTTACGCCGCGCGCTTCTCCAGCGCGTGCGCGGCTTCGGCCATCAGCGTTGCGATGATCGTCGCCACCGGCTCTTCCTTGGTGACCATGCCGACCGACTGGCCGGCCATCACGCTGCCATGCTCGACATCGCCGTCGATCACCGCGCGGCGCAGCGCGCCCGCCCAGTAATGCTCGATCTGGAGCTGCGCCTCGGCCATCGCGACGGTGCCTTCATCCAGCGCCTGCGCCACTTCGCGCTGCTTGGCGGTGAACAACTCGCCGCCAGCGTTCTTGAGTGCGCGCACCGGGATCACCGGCAGGCGCGGATCGATCTGGACGCTGGCGATCGCGTCGCGCGCCGAGGCGCGGATGAACGCCTTCTTGAAATTGGGGTGCGCGATGCTCTCGGTCGCCGCCGCGAAGCGCGTGCCGAGCTGGACGCCCGCCGCGCCCATGTCGAGATAGCCCGCGATCGCCTCGCCGCGGCCGATGCCGCCGGCAACGAACACGGGGACCTGGCTCGCCACTTCCGGCAGGATCTCCTGCGCCAGCACGCTGGTCGAGACCGGACCGATATGGCCACCGGCTTCCATACCCTCCACCACCAGCGCGTCGACGCCCGAGCGGATCAGCTTCTTGGCGAGGCTCAGCGCCGGGGCGAAGCAGATCAGCTTGGCGCCATGCCCCTTGATCGCATCGAGCGAGCCCGCCGGCGGCAGCCCGCCCGCGAGCACGACATGGCCGACGCCGTGACGCCCACACACCTCGATCAGCTCGAACAGCTGCGGGTGCATGGTGATCAGATTCACGCCGAAGGGTTTGTCCGTCAGCGCCTTGGTCGCGGCGATCTCGGCGTCGAGCAGCTCGGGGCTCATCGCGCCGCACGCGATCACGCCGAAGCCGCCCGCGTTGGAGATTGCGGCGACGAGGTTGCGCTCGGACACCCAGGACATCGCGCCGCCGAGGATGGCGGTCTCGCTGCCCAGGAATTCGCAGCCGCGCGCCATGCGGCGGGCCAGGCGCTCGGCGCCGATCGTGGAGGTGCTGGTCATCGCGCGCGCCTAGCGCCGCAAGCCCGGTTTCTGCAAGGGGGCGCAATCGGGGGCGCGTGCCGCTTTGGCGCTTGCCCGGCGCAGCACCGCTCGCCATGATAGCGGTACCAAAAACAAGAAATTCCAGGAGTTGCGATGTCCGGGCCTGTCGATCCCGCCCTTTCGGTCGATCGCCGTACGCTGCTGCACGCGTCGACTGCCGCGACGCTGGTAGTCGGTGCCGCGCGTGCCGCTACCGCGCCGGAGCCGCTGCGCCTCGTCGCTGCGGGCGCCGGATTCCCGCTGATCCGCGGCGGTGTGCCCGCGACGGTCCTGGTCGATGCCGCTGCCGACCCCGCCCTCACCCATGTCGCGGACGCGTTCGCGCAGGATCTGGCGCGCGTCAGCGGCACTGTGCCCGCACGTGTCCAGCGGCTGGGCGACGCGCAGGGCCCGGTGGTGCTGATCGCCCAGCTCGGTCGCTCGCCGATGCTGGACGTGCTGGTGCGGCAGGGGCGGATCGACCCGCGCGACTTGGCTGGCGAATGGGAAGCCTATCGCCAGATCGTGCTCGACCACCCTGCCCCCGGCATTCCGCAGGCGCTGGTGATCCTCGGGTCGGACCGGCGCGGCGCCGTCTATGGCACCTATGACGTCTCGCAACGGATCGGGGTCTCGCCCTGGCACTGGTTCGCCGACGTGCCGGTCCGCCGCCGCGCCGACGTGACGCTCGCCCCCGGCAGCCGGCGCGACCAGCCGCGGGTGCCCTATCGCGGCTTCTTCATCAACGACGAGGATCCCTGCTTCAGCGGCTGGGCCAAGAAGCATTTCGGTGGCGTCAACGCCGCGATGTATGCCCATGTCTTCGAGCTGCTGCTCCGGTTGAAGGGCAATTATCTGTGGCCGGCGATGTGGGGCAAGGCGTTCAACGACGACGATCCGCAGAACATGGTGCTGGCCGATGCGATGGGCGTGGTGATGGGCAGCTCGCACCACGAGCCGATGACCCGCGCACAGGAGGAATGGCACCGCAACACCGAACAGGGCGTCACCGGCGGCAAATGGGATTATGCGACCAATGCCGAGAATCTCCGCCGCTTCTGGCGCGGCGGGATCGAGCGGATGATGTCGAAGGGCGACGGCAAGGGCTATGACTGCCTGGTCACCGTCGGCATGCGCGGCGACGGCGACGAGGCGATGGCGGAGGGCACCGCCACCGAGTTGCTCGAGAAGATCGTCGCCGACCAGCGCAGCATTCTGGCCGAGGTGACGAAGCGCCCGGCCGAGGCGACGCCGCAGATGTGGGCGCTCTACAAGGAAGTGCAGGACTATTACGACCACGGCATGCGCGTGCCCGACGACGTCACGCTGCTGTTCGCCGACGACAATTGGGGCCAGATCCGCCGGCTCGCCACCGCCGACCTCAACCGCAAGGGCGGCTACGGCGTCTATTATCACTTCGATTACGTGGGCGCGCCGCGCAACTACAAGTGGCTGAACACCAACCAGATCGAGAAGACGTGGCAGCAGATGGACCTCGCCTGGCAGCGCGGCGCGCGGACGATCTGGATCGTCAATGTCGGCGACCTCAAGCCGATGGAATATCCGCTGAGCTTCTTCCTCGACCAAGCCTGGAATCCGCAAGCGATGACGCTGGAGTCGATGTCCGCCTATCCGGCGCGCTGGGCCGGCGCGGCGTTCGGACCGGCGCTGGCGGAGAAGATCGGCGCGCTGCTCACCCGCTATGGCCAGCTCGCCGCGCGGCGGAAACCCGAGTTGCTCGATGCAGACAGTTTCGCGCTGGGTCCGGTGCGGAGCGATGGCAAGCTGGATGGGGGTGACTTCGGCCGCGTGGTCGCCGAATGGGAGGCGCTGGAGCGCGACATGACGGCGGTAAAGACCCGCATCGCCGCCGATGCGCGCGATGCGTGGTTTCAGCTGGTCGAGCACCCGATTATCGCGGTCGCGAACGTCTACCGGCTCTACTACGCCGTCGCCTGGAACCGCCACCTCGCTGCGGCGAACGATGCCCGCGCCAACGTCTTCGCCGAGCAGGCCGAGCGCGCCTTCGCCCGCGACGCCGAGATCACCGGCGCCTATCACGCGCTGAACGGCGGCAAGTGGGACGGGATGATGGCCCAGACCCATATCGGCTACACCAATTGGCAGGAGCCCAAGCAACAGGTGATGCCGGCGGTGCGCCGGGTCGAGGGCAAGGCCGCGCCGATCGTCTTCGTGCCGCCGACCCTCCCCGCCGATCAGATCGTGATCGAGGCGCCGGACTTCGCATCCGCCAGCGGCGGCAAGGGGCTGAACTGGCGCCGCGTGCCGCATCTCGGCCGCACGCAGGGTGCAGTAACGACCTTCCCGCAGGGTCGCCCCGCCACCGCTGCGGCGGACGGAGTCCATGTCGACTATGCGCTAACGCTTTCCAAGGGCGGCCCGCTGGAGGTGGCCCTCGAGCTGGTGCCGACGCTCGACACCACTGGCCGTAACCAGCAGCGCATCGGCGTCTCGTTGAACGACGGCCCGGTGCAGCTCCTCACCGATACCCTTGTCCCCGCCCCGAATGCCACGGCCACCCAGGCCCAGCGCGACTGGAACAAGGCCGTCGAGGAGAACGGCCGCACGCGCACCGCGCGCTTCCCCGCGGTGGTACCCGGCCCGCATGTCGTGAAAGTCTGGCGCATCGACGACAATGTCGTCCTGCAGCGCCTCGTCGTGACGACGGAGGCGTAGCCGGACCGGCCACGCCCCCGTGCACGGATCAGGCGGCGACGTCGTCCGCGTCGAGGCCATAGGCGGTGTGCAGCACGCGCACCGCCAGCTCGGTATAGTCTTCCTCGATCAGCACCGAGACCTTGATCTCGGAGGTGGTGATCGCCTGGATGTTGATGCCGCGCGCGCCCAGCGTCTGGAACATCGTCGCGGCGACACCGGCATGGCTGCGCATGCCGACGCCGACCACCGACACCTTGGCCACGCGCGTGTCATGGCTGATGCTGTCGAAGCCGATCGATTCCTTCGACTGCGCCAGGATCTCCAGCGAGCGGGCAAGGTCCGCCGCCGGCACCGTGAAGGTCACGTCGGTCGCGCTGGCGCTGCCGGCGCTCTGGTGCGCGATGTTCTGGATGATCATGTCGACATTGATGCTGGCATCGGCAAGCGGCGTGAAGATCGATGCCACCGCGCCGGGCTTGTCCGGCACTGCGGTCAGCGTGATCTTGGCCTCGTTCTTGTCGTGCGCGATGCCGGTGATGAGCTGGCGTTCCACGTCCTGAATCTCCTCTTCGCCCACGATCATCGTCCCGGGCAATGTATCTGCCATCGGCGCGTCGTCGCCCGTGAAGGACGAGAGCACCTGCACGCGAACCCCTTCCTTCATCGCCAGGCCGACCGAACGGGTCTGGAGCACCTTGGCGCCGACGCTGGCGAGTTCGAGCATTTCCTCATAGGTCACGCGCTTCAGCTTGCGCGCGCGGGGCACGATGCGCGGATCGGTGGTGTAGACCCCGTCGACATCGGTGTAGATGTCGCAGCGATCGGCCTTCACCGCCGCCGCCACCGCCACCGCCGAGGTATCCGAACCGCCGCGGCCGAGCGTGGTGATCCGATCCTCGTGCACGCCCTGGAAGCCGGGGATCACCGCCACTTCGCCGTTCCCCATGCTGGCGAGCAGCGCGTCGGTGCCGATATCCTCGATCCGCGCCTTGGCGAAGGCGTCCGAGGTCTGCACCGGCAGCTGCCAGCCAAGCCAGGAACGCGCCGGCACGCCGATCGCCTGCAGCGCGATCGCCAGCAGGCCGCTGGTGATCTGCTCGCCGGCGGAGACGACCACGTCATACTCCTTGGGGTCGTAGAGCGACGAGGCCTCGCGGCAGAAGCCGACCAGCCGATCGGTCTCGCCCGCCATCGCCGAGACGACCACCGCGACCTGGTTGCCCGCCTCCCACTCGCGTTTGACGCGGGCGGCGACGCTGCGGATACGCTCGATCCCGGCCATCGATGTGCCGCCGAACTTCATTACGATACGCGCCATGGCTGGTTGCTTGTTTCCTGCCCTTGGGAGAGATGGGCGTGCCTGATAGGAGCCAGCGATGCCGAACGCAACAATAGCTACGATTGACCCCCGTGAAGCGGAACATTTCGGTCGTCTGGCGGCCGATTGGTGGAATCCGAAGGGCTCCTCGGCCATGCTCCACAGGCTGAATCCTGCGCGGCTGGGCTATATCCGCCGCGCGATCGACGAACATTGGGCGGGCGATTCGGCCGATTTCATGCCGCTGACCGGCAAGACTGCGATCGATGTGGGCTGCGGTGCGGGTCTCCTTTGCGAGCCGCTCGCCCGGCTTGGCGCGCGGGTGACCGGCGTGGATGCGGCGGCCGAGAATATCGGCGCGGCGCGCGCGCATGCCGAGCAGTCCGGGCTGCCGATCGACTATGTCCATGGCGGCATCGAGGATCTGGCCGGCCGCACCTTCGACCTCGTCACCTCGATGGAGGTAATCGAGCATGTCAGCGATCCCGCCGGTTTCGTGCGCGGACTCGTGGGTGCGCTCGCCGAAGGCGGGCTGATGGTGCTCTCGACGCCCAACCGCACCCCGCTCTCGCGCCTGGCGATGATCACGCTGGCCGAAGGCACCGGCGCGATCCCCAAGGGCACGCACGATTGGAGCCGCTTCCTCAAGCCCGAGGAACTGGAAGCCCTGCTCACGGATTCGGGCATGAAGGTGATCGACCGCCAGGGCCTGAGCTTCTCGCCGACGCGCGGCTTCGTGCTCAGCGAGAACGAGGCGCTCAACTATCTGGTGACCGCGATCCGCGCCTGACGGAGACGCCCATGGACCCGCTCGACCGCTTCGTCGCCGCCCAGGCACGCGACTATGCGATTGCGCTGGCCGAACTGCAGCGCGGGCGGAAGACCAGCCACTGGATCTGGTACGTCTTCCCGCAGATCGCGGGGCTTGGCCGGAGCGATATGGCGCGGCACTATGCGATCGCAGATCTGGACGAGGCGCGCGCCTATCTCGCCCATCCGCTGCTGGGCGCCCGGCTGGGCGAGGCAACGACCGCACTGCTCGCCCATGCCGGCAAGCGCTCGGCGGAGGCGATCCTCGGCGGCATCGACGCGATCAAGGTCCGCTCCTCGATGACGCTGTTCGAGGTGGCGGACGGCGCAGCAGGCGGCGTGTTCGCCGCCTGCCTCGACGCCTTCTATGCGGGCAGCCGCGATCCCGAGACGCTGCGCCGGATCACTTGCTGATATCGAGCACCAGGATCGGCCCGATGTCGAACACCTGCTTGCCGGTCGCGAGCTGCAGCGAGGCGGTAAGCTCGCCGGCAGCATAATCGCGATCGGCGACCCCGCTGGCATGGACCATCTTCCACTCGCCCGTCGCCTCGGCCTGGCCCTGGAACACGGGCGTGTAGGGCGCCTTCGACAGATTGATCTGGATCGCGGCGATCTTCGCGCTGCTCGCGCCGTCCGGCAGGGTCGAGGCGCGGACCCAGGCCGCGACGACCAGCTTGTCCCCCTTCTTCACCGGCTGGGTGATGCCGGAGGTCAGCCCGATCGACCAGGGCTGATCCGATGCCGCCGGGATCGGCACGCGGAGCGCCCGGCCGCCCTGCACATTCTTGTCCTTCACCACACCCGGCTTGGTCGCCACGCCGTAGACGGCAAAGCTTTCGGGGGCGGGCGCGTTGATGATCTGCTTGGAAACATCGCTCGGCGGCTGGGCCTGCGCATGGACCAGCGCGGGCGAGACGAAAACGGCCAGACAGCACGCGAACGCGATACGCCACGATTTCATGGCACCCCTCCTCTTTCATTGTTGTTGCGGCGGATGCTATCGTTTGCGTCAACGCTGTCAATAGCCTTGCATTGACAGTCCTGCCCCGGCATCGGACAGCGTGCCGCCATGTCGACGATCAAGCTGCATCCGAGCTGGCTCGCGCCGCTCGAGGACGAGTTCGCCCAGCCCTATATGGCCGCACTGCGCGACTATCTGCGCGCCGAGAAGGCGGCGGGGAAGCGAATCTTCCCCGCGGGCAAGGACTGGTTCCGCGCGCTGGACCTGACGCCGCTGGAGCAGGTCCGCGTGGTGATCCTGGGGCAGGACCCCTATCACGGCGAAGGTCAGGCGCACGGGCTGTGCTTCTCGGTGCAGCCGGGCGTGCGCGTGCCCCCGAGCCTGGTCAACATCTACAAGGAGATGGAGACCGACCTGGGCATTCCCCGCGCGCAGCACGGCTTTCTCGAGCATTGGGCCAAACAGGGCGTGCTGCTGCTCAACGCGGTGCTGACCGTGGAAATGGGCCGCGCCGCCGCCCACCAGGGCCGCGGCTGGGAGCGCTTTACCGATGCGGTGATCCGGCTGGTGAACGCAAAGGCGGAGCCGGTGGTGTTCCTGCTCTGGGGCAGCCATGCGCAGAAGAAGGCGGCATTCGTCGACTCGATCGACAAGGGCGGCCGGCATCTGGTGCTCAAGGCCCCCCACCCCTCGCCGCTCTCGGCGCATTCCGGGTTCTTCGGGAGCCGGCATTTCAGCAAGACGAACGCGTTTCTGGAGCGTATCGGCCAGAAGCCGATCGACTGGGCGCTGCCGGGGCTGTGAGACTGTAGAAGCAACTGTCTGCATACTATGATATGTGCCTCGTATGCGGACGATCTCGGCGACAGAACTCGATGGCACGTTAGATGAGGTTCTTGCCGCCGTGGCAGAAACCAGGGAAGCCGTGCGGATCAATAGACCGGATGGCGAAGGCGTAGTGATGATCGCCGCCACGCAATGGGCTATGATGCAAGCTGTTTTGGACGGGCAATCCCCCCTCCCCAAAACATGAGCAAGTGAACGATCCAGACAATCCGGCCCCTATGCGGCGACGGGAGCACCCTCGATTATTGAGGTAGAATCGCCGGAATCGATCGTGCTACAGAATCCACATGTCGGACCCGCAGTATGGCATTGGCGCGTATACGCTCACCGAAGCCGGCCGGCTGCTTGACGTGTCGCCGGCGACCTTGAAGCGTTGGCTCTTCGGGTACAGCTATCAGCATCACGGTCCACCTAAAACGCAGCCTCCGATCTGGATATCGCAATATGATGCGGAGAAGGATGAACCACTTCTGGGTTTCCGTGACCTAATCGAAGCGAGGGTGGTGCGCGGGCTTCGCTCGCTAGGCATCGGTCTTCCGACGATCCGGCAGTGTCTTGCTCAAGCGAGCGAGATCGTAGGTGACACGCACCCCTTCTCGACGCGTCGCTTCAAGAGCGACGGAAAGAAGATTTTTCTTGAGGTGACGGAGCGACTTCATGACGAAGATCGAGATCCGGCATTGATCGATTTGAAGTCACGGCAAAGAGTGTTCAAAACAATCGTTGCGCCGACATTTGTCGATCTTTCGTTTGACGCCGATGTCGCTTCGAGATGGTGGCTGCTGCCTAGTAAGCGCACGATCGTGCTTGATCCCGAACGATCCTTCGGTCAGCCGATTGTCGCCGAAAGCGGCGTTCCGACAAGCCGGTTAGCCCAAGCCGTCGCCGCGGAGGGCTCGGTCGAGCGTGTGGCGGATCTGTTTGAATTACGGCCTCAGGTCGTGCGGGACGCCCTTCTCTTCGAAGACCGGGCATCGGGCAAGATCGCTGCGTGAAGCTCCTGGTAGATCACAATCTACCGCCCCGATTGGCGCAAGCGCTACATATCATCTTTGAACCTGAGCACGAAATCGTTGCGCTGGGAAAGAAATTCGGCCGACACAATCTTAAAGACGAAGAATGGATTCCCGCTCTAGGGAAGGAGGGCGGATGGGCCGTCTTGTCAGCTGACATGAACATAGCAAAGAAGCGCCCATCCAGGGACCTGTTTATCCGCGCAGGCTTGGTCGGATTTTTCTTCAGCCCAGCGATGCAGAAATGGCCCCTCCACCGGCAAACGGCCCGCGTGCTGACGTTATGGCCCCAAATGGCTTCCCACGTCCGCACTACGGCTAATGGCGCCTTCGAGGTGCCAGCGAGCGGAAGCAAGTTCCGCTCGATAGGCCGCTAACCCCGAGAACCACAGAGCACATCAATCGTGCTCGCGACCGCCGGCGCCCATGTAGAGCTCGCTACCCGTCTCGCGGAACACCTTGCTCATTTCGGCCATGCCGGCCTCGGCAGCCACCGTCGCCGGCGTCGCCGCCAGGAAGGTATCGGCCGAGGCGTTCTGCTTGGCCGCGAAGTCACGCACTTCCTGCGTGATCTTCATCGAGCAGAATTTGGGCCCGCACATCGAGCAGAAATGCGCGGTCTTCGCACCTTCCGCCGGCAGCGTCTGGTCGTGATACTGCTCGGCCGTGTCCGGATCGAGCGACAGGTTGAACTGGTCGCGCCAGCGGAACTCGAAGCGCGCGCGGCTCAGTGCGTCGTCGCGCACCTTCGCCGCCGGATGGCCCTTGGCGAGGTCCGCCGCGTGCGCCGCCAGCTTGTAGGTGACCACGCCCACCTTCACGTCGTCGCGGTCGGGGAGCCCCAGATGCTCCTTCGGCGTGACGTAGCAGAGCATCGCCGTGCCGTACCAGCCGATCATCGCCGCGCCGATGCCGCTGGTGATATGGTCATAGCCCGGCGCGATGTCGGTGGTCAGCGGCCCGAGCGTGTAGAAGGGCGCCTCGCCGCACGCCTCGAGCTGCTTTTCCATGTTCTGCTTGATCTTGTGCATCGGCACATGGCCGGGGCCCTCGATCATCACCTGCACGTCCTGTTCCCAGGCGCGCTTGGTCAGTTCGCCCAGCGTGTAGAGCTCGGCGAACTGCGCCTCGTCATTGGCGTCGGCGATCGAGCCGGGGCGGAGACCGTCGCCCAGCGAATAGGCGATATCATAGGCCTTCATGATCTCGGTGATCTCGTCGAACCGCTCGTACAGGAAGGATTCGCGGTGATGCGCGAGGCACCACTTCGCCATGATCGAGCCGCCGCGGCTGACGATGCCGGTGACGCGCTTGGCGGTCATCGGGATATAGGGCAGCCGCACGCCGGCATGGATGGTGAAATAGTCGACGCCCTGCTCGGCCTGCTCGATCAGCGTGTCGCGGAAGATCTCCCAGGTGAGCTCCTCGGCGATGCCGCCCACCTTCTCCAGCGCCTGGTAGATCGGCACCGTGCCGATCGGCACCGGCGAATTGCGCAGGATCCATTCGCGGGTGTCGTGGATGTTGCGGCCGGTGGAGAGGTCCATCACCGTGTCCGCGCCCCAGCGGATCGACCAGACCATCTTGTCGACTTCCGACGCCACGTCGCTGGCGACCGCCGAATTGCCGATATTGGCGTTGATCTTGACCAGGAAGTTGCGACCGATCGCCATCGGCTCGCTTTCCGGGTGGTTGATGTTGTTCGGGATGATCGCCCGGCCGCGCGCGACCTCGTCGCGGACGAATTCGGGGGTGACGTAATCCGGGATCGAGGCGCCCCAATCCTGCCCGTCGCGGACGTACTCGGCGAGGCGCTCGCGGCCGAGATTCTCGCGCTCGGCGACATATTCCATCTCGGGGGTGATGATGCCGCGCTTGGCATAGTGCATCTGCGACACGTTCATGCCCGGCTTGGCGCGCAAGGGGCGCTGCACCACGTTCGGGAACTGCGGCACGCCGGCCGAGCGGTCCGGGCCCTTCAGGCCGTTGTCCTCGGGCTTTACCTGGCGTGCGTCATAGGCCTCGACATCGCCGCGGGCGAGGATCCAGTCGCGGCGGAGCGCCGGCAGGCCGGCCATGATGTCGATCTTCGCGTTCGGATCGGTGTACGGGCCCGAAGTGTCGTAGACGCGCACCGGCGCCTCGCCGCTGCCGGGTTCCAGATGGATCTCGCGCATCGCGACGCGGTGCTTGCCGACATGGATCTTGCGGCTGCCGCGGATCGGGCCGGTGGTGACGCCGATTTCGGTCTTGGCGGGGATGTCGGCCATGCTCGTCTACTCCTTGGGCGGAACGCGGGGAGCAGACGGACCTCGGGGAACAAGACCCTCCCTCCCTACGCCGGTGTCAACCGGATCAGGTTCAGCGGGTCGAGGGCTGCAGCCCTCCTCTCAACCGCTGCGCCAGCGGTCCCCCGGGGAATGACTAGCCGTGTACAGGCACGCGGCGCGCCGGGCAATCCCGACGCGCCGCCATCCTACCAAAGGTTAGCGAGATCAGGCGAAACGCACGGCGGTCCGCACCCGGCGACGGCGGAGCGCGCCGCCGGCAAGGCCGAAGCCACCGATCAGCATCGCCCAGGCCGCCGGTTCGGGCACGCCCGCGCCGCTGGTCGCACCCGCGCTGAACACCGCCTTGAACTGGACGTCGCCGAGCGCGCCGTTGCTGTCGTCCCAGCGCTGACCGACGACGTTCGCGAACGCCGGGCCGTTGTTGGTGTACACGAAGTCGCCGCCGCCATAGGCGTCGCTGCCGAACGTGCCCGCCGTCGGCATCCAGGCGCTGCCGGCATTCGCCGGCTGGTCGACGCCCACCGTCGTAAGGAACGCGACATAGTGCTGGCCGCGGATCAGATCGAGCGCGCCGACCGAGAACTCAAGGGCGTCAAACGCATTGCCCGAGGTGCCGCCGAAGCTGCGCACGTCGCTGGCGAAGAGCGCCGGACCGACCGCGCCATAGCCGGTCCAGGAATAGACATAGGCGCGAACATTCGTCGCGTCGCCGCCGAGATAGAAGGTGAAAGCATTCAGCGCGTTCTCGGTCCCCACCGTGAACGTCTGCCCATAGGTAGGCGTAGCATCGCGCCCGAAGCTGTACATCCTATCGACATAGGGACCGCTGGTATCGATCGTATCGGCCGAGCTCGGCGAGGCGATCGTTACGACTGCGAAACAAGCAATTCCGAAAACGGCAGCAATGTTCATACTTCCCCCCTACAGGCCCGGCAACAGCCGCAAGGCGTCACGGCGTGAGAATCGATGCGGAACCTTGGGGTTGCTTGGTAATGCTCCGAAATGGATCAGGCAATTCAGAAGCGAGGTCCGAAGCGGATCATTCGCATGGCCCCGCTTCTCCTGCGGTCAGAAGGTATAGGCCAGTCCCAGTGCGCCGAACCACTGGTCGCGCGACCCGGCAATCCGCACCACGGGGGAGTCCGCTGCATCGTCGAGCATGCGCCGATAGGCGACGCCGCCGACCGCCGACAGGCCGTGGGTGAGGTCGCCGGTGAGCGATACGTTGCCCATCGCGCCAAGCGTCCAGTCCTTCCAGCCCTTGCGGGCGTAATAGACCGGCAGGCCGCTGCGCGCGCTGCCGCCCGGCGTCACGCCGAAATAGGTCTGGGCATAGCCGTTGCCCATGTAATTGCCCGAGAGGTTGAGCAGCACATAGGCCTTGCGGCTGAGCGGCGTGCCGTAGCTGACCGACGGCGACATCACATAGCTCTTGTGCACCGTGCCGACGTCATGGACGTAGGAGAAGCTCACCGTCAGCTTGTCATAGTCGCTGGTGATCAGCCCCTGCTTGCCGATGCCGACGAACCCGCCCGCCTCGACCGCGGTGTCGATCTTGCCGAGCGCCGCCACTTGGCGGTCGTCGATCCGCGAGGTCCGGTTGAGGTTGACGTTGACCACCGGCCCGGCCTGCAAATCCCAGCCTGGGCCATTGTTGTCGGCGATCACATCGGCCCAGGCGCGGCTGCCGAGCACGACGAAATTGATGCCCGAGACGCGGCCGCGGACCAGCGGCGCGGCGGTGACGACATTCTTGTCCGAGCCGTCATAGCTCGGCACCGTCGCCGCGCCCACGCCAAGCGTCACCGTATCGCGCGTCATGTCGGGCGGCGAATCGGTGCTTTGCTGGGCGAAGGCAGGCGCTGCCGCAAGCAGCGGAAGCGAGGCGAACGCGGCGCGCGTCGCGGTGCGCAAGAAAGGCATGGGGATACTCCGGGAACAGGATCGTGCGGATCAGAACCCGGGAAACGCCTGCAATCTCGCGCAGTTCCTACAGCAGGTAGCGCAGCTTCACTTCCTGCCGGTCGCTGCCGCCCTCGAGCGGGAATTGCGCGGCGGAAAAGCGCGGCGGCCCGAAGCCGATCACCGGGTTGCGCGAAAAGCCGAAGCCTTCGCGCGGGATACCCATGAAGGTGTCGAGCTTGCCGTTGCCGTTGGCGTCGTGGATCACCGCCACCGCATAGTCGCCGGGCGCCAGGCCGCTGAGGCGAAGCTTGCCCTCGGCGGCTGGGATCGTCCGCTTGATCGCGCCGCGCCCGTCGCGGCAATCGGGAAACTCGCTGGCGGCCGGGGCAATGCAGATCTGCAGCAGCCCGCGTGTCGAGCGCAGGCTGGTGAAGTCAAGCTCCAGCGTCGCCAGCGGCGCGGCGCTGGTCAACAGCGGCAGCGCGACGAGCGCGCCCCCCCCGCGGCGCAGGATCGAACCGCCCCAGCCCCTGGTCCGTCCCGCACAGCCGGTCCCAGAACCGGAAATATAGTCCATAGTTGCACCCATACCGCTCGTGATGGCGCTGGTGATGACTTGCCGTGATCAGCCATGCGCCCAAAGGCCCCCGCCACATAAAGGCCGGGAAGATCTCCCAGCCCATATGATTGGTCACTCCCATAACCGTCATGATCGTCAGGACCAAGCCAAGCGCGCCGACATGAATGGGAATTGCGAAGACCAGCAGCGGAATCACGATCGCGCCCGACAGCGCCTCTCCCCAATGGAAGTTCATCGCCGCCCAGGCGGTGGGCGGGCGGCTGGCATGGTGGACGGCGTGATAGCGGCGGAACAGCGCCGGCACGTGCATCGCGCGGTGCGTCCAGTAGAACCAGCTGTCGTGCAGGAACAGGTAGAGGAACACCGAAACCGGCAGGTACCAGAGCGGCCAGGCATGGACGTCGTCGTAGATGCGGGTCCAGCCTTGCGCCTTCCAGCCCCAGGCGACGATGCCGGCGGGGATGCCGTAGATCACCGCGGAGGCGAGGCTCCAGCCGATCTCCATGCGGATCTGCTGGCTCAGCCCGGCATAAAGCCCCGGATGGCGCAACCGCGTCGCCAGCGCGAAACCGGCCGAGGCGGCAAGATAGCGCACGCCGACGATCACCGTCATGGCGATCGCGGAGGCGAGGATGGCAAGGGCGATGTCCATGGCTCCCGCTGCTACGCCTTCGCGTGCCCCCCGGCAATGCGGCGTAACGCCGATTGTTCAGTCGCTCGCTGTTGCCTTGCTGCACCACTCGTAGTTCTACGAAGACGCCAGAGCCCGAAATTTCAATCTCCGACCGCTTAGACTGCGTCGCCCAGAGAACAATAGTCATGGGACGGGAGAGATTGTCGTGAAACGCCGCTACTTGCTGCTCGCCTTCAGTTCGAGCGTCATCGTCCATCCTGCGCTCGCCCAGTCGAACGAGGATGCGCCAAAATCCGCCATGGCCGCCAAGGTGCCAGAGAAGGAAGTCTTCTCGACCGGCGTCGCCAAGGGCCGGGACCGGCTCGACAGCGCAACCTCGACCAGCGCCTATCGCGCGAGCGAGTTCGAGAAGCTCGGCCCGCGGCCGCTTGGCGACGTGCTGCGCACCATGCCCGGGCTGCGCGTCGAAAGCGGGATCGGCGAGGGCAACGCCAACTATACCGTGCGCGGTCTGCCGCTCGCGGCGGGCGGCTCGAAATACATGCAGTTCCAGGAAGACGGGCTGCCGGTGCTCGAGTTCGGCGACATCTTCAACGTCGCCGTCGACGTGTTCATGCGCGCCGATTTCAACGTGGCGGCGATCGAGTCGATCCGCGGCGGTTCCGGCTCGACCTTCTCGTCCAATGCGCCGGGCGGGCTGATCAACCTGATCTCCAAGACCGGCCAGACGCGGGGCGGCGCGGTGCAGTTCACCACCGGGCTGGATTATGGCGAGAAGCGGATCGATGCGGATTATGGCCAGCCGCTCGGCAATGGCTGGCGCTTCCATGTCGGCGGCTATTACCGCTCGGGCGAGGGGCCGCGCGACATCGGCTTCACCGGCACCAAGGGCGGCCAGATCCGCTTCAACGTGACCAAGCAGTTCGCCGCCGGCTATGTCCGGCTCAGCGGCAAATGGCTCGACGATCGCTCGCCGACCTTCGCACCCTATCCGATCAAGATCGCCGGCACCAACGACCATCCGGTGATCAGCAGCGCCGGCAATTTCGACATTCGCAAGGACTCGCTGCTCTCGCCGTTCCTCGGCCCGGTGACGACGCTGGACGGCGACAACAAGCTCGCCCGCTTCGACGTCGCCAACGGCATGCACGCCAAGAGCAAGGCGATCGGGCTCGAGGCGCAGTTCGAAGTCGCCGGCGTGACGATCAGCGAGCGGGCGCGCTATTCGGCCAATTCGGGCGATTTCCTGCGCGTGTTCCCCTCGGCCGTCGGCCCGATCGCAACGATCGCCGCCTCGCAGGCCGGCACCGGCGCGGTGGCGACCTATGCCAGCGGCCCGAACATCGGCAAGACGGTGCCGATCGATGCGAACGGCAACGGCCTGCTCTCGTTCAACTACATGGCGCAGACCCGTATCGGCGCGCTCGACAATTTCACCAACGACGTCCGCGCCACCAAGGTGTGGAAGCTCGGCCATGGCGACCTGACGGTCACCGGCGGCCTGTACAAGGCGAACCAGAAGCTCAATGCGACCTGGCTGCATTCGGGCATCGACACCGACGTGGCCGGCAACGGCCAGACCGCGATGGTGAACGTCACCAGCGCCGGCGGCGTCGCGCAAACCCAGAACGGCTATTACACCTTCAGCCGCAACGGCAGCAAATTCCGCCGCATCTTCGACGTGTCGTACGACATCTTCGCGCCCTATGGCTCGGTCAACTACCATGTCGGCAAGCTCTCGATCGGCGGGAGCCTGCGCTACGATCGCGGGCGGGTGCGCGGCTCGCTGGTCGGCGCCGATCTGGGCGGCGGCCGCGTTGGGCTGATCCGCTACGACATCAACGGCAACGGCGTGATCTCGGCACCCGAAACCCGCGTCGCCTATCTGCCACTGACGACGCCAGCGCCGGTCCGCTACAATTACGGTTATTGGAGCTATTCGAGCGGCATCAACTACCGCGTCGCCGAGCCCTTCTCGGTATTCGCCCGCTACAGCCGCGGCGCGCGCGCCAATGCCGACAAGATCCTGTTCACCCCCGCGGTGAGCGCGATCGACGGCAGCGTGCCCAACGCCGCGGACAAATATGACCAGGTCCGCCAGCTCGAAGGCGGGTTCAAGTTCCGCAAGGCGGGCGCGACGCTCAACGTCACCGCCTTCCGCGCGACGGCGGACGACCACAACGTCCTCAACGGATCGGCCAACCAGACGATCCGCAGCTACCGCGCGACCGGCGTGGAAATGGAGGGCGGCTATCGGCGCGGGATCTTCGGCATCACCGCCGGCGCCACCTACACCACCGCCAAGATCACCCGGGACTTCCTTGATCCCACGCTGACCGGCAAGCAGCCGCGCCACCAGCCGGCCTGGACGCTGGAGGCGACCCCGCAGATCGAGCTGCGCCGCGTTACCCTCGGCGCCAACATCGTGACGATCACCAGCAGCTATGCGCAGGACAGCAACCTGCTCAAGATGCCGGGCTTCACCGTGGTCAACGCCTTTGCGGTGGTGAAGCCGATCGATCGGGTGCGCGTGATGCTCAACGCCAGCAACCTGTTCGACAAGGTCGGCTTCTTCGAGTTCAACCAGAGCGAAGTGCCGGCCAACGGCGTCGGCTGGGGCCGCGCGATCAATGGCCGCACCGTGTCGCTCTCGGCCAAGCTGGACTTCTGAGAAAAGGGAGGCGCCGGTGCCGCCGGCGCCTCCCGGCCCCGTTCAGGCGCGCGCGAAGGTCACGCGGCGACGACGCAGCGCGCCGCCGGCAAAGCCGAACCCGCCGATCAGCAGCGCCCAGGCGGCCGGCTCCGGCACCGCGCTCGCCGGCGGCATCACGCCGGCGGTAAGCGTCAGGTCGTCGATCGCAAGGCCATGATCCGAACCGCCGACGTCGCGGTCGGTCCAGCGGATCGCGAAGCTGCCGCCGCTGGCGATCAGCAGATTGTCGATCGTCGCACTGATTTCCTTGCGGTTGCCCGCGGCATTGCCGTCAAGCGCGCTGCTTGCGCTGCCCGAGCCGGTGCCGTTCTTGATGCTCGCGAAGTCGAGCGCCTTGAACGCGGTCCAGCTGCCGTTCGACAGCCCGGTGGCGTTCAGCGAATATTCGAAGCTCAGCACGTCGCTGCTGGCGGTGCCCAGGCGCCACTGCTCGCCAAAATAGTCGAGCGTGATCGACTGAATCGTGCTGCCCAGCGCGTTGGTGAAGAAGGCGCCGAACAGGATCGGCGTCGCGTTGCCCGAGGTGACGCTGCCCAGCGCGCGCTCGCTGCCGCTGCCGAAGGCATAGGCGGTACCGCCATTGGCGTTGGTGGTCGCATAGGCGTCGTCCGAACCCGCGGTGCTGCTGCCGCGCTCGTCGAGCTGCCAGCCGGTGGGCAGCAGCTTGCTGGTGCCGCTGGTCGCCAGCGTGTTGAAGTTCTGCGTATAGGTATTGGTGGTCAGCACCACCTGGGCCTGCGCGGCGGGCGCACCGATCACCGCGGCGGCGACCAGCGTCGCGCCGAAAAGCTTGTTTTGCATTGCTTTGGATCCCCTAGTTCATAAACCGCAACCGCGGCGCCCCGGGGCTAGGGCGGAAATGTGCAAGGCCTGTGACGATGGTTAAGGGAAAATGAACTTTTTGCCGAGGCTTCTCCCGTTCCGGGACATGCCCGCAGCCACCCCTCGGTTCGCCGCGCCGCCCCAAAGCCGGGGTTCCCACACCCCCCTGCTTGGGCTAGGCGGCTGCAATGCCTTCAACCATCAGTTGTGACGTCGCCATTGTCGGCGGCGGCCTTGCGGGCGGGCTTATCGCGCTCGCACTTCGGAAGAAGAAACCTGATTGCACCGTCCGGCTCATCGAAGGCTCGGCGCGGATCGGCGGCAATCACCTCTGGTCGTTCTTCGCCGAGGATATCGCGCCGGAGCATCGCTGGCTCGCCGCGCCGCTGATCTGCCATGGCTGGAACGGCTATGACGTCGCCTTCCCGGCGCATGCCCGCAGCCTGCCCGGCCGCTATTATTCGGTCGAGTCCGATCATTTCGATCGCGTGGTGCGCGCGGCGCTGGGCCCCAAGGGCCTGCTGCTCGGCCGCGAGGCGGCGGACGTCACCCCCACCGCGGTCGCGCTCGCCGACGGCGACCTGGTCGAGGCCGAGGGCGTGATCGACTGTCGCGGCGTCGGCGATACCAGCGCGCTGCAACTCGGCTGGCAGAAGTTTCACGGCGCCGAGCTCGCGCTCGCCGCGCTCAACAACGTGCCGCGCCCGCTGATCATGGACGCGACGGTACCGCAGATCGACGGCTATCGCTTCGTCTACTGCCTGCCGTTCACGCCGACGCGGATGTTCGTCGAGGATACCTATTACAGCGACACGCCGTCGATCGACGTGCTCGCCACCGGCGAACGGATCGAGGCCTATGCCGACGCCGCCGGCTGGCAGGTCGATCGCGTGCTGCGCGAGGAAGTCGGCAGCCTGCCGGTGGCGATGGGCGGCGACCATAGCGCCTATTGGGCCGCCGGCGGCCGCGGCATCGCCAAGGCGGGGATGAAAGCCGGGCTGTTCCACCCGATGACCGGCTATTCCTTCCCCGACGCGGTCCGCACCGCGGCGCTGATCGCCGAGACCCGCGACTATTCCGGCGGTGCGCTGCACCAAATGCTGTATGGCTATTCCCGCGGGCTCTGGCGCAAGCGCGGCTTCTATCGCATGCTCGCCGCGATGCTGTTCAAGGCGGCCGAACCCGAGGAGCGCTATCGCGTGCTGGAACGATTCTACCGTCTCGATGCAGGCTTGATCCAGCGCTTCTATGCCGCGCAATCGACCTGGGGAGACCGCGTCCGCGTGCTCTCGGGCAAGCCGCCGGTGCCGATCGGCCGTGCCTTCTCCGCGATCTGGAACCGCTGATGCGCCGCGCAGTCGTCATCGGCGCCGGGTTCGGCGGCCTCGCCCTTGCCATTCGCCTCCAGTCGGCGGGCGTCGACACCATCGTGATCGAGGCCCGCGACAAGCCGGGCGGCCGCGCATACTATTGGGAGCGCGACGGCTTCACCTTCGATGGCGGCCCGACGGTGATCACCGATCCCGATGCGCTGAAGGAGCTGTGGCGCCTTTCCGGCCATGACATTTCGGAAGACGTGACGCTGAAGCCGATCACGCCCTTCTACCGCCTGTCCTGGCCCGACGGCACGACCTTCGACTATACCAACGACGACGGCGTGCTGGCGGGCGAGATCGCCAAGCTCGATCCGAGCGACATCGCCGGCTATCGCAAGTTCCTCGATTATTCCGAGGCGGTCTACCAGGAAGGCTATGTCAAGCTGGGCGCCAAGGCGTTCCTCGACTTCAAGTCGATGCTGAAGGCCGCCCCGGCGCTGATGCAGAACCAGGCCTGGCGCTCGGTCTATTCGATCGTCTCGGGCTATGTGAAGAACGAGAAGCTGCGCGAGGCGCTGTCGTTTCACACGCTGCTCGTCGGCGGCAATCCGATGGCGACCAGCAGCATCTATGCGCTGATCCACAAGCTGGAGCGCGACGGTGGCGTGTGGTGGGCCGAGGGCGGCACCAACCGGCTGATCGCGGGCATGATCACGCATTTCAAGCGGCTGGGCGGCGTGGTCCGGATCGGCGATCCGGTCGACGAGATCCTCACGCTGGGCGACCGCGTCGTCGGCGTGCGCACGCATAGCGGCTTCGAGGCCGAGGTCGATGCGGTGGCGAGCAACGCCGACATTGTCCACAGCTACCGCGACCTGCTGCGCAACTCGCGCAGCGCCCGGCGGACGGCGGGCAAGCTGGTCAACAAGCGCTTCTCGCCCTCCTTGTTCGTGGTGCATTTCGGGCTGCGCGGCACCTTCCCCGACATTCCGCACCACATGATCCTGTTCGGCCCGCGCTATAAGGGGCTGCTCGACGACATCTACACCCACGGCGTGGTGAGCGAGGACTTCTCGCTCTACCTCCACCACCCGAGCGCCTCGGACCCGAGCATGGCGCCCGACGGCCATTCGACCTTCTACGCGCTGGCACCGGTGCCGCATCTGGGCAAGTTCCCGGCAGACTGGAACGAGGTCGGCCCGATCCTGGAATCGCGCATCCTCGCGGAAGTGCAGCGTCGCCTGATCCCCGATCTGGCCGAGCGGATCGTCACCAAGTTCCACTATGCGCCGACCGACTTCCGCGACGATCTGGCGGCGCATCACGGCTCGGGCTTCAGCCTCGAGCCGATCCTGACGCAGAGTGCCTGGTTCCGCGTGCACAATCGCGACGATGCGATTGCGAACCTGTATTTCGTGGGGGCAGGCACGCATCCGGGCGCGGGTATCCCCGGCGTGGTGGGGAGCGCCAAGGCCACGGCCGAGCTGATGCTGGGCGAGATCGGGGCGTAGGGTTTCCGATATCTAAGCCCCTCCTCCTTGGAGGAGGGGTTGGGGGTGGAGGGAGGCCAGACCGTTCGTTAGTCTCGGTGAGACACAGCCCCACCCCAACCCCTCCCC
Organism: Sphingomonas azotifigens NBRC 15497; assembly: GCF_002091475.1. Classification (GTDB taxonomy): domain Bacteria; phylum Pseudomonadota; class Alphaproteobacteria; order Sphingomonadales; family Sphingomonadaceae; genus Sphingomonas; species Sphingomonas azotifigens. The sequence continues at coordinate 29,244 of NZ_BCTR01000055.1, forward strand.
TAAAGGGGAGGGGCTAAGTATCCCCTCACCCTCGCCGCCAAAACACGCTATCAGCCCCGCCACAGGAGCATCCCATGCAGCGTATCGCCGTCTATTGCGGCTCGGCCAGCCCGGCCGATCCGGTCTATATCGAAGCCGCCCGCGCGCTGGGCCGCACGCTCGCCGAGCGCGGCATCGGCGTCGTCTATGGCGGCGGGCGCCTCGGCCTGATGGGCGCGGTCGCCGATGCCGCACTGGAGGCCGGCGGCGAGGTGATCGGCGTGATCCCGACCCTGCTGGTCAATGCCGAAGTCGCGCATCGCGGGCTGACCAGCCTCGAAGTCTGCGAGACGATGCACGAGCGCAAGGCGCGCTTCACCGAACTGGCCGACGGCTTCATCAACCTGCCCGGCGGCACCGGCACGATGGACGAGCTCTGGGAAGCGATGAGCTGGGCGCAGCTCGGCTATCACCAAGATCCGATCGGCCTGCTCAATATCGCCGGCTACTACGACAAGCTCGTCGAATTCTGGGAGCATATGGGCGCCGTCGGCTTCGTCCGGCCGCAGCACCAGGGGCTGCTGCTGGTCGATTCCACGATCGACGGCCTGCTGACCAAGATGGCCGACGCCCAGCCGGTGGTACCGATCGCGCAGCTGCGGCGCGAACAGCTGTAATGCGCTTTCCCGGCCGCGATGCGATCGTCGCGACCGCGGGCGAATCGATCGCCCGGGGCTCGCGCAGCTTCGCGGCGGCGAGCAAGCTGTTCGACCCCGAGACCCGCGAGCGCGCCTGGCTGCTCTACGCCTGGTGCCGCCGCTGCGACGACATCGCCGACGGCCAGGACCATGGCCATGGCATGACCATCGTCGAGGATCCGCAGGCCCGCCTTGCCGAAATCCGCGAGCGCACCGCGGCGGCGCTGGCCGGCGAATGGGTCGGCGACGCGGCGTTCGACGCGCTGCGCATCGTCGCGCACGAAACCGGCATGCCGCACCGCTTCGCCTGGGACCTGATCGACGGCTTCGCGCTCGATGCCCAGGGCTGGCGGCCGCAGACCGAGGACGATCTGCTGCGCTATTGCTACCATGTCGCCGGCGTGGTCGGCTGCATGATGGCGGTAGTGATGGGGGTGGCGCCCGACGACGCGGCGGTGCTCGACCGCGCCTGCGATCTCGGCCTCGCCTTCCAGCTCGCCAACATCGCCCGCGACATCGGCGAGGATGCCGAGGCCGGGCGCTGCTATCTGCCCGCCGACTGGCTGGCCGAGGTCGGGCTGACGGCGGATGACCCGCTGGCGGACCGGAATGCGCTCGCCATTCTCGGCGCACGGCTCGCGGATCGGGCGGAGGGCTATGAGATCAGCGCGCGCGGCGGCGCCGCGGCGCTGTCGTTCCGCTCGGCCTGGGCGGTGCTGGCGGCGGCAGACATCTATGGCGGCATCGCGCGGAAAGTGCGGGCGCGCGGGGCGCAGGCATGGGACAGCCGGACGACGACGTCGGGCAGGGAAAAGCTCGGCGCGATCGTGAAGGCCTGGGGTGCGGCCCGCAGGCGCGCGCCGACGCCGCGGCCGGCGGGGTTGTGGACGCGGCCGCGGTAAGCTGGCCCGTGTCCCCCTCACCCTTCCCACTGCCTTCGGCAGCGGGCCCCTTCCCTCTCCCACAAGGGGAGAGGGAGAGGTGGCGTACTGCTCCCTCTCCCCTTGTGGGAGAGGGAGGGAGCCGCGAAGCGGCGGAAGGGTGAGGGGGACCTGAGGCCGCCCTACCCTCCGTTCAGCGCGTTGATCGCCGCATGCACCCGTGCCTCGACCTCGCGACGGGGCAGCCCCGGCGGGATCGCCTCGCCGAAGCGGAACACGATCTCACCCGGGTGCATCAGCCCCTTGCGCGGCCAGACCGCGCCGCTCTGCACCGCCACCGGCACCACCGGCAGGTCGAGCGCGCGGTAGAGCCCGGCAAAGCCCGAGCGCAGCGGCGGCGCCTCGCCCGGCGGCACGCGCGTGCCTTCGGGAAAGATCAGCACCGAACGCCCGGTCGCCCGCGCCTTTTGCGCCTCGCGCATCATCGAGCGCAGCGCCGCCGCATTGGCCTCGCGGTCGACCACGATCGTGCCGTAGCGCTGCGCCGCCCAGCCCCAGAGCGGGATCTTGGTCAGCTCGCGCTTCATCACCGTCGCGGGGGAACCCAGCATCCGGGTCAGCTCCAGCGCCTCGAAATAGCTCTCATGCTTGGCGGCGAACAGCAGCTGTCCCTCCGGCACGCTGCCTTCGATCCGCAGCCGCGCGCCGAGGATGGTCCGCACCAGCCATTGCAGCTGCCACGCCCAGAAATTGGCGTGCGCCCGCAACACCCGCGTGCCGAACAGCGCGGCGATCGGCACCAGCAGCACCATGACGATCGACATGCCGTAGAAGAAAATTCGAAACACCCAGGTACGCAGCGCGTCCATCAATCGACCCCCAGCAGGAGCGCCCCCCGGCGCACCAGATATTTGTGATATTCGCGCAGCAGCATCCGCCAGCCCGGGCGGCTCGGCACGCCGTCGCCGAGGATCGTGACGCCCGCCAGCACGTGGCGCAACTCCAACTTGGCGCGCGCCATGTGCCAATCCGACGTGACGAGGCGGATGCTGGCATAATCGTGCGCGCGCACCCAGCGCGCCGTCTCGTCGGCGTTGGAGCGGGTATCCACCGCCTCGTGCCCGAGATCGACGCAGCAGCGGAACAGCGCGCGGTCGGCGGGGAATTGCGCGGCGAGCTCGCGCGGACGCACGTCCGGATTGACGCCGCTGACCAGCATCCGCTTCGCATCCTCGCGGCGCAGCGCATCGAGACCGCGCTGGATGCGCCCCGGCCCGCCGGTCAGCACCACCACCGCGTCGGTCGGCCGCGCGCCCAGCGGCTTGCCGAGGCTGAACAGGAACAGCGCGAAACCCGCCGCCCAGGCCAGCGCGAGCAGCACCAGCAGGAAGAAGAAGCGGCGGATCACAGCTTGCGCCCCAGCGTGTGGAGCACGGTCAGCCGCGTCGCCACCGTCGCCAGCAGCGCGAAGCCGATCGGCAGCAGCACCAGCAGCGTCCAGTCGATCGCGAGCAACGTGGCGCCGCCCAGCACCTCGGAGCCGGTCAGCGCCAGCCGCGTCTGGAACAGCGCGACCAGGGCGAGCGCGGCGAGCGTGCCGATCGCACCGCCCAGCAGCGTGTCGCGGGCGATTCGGCGCTGGAGGAGCCGCGCCACCTGAAGATCGGTCGATCCGAGCATATGGAGCACGTCGATTGTATCGCGGTGCGTGTCCAGCCCCGCGCGCGCAACGAGCAGCGCGACGCCCGCCGTCGCCGCCGCGATCACCAGCACCAGGCCGATCGCCAGCCAGCCCAGCGTCGCCAGCAGTCCGCGCACCGGCGCCAGCCAGCGGGCGCTGCCGTCCACCTGCGCCTGCGGGGCGATTCGGCGCGCGGCGGCGGTCACCGCGCCGGTCACGTCGCGCGCCGCCGTCACGTCGATCAGCACCGGCAGCGGCAGTTCGGGATCCAGCCCGACATCGCCGAGCCATGGCTTGAGCAGCGCCGCCAGTTCGGCGCGGTCCGCCGCCCGCACCCGGGTGACGCCGGGCACCCGCGCGATCGCCGCGACCAGCGCTGCGGCCCGCGCGTCGCGCACCGCCGCGTCGGGTTCGACCAGCTGCACGGTCAGCTGCCCGGCAAGCTGGCGATCGATGCCGCTGGCCGATCGCGCCACGCCCAGCCCCAGCGCGCCCGCCAGCACGGTGAGGAACAGCATGATCGCCATGATGCCCGCCATCACCCAGCTGCGCTGCCCCTCGCCGAGCAGCCGAAGGTCGATCGCAGCGCGGTGCCGGAAGCCGTTCATGCCGCCCCCGGCGGGTGGCGCAGCAGCCCGGTCGGATCGACCAGCCGCCCCTTTTCCACCCGCATCAGATGCGCCTGCGGAATGCGGCCGATCACATGGAGGTCGTGGGTCGCGACGACGATGGTGGTGCCGAGGCGGTTGAGCGCGGAGAACAGGTGGAGCAGCCGGTCGGCCATCTCGGGATCGACGTTGCCGGTCGGCTCGTCCGCGACGAGGATCTCGGGCCGGGCAATCACCGCGCGGGCGATGGCGATGCGTTGCTGCTCGCCGCCCGACAAGGTCGGCGGGCGGGCAGTGACGCGCGCACTGAGGCCCACCCAGGCGAGCATCTCCATCACCGGCGCCTCGATCTCGCTCTCGCGCATGCCGGCGACACGCAGCGGAAGCGCGACATTGTCATAGGCGGAAAGCTGCGGCAGCAACCGGAAATCCTGGAACACCACGCCGATGCGGCGGCGCAGCCCGGGCAGCCGCACGCGCGGCAACGCGCCGGCGTCCTCGCCGAACAGCCGCACCACGCCGCGTGTCGGCCGCTGCGCGAGATACAGCAGCTTGAGCAGCGAGGTCTTGCCCGCGCCCGAGGGTCCGGTGAGGAAATAGAAGCCGCCCTCGGCGAGCGTGAAGCTCACATCGGTCAGCGTCTCCGGTCCCGTCCCATAGCGCAGGCCGACATTTTCGAAGTGCACGATATTCGCCATGCGCCGTGCGGCCGGACCTCCCTTTTCGCGTCGACGCGCCCGCCATCGCACAGCCCCCGATGCCGCTCAAGCCGCCGACCCGCCCCAAGCCGCTTGCTGGCCCGAATCGGCCCGGCTAGACTCGTGCGTCCGCAGCGTTTCGGGCGGGTACCAGGGGGTTTTGGCATGATCTTGGAGTGCAGCCAGTGCGGGTCGCGCTACGAAGTACCGGATACGGCGATCGGTCCCGATGGCCGCACGGTGCGGTGCGCGAACTGCAAGCATAGCTGGTTCCAGGCGCCGCCGCCGCTGGAGCTGGCCACTCCGGCCCCCCCGCCGCCCCCCCCGGTCGCCGAGCCGCCAGCGCCCCTCGCCGCAGCGCCGGAGATGCCGCCGCCGCTCCCGCGCACCATCGCCGCCGAGCCCGAGGCGCCGGACTATGATCCGTTCGACGAGCCCGCGCCGCCGCGGCGCTCGGGCATGCGCTGGACGCTCGCCGCGCTCGTCGCCCTCGTCTCGGTGCTGCTCGGCGGCGCGGCGCTGCTCTACTGGAAGGCGCCGCAGCTGCTCACCCAGCTCGGCCTGCCGATCGGCGGGGCAAACACGTCGCTGGTGTTCAGCGACAAGAATGTCGCGCTCCAGGCGCGCGCCGATGGCAGCAAGCTGTTCATCGTCTCGGGCAAGGTGCTCAACCCCACCGGCAGCGCGCAGCACGTGCCCGACATCCGCATCCGGCTGATCGATGCGCAGGGCGTCGAGGTGTATAGTTGGCGGATCACCCCGGCGACGCGCACGCTCGATCCGCAGGCGAGCTTCGAGTTCAACGGCGCCAAGGTCGACGTGCCCGGCGGCGCGAAGACGGTGCAGCTCAGCTTCGCGAGCGAACTCGACGCGTGACGACCAGCAGGCGGCCGCCGTCGAGCAGCGCCGCCGCGACCATGCCGAGGCCGGAGGCGAGCACCAGCGCGGTCGCGCCCCAGCCGGCCTGGACGAGCCAGAGGCCGAGGCCGCCGGTGACAAGGAAGAAGGCGAGGATGCCGTTGACCCCCGCCGCCACCTGGTCGCCGAGCGAGCGCAGCGCATAGACGAACACCACCTGCACGCCGTCGAACAGGATGAACGGCGCCCATAGCAGCAGCATCGCCGCCGCCAGCGTGTGGACATCGGCCGGCGCCGGGAAGGGTGCGACAACCAGCATCGGCACGAACACCAGGACCAGCGCCAGCAGCCCGGTGGCGAGCCCCGCCAGCACCGCGGCGATTCCCGCCCGCCCCGCCGCCGCCTGCGGCACGCCCTCGCCCACCGCGTTGCCGACGCGCACCCCCGCCGCCGATCCCAGTCCGAGCGCCACCGCGAAGGTGACGTTGTGGATCGAGAAGACGATCTGGAAGGCGTGCGCCGTCGCTTCGCCCAGCTGGGTGGAGAGCGCGATCAGGATCGAGAAGCCGACAAGCTCCAGCCCCGAGGCGATCGCCGGCACCACGCCGAATCGGGCCAGCGCCCAGGCGCCGCGCCACGTCTCGCCGCGCCCCCAGTCGCAGAGCAGCCGCACCCCGCGCGCCTCGGCCCGCGGCAGCGTCCAGGCGGCGGCGAGCATGCCGATCGCCCCCAGCGCCGAGGCGATCGCGGTCGCCGCCGCCGCCCCCACCGCGCCCAGCGCCGGCAGCCCCCAGGCGCCGGTCGCGAGCAGCCAGGCGAGCAGCGCGTTGACCGGCAGCACGGCGAGGTTGACCACCGTCACCCGCGCCGGGCGGCTGACCCCTTCGAGGAAGAAGCTGGTGGCGATCGTGACGAGCTGAAACGGATAGGCCAGCGCCATCACCTGCACCACCGGGGTGGTCGCCGGCAGCAGCGCCGGCGCGACCCCGACTCCGGCGAGCAGCGGCGTCGCGAATCCGGCGAGCACCCCCATGCTCGCCAGCCCGAGCAGCAGCGCCAGCAGCACGCCCTCGTGCAGCACGCGCCCGGTCTGGCGCAGGTCGCCCGCGCCGTCCGCCCGCGCCACCTGGACGAGGATGCCGGTCAGCGCCCCCAGCCCCATCACGATGCCCGGGAAGGTGATCGTCCGGCTAGCCCCCAGCGCCGCCACCTGATGGCTGCCGGCCAGCCCGACGACGACGACGTCGGTGACGTGGAGGATCGTCCAGTTCAGGCTGGTCAGCATCACCGGCCAGGCAAGCGCGAGAAGGCGGCGCGTTTCGGCGGCGAGCGGCGTGGCAACAGACATGGGGTGCGGCATAGGCGGAGTGCGCCGCGCAAGAAAGCTGCACAAAGCGGGTTGCCAGCCCCATTTCGCTTTGCTAGGGGCCGCTGCCTTACCAGCCGCTGGTATGGAAATGCCGGCGGAAATTTACGTGCGGTCGTGGCGGAACTGGTAGACGCGCAACGTTGAGGTCGTTGTGGCCGAAAGGCCGTGGAAGTTCGAGTCTTCTCGACCGCACCATGAATACAGACAATGGGGGCTCCGGCCCCCATTTTCGTATCCGCGCTCCATGTGTGACATTTTCTGCAAATCACCGGCACAGTTTTGCGACACATGCGTCGTACCCGCCGAACAGGAACGAGCGGGCCTGCGGGCCCGCTTCTGATTCGGAACAAGGGACGGAACAACGATGAAGCGACTGGGGACCACCCTGGCAGGACTGTTGGCCGGCGTGTCGCCGCTGGTCGCGCACGCGCAGAGCACGTCGCCGGCATCGACGCCGCGGCAATCGAGCGGCCGCCCCCAGACTCCCCCCGCGGCGGCGCCGGACGATCCCTATGCCGACGAGATCGTCGTCACCTCAAGCCAGCAGCGCGGTGCGGTGAAGGGGGACATTCCCCCCGAGATCCAGCTCAACCAGGCCGATATCCGCGCCTATGCGGTGTCCTCGGTCGCCGATCTGCTCAACGAACTCGCGCCGCAGACCGGCAGCGGGCGCGGCAGCGGCCGGCCGGTGGTGCTGCTCAACGGCCGCCGCATCTCGAGCTTCGCCGAGATTCGCGACCTGCCGACCGAGGCGATCGAGCGCGTCGACATCCTGCCCGAGGAAGTCGCCCTCAAGTTCGGCTATGCGGCCGACCAGCGCGTGGTCAATTTCGTGCTGCGCGAGCGCTTCCGCGCGCTCACCACCGATCTCGAAGGCGGCGTGCCCACCGAGGGCGGCAACAGCACCCAGCAGGTGCAGGCGGACATCCTCAAGATCAACCGCGACCGCCGGATCAATCTCGACGTCAAGTACCAGGGCACGACCGGGCTCCTCGAAAGCGAGCGCAACGTGCTGCCGACGGTCAGCGACGGCAGCGGCGTCAACCAGGCGCCGTATCGCACGCTGGTCGCCCCCAGCCAGGACCTGAACATCAACGGCAGCTACGCCCGCAACCTCAGCGAGAAGGTCGGCGCGACGATCAACGGCACGCTGGAGGTGCAGCAGAGCGAGGCGCTGCGCGGCCTGGCGCTCTCGCAGGTCGCCGCCCCGGTGGCGCTCTCCGCCGATCCCAGCCCGCTCACCGCGAGCAGCCGCACGATCACCGCGCATCTCGGTACGACGCTCAACGGGGACGCGCTGCCGTGGAGCAGCGCGTGGAGCTGGTCGCTTACCGGCAACTATGATCGGGTCGAGAGCAAGTCGATCACCGATCGCGGCTTCGATCCGCGCGGCGCCGCGCGCCCGGCCGATCGCGGCAACTCGACCTCGAACGTCGGCACCGTCGACGCGCTGCTGCGCGGGCCGCTGTTCAAGCTGCCGGCGGGCGAGGTCTCGACCTCGCTGCGAATCGGCGGCAGCCTCAGCGACTTCAACGGCACCTCGGTGCGCGGCGGCATCGCGCAGCAGCCGACCGCGCTCACCCGCAACATCGCCAGCACCCAGCTCAACATCGACGTGCCGATCGCCAGCCGGCGCCAAGACGTGCTCCAGCCGCTGGGCGACCTGACGATCAACGGCAATGTCGCCGTCCAGCATCTGTCGGACTTCGGCACGCTGACCACCACCGGCTACGGCGTGAACTGGTCGCCGTTCAAGCCGGTGCGACTGCTCGCCTCCTGGACCGATGCCGAGGATGCGCCGACCACCTCCCAGCTCGGCGGTCCGCTGATCACCAGCCCCAACACCCGCGTATTCGACTATCGCACCGGCCAGACGGTGACGATCACGACGATCAGCGGCGGCAACCCGGCGCTGCAGGCCGAAAAGCGCCACGTGATGAAGCTCGGCCTCGAGCTGCGGCCGTCGGAAAAGACCGATTTCTCGATCCGCGCCGATTATGTGACCAGCCGCATCCGCAACGACATCGCCTCGTTCCCGGCCGCGACCACCGCGATCGAGGATGCGTTCCAGAGTCGCTTCGTCCGCGATGCCGACGGCGACCTGATCAGCATCGACAATCGCGCGGTGAACTTCGCCGAGAACAACACCAGGCAGCTGCGCTGGGGCTTCAACCTTTCGGTGCCGATCAAGTCGTCGCTCGAGAAGAAGATCGCGGCGCTGCGTGCCCAGCGCGAAAAGGCCCGTGCCGACGCCATCGCCGCCGGCAAGCCGTTGCCGCCGGAGGGCCAGGCACGGCTGTTCGGCCAGCAGCAGGGCCAGAACGGCCGGCGCTCGCCGTTCGGCGGCAGCCTGTTCGGCCCACCGCCGGCACCGCCTGCCGGTGCTGCCCCGGGCGGCGGTGCTGCGCCGGGCGGCGGCGGCCGTCCGGGCGGCGGGTTTGGCGGCGGGCGGGGCGGCTTTGGCGGCGCCAATGGCGCGCTGGCCGGCCGGATGCAGTTCAGCCTCTACCACACCTGGTATTTCAAGGATCAGATCAAGATCCGCGACGGCGTGCCGATCCTCGACCTGCTGCACGGCGACGCCGCCGGCAATGCGGGCGGCCAGCCGGCGCACCAGATCGACGCGCAGGCGGGCTTCACCAAGGACGGTGTCGGCGTGCGGCTCGGCTTCAAATGGCAGAGCAGCACCACCGTCTATACCGGGCTGAACAACACCAACCAGCTCAATTTCGGCGATCTCGGCACCTTCAACCTGCGCGTGTTCGCGGACCTGGGCCGCCAGTTCAAGCTGGTGCGCGAACACCATTGGCTGCGCGGCATGCGCGTGAGCCTGGGCGTGAGCAACCTCCTCAACACCCGCCAGCGGGTGACCGACCAGACCGGCGCGGTGCCGCTCAACTACCAGCCGGACCTGCTCGATCCTACCGGTCGCGCAGTGACGCTGAGCATCCGCAAGCTGTTCTTCTGATGCCCGGCGGGCACGGCACCGGTTGCGTGCCGCGCCCGCTTGGCCCATCACCCCGTCCTGACCGAACGGGGGAAGGCGACAAATGAAGCGTGGATTGCTGCTGGCGGCCTGGGCTGCCGCGAGCGTGCTGGCGGTGCCCGCACAGGCGCAGGTCAGCGCCGACTGGGTGCGCGCGCACGAGACCTTCCTGGCCGGCGACGAGCTGCGCGGCCGCGGCAGCGCGACCCCCGACGAGGCGATCGCCGCCGCCTATGTTGCTGCGCAGTTCCGCGGCTTCGGCCTGCAGCCGGCGCCGGGCATGGACGGCTATCTCCAGAAGGCCAAGATCGTCCGGCTGCAGCTCAAGGCGCCGATCACGCTCACCGCCAATGGCGTGGCCGTGCCCGGCGCGGTGCTGCTCGTCGGCGACGGTACCGGCAGCGAGGGCATCGCCCGCCTCACCCCCGCCAAGGCGCTGTCGCGCATGGCGCCCGCCGCGGTGATGCTGATCACCGGCGAGATGCCCGTCATGCAGCTCTACCGGCTGGCACGGTCGTTCAAGACGCCGCGTCTGCTGCTGGTCCGCGAGAGTGCCGAGACGCAGGCGATGCTCAAGGGCCTGCACGGCGAACCGCGCCTCCCCGGTGGCCTGTACGGCGATTCGCGCGAGCCCAGCCCCTCGATCGTGGTGCTGCCGGCGGCCGCCTTCGACGCCCTCGCGACGGAGAAGGAGCCCAAGGTCGCGCTCACCGTGCCGGTGGAAGAGAAGATCATCACCACCACCAACGCGATCGGCTGGCTGCCGGGGAGCGATCCCAAGGCGGGCGTGCTGCTGCTGAGCGCCCATCTCGATCACCTCGGCGTCCAGGCCGACGGCACGATCCTGCACGGCGCCAATGACGACGCCTCGGGCACCACGGCGGTGCTCGAACTCGCCCGCACGCTCGCCGCCAAGGGCAAGAACAAGCGTGGCATCCTGTTCGTCGCCTATGGATCGGAAGAGATCGGCGGTTATGGCTCGACCTATTTCGGCGCGCATCCGCCCGTGCCGCTCGACCAGATCGTCGCCAATGTCGAGGTCGAGATGATCGGCGCGCAGGATCCCAAACTGCCTGCCGGCACGATGATGATGACCGGATTCGAGCGCTCGACGCTGGGCGAGACGCTCAAGCGCCACGGTGCGCTGGTCACCGCCGATCCCTATCCGGAGCAGAACTTCTTCCAGCGTTCGGACAATTATTCGCTCGCGAAGAAGGGCGTCGTCGCCCACACCATCTCGGGCTGGGCAGTGGTGCCGACCTATCACAGCAAGGACGATACGGTGGCGAACATCGACATCGCCTTCATGACCCGCGCGATCCAGTCGCTGGTCGAGCCGCTCCACGCGCTGGCCAACAGCGACGCCAAGCCGGAATGGAAGCCCGGCGGCAAACCCGAATGATCCACGAGGTAGCATGACCACCCCCCATATCGTCGCGCTCGGCGGCACGCTTCGCCCGCAGTCCAGCACGGCCCGATTGCTGACCGCCGCGCTTGCCCGCGCCGAGGCCCGGGGCGCGCGCACCACACTGCTCACCGGCCCGGACATCGTCTTCCCGCATTTCGAGCCCGAGCATGGCGAGACCGACGCCAAGGTGATCCGCTTCGTCGAGGCGCTGCGCACCGCCGATGCAGTGATCATCGGCTCGCCGGGCTATCACGGCACGCTCTCCGGGCTGGTGAAGACGGCACTGGACTATGTCGAGCTGCTCAGCCGCGACGATCGGGTCTATTTCGACGGCATGCCGGTCGGCCTGATCGCCACCGCCGCGGGGTGGCAGGCCTCGGTAGCGACGCTGCAGGCGCTGCGCACCATCACCCACGCGCTGCGCGGCTGGCCGACGCCGATGGGGATTGCGGTGAATACGGTGGAGACGCCCGACGTGGAGACGCATTGCCAGGGTTCGCTCGACGTGATGGTCGGGCAGATCTTCGATTTTCTGAAGCGGTAACCCCAAGCGCAGTCATTCCGGCGAAAGCCGGAATCCATTGGGGTCACCGATACGGCTCTTGCTGAATCGCAGTGGCGAATGGATCCCGGCTTCCGCCGGGATGACGGCTTTGGAGTACGCTACTCGAACCAGTGCCGGTGGACGAAATACCCCGCGATCCCCACCGCCATCACCACGCACATCCCCACTACGCCCCAGAACGCCCAGGGTTCGTGCGCATAGGGGATGCCGTCGACGTTCATTCCCAGCAGGCCGGTGAGGAAGGTCAGCGGCAGGAACACCATCGCGACGATCGCGATCACCAGCGAGCGCTGGTCGAGCAACTCGCCGCGCAGGTCGGTGAGCGTTTCGTGGGTCAGCGCCGCACGCTCGCGAATGCTTTCCACCTCTTCAGCCATGCGCGCGGCACGATCGGCGGCGGCGGAGAGGTGGAGCCTGTCGTCCTCGCGGAGCCAGTCGCCCGGCAGACCCGCCAGCTTCTCGATCGCCGCGCGCTGGGGCGCCAGGAAGCGACGATAGCCGATCGCCTGCACGCGCACCTTGTTGACCATCCGCCGCAGCTCGAAGGCGCGGTGGCCCGAAATCTGCTCCTCGCAATCGTCGAGCGAATCGCCGAGTTCGGCAACGACGGGATCGAGCTGCTCGGTGATCTCCTGCGCGATCGCCGCGATCAGGTCGCCCGGATCGAGAATCTTGCCGGCCTCGACCTCCTCGCGAACCGGCTGGAGCGCATTGAGCTGCTTGCGAGTCACCGAGAAGACGCAGCCGCCCATCGCATAGATGCGGATCGAGGCGAGTGGATCGGACGCGGTGGTGGCCTCGGATGAAAGCCCGCGCAGGTTGATCACCGCGCCGTCGCCCACCGCGTCGCAGCGCGGGCGGGTCTCGGTCGCGGTCAGCGAATCGATGATATAGGGCGACAGCTTCGCCTCGCCGCCCAGCCAGAGCTGGGCCCGCTCGTCATTGGTGGTGAGGTGGATCCAGGTGAGGCCGCCACGCGCCTCGAGCGCCGCGCGCATCGTCGGCTGCTCGACCTTGCCGTCCTTCACGACATAGGCGAAGCCGCTCAACCCGCCATCTCCAGCCAGAGCGACAGGCCCTCGCCGGGATCGGCGGGCGGGCGGGCGAGGATGCGCGCGGCATCGGCACGCGCGCGATTGAGGATGGCGTCGGGCACGTCGCCTAGATGGAAAAGCCGATCGGCCTGCGCAAGCAGCCGGGCGTGACGGAGGGTGAGGTCCTCGGGATCAGGGGAGGTCAGGCGCAGCGAAACGAGCTGCGCCTCCGGCGCGGCGCCCTCTGCCAGCCAGCGATCGACATCGCCGTCGCCCGCCAGCAAGTCGAGCATGCCCCCTTCGCCCAAGGCATCGGCCAGTGCGCGGCGCCGGGCACCGGCATCGGGCCAGCGTGCCTTCATCGCCGCGCGGCTGCGACCCAGCCCGGCGGCGAGCGCTCCGAGGCTTGTCGGCAACAACGCCTCCAGCCGCTGGCGCAGCGCCGCGGCAAACCCCGCCGAGACCCCGCCGGTGCCGATCGCGATCAGCACCGGATCACGGTCGACGATCGCCGGCAGGGTAAAGTCGCACAGCGCGGGCCGGTCGACGCAATTGACCAGCACGCCGCGCGCCTTGAGCCGGGCGACCACCTCTTCAGGTTCATCGAGCGCGACGATGGCGAGCGCGGCGGCATCGCCCTCGCCCACCACCAGCGCCCCGGCACGATCGAGCAGGCGGCGCTTGGCGTCCGCCGGCTCGCCTTCGCCGACCAGAATCACCGGCCGCCCCTGGAGCTTTACGAACAGGGGCAGCGCGGCGAGCGTCACTTCAGCCAGTCCGGCACCTGCTCGGCGGCCATGATCTCCTCGGCGGAGATGCGGCCGGCGACGATGGCGTAGCGGTCGCCCGAGACCAGCACCTCGGGCACCAGCGGGCGGCTGTTGTACGTGCTGGCCATGGTCGCGCCGTACGCACCCGCCGTCTCCAGCACGGCGAGATCGCCAGCCTTGACCGCGTCGATCTCGCGCGCCTTCACGAACACGTCGGTGCTTTCGCACACTGGCCCGGCGACGTTGGCGACGAAGCGCTCGCCGGTCGGCTTCACCGCGGCGAAGCCGTGATAGGCGTCGTACAGCGCCACGCGCGCGAGGTCGTTCATCGCCGCGTCGACCACCACCCAGGGATGGACCTGCCCCGGCTTCACCCACAGCACTTCGGTGACGAGCACGCCCGCGCTCCCGGCGATGGTGCGGCCGGGTTCGAACATCAGCTCGACATCCCAGTCCTTGGTCACCCGTGCGACCATCTCGGCATAGGCTTCCGGCGTCGGCGGCACCTCGCCCGGGCGATAGGCGACGCCCAGCCCGCCCCCGAGATCGACATGGGTAATCGTGTGGCCATTGGCGCGCAGCTCGGCGAGCAGCCGGCCGACGCGCTCGAACGCGGCTTCCAGCGGCGCGAGACCGAGCAGCTGGCTGCCGATATGGACCGCGATGCCGTGCAGATCGAGGCCGGGTAGCTTGCCGAGCCGATCGAAGATCTCCGGCGCCTCGCCGATCGGCAGACCGAACTTGTTTTCGGCCTTGCCGGTCGAGATCTTCTCGTGCGTGCCGGCATCGACGTCCGGGTTGACGCGCAGCGCCGCCCGCGCGGTGAGCCCGCGCTCGGCCGCCAGTGCCGCCAGCACTTCGCCTTCCTCGACCAGTTCGAGGTTGAACTGGCCGATCCCGGCCTCCAGCCCCTTCACCAGTTCGGCCCTCGTCTTGCCGACGCCCGAGAAGACGATGTCCTTGGGCGCGACGCCCGCGGCCAGCGCGCGCGCCATCTCGCCGCCCGAGACGACATCGGCGCCGAAGCCCTCGTTCGCCAGCAGCTTGAGCACCGCCAGGTTGGGATTGGCCTTGATCGCGAAGGCGAGGTGGATGCGCCCCAGCGGCTTCAGCGCGTCGCGAAAGGCGCGGGCATTGGCCTGGAAGCGTTCGGTGGAATAGACATAGACGGGCGTACCCACCTCGGCGGCGATGCGCGCGAGGGGCAGCGATTCGACGTGCAGCTCGCCGTCGATCATCGAGAAATCGGTCATGGGCCTCTGGGTGCGGCGCGAATGGCCGCCAAAATCAGTTGGGGGGCAGGTCGAACTCGTCGCTCCGCCGCGCCTCGGACGCCTGGATCAGGTCGTCGCTGCGCGCGGGGCGAGTCTGGGCCGGCGCTTTGAGAAGGTCGGGAGGCGTGGGCGTCGCCGCGGCGCCGTACGGCGCCACCGGCAGCGATGCCCCCGGCGGCGGGGCCAGGGCCTCGCGCACGCCGCAGCCGCTCAGTGCCAGGCCCAGGGCCGGTACGGTGAGCAGCAGTCGCTTCCTCATGCTTCCTCCTCACGGCCCTTGCGCGCCGCTGCTATCGCCGCGCGAACCCGCGACGGTGCCGTGCCGCCGAAGCTGGTCCGGCTGTTCACCGATGCATCGACGCTGAGAACGCCGTACACACGTTCGTCGATCCGTGCATCGATTTCCTGGAGCGCTTCGATCGGCAGCTGGTCGAGCCGGATGCCCTCCGCCTCCGCCTTCGCCACGGCGCGGCCGGTGATGTGGTGCGCCTCGCGGAACGGGATGCCGCCTTCGCGCACCAGCCAGTCGGCCAGATCGGTCGCGGTCGAGAAGCCGGCCTCGGCCGCCGCGCGCATCCGCTCGAGCCGGAAGGTCGCGCTCTCCACCATGCCGGTCATCGCCGCGATGCTGAGGCCGAGCAGGTCGTGCGCCTCGAACACCGGCGGCTTGTCGTCCTGCATGTCCTTCGAATAGGCGAGCGGCAGCCCCTTCATCGTCATCATCAGGCTGAACAGCGCGCCGCTGATCCGGCCCGAATGCCCGCGGACCAGCTCGGCCGCATCGGGATTGCGCTTCTGCGGCATGATCGAGCTGCCGGTCGACCATTGGTCGGACAGCGCGACGAAGCCGAAGGGCTGGCTCGCCCAGATCACGAATTCCTCGGCCAGCCGGCTGAGGTGCAGGCTGCATTGCGATGCCGCGGTCAGGTAATCGAGCGCGAAGTCGCGGTCCGAGACCGAATCGAGCGAGTTGCGCGTCGGGCCATCGAAGCCCAGCGCCTTGGCCGTCGCCTCGCGATCGAGGTTGAAGCCGGTACCGGCCAGCGCCGCCGAACCCAGCGGGCATAGGTTCATGCGGGCGCGCGCATCCTTGAGCCGCGAGCGATCGCGCGCGAACATCTCGAAATAGGCCATCAGGTGATGGCCCAGCGTCACCGGCTGCGCGACCTGGAGATGGGTGAAGCCCGGCATCACGCTGTCGGCATGCTGCTCGGCGCGGGCCAGCAGCGCGTCCTGCAGCGCGCCGAGCGCCGCATCGGCCTGGTCGATCGCATCGCGCACCCAGAGGCGGAAGTCGGTCGCGACCTGGTCATTGCGCGAGCGCGCGGTGTGGAGGCGGCCCGCGACGGGACCGATCTTCTCGGCCAGCCGGCTTTCGGACAGCATGTGGATGTCTTCGAGCGCCAGATCCTCGGGCACGCCGTTGGCGGCGAAGTCCTCGGCGACCTGGTCGAGGCCCGCGCCGATCGTCGCGGCATCCTCAGCGCCCACGATCCCCTGCTGGCCCAGCATCGCGACATGCGCCTTGGAGCCGCGCAGATCCTGCTGCCACATCCGCTTGTCGAAGGGGATCGAGGCGTTTATCTCGCGCATCACCGCGGACGGGCCTTCGGCGAAGCGCCCTCCCCACATGGAATTGGAGCTGTCCTTGCGCTCGGTGATCGGTCTTCTCCTTCTGGGCGCCCTCGCAGTTGCGGGGTGCGATAAGCAATCGCAGCCGTCACAGCAAGCGAACGTAGCGGCACCCGCCAATGCGAGCGTCCCCGCGCCGGGCGGCGCCGTCGATCGCAGCCACAAGGGCGAGGCGGCGCCGACGATTGGCTTCACGGACGCCGCGGGCAAGAAGACGACGCTGGCCGCCTTCAAGGGCAAGCCGGTGCTGCTCAACCTCTGGGCGACCTGGTGCGCCCCGTGCATCAAGGAGATGCCGACGCTCGATACGCTGGCGGGTAAGGCGGGCGACGCGCTGGTGGTACTGCCGCTCAGCCAGGACCTGAAGGGGATGGAGGTGGTCAGCCCCTTCTTCCAGAAGAACGGCTACCAGCATCTGAAGCCCTATCTGGATACCGACACCGCGTTCAGCGTCCAGCTCGGCGTCAACCTGCCGACGACGATCCTGTATGATTCGGCCGGCAAGGAAGTGTGGCGCGTCTCGGGCGAGTTCGACTGGGCGAGTGACGCCGCCGCCAAGCTGATCGCCGAGGCGAAGTAAGGGCGGTCCCTCACCACCCCCAATCCCCCTCACCCTTCCCACCGCCTGCGGCGGCGGGCCCCTTCCCTCTCCCACAAGGGGAGAGGGAATTGTGCGCCAATGCTCCCTCTCCCCTTGTGGGAGAGGGAGGGAGCCGCGAAGCGGCGGAAGGGTGAGGGGGATTTGGGTAGGGGTGAGGAAAACGCCTCAGCCCATCGCCGCCAGCACCCCCGCAGCCAAGCCTCGGTCTCGTCGGGATGCGCCAGCGGCAGCATGTGCCCGCCCTCGACCAGCGTCAGCCTGGCCCCGGCGATCTCCGCCACCGTCCGCTCGCCGTGCAGCGCGGGATCGAGCACATTGTCCTGCCGGCCATAGAGGATCGACACCGGCACCCGGATCTCGCCGTACCGCGCGACCAGCGGCGGCACCGCCTGCTCGGCCATGCGGATCTCGAAGCTGCCCATCTCGTACGCCGCCGATCGCGCCGCCAGCGCCCCGCCGCCGGCGATGGTGAAATCGGCCGGCACCGGATCGGGCGCGAACACCGCCTCGGCGCCGCGCTTGCCGAAGGCCACCGCCATCGGCACTGCGATCGTCCAGGCGATCGGGGCGCGCAGTACCGGCGGCACCAGCATGCCGCGGAACATCGCCGGCGGCTGCTCGACCATCTGGGTGAGCGGCGCGATCAGCGCCAGCGCGCCGGGCACCTCGGGCCGCTCGACGGCAAGCGCCAGCGACACAACGCCGCCCATCGAATGGCCGACGACCAGCGGCTTCTCCAGCCCGAGCGTCTCGATCAGCGCCGCGATCATCCGCCCCTGCCGCACGAGATCGGGGCGCGGCCCGGTGAGCCGCGAATGGCCCCAGCCGGGCCGGTCGACCAGGATCACCCGATGATCCTTCGCCAGCCGGCCCGCCAGCGAGTGGCTGAAGTTGCGGAGCTGCGCCATCACGCCGTGAATCATCACGATCGCCGGCCCGGCCGCATCCTTCGGCCCCAGCTCGACGATATGCATCCGCGCGCCGTCGACATCGACGAAGCGACCGTCCGGCGGCACCATCTCCTCGGCCTTGCGGCCCACCCAGGCGGACCAGCCGGCCAGCCCCAGCACGCCCACGCCCGCCAGTCCGAACGGTATCAGCATCGATCGAGTCTTCCCCATGCGCCCACCTCCGCGTTCTGGCGATGGTAGCAGCTATCGCACCGGACGCGCAGGAAGTTCCGCCACCCTAACGGTGAGGGCGCGCGGTCACTCGGCGACCGGCGCCTCGCCTTCCTCGCGCTCCTGCGCCTGCCGGGCCCACATCTCTGCGTAGATCCCGCCTTCGCGCAGCAGCTCGGCATGGGTGCCCTGCTCGACCACCCGGCCCGCTTCCAGGACGATGATGCGATCCGCATGCACCACCGTCGATAGCCGGTGCGCGATGACGATCGTGGTGCGGCCCTGCTCGATCGATTCGAGCGTCGCCTGGATGTCCGCCTCGGTGCGGCTGTCGAGCGCGCTGGTCGCCTCGTCGAGGATCAGGATCGGCGGGTTCTTCACCAATGTCCGCGCGATCGCCACGCGCTGCTTCTCGCCGCCGGAAAGCTTGAGGCCGCGCTCGCCCACCCGCGTGTCGAGCCCGTCGGGCAGCGCCTGGATGAAGTTGGCGATCGAGGCGCCGCGGACCGCTTCGGCGATCTGCTCGGGCGTCGCACCCTCGCGTCCATAGGCGATGTTGTAGCCGATGGTCTCGTTGAACAGCACCGTGTCCTGCGGCACGATGCCGATCGCGGCGCGCAGGCTGGTTTGGGTGACCGCTCGAATGTCCTGCCCGTCGATGGTGATGCGGCCGCCGGTCACGTCGTAGAAGCGGTACATCAGCCGCGCGAGCGTCGACTTGCCCGCCCCCGAAGGACCGACCACCGCAACGGTGGCGCCCGCGGGAATGTCGAGATCGATCCCCTTCAGGATCTGGCGGTCGGCGTCATAGCCGAACTGCACGCCCTCGAACCGGACATGGCCTTGCTGGACGGCCAGCGGCTGGGCATCAGCGGCGTCCTTCACCTCGGCGCCGGTATCGAGCAGGTCGAACATCGCGCCCATGTCGATCACACCCTGGCGGATGGTGCGATAGACCCAGCCGAGCATGTCGAGCGGGCGGAACAGCTGGCTGAGCAGCGTCGACACCAGCACCACGTCGCCCGGCGTGAAGCGGCCCGTCGACCAGCCGAACACCACCAGCGCCATGCCGGCGGCAAGCATCAGGTTGGTGATCACCGCCTGGCCGATATTGAGCCAGGCGAGCGAATTCTCGCTGGTGACGGCGGCGTTCATATAGGCCGTCATCGCCTTGTCGTAGCGCGCGCTCTCGCGGGCTTCGGCGTTGAAATATTTGACGGTTTCAAAGTTGAGCAGCGAATCGACCGCATGCGCGACCGCGCCGGTATCGAGGTCGTTCATCTGCTCGCGCAGCTTGGAGCGCCAGTCGGTCACCCAGCGGGTGAAGGCGATATAGACCACCACCATCGCCAACGTGCCGGCGACCAGCCACCCGCCGAAGCGCGTGCCGAAGATGCCGAGCACCATGCCGAGCTCGAGGATGGTCGGCGCGATGTTGAACAGCAGGAAATAGAGCATCGTGTCGATGCTCTTGGTGCCGCGCTCGACCACCTTGGTGACCGCACCGGTGCGGCGGTTGAGGTGGAAGCGCAGGCTCAACTGGTGGAGGTGGCGGAACACGTCCGAGGCGAGCCGGCGAGTCGCATCCTGCCCCACCCGCTCGAACACCGCATTGCGGAGGTTGTCGAACAGCACCGTGCCCAGCCTGGCGGCGGCATAGCCGGTGACCAGCGCGACGATCAGCCACACCGCGTCGCGCGGACCCGAGGCCATCCGGTCGATCGCGCCCTGCAGCGCGAAGGGCGCGCCGTACACCTGCACCAGCTTCGAGCAGAGCACGAGCAGCAGCGCGAGCACGATCCGCACCCGCAGCCCCGGCGCATGGCGCGGCCACAGATACGGCAGGAAGCGCTTCATCGTGCCGAAGATGGGCCGGTCGAGCTTGGCGGACGAGGTTTCGGGAGGCATCCGCCCTAATCTGGGACGCGCGGCCACGCGACGCAACCACGGGAACAGCCCGGAGGTCCGTCCGTTGATTGCGGCAGGAGGTCATCTGCCATGGACCAACTGCTCTACGTGCTGGCGATCATGGGCTGCAGCGACGATGCGCAGGCCTGCCGCCAAGTCCGCCTCGAACCCGCCCGCTATACGTCGCAGGTCGCCTGCCAGGAAGCCATGGAAGCCGCGCTTCGTCGCGCGACGGATGTCGACTATCCCGTCGTGCAGGCCGCGTGCCAGCGGCAGAGCCAGCAGATGGTAACGCGCGAGCCGCAGCGGTCGGTGACGGGGAGCTGAGGCCGGCCACCCACCACCGTCATCCCGGCGAAAGCCGGGATCCATTGGGGTCTCCGGCACGGCTCTTGCTCAAGCGAAGAGGCGAATAGATTCCGGCTTTCGCCGGAATGACGGCTGAGAGGGGCCGGCAGCAACCCTATTCGTGCGACCGCCCGAAGTCCGGGCGCGCATCGTCCTGCCCCTGGTCGATGATCGAGCGGCGGATCGCGCGGGTGCGGCTGAACAGCTCGAACAGCTCGTCGCCCTTGCCCCAGCGGATCGCGCGCTGGAGCGCGGTAAGGTCCTCGGTGAAGCGCTGGAGCATGTCCAGCACCGCCTCGCGATTGCTCAGGAACACGTCGCGCCACATCGTCGGATCCGATGCGGCGATGCGGGTGAAGTCGCGGAAGCCGCCGGCCGAATATTTGATCACCTCGGACTGGGTGACTTCCTCCAGGTCCGAGGCGGTGCCGACGATCGTATAGGCAATGAGGTGCGGCAGATGGCTGGTCACCGCCAGCACCCGGTCATGGTGGCCCGGCTCCATCGTCTCGACCATCGCGCCGAGCCGCCGCCAGAATTCGCTCACCCGCTCGACCGCGAGCGGATCGCTCCCCTCGGGCGGGGTGACGATGCACCAGCGATGGTGGAACAGCGAGGCGAAGCCGGCGGTCGGCCCGCTATTCTCGGTGCCCGCCACCGGATGTGCCGGGATGAAGGTCGCGTTCGGCAAGGCTTCGCGCACCGCCTCGATCACACTGCCCTTCGACGAGCCGACATCGCTGACGATCGCCTCGGCGGGCAGGTCGGCGGCGATCTCGGCTGCCGCCGCGCCCATCGCGCCCACCGGCACGCAGAGAATCACCAGGTCCGCGTCGATCACCGAGGTACCCGCGCTGTCCGCTACGTCGTCGCACAGGTCGATTGCGACCGCGGTCTCGCGCACGGCCGGATCGGCGTCATAGCCGGTCACCCGCACGCTCGGCATGTGCTGGCGGATGCCGTGGGCGATCGACGAGCCGATCAGCCCGAGGCCGAGAATGGTAACGCGCGCGAAGGGCAGCATCAGGCGCCGAGCAAGCGGCGCAGCGAGGCCGCCACGCCCTTGATCTCTTCCTCGGTGCCGATGGTGATGCGCAGGCCGTGGGGCAGGCCCTGGCCGGGCAGCCAACGGACGATAAAGCCGTCTTCCATCAGGTGCTTATAGGCCTGCTCGCCGGTCACCTCGCCTTCGAACAGGACGAGCTGGAAGTTCGCCTTGGAGGGCACCGCGCGGACGCCCTTGTTGCCCATGCTGGCGATCTCGTCGGCGAACCACTGGCGCCACTGCGCATTGTGCGCGCGGCTGTGCTCGACGAAATCCTTGTCGCCCAGCGCGGCGATCGCCGCGCGGCCGGCGCCGATGCTGAACGCGAAGGGCGCGCGGATGCGGTGCATCGCGGCGATGATGTCGGGATGCGCATAGCCCCAGCCGACCCGCTCCGAAGCCAGGCCGAAGATCTTGGAGAAGGTGCGCGTCACCAGCACGTTGGGCTGGGTGCGGGCGAGCTCGAGCCCGCCGTCATCGTCCTCGGGGTCGAGATATTCGGTATAGGCCTGATCGAGCACCAGCAGCACGCTCTTGGGCAGCGCGGCGTGGAGGCGGGCAATCTCTTCGCGTGCGGTGTAGGTGCCGGTCGGATTGTTCGGGTTGGCGAGGAAGACGACCTTGGTCTTCTCGGTCACGCAGGCGAGGATCGCGTCGACATCGGTCGCATAGTCGCGATCGGGCGCCACCACCGGCGTCGCGCCGACGCGGCGTGCCGCAATGTCGTACACCGCGAAGCCGTAGCGGACATAGATGATTTCGTCGCCCACGCCGGCAAAGGCGCCGGCGGCGAGGTGCAGCACTTCGTCCGAGCCGGTGCCGTAGACGATCCGCTCGGGCTCCACCCCGTAATGCGCGCCGAGCGCCTCGCGCAGCGCGAAGGCGCTCGCATCGGGATAGCGCTCCAGCTCGCTCGCGGTGGCGGCATAGGCGTCGCGTGCGGCTTGCGGCGTGCCGAACGGATTCTCGTTCGACGAGAGCTTGGCGGCGGGCTTGCCCGAATCGGTGGTGGCGCGGCCCGGGACATAGGGGGCGATGGCCATCACCCAGGGCTTGGGGACGGGTGCGTTCATGGGGCGGGGGATTGGCGGAATGGCGGCCGATTGGCAAGCATCCCCCGCAATTCCTCCCCGGAACGGGGAGGGGGACCGCGCGGCAACGCCGCGTGGTGGAGGGGCCGCGCCGCAAGGCGCGGGG
>NZ_BCTR01000056.1 GCF_002091475.1 Sphingomonas azotifigens NBRC 15497
GCCGCTGGCGGTGGCGCGCCGGGTGCAGAGGGCGCGGCAGCTGCGGGCGGCGGGCTCGGCGGCCGGCCACCCTGCCAGCCGGGACGCCCGGGTCCGTTGCTGTCGGGGCGCGGCGGACGGCCGGCGCCGCCATCCGGCCGGGGACCGCCCGGCCCGCCCGGACGCCAGCCATGCCATCCCGGCGTTCCGCCTACGGGCGGCTGGCCGGGTCCGCCCGCGCCGGGCTGGGGCGGCGGCACGGGTACGGAGCCCGGTGGTGGGGCCGGCGGCGTCGGGCGCGGGCCACCCTGCGGGCGGTCGGGGCGATCGCCGCCCCCGCCGGGCAGGCCGCCCCACATCCAGGGCCGGCCGGGCGGACGGCCGCCGGGGGGCGGGGGCGGCGGCACCGGCTGGCCGGCACCCGGGGGCTGCGGCGGACGGCCACCATGGGGCGGCTGGCCCGGGCGCGGCGGGCGATGTTCCCAGTGATGCCCGAGCCCGGGCGGCGGTGGTCCCTGGAAATTGCCGTTGCGCCAGCGCGCGAACGCCGCTGCCATCGCCGCGCGGCGCGCACGCTCCTCGGCCCAGCGGCGCTGGTCGGCAAAGGCGAAGCTGTCGCCGCGGTAGCGCCAGCCCGAATCCCAGCCCGGATCGATGCCGATGAAGAACAGGTTCAGCTCGGTCCAGCGCGTCGTGTCGACCGGCGCCCATTGGCGATCGAGCAGCGCATCGCGCAGGCGGCGGCCGCGCTGATACAGATCCTCGCCCTGCCCCAGCCAGCGCGCGCCCTCATAGCGCGGCAGCAGCCCGCCGCCGGCATCGTACACCGCGGCGACATGGCCGTCCTGATAGCCGAAGCTGCGATCGACCTCGCGCACCAGGAATGGCCCGCGCTCGCCCGGCGCGAAGAAATAGGTGCGGGTGCCTTCGGCCCGGTCCTCCACCACCACCCAATAGCCGTCGCGCGTTTCCCAGGCCATCGGCTGACCGCCGGCGAAGCTGAAGCTGTAGTCGGGCGGGGCATCCCCCACCGTGTCCCACAGCGCACGGGCGCGATCGATCCATCGATAGTCGTCGCGCGCCGCGACGTCGTCGGTCAGCGTGCCCGCGGTCACCACATGGGCGTTCTGGGCAATACCGGTGCCAGTGCAGCCGCACAGCAGGCCGGTGCCCGCCGCCGCCATCAACGTTCGCTTCCACCGCGCCATCGGTTCACCCCAGTCCATTGTTTGCGTCACCATCCGCCTATCCTTGTGAACAAAGCATGACGGACTTCGGCTCGTCGCAAGTCGCGAAAAACAAATACGGTTTTAACCAAACCTTATCGGCTCGGGCCGCATAGCCGCGGCGATGGTTAACGCGTATTTCCGAGGATCTGGCATGAAGCGCGCACTCGTGCTCCCGACGATGGTTTCTGCCCTTGCACTGCTGGGCGCCTGCAGCGGCGGCGGCGGCGGCGGCGGCGTCTCCGGCACCCCGGCCGCGCCGAACCCGGTCCCCGACGCGACCCCGGCCCCCAGCCCCACCCCGAGCCCGACTCCGGCACCGACCCCGGCTCCCACGCCGACGCCGTCGCCGACGCCTACACCCACTCCGACACCGACACCGACACCGACACCGACGCCCACTCCAACCCCGACCCCGACCCCTACTCCGACTCCGACGCCCACACCCACACCGACCCCAACCCCCACGCCGACTCCGTCCCCGCAGACCAACGCGTCGCTGCTGTCGCTCACCCAGAGCGAGAGCTTCAGCAATGACGCCACCGGCTTCGCCGGCACCTTCTATCCGGACGCGCGGTCGTGCGGCTGCCTCGCGGCGACGCGCGGCCTGACGATCCGCTTCGACGCGGCGACCAGCGGCTACACGGTCAGCGACGGCGTCAATACCGAGACGTTCCTGCCCGGCGATGTCGACTCCGCCCAGTCGAATTCGGTGCTGCGCGTCTATCGCCACAGCACCGCGAACAGCGCCTACACGCTGTCGCTCACCCTGCCCGGTACCAGCGGGGCGCTCACCTATCGCTATGTCGGGGCGGGCTTCTGGCAGCGCGCCGATTTCGACAGCAGCGGCAACGGCGCGTTCCGCTTCAACAGCTTCAGCTACGGCGTGGAAACGCCGGACGCCGCGGTGCCGCGCAGCGGCAGCGGTGCCTACGCGGTCGATCTGGTCGGCTCGCTCGGCTATGGCGTGCTGGAGAGCCTGGTCGGCAGCGGCGCGCTGCAGGTCGATTTCGCGACGGGCACCGTGCTCACCAGCGGCGTCGTCCGCGAAGTGTCGACCAGCACCGGCGACACCATCACCAGCTCGGTGTTCACCGGGCTCGCCCAGCTCGGCGCGAGCAACGCCTTTGCAGGGCTCTTCGCCTTTTCGGGCGGTGCGCTCAGCGGCACCCTGCAAGGTCGCTTCTACGGCCCCGCTGCCGAGGAAGTCGGCGCGTCCTGGGCGGCGTCCAACGCCGATGGCCGTGCCGCCGCCGGCGTCTTGATCGGCCGCCAGTCGGGTGCGCAGACCGGGAATGCCAGCCTCGCCAACCTCACCGCCGGGCAGATCTTCAGCGGCGAAGGCACCACGCTGCGCGCCCGCTATGACGAGAGCAACAGCACGCTTGCCGGCGCCACGATCGATGCCCAGCCGGTGGTCGTCAGCTACGACGCCGCGTCCGGCAACTATATCGTGATCGCGGGTGCGCGCAGCGGAATGTTCCCGCCGACGCCCGCCGCGGGCGCAGCCGACACGCTGACGCTCGATGCGCTGAACGGCATGCGCTATGTCCGCGCCGCCCGCTGGGCGACCACCACCAGCACCAACGGCATCACCACCAGCCTCGTCGACGCCTTCACCTTCGGCATGCCCACCACCGCCAGCGCGCTGCCGCGCACCGGATCGGCGAGCTTCGACGTCCGTCTCGCCGGCGCGCTGGCCGACGGCAGCAAGCCCGATCTGTTCGCGCTCACCGGCACCGGCACGCTGACCGCCAATTTCGCCAGCGGCGCGATCGCCGCCAACGGCACCGCAGCCGCCAGCTACACCGACGCCGCCAACGCCACGACCACCACCAATGGCAGCTTCACCGGATCGGCGACGCTGTCCAGCACCGCCAATGCCTTTACCGGCAACCTCAACCTCGCGTTGTTCGCGGGCTATAACGGCGCGATGACCGGCCATTTCTACGGCCCCGCCGCCGACGAGGTCGGTGCCAGCGCGGCGCTGACCGATGCCAATGGCAACGCCGCCGCGATCAGCCTCGTCGGCGCCCGCTCGGCCAGCGCCAGCGCCGCCGGCCGCACGCCGGCCACGCCGGATTTCGCGGGCGACGCCGCCAGCGGCTATGCCGTCGCGGGGCTACCGGGACTGTCCGAGACGATCACCCTGCTCACCGCCGCCGATCGCGAGGCGATCACCAGCGAGGTCGGCTTCGACGTCTATCGCAAGACGCTCGCCGCCGGCACCGTCCAGGCGCGGATCTACGATGCCGGCAAGGGGCCGCTCGCGCTCAGCTATGCGAGCTTCGCCGAGCTCGCCTATCTCGCGAACGACGCGGCCGCGGGCAGCGATCCGCAGCGCTGGTACCTGCCCTTCGGCCAGCGCACCACCGCGGACCAGCTGCCGCGCACCGGCACCGCCAGCTATGCCGGGCTGGTGTTCGGCAGCGGCACCGCCGGCGGCGCGACCTACGCGCTGGGCGGCACCAGCAGCTTCGCGGTCGATTTCGCCCGGGCGAGCGCGACCGGCAGCCTCGCCGTCACCGGCAGCGGCACTGCGGGCAGCCGCGACTTCGGCAGCTTCGGCTTCCAGGCGGCGAGCCTCTCGGCGAACGGCTTCACCGGCACCCTCTCCGCTCCCGGCGGCTCGGGCAGCCTCACCGGCTGGTTCTTCGGGCCGCAGGCGCAGGAGATCGGCGCCCGGTTCGATGCCGTGCGCACGCTGGCGAACGGCGACAAGGCGGTGCTCACCGGCGCGACGCTCGCCAAGAAGGGCCAGTGACCCAGACGATGCTGCTTGCCCTGGCGCTGGCCCTGCCGGCGCCCACCCCCGCGCCCGCCCAGGCAACCGAGCAGCGCCAGGTCTCGGCGGTCGAGCTGTTCGCGCTCGCCGCCAAGGCCGAGGCGGGCGGCCGCCCGGGCGATGCCGAGACGATGTATCGCGCGCTCGCCCGGGATCCCGATGCCGAGGTCCGCGCCGAATCGCGCTTCCGCCTCGGCCAGCTGCTCGAACGGCTCGGCCGCCGGCGCGAGGCGGCGACCACCTATCGCGCGCTGCTCGACGAGAAGCCCGATGCCGCCCGCGTCCGCCTCGAGCTCGCCCGGCTGCTCACCCAGCTCGGCGACGAGGGCGCTGCGCGGCGCGAGCTGCGCCAGGCCCAGGCCGGCGGGCTGCCGCCGCGGGTCGCCCAGATCGTCGACCAGTTCGCCGCCGCGCTGCGCTCGCGCAAGCCCTGGGGCGCCAGCCTCGAAGTCGCGCTGGTGCCGGACAGCAACGTCAACCGCGCCACCGATGCCGCGACGCTCGATACCGTGCTCGCCCCGCTCCAGCTTTCGCGCGACGCGCGCGCCCGCGCCGGGCTCGGCGCGCATGCCGGTGGCCAGCTCTACGCCCGCGTGCCGGTGGCGCCCGATCTCGCGCTGGTCCCCCGCATCTCCGGCCAGGGCGATTTCTACCGCGAGGGCCGCTTCGACGACGTCTCCGCCTCGGCGCTGGTCGGGCTCGAATGGAGCCTCGGCCGCGATCGCCTGCGCCCCTCGATCGGCGGCACCCAGCGCTGGTATGGCGGCAGCCCCTATGCCCGCACCGCCACCGCCGCGATCGACTGGCAGCACCCGCTCGGTACCCGCGCCCAGCTCACCACCAGCGCGACGATCGCCGGCACGCGCTATCGCGGCAACGCGCTGCAGAACGGCGCGCTGCTCAACGGCGCGGTCGCCTATGAGCGCGCCTTCTCCCCCCGCGCCGGCGGCAGCCTCACCCTGTCCGCCACCCGCCAGACCGCGCGCGACCCCGGCTATGCCACCGCCTCGGGCGGGGCGAGCCTGCTCGGCTGGCACGAGTTCGGCCGCACCACCGTCTATGCGACGGCGGGGCTGCGCCGGCTGGAGGGCGACGCCCGGCTGTTCCTGTTTCCCGAGCGCCGCAAGGACTGGAATGTCAGCCTCGGCGCCGGCGCCACCTTCCGCCGCCTCCAGCTCCACGGCTTCGCGCCGGTGCTCCGGCTCGACTGGGAGCGCAACCACTCCACCGTCGGCATCTACACCTACACCCGCAAGGCGGCGACGATCGGGCTGACCCGGGCGTTCTGAGGGCGTCTGCCGCCCGGCGGCTAGCCCGCGTTCGCCGCGCCTGCATGGACGAGATGGATCAGCGGATAGGGCCTGCCTTGCCCGTCGCGCGGCGAGCGCCCGGTCCGGCGAAAGCCCATGCGTTCATAAAAGCCGATCGCCGCACCATTCTGCTCGTTCACATCGGTCGTCATCGCCGGATGCATGCCGAGCGCATGGCGGACGAGCGCGGCACCGACTCCTTGCCCGTGAAACGCCGGATCGACGAACAAGGCCTCCATGTGCCCGTCCGCGATCAGCAGGAAGGCGATCGCACGGTCCGCCTCGTCGACCGCGACCCACAAGGGAACCGCGGGAAGAAAGCCACGCACCTCCTGTTCGATCGCCGCGCGATCTTCCGCCGAAAGGAAATGGTGCGTGGCATCGACGGCCTCGCACCAGATGTCGATGACGCGTTGCCCCTCGTCGGGCCGCGATCCCCTGATCCTGAACATGCCCCGCCTTTGGCGGCGAACCGCGCGGTTCGCAATGGAACGCCAAGCGCCCAAGCGCTTTCCGCATGTCGCTTGGCGCCGAGGGGCTGGGAAGGGTGGTTAGCTGTCAATCAGCGGTGTCGAGAAAGCGTAGCAAGCTCTGCAGCTTCACGGGCTGTAACCTCGTTCCAGACCTTCGATTGGCCGCAGTTGTAATTGACCCACAACGCACCCTTAGCGGATGCTGGCAGTCCTCTTTCAAAAGCTTGCGGCGTCAGGAACAGTAGATAATCTCTGTCTAGGTCCGGCCCACCACCGGTGCCATCCATGTAAAAACCACCACTGTTACGCTCAGTGAAGAACTTGAAACGCGTCGTCAGATTGCCCTTATAGGATTTTACAACCTTAAGCCGGTAGAGTGTCCAAGATTCATCTTCGTCCGACCAATGATAGTCAACTGACACGACATGAGCACGAACAACCCATCGGGAGTCTCTAAACTCCTGAGCAATAGTAGTTTTTGCGTTATCCACGCCGCGATAGATACAGAGCGCAGAAGCTGGGAAGCTCCACGTTATCACCAAAATCGCTGTAACGAGCTTTTTAAGCATGCCTCACGATAAACCAAAGGCATTGCGTCCGCTATTGGGCGGGAGCCGCCCTGGCGGAAAATGGTGGGAAGCGGACGTTTGCGGGTAGCTTCCGCTTATGTCTTCGTGCCCCGCGCTCAGTAGCCCTAAACGGTTCAGCATCCCCTCAGCGAAATCCTGACAATCGATCAATCAAATAAAGGTAACCGCATACTTCAGCCAGCGCGAAGGGCAACAGCACTATGGGTTTGAAGCCGTCGTAAGGGAAAAAGTAGATACCGGCAACTATGTGCAAAGTCGTAAGCGCAAAGATTATTATCCAAACCGCTCTTGAGGTGAGATAATTCCAGCCAACTACCACGAGTATGAGGGTGGCTGATAATACCATGCCAGCCACGATTGCGATTCTCTCGTATCCGAAGCTGTCTAAAACTATGCTGAAAACTATACCAACCATAGCGCAGCCGAGGGATTGAACCCCGTAATATCTCGTGTTTCCAAGCCCCAACATGCCGCACCCCCATGTTCCGCTGCTCAAGCAGCGACTGCCGCCGCTGGCGTGTCATCGCACAGCGATGTCCGCAAGTGGGCGGGAGCCGCCCTGGCCGAAGATGGAGCGCTTTCGGACTCATCATCGGACCACGCCTTGCAGCCACCCCGCTACGGATCGGAACGGATTCTGAAGCACCGGTTCCGCCCCGCGCAAGGCACGCGCCCGCCTTGAACCCCGTCGCGCCGTCCTTCTATGCTGGGCCGTGCGCCGCGCCTTCCTGCTCCCCCTTCTCGCCCTTGCCGCCTGCAAGCCCGCCGCGCCTGCCCCGCAGCTGGTCGTCTGGGCCTGGGAGCGCCCCGAGGACCTCCGCTTCCTCCCCCCGGACGCGGAAATCGCCGTGCAGACCGGCTTTGTCGAGCTCGCCGGGGACAATTTCCGCGCACGCGGTCGCCGCTATCCGCTGCGCAGCGACCGGCCGCCGAGCACCGCGCTGGTCCATGTCCAGATCGACGACACCGTCCCGCTGCGCTGGACGCCGGAACTGCGCGCCCGCGTCGCCGCCGCGGTGCTGCACTTCGCCCGGGTCGTCCCCGCCCCCCGCGTCCAGATCGATTTCGAGGTCCGGCAGTCGCAGCGCCAGGTGCTGATCGACCTGCTCCACGACGTCCGCGCGCGTCTGCCGCGCGGCACGGCGCTGTCGATGACCGCGATCGCCAGCTGGTGCCAGGAGGACTGGCTCGGCGCGCTGCCGGTCGACGAGATCGTGCCGATGCTGTTCCGCATGGGCCGCGGCGGACCGGCGATCCGCGCCCGGCTCGACAGCGGGGCCGACTGGGCCGCGCCGGCCTGCCGCAAGGCCTTCGCACTTTCCGCCGACACCCCCATTGCCCGCGCGCCGCAAGCGCGTAGGATCTATCTGTTCGCCCCGCAAAGCTGGACGCCCTCCACCTTCGACGCGGTGCGGAAACGGGTGGAGCAATGGCGATGAAGCGCGGGTGGTGGTTCGCGGCGACGGCATGCGTCGCGGTGCTGGCGGGGACGCAGGCGTTCGGCTCGGGCGATCCCGGGCCGATCATCGAATATGTCACCAGCCATGCGCTGCAGCCGGTCGATCGCGCCGCGCTCGCCGCTGGCCGCGTCGGCATCGTCAAGACCACCGCCCCGGCGGCCGTGCGCTATCTCGACTGGCGCCTGCTCACCGGGCTCGACAGCGGCGCGGCGGCGACCGAGGCGCTCGCCACGCCGTGCTGCGGCGGCTGGCAGGATCTTTCCGGCGGCTGGGTCCAGGCGCGCCGCGAGGTGCCCGGGGTGTCGCCCGACGTCTACTGGATCTCGACCGAGCGCCAGGGCCCCAATTATACCGCGATCCCGACCTGCTTCGGCGACGCCTTCACCACCGCGACGGCGACGCTGAAGGCGCGGATCGCCGCCCATGGCGCCGCGTCGCCCTGGGTGCGCGCCTGGGTGGCCGCGCAGGACGCGGTGTTCGAGGCGTGCAGCAAGCCCGGCATCCGCCTGCCCCCGCTCGATCCCGCCGCCCCCGCCTGGCTGCGTGCCGATCGGCTCTACCAGCAGGCGGCGCTGGCGCTCTACGACGGCCGCTTCGCCGATGCCGAGGCGAGTTTCGCCGCGATCGGCCGCGATCCGGCGTCGCCGTGGCAGAAGCTGGCGCTGTACCTCCAGGCCCGCGCCGTGCAGCGCGCCGCGCTCACCACCCGCGATCCCGCCGCCTTCGCCCGCGCCCATGCCGCGATCGCCACCCTCGCCGCCGCGCCGGACGGCACCTATGGCAAGGGCGAGATCGGGCGGATGCAGCAGGTGCTCGAGTATCACGAGCATCCGGCGGCGCTGCGCGACCGGCTCGACCAGGCGCTGAACCAGAAGGTCCCCGGCCCGGACATCGCGGTGCAGTTCACCGACTATTGGAGCCTTTCGGCCGACAAGCCCGACAAGCCCGAAGCCGCCGACTGGATCGCGACGCTCGGCACGCGCAACGCGGCCGAAGGGCTCGCGCACGCCACCCGGCGCTGGCAGGAGACGCGCCGCACCCCCTGGCTGGTCGCGGCGCTCGCGCTGGTCGGGCGCGGCGATCCGGCGGCGGTGCCGCTCGCCACCGCCGCCGAGCAGCTGCCGGCCGGCGATCCCGCCTGGCTCACCGCGCGCTACCATCTGCTCCGCCTGCGCATCGGCACCCTGCCCGATGCGGCGCTGCGCGCGCAGGTCGATGCGATCCTCGCCCGCAGCGATCTCACCCCGGCGGATCGCAACATCTTCCTGGCGCTGCGCGCCCAGCTGGCGACCGGGCTCGGCGACTTTGCCACCCAGGCGCTGCGCACGCCCTATTGCCGCCTGAGCCTCGACAGCTGCTTCGACTATCCCGGCGCGGCGGCGGACTCGATGCTCGCCCGACAAGGCGGCGGCTGGGTCGGCTTCGGCCCGGACGCGCTGCTGGTGATCGATCGCCTGCCGCTGGCCGAACGGCTGGCGCTCGGGCGCACCGCCACGCTGCCGGCCGAGCTGCGGCTCGATCTCGCGCTCACCAACTATGTCCGCGCCGTGCTGCTCGGCAACAACGCGGCGGTAAACGAGACCGCGCGCGCACTGATCGCGCTGCTGCCGCAGGTGCGGGGCGACTGGCAGCGGATCCTGCGCACCGCACCGGGCCCCGACAAGCGCTTCGCCGAGACCTTCGTGCTTGCCAAGATCCCGAGCCTGCGCCCCGACCTTGCCGACTATGGCCGACCGTTCGGCACCGCCGCGTCGTTCGGCGGCTATTGGACGGCATGGCTGGTCCGGCCGCCGCGCGGTGCCAAGCCCGCCACCTTCCCGCCTGCCCGTGCCTATGTGCCGGGCGGCTGGTGGAATCGCGGCGCGCCCGAAGAGGCCGGCGACGCCGATCTGGTCTGCAACGAGAAATGCGGGGTTGGCGCGCCGTTGCACCTGCCCGCCTTCGCCCAGCCGCTCCAGGCAGCCGCCTTGCGCGAGCGCAGCGCCTTCCGCTCCGATGCCGATCTGGGCGAGGGCGTCACCGGCGGCACGAGCTTGTGGGAAGAGGCGCTGGCCTATGTCGCCGCGCATCCGCGCGATCCGCGCGCGGCCGAGGCGCTCTACCGGCTCAACCGCGTCGGCCGCTGGGGCGGCAACCACAACCAGCTGAGCAAGCGCGCCTTCCGGCTGCTCCACGCCCGCTATCCGGGCACGGTGTGGGCGAAGCGCTCGCCCTATTACTACAACTGAGCGGCGCCGGTTGAATTCGGCGGGGGCCCGCAGGGCCGCGAGCGGGCATGTCCAGCCCCCCGGCCTGAACATGCCCGCTCGCCGGGCGCCGCGCTTCCCCCGAAATGCGGCACCCTGGGGAGCTTCCTGGGAGCGCCGCGAGCCAATGGGAGCAAGCTCCGGCACTGGGTGCCTGTTCGCATGCAGCAAGCGCCGCTGCGCGTGACCAACATCACGCCCGTGCAACATATCGCGCTGCCGTAGCGTCTCCGCGGACCGAATCGATGCACGGCGGCGGCGTCCGCGGTGCTTTCGTGCGCGCGTCGGGGCGTGACGGGGGTGCGCGGCGGCACGCCCGGTTGTCGGGTGGCCGAAGCGGCAGGTGGCGGATCGGTGTGGGGCTTCCTATCTCCCCTCTGGAAAATCCTTCAGAACAAAGATAGAACCCTCCCCTATGGCACTCACCACGATCCCGCAGCAAAGGTGTTCCGCATGCTGACTCACATAAGCGTCCGCGGCGCGCGCGAGCACAACCTCAAGGGCGTCGACATCGACATTCCCCGCGACACGCTGACGGTGATCACCGGGCTGTCGGGCTCGGGCAAGTCGAGCCTCGCCTTCGACACCATCTATGCCGAGGGGCAGCGCCGCTATGTCGAGTCGCTCTCGGCCTATGCGCGCCAGTTCCTCGAGCTGATGCAGAAGCCCAATGTCGAGCATATCGAGGGCCTCAGCCCCGCCATCTCGATCGAGCAGAAGACCACCAGCCGCAACCCGCGCTCGACGGTGGCGACGGTCACCGAGATCTATGATTACATGCGCCTGCTCTGGGCGCGGGTGGGCGTGCCCTATTCGCCCGCCACCGGGCTGCCGATCAGCGCGCAGACGGTGAGCCAGATGGTCGACCGCGTGCTGGCGCTGCCCGAGGGCACAAGGCTGCTGCTGCTCGCCCCCGTGGTGCGCGGGCGCAAGGGCGAGTATCGCAAGGAGCTCGCCGAGTGGCAGAAGGCCGGCTTCAGTCGCGTCCGCATCGACGGCGAGATGTACCTGATCGAGGACGCGCCGGCGCTCGACAAGAAGTTCAAGCACGACATCGAAGTGGTGGTCGATCGCCTGGTGGTGCGCGACGATATCGGCACGCGGCTGGCCGAAAGCTTCGAGACCGCGCTCAAGCTGGCCGAGGGGCTGGCGTATGTGGACCTGGTGGATACGACGGTAGCCGAGCTCAGCGCTCCCCTCCCGCTTGCGGGAGGGGTCGGGGGAGGGGCTGTCCGGGAGGCACCCCAGACGTTCGCCGTTGAGGCCCCGGACAGCCCCTCCCCTAGCCCCTCCCGCAAGCGGGAGGGGAACCTCAAGGGCGTCGGCATCCCCGACAACCGGATCGTCTTCTCCGAGAAGTTCGCCTGCCCGGTCTCCGGCTTCACCATCCCCGAGATCGAACCCCGGCTGTTCAGCTTCAACGCCCCCCAGGGCGCCTGCCCGGCGTGCGACGGCCTCGGCGAGAAGCTCGAGTTCGACGAGGATCTCGTCGTCCCCAACCATGATCTCAGCATCAAGAAGGGCGCGGTGGTGCCCTGGGCCAAGTCCAACCCGCCCTCGCCCTATTACATGCAGGTGCTGGGCAGCCTCGCCCGCGAGTTCGGCTTCAGCCTCGACACGCCGTGGAAGGACCTGCCCGGCGAGGTGCAGCTGATCATCCTCCACGGCACCGGCGGCAAGCCGGTCACCCTCACCTTCATCGACGGCCGCAAGAGCTACGACGTCAAGAAGCCGTTCGAGGGCGTGATCGGCAACCTCAACCGCCGCATGCTGCAGACCGAAAGCGCGTGGATGCGCGAGGAGCTGGGCAAGTACCAGGCCAGCCACCCCTGCGAGGTGTGCGGCGGCGCCCGCCTCAAGCCCGAGGCGCTGGCGGTGAAGGTCGCCGGGCAGGACATCGCCCATGCCACCCGCCTCTCGGTGGTCGACGCGCTCGGCTTCTTCCAGACCCTGCCCGAGACCTTCACGCCGCAGCAGCGCGAGATCGCCCGCGCGATCCTCAAGGAAATCGACGAGCGGCTCGGCTTCCTCAACAATGTCGGGCTCGACTATCTCAACCTCGATCGCACCTCGGGCACGCTGTCGGGCGGCGAGAGCCAGCGCATCCGCCTCGCCAGCCAGATCGGCAGCGGCCTGTCGGGCGTGCTCTACGTGCTCGACGAGCCCTCGATCGGCCTGCACCAGCGCGACAACGACATGCTGCTCGCCACCCTCAAGCGCCTGCGCGACCTCGGCAACACCGTGCTCGTCGTCGAGCATGACGAGGATGCGATCCGCACCGCCGATTATGTGATCGACATGGGGCCGGGCGCCGGCGTCCATGGCGGCGAGATCGTCGCCAAGGGCACGCTCGCGGAGGTGCTGGCCACTGAAGGCAGCGTCACCGCCGATTACCTCAACGGCACCCGCGAGGTCGCCGTGCCCCCTAAGCGCCGCAAGGGCAACGGCAAGAAGATCACGGTGCACAACGCCGTCGCCAACAACCTCAAGGGCGTGACGGCGAGCTTGCCCCTCGGCACCTTCACCTGCATCACCGGCGTCTCGGGCTCGGGCAAGTCGAGCTTCACGCTCGACACGCTCTACGCCTCGGCCGCGCGCCAGCTCAACGGCGCGCGCGTGCTCGCCGGCAAGCACGACAAGATCACCGGGCTCGAACACTGCGACAAGGTGATCGACATCGACCAGTCGCCGATCGGCCGCACCCCGCGCTCGAACCCGGCGACCTATACCGGCGCCTTCACCAACATCCGCGACTGGTTCGCCGGCCTCCCCGAGGCGCAGGCGCGCGGCTACAAGCCCGGCCGGTTCAGCTTCAACGTCAAGGGTGGCCGGTGCGAGGCGTGCCAGGGCGACGGCGTGCTCAAGATCGAGATGCACTTCCTCCCCGACGTCTATGTCACCTGCGACGTGTGCCACGGCGCGCGCTACAATCGCGAGACGCTGGAGGTGAAGTTCAAGGGCAAGTCGATCGCCGACGTGCTCGACATGACGGTGGAAGACGCGGTCGAGTTCTTCAAGGCCGTGCCGCCGATCCGCGACCGCATGGCGATGCTCGCCGAAGTGGGCCTCGGCTATGTCAAGGTCGGCCAGCAGGCGACGACGCTGTCGGGCGGCGAGGCGCAGCGGGTGAAGCTCGCCAAGGAACTGGCGCGCCGCGCCACCGGGCAGACGCTGTACATCCTCGACGAACCCACCACGGGCCTGCACTTCGAGGATGTGCGCAAGCTCCTGGAAGTGCTCCACGCGCTGGTGGAACAGGGCAACACGGTGGTGGTGATCGAGCACAATCTCGACGTCATCAAGACCGCCGACTGGATCCTCGACCTGGGCCCCGAAGGCGGCGTGAAGGGCGGCGAGATCGTCGCCGAAGGCACGCCGGAGCAGGTGGCGAAGGTGGCGGGCAGCTATACCGGGCGGTATCTGGCGCCGTTGCTCAAGCCGCGGGGGAAGGCGGCGAAGGTGGCGGCGGAGTAAATGAGCATCCAAGCAATATAGCTTGAAACCGAGATTTTGCTCACCGGCTAGAATTTCAGCGCTGTTGCAATTTTCGAACATCGCGGCAATACGGCAGGGTAACAGCGGAGGAAATGCGGTGGAAGACTCAGTAGATTGGTTTGAGGATTATGCGGAGGAAGCCGATGATAATCAAATCGACGAGTATGACGTCACCGCAACTCCCAACGATTTTAATGTCCTC
Source organism: Sphingomonas azotifigens NBRC 15497 (assembly GCF_002091475.1). GTDB lineage: Bacteria > Pseudomonadota > Alphaproteobacteria > Sphingomonadales > Sphingomonadaceae > Sphingomonas > Sphingomonas azotifigens. The sequence continues at coordinate 13,767 of NZ_BCTR01000056.1, forward strand.
ACATTATTTAGCTTTATAGAATCTGGTGCTGTCAAAATTCCTGGTTTTCAGAGGAATTTCGTTTGGGACAAGCAGCGGTCTTCGAAATTGATTGAATCGCTGATACTTGGCATCCCTGTACCCCAGTTGTTTCTTTATGAGCAGGCAAGAAATAAATTTCTTGTCATTGATGGTCAGCAACGACTGATGTCCATCTATTACTTTGTGAAGCGTCGCTTTCCAAAAAAAGAGAAGCGAGGAGAACTTCGCGCAATTTTTGACGAGCACGGCGGAATTCCCGACAATGTGCTGTATAGCGACGACTATTTCGAAGACTTCAACCTCCGCCTTTCTGGATCTCTACCAAACCAGAGAAACAAATTTGACGGCACGAATTACGCCACCATGGGTGAATACAAGACTCAGCTAGACCTAAGGCCGATTCGAAATATTGTGGTTAAGCAAAACGGACCTGGTGACGACGACTCGGCGATATATGAGGTTTTCAATAGATTGAATACTGGGGGCGTTAATCTTCGCCCTCAGGAAATACGTACAAGCATGTACCACTCTTCATTTTATGACATGCTTTACAAGGTCAATCGTGAACCGAGGTGGAGAGAGCTACTTCAATCACCTCAGCCGGATCTTCATATGAAGGATATTGAAATCCTTCTGAGAGCATTTGCAATGCTCATTCAAAGCGCTGAATACGCACCATCGATGGTTCGTTTTCTAAATAGATTTTCCAAGATGTGTGAAAATCAAAGCGCCGAACAGAACCATTATCTGGAGCGCCTGTTTCAATCCTTCCTGCGGTCAACTCATGAACTTCCAGACGATGTTTTTGTTAATGTAGGTAACGGCAGGTTCAATATAGCTTTGTTCGAGGCCACCTTTACAGCCACCTTGGAGGGAGCCTTCCAGGCCCGTCGCGTTGCAGAAGGCAACATAGACGGAGATGAAATATCAAATCTGTCCAAAGATAAGAAGTTCCTAATGGCGGCCATCGAGGGCACAACAAGGACTGCAAATGTTTTGTTGCGCCTTGACCGAGCGCGACACCATTTAACCTCGTTGTGACGGAGCCAGAATATGGCAGAGGATGCTATCGAGGTTCTATACAACGAACTTACTGAGGCGTCAAAACACCTACTGACAGCAGAACAACCCTCTCTAAGCATTACTCTTGAAGACATTCACAGAAAATGCCTGCTCCTTGCAGTGGCAAGTTACTTTGAATATAAACTCAGCGAGACCGTAGTCACATTTTGCAGCGCCGTAGTCGGCAATGACAGCCCTATTCTTGAACTTGTAAAATCTAAAGCAATTGCTCGACAGTATCACACGTGGTTTGATTGGAACACGAGCAGCGCCGCAAAATTTTTTGCTCTTTTCGGGCAGGGTTTCAAGAAGTTTGCGGAACAAAGGATCAAAGCTGATGAAAATTTAAGTCAGGGCGTCAAAGACTTCATGTCGCTTGGCTCTGACAGAAACAGATTGGTCCACCAAAACTTTGGCAGTTTCGCGCTTGAAAGCACGCCAATGGAAATAATGGAAAGGTACAGAAGTGCTACACGCTTCGTAGAAACGGTTCCAACACTGCTCCGAGAGCATCTAGCTGCATTAGGCGCATAGGTTAGATGCCTCACCTCCCCACCAACCCCGCCCATCTCGGCCGCGCCGCCAGCGCCAGCGTCGAGCCCGACTTCACCGGCCCCGACTGGTTCGAGGCCTATGCCGCCCGCCATCAAGCGGACGGGCTGGAGGGCCGGCTGGTCTCGCAGTTCGCCTTTTCGGAAAGCTGGGACTCGTGGGAGATGCACCCGCACGGCGCGGAACGCGTGATCTGCACCCAGGGTGCCTGCACGCTCCACCAGGAACATGCCGACGGCAGCACCGAGCGCGTGACGCTCGCCGCGAACGATTACGCCATCAACGCGTCTTCCGGGGTCCCCGCAAAGTAGCACTTTGCGGGGTGGGGGCACCTGGCACACCGCCGATGTCGCGCCGGGCGCAACCTGCACCGCGATCTTCATCACCCCCGGCATCGGCACCACCCACCGCCCGCGCTGAACGCGGTGGGCGAGGGGGCGGGTCCCCGCTCCTTTCCACTGTCATCCCGGCGAAAGCCGGGATCCAGACGCCACTCCGTCACGGCTCGAGCCGTGACGTAGACCCCAATGGATCCCGGCTTTCGCCGGGATGACGGCTGCAGGACGACGGCTGCAGGATGACGGCTGCAGGATGACGGCTGGAGGCGGCAGGATACAGGCCGCACGCGCGGCTTGGCAGCGATCTTTGGGCAGCAGCGTCGCGCCCGCCCGCGCCGCTAGGCCACCAGCGCGTCGGCCAGCCCGCGTTCCACTGCCGCGGCGGTATCGTTGGGGGTGGTGTTGAACCCCAGCCGCACGCCGGCCGAGGCCGCGGCGTTGACCAGCGCCTCCAGCATCGGCGTCGCCGTCGGATCGAGCCGGACGCCGCCGCCGACCACCACCAGATCGGCCGGTCGCGCCGCCAACAGATCGCGCAGCCGCGCCGCCTCGGCCGCCGGATCGCCGCCATAGCGGGCATAGAGCCAGGTCACGTCGTACCCCGCCGCCAGCAGCCGCGCGTGATCGGCGTCGAGCCCGGCCTGTATCGAGGCCGCGGTCAGCGGCTTGCCCCGGAAAAAGTCGCTGTCGAAATCGATGCTGGTCGGCTCCCAGCCGACCACGAGCACATGCTTGCCCATGCGTGCCACCCCTTGCCGCTGCCCGCCCCCGCGAGCCGGCGCAATATCGCACGGGTGCGGCCGCATGCCAATCATGCACTGCAACCGAAACGATTGCTGCGGTGAGTGCGGGCGGGCAGGACCATCGCGTGTGCGCTCCCCTCCCCCCCTGCGGTGGATGGGAGGGAGAGGGGGCGATTTGCGGCGCAAATCGCGCGGCGGCTGTGCCGCCGCTCACCCTCTCCAAGCTTCGCTAGGCAGCAGGCTGCCAAGCTACGCTATCCTCCCCCGTCAAGGGGCAGGGCTATCGCATTTGGCAAATTTGCTCCGTCATCCCGGCGAAAGCCGGGATCCATTGCCCTCGACGCGGGGGGAAAGAACCGCCATTTCAGCGCGAATGGATCCCGGCTTCCGCCGGGATGACGATTGTTTTGGACGTGCCGTCGTCGCGAGGTTCCAAATGCGATTGCCCTGCGTCAAGGGGGAGGATGGGCGCCCGCCTGGCGGAGGGCTGCGGAGGCACAGACGCAACCTAAAAGAACAAACCGGCAACAAATCGCTTTCCTACAGCCACCGTTCCGGCATATCTGGCGAGTCGCCTTGGCCTTCCAGGAGATGCGACATGCCCGACCTTGCCGAAATCCTCCCGCCCCACCCCGATGGCGACGACCTGTTCTGCCTCGATGCGCTGATCGATCGCGGCCCGCTCCCCGCCCCCACCCCTGCCTGCACTCCCACCCGTGCGACGCGCGCCGATGGCTGGACGGCGGAGCGGCAGCGCAAGTTCCTCGAAATGCTGGCGGAGGGGCACACCATCACCAATGCCTGCCTCGCGCTCGGCATGTCGGTCACCTCGGCCTATGCGCTGCGCCGCTCGGCGCGCGGGGCGGCGTTCGCGCTCGGCTGGCAGGCGGCGCTGCTGCTGGCGCGCGAGCGTCTGGCCGACACGCTGCTCGAACGCGCGGTGCATGGCAGCGTCGAGACGATCACCCATGCCGACGGCTCCACCGTAACCCGCCAGCGCCACGACAACCGGCTGGCGATGCACATGCTCAACCGGCTCGACCGGCTGGCGGACGATGCGCAGGGGCCCGCCGACCATGCCGCCGCGCGGCTCGCCGCCGCCGAGTTCGAGCAATATCTCGAACTGGTCGAGCGCGACGGCGGTGCGGCGCGCGCCGGGCTGTTCCTCGCGCGGCGGCTGGCGGGAGATGCGGGCGACGGGGCGCCGGACGATCTCGCGCCGGTCCGCACGCTCGCCCGCGCCGATGCCTGGCTGCGCGGGCGCAGCGACGCGGCCGAGGCGGTGGCAATCGCCGATCTCGATCCGGCGCAGCGCGCGGGGTGGAGCGCCGAGCAATGGGCGCGGGCCGAGGCGGCGGGGCTGCTGGTGCTCGCCCCGCCGGCGCCGGCGGCCGAGGACGCAAGCGCGCACGGGCCTGAACTTCCGCAACTTCGCGAGGACGCGCCCGCAAACGACGATCCGGTCTGGTGGGACGGCGACCTCGGCGAATGGCGCACGCGCTTCCCGCCGCCCGAGGGTTTCACCGGCGAGGAATGGGGCGACTATGGCGAGCCGGACTATGCGCGCGAGCTGTCGCCCGAGGAGCTGGAGGTGCTGGAAGGGCCGCTGCGTGCGGCGCGCGAGGCCCGTCGGGCGGCGGCGGCGCAGGAACGCGATGCGTTCTTCGCGGACGGAGTCGATGTGATCGAGGTCGACGCCAACGGCGTGCCGCTCTGGGGGGAAGTGGAAAGCGAAGGCGAAGCCGAGGCTATGTCCCCCTTCCGCTTGCGGGAGGGGTTAGGGGAGGGGCTGGCAGCGCCACAGGCGGCCGGTCACGATGGCGCGAGGTCGTTGGCGCACCTGGTAGCCGATGGTTCTGGCGGAGCGGCCACCCCCTCCCCCGCCCCCTCCCGCAAGCGGGAGGGGAGCACAGATGGCGACGGCACCGCCTGCCACCCTCACACACCCTCCCCCGGCCCCTCCCGCAAGCGGAAGGGGAGCGCAGCGCGAAAGGCGCCGGACTCCCCGCCCCCACCCGCTTCGTCGCATCCCGGGACGCCCGCGGCTGGCCCCGGCTTGACACCTCCAGCCGACGCGCCCATCTCCCGCTCCGGTCGCGCCAAGGGTGCGTCCAAACGCCAACGGATCCGAGAAGGAACCATGCCGAGTAACGATCAAAGTAGACCGACCGCGCCTGTCCGGGCCGCCGCGCTGATCTGATCGACCTCGGTCACCTCACGCGCCGGCCCGGGCGGGCCGGTCGGCAGTGAGGTGTACCATGAATGCAGCCATTCGTTTCCTGTATGACCTGCGCCGGATCGGCAGCGGGGCGTCTCGGGACCTCAACGCGGTGTTCGACGAACGCCTGACCTTCGGCGAGCGCCTCGCCGATCGGGTCGCGGCGGTCGGCGGCTCCTGGGGGTTCATCATCGGCTTCGGCCTGTTCCTCGCCGCCTGGGCGGTGCTGAACACGGTCGTGCTGGCCGCGCACGCCTTCGACCCGTTTCCGTTTATCTTTTTGAACTTGATGCTGTCGATGCTCGCCGCGCTCCAGGCCCCGATCATCATGATGAGCCAGAACCGCCAGGCGGCGAAGGACCGGCTCGAGGCGCGGCTCGACTATGAGACCAACCTGCGCGCCGAGGCGCAGATCGAGGAGCTGCACGCGAAGATCGATTCGCTGCACGCAGACATTGCCCGGCTGGTCGAGGTCCGGGCGCCGCGCTGATCAGAAGGAAACCGCGCGGGCTTCCTTCTCGGCCTCGTTGAGCGCGCGCTGGGTGGCGACCCGCTCGGCGCGGACGGCCATCGCTTCCCAGGCCGCCTGGGAGCGGAGGTGCCGCTCGCGGACATTGTCGAGATCGCAGCCGGCGGCGGCGGCACCGGCTTCGTCGGCACGGGCGCGGAACAGTTCGATTTCGGTCATCGGCGGGAAGTCCTCGCTGGGGAAAGAGGGAGGGACATGCGAAAACGGCGGCCCCGGTTGGGGCCGCCGTCTTGGGGCTCAGGTCAGTCAGCCGCCTGAAGGTTGACCGCCGCCATCTTGCCGCGGCGATCCTGCTCCAGTTCATAGGTCACGCGCTGGTTCTGCTGCAGCGTGATCATGCCGGCGCGCTCCACCGCGGTGATGTGGACAAAGGCGTCGTTGCCGCCGGTATCCGGCGCGATGAAGCCATAGCCCTTGTCGGCGTTGAAGAACTTGACGGTGCCAGTGATGCTCATGTGTTTTCCTTGCATTGTCGGCGCGCCCCGTGCGGGCGGACCTCGCGCTTCAGGGCAGGGATGGAAGGAAAACGGAGCCGCAAAGCACCAGAGACCAACGATTTGCGACTTCAGCACCCCCTATGTGGGCGCATGCAGGAGGGAATGCAATGGCAGTGCGAGGAACGGAGGCAGCGGGTCGGTACTGCGAGGCAATGCCCCGCCCCTGTTCGGAGCGGGGCGAAGGCCGGTCAGTCGGGCTTCTTGGCGACGGCGACGAGCGCCGGGCGGAGCAGTCGGTCCTTGATCATGTAGCCGGACTGGATCTCCTGCACCACGGTGCCGGGCTCCTTGTCGGCGACGGGCATTTCCATCATCGCCTGGTGCTTGTTGGGGTCGAGTGTCTCGCCCAGCGACACCACCTTGGAAATGCCGTGGCGGCCGAACACCGCCTCCAGCTCGCGGCCGGTGGCCTCCAGGCCCACGACCAGGCCCTTCATCTTCTCGTCGTCGCGCAGCTCGGCGGGGATCGCCTGGAGCGCCCGACCGAGATTGTCGGCGACGGAGAGGATGTCGCGGGCGAAGCTGGTCGCGGCATAGGCACGTGCGTCCGCCACTTCCTTCTCGGTGCGGCGACGCAGGTTCTGCATGTCGGCCTGGACGTAGAGATGCGCCTGCTTGGCCTCGGCCAGCTGCGCCTCCAGTTCGGCGACACGGTCCTGCTCGGCCACTTCCGGCGCGGCTTGTGCAGTCTCTTGCCCCAGCGTTTCGCCCTGGGTCGGTTCGGTATTTTCGATGTTCTCGGACATGGTTCCCTGTTTTCTTCAGGCCAGCAAACGGGCCAATGTGGCCGCCGTGAAATCCACCATGGGCACGACGCGGGCATAGTTCAACCGGGTCGGGCCGATCACGCCGACGACGCCGACCACCCGGCCGTCCAGCGATCGCACCGGCTTGGCGATCACCGACGAGCCGGAAAGCGCGAACAGCTTGTTCTCGGAGCCGATGAAGATCCGCGCCGCCTCGCCTTCCCGGGCGCTGTCGAGCAGCCGGGCGATCTCCTCCTTGCCCTCCAGCTCATCGAGCAGCTGGCGGACGCGGTCGAGATCCTCGGTGGCGCTGGTGTCGATCAGCCGGGCCTGTCCGCGGACGATCAGCACCGGGCGACGGCCGCTATCCTCGCTCCACACCGCAAGCCCGCGCTCGACCAGATCGGCGGCGGCAGCGTCGAGCGCGGCCTGTTGCTGGCGGAGCTCGCGCTCGATCCGGCCGCGGGCCTCGGCGAGGGTCAGCCCGGCGAGCGTGGCGCTCATGTAATTGGCCGCGCGCTGCAGGGACATCGGGTCGACCCCGCCGGGCAGCTCGACCACCCGGTTCTCGACCGAGCCGTCCTCGCCGACCAGCACGGCCAGCGCGCGGTCCTGACTGAGCGGCACGAAGCCGAACTGGCGCAGCACCGTCTCGGCCTTGGGCACCAGCACCAGCCCGGCGCAGGCCGACAGTCCGGAAAGCGCCGCGGTCGTCTCCGCAATCGCATCCTCGACCGGGCCGCCGATGCCGGCGCGCGCCTCGATCGCCGCGCGCTCCTCCACCGAGGGTTCGTTCGCCTGCATCATCCCGTCGACGAAGAGGCGCAGCCCGCTTTCGGTCGGCATCCGGCCGGCGCTGGTGTGCGGCGCGGCGAGCAGGCCCAGCTCCTCCAAATCCTGCATCACGTTGCGGATCGACGCCGGCGACAGGTTGAGCGCCGAGATGCGCGAGATGGTGCGCGATCCCACCGGCGCGCCGTTGTCGAGATAGGATTCCACCACGATGCGGAACACGTCGCGCGCGCGGTCGGTCAGCTCGTGGATCGGCGGCGTGATCATGGTGGCTGTTATCTAGGCGGTACGCCGGGTCGGCTTCAAGGCCGCGCGCCGATCAGGCTGGCGATCGGCAACAGATCCGGTGCCGACCCCAGCGCATCGGCGACGCCGGGGCTCCGCGTTCGGTCGCAGCCGAAATAATAGGAGAAGGACCGATGCCCTGCCCTTCCGTCCCACTGGACCTCGACGCTCGGCATGTCGGTGGCGTGCTGGCCGCAAGCCGGCGTCCCTGGCGCGGTGCGGACGCTGCCGCTGCGCGGACGATAGGGGGCGAGCCGGGTGAGGAAGGCTTCGTACTGCGCCGGGGACACGCGGAAGTCGCGCGCGCCGGTCACCGCAGTGAAGCGCTGCCCCTCGAACGTGCCGGTCCCATCCGGCCGCACGGTAACGGTGTAGACCGGGCAGGCGCCGCCGCAGGGGCTGGTCGCGTAGCGGACCATCTCGCCGCGTACGATCGGCGCGGACGGGTCGGCGGGGATCCCGCTGCTGACCGGCGGTGGTGTCGGGCGGGGAGGCCTGGCGGGCGCCGGGCGCGACGAACCGTCGGGCGGCGCCACCTGCGGAATGCAGCCGCCGAGCATCGCTCCGCCGCAAACCAGTGCAACCAACAGGCGCATGCGTGTCTTTCTCCCCTGATCGTGCAAGACTGGCGAAACGCGCCGCCACGGTCTAGGTGCCCGGCTCTACCTGTAGGGAGACTGAATCGCATGCGCCCATCCGGCCGCGCCCCCGACGAAATGCGGGAAATCACCATCACGCCGAACTTCACCCGCCACGCCGAGGGCTCTGTGCTGATCGGCTTCGGCGACACCCGCGTGCTCGTCACCGCCAGCGTCGAAGAGCGCGTGCCGCCGTTCCTGCGCGGCAAGGGCGAAGGCTGGGTGACGGCCGAGTACGGCATGCTGCCCCGGGCCACCCACACCCGCGGCCAGCGCGAGGCGGCCAAGGGCAAGCAGTCGGGCCGCACCCAGGAAATCCAGCGGCTGATCGGCCGATCCCTCCGGGCAGTCACCGACCTCAAGCTGCTCGGCGAGCGCCAGATCACGCTCGACTGCGACGTGCTCCAGGCCGATGGCGGGACCCGCACCGCGGCAATCTCGGGCGCCTGGGTGGCGCTGCGGCTCGCGGTGAACAAGCTGATGGCGGAAGGCGCGATCGCCACCGACCCGATCACCACCCAGGTGGCGGCGGTAAGCTGCGGCATCTACCAGGGCACGCCGGTGCTCGACCTCGATTATCCCGAGGACTCGTCGGCCGACGCGGATGCGAACTTCGTGCTGCTCTCCAACGGCAACATCGCCGAGGCGCAGGCCACCGCCGAGGGCGCGACCTATGACGAGGAAGGCCTGCTGCGCCTGCTCCGCCTCGCCCGCATCGGCTGCGCCCGCATCTTCGACGCGCAACTGAAGGCGGTCGGATGAGCGGCGAGGGCGACGTCCCCCAGGCGATCCGCAAGCTCGCCCCCGGCAAGCTGGTGATCGCCAGCCACAATGCGGGCAAGGTGCGCGAGATCCGCGAGCTGCTCGGTCCCTATGGGATCGAGCCGGTCTCGGCCGCCGAGCTCGACCTGCCCGAGCCCGAGGAGACCGGCACCAGCTTCGTCGCCAATGCCGAGCTCAAGGCGCTCCAGGCGGCGGACCTGTCGGGGCTGCCCGCACTGGCGGACGATTCGGGGCTGTGCGTCGAGGCGCTCGGCCTCGCCCCCAGCATCTACTCGGCGCGCTGGGGCGTGGCGGCACCGGGAATGGACGGGCTCGAACCGGTCGCCCCGTTCGAAGGCCGCGACTTCGGCCTGGCGATGCGCCGCGTCCACGACAAGCTCGAAGCGCTACCGCCCGAAACCAGTCGGGCGGCGCACTTCGTCTGCGCGCTCGCGCTGGCGTGGCCGGATGGGCATGTCGAATGGTTCGAGGGCCGCGTACATGGTGACCTCGTCTGGCCGCCGCGCGGCGAGCAAGGCTTTGGCTATGACCCCATGTTCGTCCCGCACGGCCATGTGCAAACCTTTGGCGAAATGGATCCAGCCGCCAAGCATGCAATGAGCCACCGCGCAGATGCGTTTCGGCAATTGGTGGCGAACGTCTTCTAACGTCTGCGGTTTCGTTCACGCACATCTTCGGGGCACCGAAGGTTTAAGCTATCCTAAGGACGTCCATGAGTTGATCGAGTAACGATCGCTGCCTAAGCACTGGCAACGATGGAGGACAATTTGGGGGTGCACGGCACCGAACTATTCGACGAACTCGATGCGCGGCTGAGCGAGATCAAGCGGATCTTCCAGCAGCTGGCTGGCGCGCCGAAATCTTCCCCGTCTCGAACGAGCGGCGCGGTGCCCGCTCTCGGGCGGCTGGATCTCGCGCGCTTGCTACTCTGGGGACGAGGCCTCTTGGAGAGCGAGGTTGCGCGGGATCTGTTCGCTGATCCGGCGTTGAACATCCTGCTCACGCTCTATGTCAGCCGGGCGGACGGGCAGGATGTCTCGACGTCCACCGCGTGCACCGCGTCGGGCGTGCCGACCACGACGGCGCTGCGCTGGATCAACGCGCTTGCCCGGCGCGGCATGATCCACAAGCGCAGCCTGCCGAGCGATCGCCGCTTCACCTATCTCGAGCTCAGCGGCGGCACCAGTGCCGCGCTGGACCGATTCTTCGATCTTATTCTGGATCGCGCGTCGAAAGGCTCGTTGCCGTAAGGCCATATTTGCCGGTCAGCCGCTCCAGCGACAGCGAGACATGCGCCGCCTCCGCATCCTCGCCCAAACGGTCGAGCAGCGCTATCGCATCCAGCAGATGCGCGCATATCGTCTCAATTCCAGCGCCCGGTTCGTTCATTTGGTCGAAAACTCGCGTATCTTTATATCCGTATTGGATTTTTGCGTACGCGGCTACAAGTAAGGGTTTATCCCGACACGGGACACACCTAGGGCAGATATCGAAACGATCGCAAGTCCTTGAACATTGCGCGGCTAAGTTCATTTTGGATATGAATGCTCTTTCCGCGCAAGGAACCTTCCGTGACGCCGCTTTCCACGCTGCTCGATCGCGCCGAGGCGATTTACCTGACCCATGGCGAGGGCAGCGCGGCCTATTTGCTCGATCAGATCGAAGGGGCGATCCGCGAAGGCGCGCCCGTGCAGCGCATCCGCGAACTGGACCATCTTTTGCAGTTGATCGAATATCGCCAGCGCACACTAGCGATGTACGGCAAGAACTGAGCGCGCCGCACAGACGGGCATTGCGGCCGCTTCCGGAGCGGTTGTCGACTACCCTATCCCGGCGACCGGATCGTGCCGGGCCGCCATCGCATCGATACGGACATTCGCGACATGACGGAGTTGCAGCCGCTCGTCCGCTCCGGAAAACACGAGCGTCATCCGATTTTCCTCGTCCTCGATCGTTTCGCCGCTGGGCACGACATAGCTGCCGAGTTGCCAACGAACGACGGCGATGCGCACCTCGGCGGTAATGGCGGTGATGCTCTCGATCGCAACCAAGCCTAGCGGCACGCCCGCGAACATGCGGGCGAAGAAGGCGCGGTGCGCGGCGAGCGCCTGGTCTCGCCCCTGCCAGTGCATGCCAACGACATTGACCCAATGCAGATCAGGCGCGGCGACCTCGAACATCGCGGCGACGTCATCGTCGTTCCAGGCGCGGCAGTGCCGCTCCAGCCATTCGCGAATGTCGGCAGCGGCGTCATAGTGCGTCATCATGCCAGTCCCCCTGCGTGGATGCGTCGTTCGCCCCGGTGCCCGAAGCACTATCGCGCGGAATAGGAAAATCCGGCCACGGCCCCCTCTCGCCACACCGGTGTAGGGGCGTAGCGCGGCAGCGGCATGTCGCCGGCAAAGACGCGCGCGTCGCGCAGAAAATGGGACTGATCGAAATAGCCTAGCCGATGCGCAACCTCGGTCCAGGTCGAGGTCGGATGCCGATCCTTGACCTGCAGCGCCGCGTGGAAGCGCACGATCCGGCTGTAGAATTTGGGCGGGAGCCCCACCGCCGCGCCGAAGCAGCGCCGGAAATGGCGTGCCCCCATGCCGCAGCGATCAGCAAGGCGATCGAGATCAACCTGGCCGCCGGAGCGTCGAATCAGCCGCGCCGCATGGTCGATCGGGCTGACCTCCCGTGCCGAGGCCGCTCGCCGACGCAGCCAATCCTCGGCAAGCGCCACCCGCCCGGCGAACTCCGGTACGCCCTCCAGGGATCGCCGCAACGCGGCGAATCCGGCATCTACCAGCCCGGCCTCCTCGGCCTGATCGACAAGCAGCCGGCCCGCCATCCCGAACAGGCGATGCAACGCGGTAGGCTGCAGCTTGATCGTGAACGTATCGATCGCGCCGTCGAAATGCAGATCGGTATGGTGCGCGGTCGAGGGCCCGACCAGCACCGTGCTGGGTGCGAAGGCCGTTCCACGCGAGGTCGTCGCCAGCACCGGCGCGCCAAAATAGAATTCGATAAAAAGCTCGGGCCGCGCCGGCAATGCCAGGGAGACCGGCCGCGCGGCCGGCGAGTTACGGTCGCGGAACCCTGCCACCAGGTCTGCAAGGCGCGCGTCGGGCGGAGAAATCTGGTTCGCACGCTGTACCACCCCTGCCAAGGCACGACTGCAGGGCCGAACTATAGCGGAGCGGATGCGCCCTGTCGCTCCCGGATCGGAGCGCGGCGAGAAGCGAGACGGGAACCTCGCTCGCAGCGGCGGTGGTGGATAGGGATGGATTCGAACCACCGTAGGGCGAAGCCCGGCAGATTTACAGTCTGCTGCCTTTAACCACTCGGCCACCTATCCATGGAGACCGCCGCTTGCGAGCGAGGTGGGCCCAATGCCGAAGCGAAGCGAAGCTGTCAACGCCTTGCGTGCACTCTTTTGCACGCATAGCGTCCCGCCTTCACATTTCGGGGGAACCTAATGCGTCGCACCATGCTTGCTTTCACGGCCGCCCTGCTCGCCAGCGCACCGATCGCTGCCCATTCGATCCAGACCACGCCGACGGACCGGGTGATCGACCAGGGCACCAACCACAGCGAGGTGATGCGAATCGCGCAGTATCTGACGGACGTGATCGGCGCCCGGCTCACCAACTCGCCGGGCATCCGCAAGGCGGAAGACTGGACCCAGGCCAAGTTCCGCGAATGGGGCCTGGTCAATGTGCACAAGGAAGGGTTCGAGTTCGGCCGCGGCTGGTCGAACGAGAAGCTCGCGGTGCGCATGGTCGCCCCCCGCCCGCTCCAGTTGGTTGCCGCGCCGCTGCCCTGGACCCCCCGCACCAACGGCGCGATCGCCGGTGAGGTGGTGCTGGCGCCGCTCGCCGACGAAGCTGCCTTTGCCCAGTACAAGGGCAAGCTGAAGGGCAAGGTGGTGCTGATCACCGAACCGCGCGAACTGGAGGAAGCGACCGAGGCGCCGTTCAAGCGCTGGACCGACGACGAACTCACCAAGCGCGACTTTTACGATCTGCCGAACGGCGGCGGCGAACGCCCCTTCAATGCCGCTCGATTCACCTTCGCCGGCAAGCGCGACGCCTTTTTGAAGGAAGAAGGCGCGATCGGCTATGCGATCATGTCCAGCCGCAACGGCAAGCTGGTCCACGGCCAGAACAGCCAGTTCCAGGTCGGCCAGTCCGGCGCCCTGCCGGGCATCGAGATTGCGGCCGAGGATTATCGCCGCCTCGCCCGGCTCGCCAAGATGGGTGCCAAGCCGACGCTGGAAATCGACGCGGTCAACCATTTCGACGACAGCGACACCAAGGCGTACAACATCCTCGCCGACATCCCTGGCACCGATCCCAAGGCCGGCTATGTGATGGCCGGCGCGCATCTCGACAGCTGGGCGATGGGTGACGGCGCGGCGGACAATGGCGCCGGCAGCGCGATGGTGATGGAGGCCGCGCGCATCATCAAGGCATCGGGCATCAAGACCAAGCGCGCGATCCGCTTCGCGCTGTGGGCCGGCGAGGAACAGGGCCTGCTCGGCTCGATGGCCTATGTCGAAAATCACGTCGCCAAGCGCCCGGTCGACGCCGGCGCCAGCGGCATCGTTCGCTACATGACGTGGAGCCGCGCCTTCCCGATCACGCCGGGGCCCGATCACGGCAAGCTCGCCGCCTATTTCAACCTCGATAACGGCTCGGGCAAGATTCGCGGGATCTATGCCCAGGGCAACACCGCGGTGATGCCGATCTTCGAGCAGTGGTTCACGCCGTTCCACAGCATGGGCGCGACGAACGTCTCGGCACGCCGCACCGGCAGCACCGACCATGTCTTCTTCGACGCGGTGGGCATCCCGGCGTTCCAGTTCATCCAGGACCCCCTCGACTATGGCTCGATGGTGCATCATACGGACGTCGACACGTTCGATCATCTGAAGGCCGACGATATGCGCCAGGGCGCAACCATCCTCGCCGCATTCCTGATCAACGCCGCCAACAGCGATCAGCCGCTGCCGCGCGCGCCGCTTGCGACCGCGCCGACCCCGGCCGATCGCTTCTATCCCTTCCCGGAGTCTGCACACTGATGAAACGTCGAGGCCATCGTCCCAGCCAGGCACCTGCATCGCGGCCGCGCTTCTACGGCCGCCACGCGGTGCTCGCGGCACTCGCCAATCCCGAGCGGACGGTGCGCAAGATCTGGGGCACGCGCGAGGCGCTGTCGGCGCTGGACCTGCCCCCGGTCATCCCGATCACCTATGCCGACGCGGCCGATCTCGGTCGCCTCGTGCCGGCTGATGCACCGCACCAGGGGCTGGTGATCGAAGTCGACCCGCTCGAGGAGATCTGGTTGGGCGATCTGCTCGAGCAGGGCGCGGACGACAAGCGGCCGCTGCTGGTGCTCGACCAGGTGACCGATCCGCACAATGTCGGCGCGATCCTGCGCTCGGCGGCCGCCTTCGATGCGCTCGGCATCGTGACGCAGGACCGGCACGCACCGCCAGAGACCGGCACCCTCGCCCGCTCGGCCGCGGGCACGCTGGAAGTGGTGCCCTGGGTCCGCGTGGTGAATCTGTCGCGCGCGCTTGACGAGATCGCCGAGGCAGGCTTCTGGCGCGTCGGCCTCACCGGCCATGCCAAGGCGACACTGGGCGAGGTGATGGGTGAAGGTCGTGTCGCCCTCGTGCTCGGCGCAGAGGGCGAAGGCATGCGCCAGAATACCGAGGCGCATTGCGACGAGTTGGCCCGGCTGCCGATCTCGCCCAAGGTCGAAAGCCTGAACGTGTCGAACGCCGCCGCCGTGGCGCTCTATGCGGTGAACACACGGGGCTGATCCAGCGCGACGCGGCCTGGCAGCGCTGCGCCTGTCGCCCCTCCACTGAGGGCTGGCGGGCGGCTCGCGCTGCGGGCACGCGTTTCGCGTCGGCGTGTCAGTCCGCCGGCGCTTCCCACAATTCGATCGGATTGCCCTCGGGATCGTGGATCCGCGCGAAGCGGCCGGTTTCGAGGCTGTCCCACTCCGCCCGCGTCTCGATCGCGATGCCGGCGGCGTTCAGCTGCTCGAGCAACCCATCGAGATCGATCACCCGCAGGTTGAGCATCACCGGCTTGTCCGCCGCGAAATAGCTGCTGTCGGCGGCAAAGGGCTGGAACACGATGCCGCCCGGCTCGGGATACCAGAACCAGGGGCTGGCCTCGCCCTGCGCATCGGTGCCGCAGCCGCCGCCGACCCCCAATACCTCCTGGTACCAGGCCTTCAGGCCTTCCGGATCCTGCGCGCGAAAGAAATAGCCGCCCAGCCCCACTACCGGCATGTCCATCCCCCCAGATCAGGCGGCCTGGGCGATCTCCTCGCCGGCCGCAGCCTCCAACAGCCGCCGCTCGATCGTCTTGAGTCGCGACGACGAGGCGATCTTATCGCCGATCAGGTCGGTCAGATAGAAGGTATCGACCGCGCGCTCGCCATAGGTCGCGACATGCGCCGAGTGAATCGTTACCTTCGACTGGAACAGCGCGTTGGCCAGGCTGTAGAGTAGCGCCGGCCGATCGCGCGCGTTGACTTCGATGACGGTGAAGCGGTTCGACGCCTTGTTGTCGATGAACACGTTGGGTTCGATCGAGAACGCGTCGGCGCGCGGGCGCACCGGCGCCTTGGTCTTCAGCCGTTCGGAAAGCCGCGCGCGGTTCGCCAGCGCATCGGCGATGCCGGTCTTGAGGCGGGTGAGCCGTGCCTCCTCGTCGAAGGGCTGGCCGAACGGATCCTGGACGAGGAAATTGTCCAGCGCCATGCCGTCGCGCGTGGTGTGGATGCGCGCGTCGATAATATTGCCGCCGGCGACATGGATGGCACCCGCGATCCGGTAGAACAGGCCTGGGTGGTCGGACGCATAGACGGTCACCAGCGTCGCGCCGCGATCGGGATAGACCTGCGCCTCGACATGCAGCGTCGCGTCGCCCGCGTCCGCCAGCATCACCGCATTCCTCGACAGCACATCGGCCGGCTCGGCGATCCAGTAGCTTTCGGTGAAGCGCTTCTTGAACGCCTCGAACTTCGACGGCTCCCAGCCCAGCGCCGCGCCGAGTTCCTCCTGCTTGGCGGCGATCCGCTCGGTGCGGCCGCGCTGCTTGTGGCCGAGCCGCAGCACTTCCTCGGCCGCTTCGTAGAGGCCGCCGAGCAGCTGGCGCTTCCAGCCGTTCCACACGCCGGGGCCGACCGCGCGGATATCGACCACGGTCAGCGCGAGCAGCATGCGCAGCCGCTCGGCGCTCTGCACCTGGGCGGTGAAGTCGAGGATGGTCTTGAAGTCGGCCAGGTCGCGCTTGAACGCGGTGGCGGACATCAGCAGGTGCCAGCGCACCAGCCAGGCGACCATCTCGGTCTCGCCCGGCGTCAGGCCGAGGCGCGGGCAGAGCCGCTCGGCGACTTCGGCACCCAGGATCGAATGGTCGCCGCTGCGGCCCTTGGCGATGTCGTGCAGCAGCACCGCGACGTACAGCGCGCGCCGCGAGGCGAGCTGGTGCAGGATGCCGGTGGCGAGCGGATGGTCTTCCTTCAGCTCCCCCTTCTCGATCTTGCTCAGCAGCCCGATCGCGCGGATCGAATGTTCGTCCACCGTGTAATGATGGTACATGTCGAACTGCATCTGCGCGACGACGCGGCCGAAGTCCGGCACGAAGCGGCCGAACACGCCCGCCTCGTTCATCCAGCGCAGCACCGTCTCGGGATCGCGCTTCGAGGTCAGCACGTCGAGGAACAGCGCGTTGGCGCGCGGATTGGTGCGGACATCGTCGACCAGCTTGGCATCGCGCGCGGCGGCGCGCATCGCCAGCGGATGGATCTCCAGCTCGTGCTGGTCGGCGAGCGCGAACAGCTCGATCAGACGAACCGGATCCTCGCGGAAGAAGCTGTCGCGCGGCAGTGCCAGCCGACCCCGCTCCAGCACGAAGCCCTTGAGCTTGCGCCGCCCGCGCCACAGCGCCGGGAAGCCGAAGCGCCGCCCGCGCGCCGCGAACTTCTCGTCGAGATGCGCAAGGAACACGCCGGTCAGGTCGCCCACCACCTTCGCCTGGAGGAAGTAATAGCGCATGAAGCGCTCGACCTTGGACATGCCCGGGCGATCGGCGAAGCGCATCCGCTCGGCGATCTCGCGCTGGACGTCGAAGGTCAGCCGATCCTCGGGCCGGTTGGTGATCAGGTGGAGCTGGCAGCGCACCGCCCAGAGGAAATTCTCGGCGCGGCGGAACTGGCGATATTCTGCGGGGGTCAGCAGCCCGGCCTCGACCAGCTCGGCGGGCTCGCGGACGTTATAGGCGAACTTGCCGATCCAGAAGAGCGTGTGCAGGTCGCGAAGGCCGCCCTTGCCCTCCTTGACATTGGGTTCGACGACATAGCGGCTGTCGCCCATTTTCTTGTGGCGGGCGTTGCGCTCCTCGAGCTTGGCGGTGATGAAGCTGCGCGCCTTCTCGGCCTGCACCTCGGCCTTGAAGCGCTTCGCCGCCTCGTCATACAGTTCGGTATCGCCCCAAACATAGCGCGCCTCGAGCAGCGCGGTGCAGATCGTCACATCGGCCTTGGCCTGGCGTACCATCTCATCGAGCGAGCGGGACGAATGGCCCACCTTCAGCCGCATGTCCCACAGCGAGTAGAGCATCGATTCGATCACCTGCTCGCTCCAGCCGGTGACTTTCCAAGGCGTGAGGAAGCCGATGTCGATGTCCGAATGCGGCGCCATCTCGCCGCGGCCATAGCCGCCTACCGCGATCAGCGTCATCCGCTCGGCGGTGGTGGGGTTGGCATTGGGATGCAGCCGCTCGACGGTAAAGTCCCAGAGCAGCCGCAGGATCTGATCCGTGAGAAACGCACCGGCAGCCGCCGCCTCGAGCCCGCGCGACGGGTGCTCGGCGAGCCGCCGGGCAATCTCTGCCTGGCCCGCATCGAGCGCGGCCTTGAGTTCCGCCGCGCCCGCCTGGCGGAGCGCGGCAGTGTCGCCTGCCGCCAACGCCGCGAGGCGCTCGGCGACGGCGCGGCGGTCAATCAGGGCACGCCGATGGGGGACGGAAGCAAACCGGGTAGGCATGCGGAGTCAGATAGGAGGATTTGGCGGAAAGTTCACGCGGGAAGGGGAGGGGCTATTGCTGGCTTCACCGTTCGGGAACAAAATCAGCGCCGTGCGGGTAGGGCGGGGCAACCTCATGCGGAGACGCCGTTTGCCCCTGAAGACCCGTTCGATCGCCGCGGCGCTGCTGCTCCTCGCGCCGCTGGCGGCCTGCAACAGCCCGCAGGCCGCCGACACCATCGCTACGGCGAATGTCGACTCTCCGGTCGGCGCAAGCCCCGGTCCCGCGCCGTTGCCCAGTCCCATGCCGGTGGCGAAGGACGAAACCTCGCCCCATTCCGCGGCCAAGCAATGTCGCTTCGACGTCGACGGCAAAACGCTGCTCGACGGCCGCTGCCAGGTCTATCCGATGGGCGACGGCGGCTACACGCTCAACACCTGGAGCGCCGGCAAACCCGCCCAGTCGCACTTCGCCGTGGTCACCACGCGTGCCGACGGCAAGGCAGATGCAAGCTGGAATGCCGATCCCGACGACGACAAGGCGATGGACCCCTTGGGTGTCGTCACGCTGCGGGACGGGTGCTGGGTGAACGCGCGCACCCGCATCTGCGCCCGCTGATTGCCGCTGATCGCGCGCCGCTCGGAACAGGTGCGCGTCCCGGCCCGTTGACCGTGCCGTAACCGAAAGGAGATTTCGATGGCCACTGCCAGCAAGACGCCGAAGTCCACGACCCCGCGCAAGCGTACCCCCAAGGCTGCCCCCGCCACCGCCGCGGCACCCGCGGATACCAAGGCCGAGCCGGCCGCAGCCAAGCCTGCCGCCAAGGCGCGGCCGAAGCGCGCGCCCAAGGCGCCCACGCCCGCGACAAAGGTCCAGAAGCGGCCGATCGTCGGCAAAACCGGTCTCGCCGCGATCGCCGCCACCGGGCTCGGCGCGATCGGCGCGATCGCCTTCAGCATACTGCGAAGCCGCCGCATCGCCGCCACCACGCCGGGCACCGTCCCGACCGACCTGATGGGCGATCGCCATCCCGATGGCAGCCAACGCGCGATCGAGCAGTTCCGCCCCGATCCGACGGCACCGATCCCGGCGAACGAGCGCGAGGCGTTCGCGCCCGCACTGGCCGGCGGCTCGGCACCGACGCTCGTCGCCGGCCAGGCCGACGCGCTTCGCCGCAACGACGCCGCGCCCTCCTGATCCTCCCCGCATCGGCACGGCCGCGCAACCTTCCGCGCGGCCGCGCATTGCCCACCCACTTCACCATGGATCAGGAGAGAGACCGAATGCGCATCTTCGCTCTGAGCATCGTCGCTGCTGCGACGCTGGTTTCCGGTTGCGCCGAAGGCGGCTACGGCCCCGGCTATGCCGGCGACCGCGGCTATCGTAACTATGACTATAACCGGCCGGACCCGGCATATAACGGCTATTATGCCGATCGCTATTATCGCGAGAACCAGCGCGCCCGCGAGCGGCGCCTGTCGCAGAACGACCGGGTCTATCGCGGGCAGGACGGCCGCTATTATTGCCGCCGCAACGACGGCACCACCGGCCTGATCGTCGGCGGCGTCGCCGGCGGCCTGCTCGGCAACATCATCGCGCCCGGCGGATCGGAGACGCTCGGCACGCTGCTCGGCGCCGCCGCCGGTGCCGCAGCGGGTCGCTCGATCGATCGCAACAACGTCACCTGCAAATGATAGGGTCGGGCCGGGGTCGATTCCCCGGCCCGTTCTGACTGCGAGGAGCCCTGCCATGACCACCCGCACCGCCACCGCCCGCTACACCGGCTTCGGCAAGGCCGGCAAAGGCCAGCTGACCAGCCCGTCCGGGGTGCTGGAGGCTACGCCTTACAGCTTCAACACGCGCTTCGGGGACGAAAAGGGCACCAATCCGGAAGAGCTGATCGCCGCCGCCCATGCCGGCTGCTTCACCATGGCGCTCAGCTTCGCGCTGGCCCAGGCCGGCTTCAGCGACGGCACGCTGGAAACCACGGCGGCGGTGAAGCTCGAGCAGGATGGCGACGGGTTCACCATCACCCGCTCGGACCTGAAGCTCCATGCCGAAATCCCCGGCATCAGCGAGGAGCAGTTCGAAGCGCTTGCCAAGGGTGCCGAAGCGAACTGCCCCGTGTCCAAGCTGCTCAAGGCCGAGATCACGCTGGAGTGGGACCTGGCCTGACGACGGCTGCGGGGCGGCGCGTGCCGCCCCGCCGTTTCAGCGCCGGCCGATCACCGCCTCGATCGCCTCGTGCCGCGCGGGGTCGCTTTCGCCGAACTCGCGCTCGAGCCGGTCGCGGATGTCGAGCAGCTGCTTCTCGCTCAGATGTTCGATGCCGATGAATTCGTTGCGCGCCTTGTCGATCGCGCGGATCACTTCGTCCAGCTTGGCCTGCAGCGCGGCGGCATCGCGGTTCTGGGCATTCTGGATCAGGAACACCATCAGGAAGGTAACGATGGTGGTGCCGGTGTTGATCACCAGCTGCCAGGTATCGGACCAGTGAAACACCGGGCCGCTCAGCCCCCACACCACGATGATCATGAAAGCGAGGGCAAAGGCAGGCGGCCGCCCCGCCCAGCCCGCCACGCCCTGCGCAAAACGTTCGAAAATGCGTCCCACTCGCATGCTCCTCCACCGAACCGCACCTGCTATGCGTGGCGATCGGTCGCTTGCCAATCAGCGAGTAGCGCGAACTAAAGGGGGCCGGCGCTGCCGCCGGCCCCCGTGTCGCCGATCGCGTGTGCCATCGGCGGCCTGCACCACCCCCAGCGGCAGGGAAGCGGGCGGCGCATCGGGCGTATGGCGGGCCACCGGGAGGGGCCGCGCGCGCATCCCTGCCATGGGGCACCAATGCCCGAGGGCAGCAGTACCGGATCATGGCCGTAAGACCCCGGGATTGCTCCGATTTCCATCGCCGCGCGCCCGTTGTTCCTACAGGATGCAGGGTGTCACTCGCCGCGAGTCCCGCCAAGCGCGAAGCCGTGTCGCCACCCTGTTGATACTGTGGATAACGGGGATAAGCCCGCTCACGCGCCCGGCGGCGACCAGTCCGGCGCGGCCAGCTCGAACCCGGCAAAGTCGAAGCCGGGGACCACCACGCAGCTCACCAGGCCCCAGCCATGCGGTGCCTCGGTCGCCTGCCATCGGCCTGCCGGCACGCGCACCTGGGGCATCTCGCCCGCGAAGATGTCGGCACCCAGTTTCACCCGCTCGATGCCGCCCTCCCCGTCGCCGATCTGCACTTCCAGGGGCGATCCGGCGTGCCAGAGCCACAGTTCGTCGGCATCGACGCGATGCCAGTGCGAGCGCTTGCCGTATTCGAGCAGGAAGAGGATCGCGGTACCCGGCGATCGACTGCCCTCTGTCGCAGGGGCCCGCCACGTCTCGCGATACCAGCCCCCCTCGGGATGCGGTGCCAGCCGCAATCGCTCCGCTACCGCCCGCCCTTGTTCCATGCCGCTGCCTCCTGCCTGAACGCCGTGTCGTATCAGGTTCATGCAACCGAGACTAAGCTCAACACGTTCGTTTCATCTACAGCAGATCGGGGAGTTTGTTATGCGTACCCTTCTTCTTTCGCTCAGCGCCGCGGCGCTCGCCATACCGGCCGCGATGGTCCTGCCGGCACACCAGGCCGAAGCCAAGGCCACGGTGGCGCAGGGCCGCCACTATTACGACCAGGACGACCGTCGCTATCGTGACGACCGCCGTTATCGCGATGACAATCGCCGCTATGCATATCGCGAGTGGCGCGGTCGCGATGGCCGCCGCTATTGCCGCAAGCCGGATGGCACCACCGGCCTCGTGGTCGGCGCGGTCGGCGGTGCGCTGCTCGGGCGGACCATCGATACCAGCGGCGACCGCACCGCCGGCACGGTACTGGGCGGCGTCGCCGGCGCGCTGGCCGGCCGCGCCATCGAGCGCGGCGGCGACCGCAACTGCCGCTGACACCCGAAGCATTAACCCCGGGGCGCTATAGCCCCGGGACATGCTTCGCGTGCTCGTCCTTTCCACGCTGTTCCCGGATGCCACCCGGCCCAATTTCGGCATCTTCGTCGAACGCCAGACGCGGGCCCTGGCGGCCCGGGACGGCGTGGCGGTGGAGGTCGTCGCCCCGCGCGGGCTGCCGCCCTTCCCGCTCGATCGCCATCCCCGCTATGCCGCCCTCGCGAGCCAGCCGGCGCACGAGGACTGGCACGGCCTGCCCGTCCACCGGCCGCGTTTCCTCAACCTGCCCGGCACCGGCGGCCGCTTGCATGCGGCGATGCTCGCCCGCGCGCTCCGCCCGATGCTCGCCGAGCTGCGCCGCAGCTTCCCCTTCGACGTGATCAGCGCCGAGTTCTTCTTCCCCGACGGCCCCGCCGCGATCGCGCTCGGCAGGACGTTCGGCGTACCGGTGTCGATCAAGGCGCGCGGCTCGGACATCCACCAATGGACCCGTCGCCCCGCCATCGCCCGCCAGATCGTCGCGGCAGGCTGCGCCGCAGATGGCCGGCTCGCGGTATCGCTGGCGCTGCGCGACGACATGATCGCGCTGGGCATGCCCGCCGAGCGCACCGAGTGCATCGTCACCGGCGTGGACCTGGCACGCTTCGCCCCGAGGGACCGTGCCGAAGCCAAGGCTTCGCTCGGCATCGAGGGGCCGCTGGTCGCCTCGATCGGGGCACTGATCCCCCTCAAGGGGCACGATCTGCTGATCGACGCGGTCGCCAGCATGCCCGGCGTGCATCTCCGCATCGCCGGGCAGGGTCCGGAAGCCGATCGCCTTGCCGCACGGATCGAGGCGCTGGGGTGCAGCGACCGTATCCGCCTGTGCGGCCCGCTTGCGCCCGAGCGCGTCGCTGCGCTGCTCGCCGCCGCCGATGTGATGGCGCTCGCCTCCGCCTCCGAAGGACTCGCCAATGCCTGGCTCGAAGCGCTGGCGAGCGGCACGCCGATCGTCATTCCCGATGTGGGCGGCGCGCGGCAGGTGGTGACCTCGGCGACAGCCGGGCGCATTGCCGCGCGCACGCCGGCCGCCTTCGCCGCCAGCATCGCCGAGCTGCTCGCCAACCCGCCGCCAGCCGCCACGGTGCGTCGCATTGCGGCGCCGTTCACCTGGGAGGCCAATAGCGAACGTTTGCACCGCTTCCTTGCCGCTCTCGTCGCGGCGCATCGCGGAACCTGATCGAATATGCAGGGTTCGGTAGATGTGGGGAAACGCAAGGAGCCCATGATGCAGAAGCCGAAGCCCTATCGTTCGCCGCGACGCCAGCCCTCGCACGCTGCCGTGCTGCCCCGGCGCCTGCGCCGCACCACTGCCGCATCCGCACCGATCGATACGGATCTGGACATTGTGTTCGAATGGGAGGCGGACGCGCCGACCCAGCACTGAACCGATGCAACGTTGACAGCGCGA
The DNA here is from genome assembly GCF_002091475.1 of Sphingomonas azotifigens NBRC 15497. Lineage (GTDB taxonomy): Bacteria > Pseudomonadota > Alphaproteobacteria > Sphingomonadales > Sphingomonadaceae > Sphingomonas > Sphingomonas azotifigens. The sequence continues at coordinate 37,398 of NZ_BCTR01000056.1, forward strand.
ATCGCTTGGCGGAAGCTGGCCGCTTCACCCAGCGAGGGAGGCGCGGCATGGCCGGCAAGAAAGAGAAGAAGGCAAAGAAGGACGGCAAGGCGCCGTCGCTGCTGCCCAAGGTGATCGGCGGCATCAAGCTGCCCAAGGACGCCCGCCGCCAACTCACCGGCCTCGCCAAGCACCCGGTGATCGCCGACCTGATCGCCGCGGGGCTCGTCGCCCTGGCGCAGCGCATCAAGGGCGGCGAGAGCACGGCCGAGGCCAGCCCTCCGCCCCCGCCCCCTGCGCCCGCCGCCGAACCGAAGGCCGAGGCAGTTGCCGAACCGGCCAAGCCCGCGGTGAAGCGCGTCCGCAAGACTGTCGCCGCAGCGCCGGCGGAGGAAACGCCACCGGCCAAGCCCGTGACGCGCCGCGCGCGCAAACCGGGGGCGGAGACCGCCGACCCCGCGCCCGCCGCAGAGCCGGCCGCGGCCAAGCCTGCCAAGGCGCCCCCGCCCCGCCGCACCCGCAAGGCCGGCGAAACGGCGTCGAAGCCCCGCACGCGCCGCACGCCGCCCAAGACGGATAGCTGATCGCCTGCTAGGATGCGCTCGGGACGAGGGGGAACCGGATGCAGACCACGCACCCGCCGGAATCGCACGGGCCCGGCCATGCGCTCGAGCGGCTGATCTTCTTTTCGGACGCGGTGTTCGCGATCGCGATCACGCTGCTGATCATCGAGATCCATGTCCCGGAGGTGCATCCGCCCTTCACCGATGCGGCGTTCCTCCGGGCACTGGCGCCGTTATCGGTCGAGTTCCTCAGCTTCTTCGTCTCGTTCTTCGTGATCGGCGCCTTCTGGGCGGGCCACCACCGCGCCTTCGACTGCGCGCGGCACTGGTCGCCGAAGCTGGTGCTGCCCAATCTGTGCATGCTGAGCGCGGTGGCGGCGATGCCGTTCTTCACCGCCTTCTCCTCGGAATATTACGGCCACCGGGTGCCCTCGGCGCTCTACGCCTTCTGGATGATGCTGATCGCGCTCGCCAATATCTGGGTGCAGCGGCTGGCCACCTCGCCGCCAGTGGTAGGTGAACAGGTCTCCGAGGCGCATTGCCGGGTGATCCGCCAGCGCGGGGTGGCGACGCTGCTCGGCACGACGTGCGCGTTCGCGATGGCGCTGGTCCTGCCCTTCGCCTCGCAGATGACGCTGGCGACGATCCCCTTGTGGCGGATGCTGCTGCAGCGGGTTTCGCGGCCGCGGGGGTGACCAGCGGCGCCCTTCAAGCCGTCATCCCGGCGAAGGCCGGGATCCATTGGGGTCTCCGTTTCGGCGCCAGCTTCTACCGAGAGGCGAATGGATCCCGGCTTTCGCCGGGATGACAGAAGCGGGCGTTTAGGGAAACTATGGAAAAACGGGCCCCGCCATGCGGCGAGGCCCGTCTCCTGCTTCAAGCGCTGCGATCAGCGACGGTGGTTGTTGCGATCGTGCTTCTCGTAGCGGATCTTCGCCGACAACGCGTCGTAGCGGCGGTCGAGATCGCGGCGTTCCTGCATGGTCAGGCCGGGGCGCGAGGCGCGATAGCGGGCCTCCAGCCGCACCAGGCCGCGATATTCGTTGCGGATCTGGGTCGCTTCGCGGCGGCTGAGCGCGCCCGAGCGGATGCCCTGGTTGATGCGCTGTTCGATGCGATCCTGGCGGGCGTTGATGGCCTGCCAGCCGGGCTGGGCCGACGCGGGAACGGCAGCGGTGGCGACACCAAGGCCGGCGATCAGCAGCATGAACTTCTTCATCGGGTACTCCTCACTTCGACTGGACCGCCCCTGCGGTCGAGAGCCGTTGTGGAACGCCGATGTCGTGTTTTTGTCCCGCGTTTCAGCCTTTTCCGTCACGATTTGTCGCAAGCCTGCGACGTTCGTTCAGGTTCAGGCAGCGAGCAGCCGCTCGGCCTGGGCGCGTGCCTCGGGGGTGATCTCGGCGCCGGAGAGCATCCGCGCGATCTCCTCGCGGCGCTGCTCGGGGGTCAGCGGGGTGACGCCGGTACGGGTGACGATGCCGTCGTGACTCTTCGCGATGAGCAGATGCCGCGCCCCGCGCGCCGCGACCTGCGGGCTGTGCGTCACCACCAGCAGCTGCGAGCCCTGGGCGAGCCGCGCCAGCCGCTCGCCGATCGCATCGGCGACCGCGCCGCCGACGCCGCGATCGATCTCGTCGAAGATCAGCGTGCGGGCGCCGCCTTCCTCCGCCAGCGCCACCTTCATCGCCAGGATGAAGCGCGAGAGTTCGCCGCCGCTGGCGATCTTCATCAGCGGCGCGAAGGGCGCGCCGGGGTTGGTCGAGACCTCGAATTCCACCCGGTCCATGCCGGCGGCGCTCCACTGATTCTCGTCGAGCGGCTCGACCATGGTGCGGAAGCGCGCGGCATCCAGCTTGAGCGGCTTGAGCTCGGTCGCCACCGCCGCATCGAGTCGCGCCGCCGCCATGGTGCGCATGGCGGAAAGTGTCTGCGCCGCCTCGCGATAGGCGGCGTGCGCCTGCACCGCCGCCTTCTCCAGCCTCGCGATGCCCGCCCCACCGCTGGTCAGCCGCTCCATCCGACCGGACAGCTCGGCGAGCAGCGCCGGCAGCTCGTCCGGCTGCACGCGGTGCTTGCGCGCGACGGCCCGCAGCTCGAAGAGCCGCGCCTCGTCGGCCTCCAGCGCGGCGGGATCGAAGGCCAGCGCCTCGGCGGCGGCATCGACCTGCGCCTGTGCCTCGCTGCCCTCGGTGATCGCCCGGTCGATCGCGGCGAGCGCCTCGGCCAGCGCCTCGTGATCGCCGGACACGCGCTCCAGGATCCGCGCCGCCTGCCGCAGCCGGGCGAGCCCGCCGTCCGACCCTTCGAGCAGATCGGCGATGCCCTGCAGGTCGGTCGCGATCTTCTCGCCGCGCTGCATCGAGGCGCGGCGTTCGGCGAGCCGCTCTTCCTCGCCATCCTCCGGCGCGAGCGCGGCGAGTTCGGTGACGGCGTGTTCCAGCCATTCGCGATCGCGCTCGGCACTGTCCTGCTCGGCACGCGCTACCGCCAGCGCGTCCTCGGCCGCGCGCCAGGCACGATGCGCGATCGCCACCGGCCCCACGTCGCAGCGCCCGAACGAATCGAGCAACAGCCGGTGCCCGCGCGGATTTAGCAGCCCGCGATCGTCATGCTGGCCGTGGATCTCGACGAGGTGCGGCGCCAGTTCGCGCAGAAAGCCCGCGGACGCGGGCTGGTCGTTGACGAACGCCCGGCTGCCGCCATCGGCCTTGACCAGCCGGCGGACGAGCAGCGGCTCGCCCGGCTCCAGCTCCATGCCGTTCTGCGCGAAGAGATTGGCGATCTCGCCATCGGCGGCGGGCGGCAGGAAACTCGCCACCACCACCGCCTGGCCTGCGCCGCTGCGGACCAGCCCGCTATCGGCGCGCGCGCCCAGCGCCAGCCCCAGCGCATCGAGCAGGATCGACTTGCCCGCCCCGGTCTCGCCGGTCAGCACGCCGAGCCCTTCGCCGAACTCCAGGTCCAGCGCCTCGATCAGCACCACGTCGCGAATGGATAGCGCGGTCAGCATCGCGGCCCCCTATCGCAGGAACAGGAGAAGAACGAAAGTGGTTTTAGCTCGCGGGCTTGGGCGGCGGGCTCGCCTTGGCCGCAGCCGCCACCTTGTCCTGGTTTTCCTGCATCAGCTCGTACGCATGCTTGTACCAGTCCGTGCCCGGATAGTTGGCGCCGAGCACGGCGGCGGCCTTGTTGGCTTCCTCCGGCACGCCCATTGCGAGATAGCTTTCGGTCAGCCGCATCAGCGCTTCCGGCACATGCGTGGTCATCTGGTAGTTGTCGACCACCGCGCGGAAGCGCAGTGCCGCCGCCAGCCACTGGCCGCGCTTCTCGTAGAAGCGGCCGACTTCCATTTCCTTGCCGCCCAGGTGATCGCGGACCAGGTCCAGCTTCAGCCGCGCGTCGGCGGCGTACTTCGAGTTCGGATAGCGGCGAATCAGCTCGCCGAGCGAATCGAGCGCCTGCTGGGTGATCTTCTGGTCGCGGGTAACGTCGCTGATCTGCTCGTAATAGGAGATGCCGACGAGATAATAGGCATAGGGCGCATCGCGGTTGCCCGGGTGGACCGCCAGGAAGCGCTGCGCCGACGAGATCGCCTGCGCATAGTCGCGGTTCAGATAATAGCTGAACGCACCCATCAGCTGCGCACGGCGGGCCCACACCGAATAGGGGTGCTGGCGCTCGACTTCGTCGAACAGCGCGGCGGCGAGCTTGTACTGGTGCTGGTCCAGCTTCTGCTTGGCCGCGCTGTACAGCGTGCCGACGTCGCGCGCGACATAGGGCAGATCCTTCACCCCGCCGCGCTTGGCGCAGCCGGCGACGGAAAGGGCGAACACCGGAAGAAGCGCGAACGCAAGCGCGCGAGGCAGAGGACTACGCATATGGCGGCGTTCTTAGACCGGGGCCGTGGCTGCAAACAATCCTTTTCGGGGCGGGATTGCGGCGGAACCCGCATCGCGCCACATGCGCTCCCGCTTTCGTGACCGTTTACCGAAGGGGACCTTCCATGCCCGCCACCCTGCTCGCCACCCACCGCGTCGAAAAACCCTGGGGCCGCCACACCCTGTATCCGGGCTTCGCCGATCCCGCCAAGGATGGCGAACCGGTCGGCGAAGTCTGGTTCCAGACGCCGGGCAACTCGACTCCCGATCTGCTGATCAAGTATCTGTTCACCAGCGAGAAATTGTCGGTGCAGGTCCATCCGAACGACGAGCAGGCGCACGCCGCCGGCCTGCCGCGCGGCAAGGACGAATGCTGGGTGATCCTCGACGCCCAGCCCGATTCGACGATCGCGCTCGGCACCAAGCGCCCCTATACCCGCGACGAACTGCGCGCCGGGGCACTCGACGGCTCGATCGAGGACATGCTCGACTGGAAGCCGGTAAAGGCCGGCGATTTCTTCTACTCGGCCTCGGGCACGGTGCATGCGATCGGTGCAGGAATCACGCTGATCGAGGTGCAGCAGAACAGCGAGACCACCTACCGCCTCTATGATTACGGCCGCCCGCGCGAACTGCACCTGGACCAGGGCATCGCCGTTGCCGAGCCGGTGCCGTTCGTGCCGCATCCGATGCCGGGTGCGGTCGCGCCGAACCGCACGATCCTCGTCGAGGGGCCGAAGTTCGTGCTCGAGCGCTGGCAGGGCGGCCATCGCCGCTTCGATCTGCCGGCGGGCACCACCGGCTGGCTGATCCCGGTAAAGGGTGAAGGCGTGGTCGACGGCATCGCCTTCAAGGCGGGCGAGTGCCTGACGCTGGAAGGCCATGTCGAGCTGCACGCCGCGGTCGGCAGCGACCTGCTGTTTGCCTATCCGGGCGACGCCCGTGTCCCGGCGATGCACGCCGAGTGAACCGCACGTAGTTTCATGTTCACGCAACCCGCCGCCGCTGTGGCACGTTCGGCACGCATCGATAACGACGAGGAAATGTCACGATGCGCATGTTGTTCGTAGCCGCCGCGGCGGCGGCGCTGACCCTGCCGACGGTGCCCGCGATGGCGCAGGGCTGGCAGGATCGCGATGCCCATTGGCAGGACCGCGATCATGGTCGCGACCGCGACGGCCGCTGGAACGATCGCGGCCCCGGCCGCGGCGCGGATCGCGGCGATTGGCGCCGCTGGCGGAACTACGACTATAACCGCCCGCAACCGGGCCAGCGCCGCTATTATGCGGAAAATTATTACCGCGACGGCCGCTATTACCAGGAGCGCCGGCTGAGCCGGAACGACCGCATCTATCGCGGCCGCGACGGCCGCTATTATTGCCGCCGCAACGATGGCACGACCGGCCTGATCGTCGGCGGCGTCGCCGGCGGTCTGTTCGGCAACGCGCTGTCCTCGGGCGGCAACGCGACGCTCGGTACGCTGCTCGGCGCAGCGGCGGGTGCGGCGCTCGGCCAGTCGGTCGACCGCGGCAACGTCCGCTGCCGCTGAAGCCTGAAGCCGTGCAGAAAGAGGGGCTCGGTTCGCCGGGCCCCTTTTTGTTTACGCGCGATGGAAGGGCCTCAGAAAGGACGCGTCCTCCCCGTTAAGCCGTCATTCCGGCGAAAGCCGGAATCCATTGGCCCTCGGTCGCAGCAAGAGCGGAAACATAGAGGCGACTGGATCCCGGCTTTCGCCGGGATGACGAGTATGGGTCAGCAGATAGACTCGACGCCCGCCGGAGTCAGATAAACCCGCCGGTCAGCATCAGCCGCACCCCGCTGACGATCAGGATCAGCAGATTGAGGTTCCGCCCCGCCGTCCCGCTCGATAGCAGCCCCACCGCCGTGCCGGTAAGCGCGATCGGGAAGGCGATCCAGTTGATCAGCGGCAGGAAGGGGAACGGGATGATCCCCACCAGCGCAAAGGGCAGCGCCACCAGCCCGATCAGCAGCGAGATTGCGTTGAACATGGACAACATGTGGCGCACCTTTGCTGTACTATCAAGACAGCACACCGGCTTTTGGATGCGCCCCGCGCGCGCTTTCGCCGACCGGCTTGGCCATGATATGCAACGCCTCGATCCGCACGTCGCGCCACGAGGTCTGCCATGCCGCTCCCCGCTCTATCGCTCGCCCTCCTGATCGCCGGCACGCCGCCGGTCGAGCGGACGCTCAACGTCCAGTACACGGTGACCAATGTCGGCGGGGGCCTCGGCAACTATGTCGACGAGAAGGTGATCTTCGGCATGGTGCCCGGCGACGCAACCAGACAACGCTGGGTTGCGGAGCGGGTGCGCCGCGACCGCCGCTGGTGCGGAAAGCAGGGCGCCGACGGCAAATGCGTCGCCACCGAGACCCAAGTTCATGACTGGCTGGACGGCGCAACCTGCCCCAAGGTGGCACCGGCCTTCACCGCGCTTTGGGCCATTCGGCCCGCAGGCTTCGCACCGGTGCGAGACTTCGTCAGCGTCTCCGATTCGTCCACCGTCACCATCAAGGGCACCACGACGCAGGCGGGCTTTTTCACCGAAGCCAGCGTCAGCCAGGACGCCGGCGATTTCGCGACATGGTGGCACAATTCGAGCAATAGCTGGAAATCGTGCTGGCAGCAGGCCGCACCGATCGTGGAGGGTCAAACGCTCGCGCCCCGCCTGTCCCTTCCCGCCACCCCCGCTTCCTGACGGACCAAACCACGAAGGTTCCCCTTTGCCCCGATTCGCGCTAGGGGCGCGGGATGCCCAATCTTTTTCTCGTGATGCTCGGCGGGGCCATCGGCTCCGCGGCCCGCTACGGCGTTGGCCGCGCCGGCGTCGCCCTGCTCGGTCCAGCCTTCCCCTGGGGGACCCTTGCCGTCAACATCCTCGGCGGCTTCCTGATGGGGCTGCTCGGTGCCAGCCTGATGCGGTTCGGCCCCAATGCCGAACAGGCGCGACTGCTGCTCGGCGTCGGCGTGCTCGGCGGTTTCACCACCTTCTCCTCCTTCTCGCTCGAAACCTTCGCGATGATCGAGCGCGGCGACGTGCTCGTGGCGATCGGCTATGTCCTCGCCTCGATGATCGGTGCGATCGGCGCCCTCGCCATCGGCATGACGCTCGCCCGGGCGGTGACGGCATGAGCGGCGAGAACGACGTCCGCCAGTTCACCGTCGGCCTCGACGATGACGGCATTCGGCTGGACCGCTGGTTCAAGCGGCACCTGCCGGATGTGAGCTTCAACCTCGTCTCGCGCTGGGCACGCACCGGCCAGCTCCGCGTCGACGGGGCGCGGGCCCAGCCCGGCGACCGCATCGCCGAGGGCCAGACCATCCGCGTTCCCCCGGCCGAGCCCGCCAAGCCCGCCGCAACCGCACGGCCGAAGTCGAACCGGCCGCCGCTCTCGCCGGAGCAGGTCGAGCTGGCGCAGTCCATGGTTATCCACCGCGATGCCTCGGCGATCGTGCTCAACAAGCCCCCGGGCCTCGCGACGCAGGGCGGCACCAAGACGTTCGAGCATGTCGACGGCCTGCTCGACGCGCTGCAGTTCGAGGCGGAGGGCCGCCCCAAGCTGGTCCACCGGCTCGACAAGGATACCTCGGGCGCGCTGCTGATCGCCCGTTCGGCACGGGCGGCGGCGTTCTTCTCCAAGAGCTTCTCCAGCCGCACCGCGCGGAAAATCTACTGGGCGCTGGTGATGGGCGTGCCGGACATCGAGGACGGCTTCATCGAACTGCCGATCGGCAAGCAGCCGGGCACCGGCGGCGAGAAGATGCAGGTCGACACCGAAGAGGGCCAGCCCGCCCGCACCCGCTACCGGGTGATCGAGCAGGCGGGCAACCGCTGCGCCTGGGTCGAGCTGCAGCCCTTCACCGGCCGCACCCATCAGCTGCGCGTCCATATGGCGGCGATCGGCCACCCGATCGTCGGCGATGGCAAGTACGGACTGCAGGAGGCGTTCCTCACCGGCGGCATCAGCCGCAAGATGCACCTCCATGCGCGCCGGATCCGCATCGACCACCCCGATGGCGGCCGGATCGACGTCCGCGCCGAGTTGCCGCACCATTTCGCGGAATCGATGCACACGCTCGGCTTCGACCTGGCGGTGGGCAATGCGCTGGAGATCGACGACGGCCCCCCGCCGATGAGCAAAGAACTGCTCAAGCAGAAGGCCAAGGCGCACGCCAAGACCTACCGCAAGGAACGCCGCGGCGAGCGGCGGGGTCGGGGGCAGGCGAAGTAGGCGTGCGCGTGCCTCCTCTAAGTTCGTCATCCCGGCGGAAGCCGGGATCCATTGGGGTCGCCGTCGCGGCTTTTGCTGCTGCCGACTGGCGAATGGATCCCGGCTTCCGCCGGGATGACCGTGATCTGGTGAGCGCCGCCGCATGAACCGCCTCGCTTTGTTCGACTGCGACGGCACGCTGGTCGACAGCCAGGCGAGCATCTGCCTCGCCATGGAGCATTGCTTCACCGGCCAGAAGCTGGAGCCGCCGGCGCGCGCGGCGATCCGCCGAATCGTCGGCCTCAGCCTGGTCGAGGCGATCGCCCGGCTGCTGCCGCAAGCGGAGGACGCGCTTCACCGCCACCTCGCCGAGGAATATAAGCGCGCTTATTTCGCGCTGCGCACCTCGGGCCATATCGAGGACGAACCGCTCTACGAGGGCATCCTTGAAGCGATCGAAGCCCTTGATGCAAATGGCTGGCTGCTCGGCGTCGCCACCGGCAAGTCCGATCGGGGGCTGCTCCGCGTTCTGGAGGCGCATGGCCTGCGCGATCGCTTCGTCACGCTCCAGACCGCCGACCGGCATCCCTCCAAGCCGCACCCCTCGATGATCGAGACGGCGATGGCCGAGGCGGGCGCGGCGCCGGAGACCACGGTGATGATCGGCGACACCAGCTTCGACATGGCAATGGCCGTCGCCGCCCGCGCGCATCCCTTGGGTGTTGCATGGGGCTACCACACTCCCCAAGATCTGCACGCGGCCGGCGCGGTGCGGGTCGTGGAGCATGCGTCGGCGCTTCCGGCGCATCTGGAGGCCCTGTGACTGGAGGCGCTATGAACGACGCCGATCGCCTTGCGCGCAATCGCTATTTCCTGATGATGGGCGCCAACCTGGTGGGCGTGGCCGGCGCGGTGCTGGCGCTGCTCATCCTGGGCCGCGCGCGCACCACCGAACTGACCATGCTGGGCGTGGCACTGATGCTCGCCTCGTTCTGGGTCATGGCGGCGATCCCCAGGATGCTCGCCCGCCGCTGGAGGACACCCCCCGACGCATGAAACGTTTCTGGAAGACCGTATCGATCGTCGACGGCGCCATCGAACTCGACGGCCGTCCCGTCCGCACCCCCGCGCGTGCCCTGCTGACGCTGCCGACGCCGCAGCTTGCCGAGGCCGTGGCGGAGGAATGGCGCAGCGTCGGCGAGGAACTCGATCCGCGTACGATGCCGCTGACCGGCCTCGCCAACGCCGCGATCGACCAGATCGCGCCGAACCCCGCCCCCTTCGCGGCGGACCTGGCGCGCTATGGCGAGAGCGACCTGCTCTGCTATCGCGCCGAGCTGCCCGCCCCGCTGGTCGAACGCCAGGCCGCGCAGTGGGATCCGCTGCTCGATTGGGCGCGCACCCGCTACGACGTGCATTTCGAGACGACCGCGGGCATCATGCACCGCCCCCAGCCGGCCGCGACGATCGCGCGGCTGCAGGAGGTAGTGGCAGCGCTCGACCCGTTCCGCTTGGCCGCACTCAGCCCGCTGGTGACGATCAGCGGCTCGCTGGTGGCAGCCCTCGCGCTGCTCGAAGGTGCCGCGGACCGCGAAACGGTGTGGCACGCCGCCCAGCTCGACGAAGACTGGCAGGCCGAACAATGGGGCGCGGACGAACTCGCCACCCGCGCCCGCAACGTCCGCCGCGCCGATTTCGACGCAGCGGTGCGGTTCCTCAGCCTCCTCTGAGAGGGTTCAGAGGACGTCGGCTTCCCCGGTCGGATCGCCGCGCTTCATCAGGCCGCGGATGAAGCCGATCAGCCCGGTCTGGCGCGAGCGCTTCAGGCGCTCGGCCTTGAGGATGGTGTGGACCGCCTCGAAGCATTTGTCGGCATCGTCGTTGACCAGGACATAGTCATAGCCGTCCCAGTGGCTCACCTCGTTCGAGGCGCGGGCCATGCGGTGGGCGATCACCTCGGGCGTATCGGTCTGGCGGCCTTCGAGGCGGCGGTGCAGCTCGGCCATCGACGGCGGCAGGATGAACACGCGGACCACGTCGCCGCCCATCGTCTGGTGGAGCTGCTGCGCGCCCTGCCAGTCGATGTCGAACAGCATGTCGCGACCGGTGGCGAGTACCGCGTCGACCGGGCCCTTGGGCGTGCCGTAGCGATGCTTGAAGACGTGCGCCCATTCGATGAAATGGTGCTGCGAGACCATCTCGCGGAACCGCTCGACATCGACGAATGTATAATCGACCCCGTTCACTTCGCCCGGGCGCGGCTCGCGCGTGGTCACCGAGACGGAGACGGCGAGATCGGGTTCGGCTGCCAGCAGCTTGCGGGCGATGGTCGACTTGCCGGCGCCCGAGGGCGAGGAAAGGACAAACAAAACCCCGCGGCGATGGAATCCATGCGGGTCGTTCTGGTGCGTATGGGCCATGCGCGCCTTTGGCGTAGCGGCACCCGGGCCGTCAAGCCCAGGCGCCGCTTCGCGGCTTACGCGCCGAGGCCCGTATCGGGACCGTGTTCGGTGGTCAGCTTGCGCTTGAGATAGGCCGCGCCCACCGCGCCCGCGCCGAGCACGAACGCCGCCGGCACGACGCGCTTGGCGACTTCCCAAGTCGCGACGCCGACTGCCGCGCCCACCGCGCCACCTTCGCCGTCGCGCCGATCGATTTTGCTACCGACCCAGCCTGCAATCAACTTGCCGATCATTGTCTTCTCCTTCGCTGCAACAACGGCGTTGTCGTCACGCCGTTCCGCAGCACGTCAACGGCCGATCATCGTCTCGGGGCGGACGAACGTGTCGAAGGTCGGCTCGTCGACCAGCCCGAGCGCCAGCCCCGATTCTTTTAGCGTAAGTCCCTTCTCATGGGCGTTCTTGGCGATCTTTGCCGCCGCGTCGTAGCCGATGGCGGGCGCGAGCGCCGTCACCAGCATCAGCGAGCGATCGACCAGTTCCTTGATCCGCGCCTCGTTCGCCACCGCGCCGTCCACCGCGCGCTCGGCGAAGTTGGTCATGCCGATCGCCATCAAGGTGATCGAGCGCAGGACGTTCGCGCCGATCAGCGGCTTGAACACGTTGAGCTCGAAATGGCCCTGCATCCCGCCCACGGTGACCGCCGCATGGTTGCCGATCACCTGGGCGGCGACCATCGTCAGCGACTCGCTCTGCGTGGGGTTGACCTTGCCCGGCATGATCGAGCTGCCCGGCTCGTTCGCCGGCAGCTCCAGCTCGCCCAGCCCTGAGCGCGGGCCGGAGCCCAGCAGGCGGATGTCGTTGGCGATCTTGGTGAGCGAGACGGCGAGCGTGTTGCAGACCCCCGACAGGTTGACCAGCTGGTCCTTGGTCGCCAGCATTTCGAACTTGTTGGGTGCCGAGACGAAGGGCAGGCCGGTGATCTTGGCGATCTCCGCCGCCACGTCCTCGGCATAGCCCGGCGGCGAGTTGAGGCCGGTGCCCACCGCGGTGCCGCCCAGCGCCAGCTTGAAGATGTCGAGCTCCAGCACGCTCTGGAACCGCGCCCGCGCCGAGGCGAGCATCGCGGCATAGCCCGAAAATTCCTGCCCGAGCGTCAGCGGCGTCGCGTCCTGCAGATGGGTGCGGCCGATCTTGACGATGTGGTCCCAGTCATGCGCCTTGCGGTCGAGCGACGCGTGCAGCCGATCCAGCGCCGGGAACAGGTCGAGCGTCACCGCGCGCGCCGCGGCGATGTGCAGCGCGGTCGGGAAGCTGTCGTTCGACGACTGCGCCATGTTGACATGATCATTGGGGTGGATCGGGCTCTTGCCGCCACGCTTTCCCGTGAGGATCTCGTTGGCGCGGCCGGCGATCACCTCGTTGACGTTCATGTTGGTCTGGGTGCCGCTGCCGGTCTGCCAGATCACCAGCGGGAACTGGTCGTCGAGCTTGCCGTCGATCACTTCCTGCGCGACCCGGTCGATCACCTCGGCGATCTTGGGATCGAGCCCGTGCTTCACGTTCACCCGCGCCGCGGCCTGCTTCACGATCGCCTGGGCATGGACGATGCCGATCGGCATCCGCTCCTCGGGCCCGAACGGGAAGTTCTGGATCGATCGCTGGGTCTGGGCGCCCCAATAGGCGTCGGCGGGAACGTCGATCGCGCCGATCGAGTCGGTTTCGGTGCGCGTGCCGGTCATGTGCTTCTCCGCATTGTTTGTGCGCGATGTAGGCCGCCTGCCCCGCCCCACAACCCGCACGACGGTCGGCATTTCAGCGGCACCAGCCAACCCCCGAGAAACACTTGGTAACTTGCATTCCCGCGCAGGCAGCGCGCAAAGACGCCGTGCCACCGGCGACAACAGCCGGGGCAACCGCAGGAGAAGAGCCATGATCCCGTTGATTCTGGGGCTGCTGCTCGCCGCCCCCTTTTCCGAGATCGCGCATAGCGTGCGCATCGATCATGACAGCGGCCCGGTCCATGCCGACTATCGCATGCGGGTCGAGGTGCGCCACCAGCAGCTCGGCGTGGCGGCCCCCGGCGGCCGCGCCTCGACGCTGCGCTGCCGCTGGCAGGCCGATCTGGTCGTCGATCGCCAGGCGCGCCACGCCACCGGCACGCTCGGGCGCGCGCTGCGCCAGGAGAGTGTCGCGTCGGGCAGTCGTCCCGGCTGGTGCACCGCCAACCGCGCCGTCATCGCCAAGGACGTTGCCAGCGCGACGAAGGACATGCGAGGCGCGGTCGAGGCGCTGGCCGGCGAGGATGCCGCGACGCTGCGCGCCGAACTCGATCAGATAGGACGTGTAAACACCTGATGCGTATCCCCATTACCGTTGCCGCCTTCGCCGCACTCGCCCTACCGCTCGCCGCCCAGGCGCAGGTGCTCCCCAAGGTTTCGGGCGGCGTCGAACTCTCGACCGACGAGAGCCGCCGCGGCCTGAGCTGGAGCGAGAACCAGCTCAGCGCCTCCGGCGACGTGTCCGCCGGCATCCTCGGCTTCGACGCCTCGGCGCGGGTGGCGATGGTGCGCGAGTCGCGCCGCCATGCCGGGGCGGACACGGTGTTCGACCTGGAAGCCGGCCATGGCTTCGACATCGGCCTGTTCAAGTTGCGCGGCTTCGTCACCGGCCATGTCTTCACCGGCGCGGCGCGTGCCATGGACTATGTCGAGGTCGGCGCGGATGGCAGGTTCTCGCTCGGCCCGCTGCAGCTGAACGGCGGCGCGACCTATGCGCCGGACCAGGGGCCGATCGGCGGCGACAATCTCTACCTCCACGCAGGCGCGGCGGTGGGCGTGCCGTCGACGCCGTTCACCGTGTCGGGGTCGATCGGTCACACGACCGGCAGCACCGACGACCTCCGCGCCGCACGGCTGCGCCCGACGGGGGACTATACCGATTGGCGAATCGGCGTGGAGCATGTCAGCGGTCTGCTGACGCTCGGCGTCGATTATGTCGGGACCGACATCGACACCAATCGCGCGGTGGCGTCGCCGTACGCGGACCTGCGGCACAGCGGCAACCGCGTGCTGGGGCGGGCACGGCTTTCGTTCTGAGGCATCCCTTCTCCTCCCCCTTGACGGGGC
>NZ_BCTR01000057.1 GCF_002091475.1 Sphingomonas azotifigens NBRC 15497
GGGGGGGGGGGGGGGGGGGGGGGATGGCGGCAGCGTAGTCCGCCCTCTCCTTGTCAGCCCCTCCCCCGACCCCTCCCGCAAGCGGAAGGGGAGCGAAGGTTTGGAAGGCTGACTACTTCTTCGGGCTCACCCGCATCAGCCAGCCGCCATCGCCTTTGGCGCCGTCCTGCAGCAGCCAAAGCGAGCCGTCCGGGCCTTGCGCCACGTCGCGGATGCGCATCCCCATGTCCCATTGGTCCGCCTTGCGGGCATTGGTGCCGTCGAGCGCGATGCGCAGCAGCGCCTGGCCGGACATCGCGCCCATCAGCAGCGAGCCCTTCCACTGCGGAAAGTCGTTGCCGGTGTAGTAGATCAGCCCCGAGGGCGAGATCGAGGGCACCCAATAGAGCTTGGGCGACTCATAGCCGTCGCCGGACTTGGGCTTGGGAATCGGCTTGTTGTTGTAATTCTCGCCGAACGAGACGTTGGGCCAGCCATAGTTGCGGCCCTTGAGGATCAGGTTGAGCTCGTCGCCGCCCTGCGGGCCCATCTCGTGCTCCCACAGATTGCCGGAGGCATCGAAGACGAGGCCATAGGGATTGCGATGGCCGCTGGTCCAGATCGATGCCGGGGCCGGATTGGGGCCGTCGAAAGCGAAGGGGCGGCCCTTGGCGGTCTTGGCGGCTTCGGTGTCTTCGGGCGGATCGATGACCTGCACGGTGGTCGCGCCGACCTTGCCCGCGTCCGGATTGTCCGAGGCCGGCTTGCCGTCGAGCGTGAGGTGCAGGATCTTGCCCAGCGCCTGGTTCGGATCCTGCGCCGGGGTGAAACGCTGGCGCTCGCCAGAGGAGAGGAAGAGCGACTTGCCGTCCGGCGCGAAGGCGATCACCGCGCCGAACTGGCCACCATCGCCGTCCGCGCCCGAGCGGAACAGCACTTCGACATTGTCGAGTCGCGGCGCCATCGCCTTGCCGCGGGTCAGTTTGGCGCGGGCGAGCGCCAGCGCGCTGCCATTGGCGCGTGGCTCCGAATAGGTGAAATAGATCGTGTTGCTGCTGGCGAAGTCCGGCGCGGGCGCGACGTCGAGCAGGCCGCCTTGGCCGCCGGCGGCGACCTTGGGTACGCCGCTCACCGCCTGCGCCTTCTGGTTGATCTCCCAATATTGCAGCTGCCCGGCCTTCTCGGTGACCAGCGCGGCGCCGTCGGGCAGGAAGGCGAGCGCAAAGGGCGAATCGAAATCGGCAACGCGCGTGGCAGTGAACGGCACGCCGGCGGGCAGCGGGGCGGGGGTGCCGTTCGGCACCGGCAACGGTGTCGGCGTGGCGGCCGTGCCGGTCGGCTGCTGGGCGTTGGAGCCGGGCGACGAGCAGGCAGCGGCGAACAAGACGGGGATCAGCAGCAGTGAGCGGGGCATGGGAATCCTCTCCGGCGATGGTTCGGCCACGAACGCAGCCGGTTTTGCAACGGGTTGCAACGCCTTTCCCGTTCGAAAAGATGCACCGGCATTTTCCGGCCCCTTGCCCAGCGGGGCAGGATTGCGTATATCGCAGCTGCTTTCTCGGACATCGTCAAACATGATCGAGGTCGGCGCCGCCAGGCACCGGCGCCGAAGCTGCTTGATTTCAACCGGAGACGTGTGTGGCGAATCTCGCCGAACTGGCCAAGATGATCGAAACCGAAGCGCAGGCATTGGGCTTTGCCCTGGTGCGCGTGAAGCTGTTCGGCGGCCAGAGCGATCCCACGCTGCAGATCATGGCCGAGCGCCCGGATACGCGCCAGCTGACGATCGACGATTGCGCCGATCTGTCGCGCCGCATCTCGGATCTGCTGGATCGTCTCGAGGCCGAGGGCCGCGATCCGATCGACCATGCCTATCGGCTGGAAGTCAGCTCGCCGGGCATCGACCGGCCGCTCACCCGGCTGCAGGATTTCGAGGACTGGAAGGGCCATGAGGCCCGCATCACGCTCGCCGAGAAGCTGGACGGGCGCAAGCAGTTCAAAGGCGATCTTGCCGGCATCGACAAGGACGCGGGCACCATCACCATCGTGACGCAGGACGAGACGCACCACGTGCTGCCGTTCGCGGCGATCGAGGATGCCAAGCTGACGATGACCGATCGCCTGATCGCCGCCACCGCGCCGCTCTCTGCCGAGGGCGCCGACAAGATTATCGAAGTAGAAGGATAAGCCCGGATGGCCACCGCCATTTCTGCCAACAAGGCCGAGCTGCTCGCGATCGCCGATTCGGTCGCGAAGGAAAAGCTGATCGACAAGGCCATCGTCATCGAGGCGATGGAAGACGCGATCCAGCGCGCCGCGAAGAACCGCTACGGCGTCGAGAACGACATTCGCGCGAAGCTCGATCCGGTTTCGGGTGATCTCCGCCTGTGGCGCGTGGTCGAGGTGGTCGAGCAGGTCGACGACTATTTCAAGCAGGTCGACCTGAAGGGCGCCGAGAAGCTTCAGAAGGGCGCGAAGGTCGGCGACTTCATCGTCGATCCGCTGCCCCCGATCGAGTTCGGCCGCATCCAGGCGCAGGCCTCGAAGCAGATCATCTTCCAGAAGGTCCGCGATGCCGAGCGCGAGCGCCAGTATGACGAGTTCAAGGATCGGGTGAACGAGATCATCACCGGTGTGGTGAAGCGCGTCGAGTTCGGCCATGTCGTCGTCGACCTGGGCCGCGCCGAGGGCGTGATCCGCCGCGACCAGCAGATCCCGCGCGAAGTGGTACGCGTCGGCGATCGCGTCCGCTCGGTGGTGCTCAACGTCCGCCGCGAGAATCGTGGTCCGCAGATCTTCCTGAGCCGGGCGCACCCCGAGTTCATGAAGAAGCTGTTCGCGCAGGAAGTGCCCGAAATCTACGACGGCATCATCGAGATCAAGGCCGCCGCCCGTGATCCGGGCAGCCGCGCCAAGATCGGCGTGATCAGCCATGACGGCTCGATCGATCCGGTCGGCGCTTGCGTCGGCATGAAGGGCAGCCGCGTGCAGGCCGTCGTGCAGGAAATGCAGGGCGAGAAGATCGACATCATTCCCTGGTCGCCGGACACCGCCACCTTCGTCGTCAACGCGCTGCAGCCGGCGAATGTCAGCCGCGTCGTGATCGACGAGGAAGAGGATCGCATCGAAGTCGTCGTCCCCGACGACCAGCTGAGCCTCGCGATCGGCCGTCGCGGCCAGAATGTCCGCCTCGCCTCGCAGCTGACCGGCAAGGCGATCGACATCCTCACCGAGGCGGATGCCAGCGAGAAGCGCCAGAAGGAATTCGTCGAACGTTCGGAGATGTTCCAGAACGAGCTCGACGTCGACGAGACGCTGGCACAGCTGCTGGTCGCCGAAGGCTTCGGCGCGCTGGAAGAAGTCGCCTATGTCGAGATCGAGGAACTCGCGAGCATCGAGGGCTTCGACGAGGATCTCGCGCAGGAACTCCAGAACCGCGCCCAGGAAGCGCTGGAACGCCGCGAGGAAGCCAATCGCGAGGAGCGCCGCGCGCTCGGCGTCGAGGACGACCTGACCACCATGCCGTATCTGACCGAGGCGATGCTGGTCACGCTCGGCAAGGCGGGCATCAAGACGCTCGACGACCTCGCCGATCTGGCGACCGACGAGCTGGTCGAGAAGAAGCGCGCAGAGCCCCGTCGCCGCGGCGACGACACCCCCCGCAAGGAGCCCAAGGGCGGCATCCTGGCGGAGTATGGCCTCAGCGACGAACAGGGCAACGAGATCATCATGGCGGCCCGCGCCCATTGGTTCGCCGATGAAGAACCCGCGGAAGCGGGCGAGGAGGACGCTGTTGCGGACTCCGAACAATGATACGCGCCGACTGACATCGTTCGGCTTCGCAGTTTCCGCCGCTGGCGGTGCTGTAGCTGCGGTTCCAGCCTTCGCTCCCCTTCCGCTTGCGGGAGGGGTCGGGGGAGGGGCTGATGTGGAAGGTGCGCTGAATCGTTTCAGCCCCTCCCCCATCCCCTCCTGCAAGCGGAAGGGGAGCGCATTTTCGCGCCGTTTCCGCTCCTTTCACACGGGGAGGGGACGATGACCGACGCGGTTCGCACCTGCATCCTGTCGCGCGAGGAATCGCCGCGGGAAGGGTTGATCCGACTCGTGCTCTCGCCCGACGGCCACGTGCTGCCCGACATCCGTGCCAAGGCTCCCGGCCGCGGCGCCTGGATCTCCGTCGACAAGGCGGGGCTGTCGGCGTCACGCGACAAGGGCAAGCTGAAGGGCGCGCTCTCGCGCAGCTTCCGCACCGGCGAGATTCGCATTCCCGACGATCTGGAGGACCGGATCGCCGCCCAGCTGCAGCGCGCCGCGCTCGACCGGCTGGGGCTGGAGGCGAAGGCGGGCCATGTGGTGATCGGCGCCGAGCGGATCGAAAAGGCCGCGCGCAGCGGCCGACTCCATCTGCTGCTCCACGCATCCGATGCCCGCGACGACGGCAGCCGAAAGCTGGCCCAGGCGTGGCGGGTTGGCTCGGATCGGGAAGGTTCTGCCCTCAAGGGCTTAACATTGCCAGTCTCGCGCACCATATTGTCCTTGGCGTTAGGCCGCGAAAATGTGGTACACGCCGGACTCATCGACGCCCGGGCGGCGCAACGGACGAGCGAAGCGCTCGATCGCTGGCTGCACTTTATCGGACCCGAACCTGATCCCGTGTCTTGCGATTCCGAATCGCAAGGCGCATCGGCTTTGCCGTCCGCCGTGCCATTGACGACGAACATTATCGAGGAACTTGAGTAGCCGCATGAGCGACACCGAAAACGACAAGCCGAAACTGGGCATGCGCGCACCGCTGGGTCTGAAGCGCACGGTGGAAACCGGCAAGGTGAAGCAGAGCTTCAGCCATGGCCGTTCCAACACCGTGGTCGTGGAGGTCAAGCGTCGCCGTGTTCTCGGCCCGCAGGGTGCGCCGATCGACGAGTCGACGCCGGCCCCTGCCGCTGCGCCCGAGGCTCCGGCTGCTCAGGCTCCCCGCGCCGCTGCCCCGCAGCAGCAGGCGCCGCGCCCGGCTGCCCAGCCGCCGCGCAGGCCGATGGACAATCTCTCGCCGCAGGAGCGCCAGGCCAAGCTGCTGCGCGAGGCCGAAGAACAGCGCATGCAGGCGCTGGAGGAAGCGCGTCGTCGCGACGAGCGCCTTCGCGCCGAGGCACAGGAAGAAGAGCGTCGCCGCGCCGAAGAGCGTGCGCGTGCCCAGACCGAGGCGGCTGCCGCCCCGGTTGAAGCCGCCGCGCCCGAGCCGGCGCCGGCCCCTGCGCCCGCCCCGGAACCGAAGCCCGAAGTGGTGGCGGAGGCTCCGGCCCCTGCACCCGCCCCAACGCCGGAGCCGACTCCTGCACCCGCGCCTGCTCCGGCAGCCCCGCAGGCTGCTGCCCCGCAGCAGCCGGCAGCGCCCAAGCCCGCCCAGCCGCAGGCCGCCGCGCCCAAGCCGGCCGCGCCCGCGCAGCCGCCGCGCCGTCCGGTGCCGCAGGGCCCGATCACGCTGCAGCTCGATGCGTCGCTGCCCGCGCCGCGCCGCTTCACGCCGGTCGTGCGTCCGGAAATTCCCAAGCCGCAGCCCAAGCCCGAGCCGCAGCAGGCAGCCCCTGCCGCGACCCAGCAGACGCAGCAGCCGGCGCAGCAGAACCAGAACCAGCAGCGTCCCGCCGCTGGCGCAGGTGCCGCGCGTCCGGCCCCTTCGGGCCCCGGCGCCGCGCCGCGCCGCCCGGGTGCCGATCCGGCCAAGCCCTCGCGCGACCGCAAGGGCGACGATCGCCGCCAGTCGGGCAAGCTCACCGTCACCCGCGCCCTTGGTGGCGACGATGGTGCGCGTGCGCGCAGCCTCGCGGCGCTGAAGCGCGCCCGTGAGAAGGAGCATCGCCGCTCCTATGGCGGCCCGCGCGAGCCGCAGGTCAAGCAGGTCCGCGACGTTGTGGTGCCCGAGGCGATCACGGTGCAGGAACTCGCCAACCGCATGGCCGAAAAGGGTGCGGACCTGGTGAAGGCCCTGTTCAAGATGGGCATGATGGTCACGGTCAATCAGTCGATCGACCAGGATACCGCCGAACTGCTGGTCACCGATTTCGGCCACAACGTGCAGCGCGTCAGCGAGAGCGACGTCGATCTCCAGATCGATACCGAGCTGGATCCCGAGGACAAGCTGCAGCCGCGTCCGCCGGTCGTCACGATCATGGGTCACGTCGACCACGGCAAGACCTCGCTGCTCGACGCGCTGCGCGGCACCGATGTGGTGCGCGGCGAGGCCGGCGGCATCACCCAGCATATCGGCGCCTATCAGGTGACCCTAAAGGACAAGTCGAAGATCACCTTCCTCGACACGCCGGGCCACGAAGCGTTCTCGGAGATGCGCGCCCGTGGTGCCAACGTCACCGACATCGTCGTGCTGGTGGTGGCCGCGAACGACGGGCTGATGCCGCAGACGATCGAGGCGATCAATCACACCAAGGCGGCCGGCGTGCCGATGATCGTGGCGATCAACAAGGTCGACCTCGACAGCGCCAACCCGCAGCGCGTGCGCGAGCGTCTGCTCGAGCATGAGGTGATCGTCGAAGAGATGGGCGGCGACGTCCAGAACGTCGAAGTCTCGGCGCTGAAGAAGATCGGCCTCGACGAGCTGATCGAGAAGATCCAGCTCCAGGCGGAGCTGCTCGAACTGCGCGCCAACCCCGATCGCGAGGCCGAGGGCACCGTGATCGAGGCGAAGCTCGACAAGGGCCGTGGTCCTGTCGCGACGATCCTGGTCAACCGCGGCACGCTGCGCGTGGGCGACGTGTTCGTCGTCGGCGCGGAGAGCGGCAAGGTCCGCGCGATGATCGACGACAAGGGGTGCCAGATCAAGGAAGCGGGCCCGGCGATGCCGGTCGAGGTGCTCGGTATCTCGGGCGTGCCGTCGGCAGGCGATCCGCTGCAGGTGGTCGAGAGCGAGGCGCGTGCCCGCGAGGTCGCCGAATATCGCCAGGGCGTGCTGCTCCAGAAGCGCACCACCCAGGCGCCGGCGAGCCTGGAGAGCATGTTCTCCGCGCTCAAGGACAAGCAGGCGATCGAATATCCGGTGGTGGTCAAGGCCGACACGCAGGGATCGACCGAGGCGATCGTCGGTGCGCTCAGCAAGCTGGGCAACGACGACATCCGCGTGCGCATCCTGCATTCGGGCGTTGGCGGCATCACCGAGAGCGACGTGACGCTGGCAGCCGCCAGCGGCGCGCCGATCATCGGCTTCAACGTCCGTGCCAATGCCAAGGCGCGCGAAATCGCCGAGCGGAACAAGGTGGCGCTCAAGTATTACGACGTCATCTATGACCTGACCGACGAGATCCGCGCCGGCATGGCGGGCGAGCTGGGTCCGGAAGCCTTCGAAACGGTCGTCGGCCGCGCCGAGATCAAGGAAGTCTTCTCGGCGGGCAAGCACGGCAAGGCAGCCGGTCTGCTGGTCGTCGACGGCTTCATCCGCAAGGCGCTCAAGGCACGTATCACGCGCAACGACGTCATCATCTACACGGGCGAGATCGCCTCGCTGCGTAGGTTCAAGGACGACGTGGCCGAAGTGCGCGCCGGTCTCGAGTGCGGCGTGACGTTCACGCAGAACTTCGTGGACATCAAGGCCGGCGACTACCTCGAAACCTACGAAGTCGAGCTGCGCGAACGTACGCTGTAATGGGGCAGGGGTGCCGGTGGACACCTTTTGTTCCTCGGTGGCCCGGCCTGTGATACGCTTCCTTTCCGGCTGCACCTGCGGCCGGAAAGGAGGTGGTTCATGTGCCAATAGAAACAGTTGCAGGTCTGGTTCTGGGTTTCGCGACGTTTATTGTCGCGTTACTCGGATTGGTGGCGAAGCTTATTGAGCTAAGCCGCAAGTAACCCAGTGCGGGCTCTCGGTGCTGGAACGCCGGGAGCCCAAAATGCTTTGAGCCCGGGCGCTGGAACACCCGGGCTCAGGAGGTGACGTTGTACCAACGGTCACAGTTGCAGTGCTCTTTAGATAGCGAAAACCGGTCAGAATCACAAGATGCGCCAGAACGACACCGATGAAACCCGCTCCGTCCGCGTGCTGCGCGTGGGCGAGCAAGTGCGCCATATCCTGAGCGAGATCCTCCAGCGCGGCGACGTGCATGACGAGGTGCTTGCGAAGCACATGGTCTCGGTGACCGAAGTGCGCATGTCTCCGGATCTGCGCCATGCGACGGTGTTCGTGAAGCCGCTCCTCGGCAAGGACGAAGAGGCGGTGCTCAAGGCGCTGCGCACCAACACCGCTTTCCTCCAGCGTGAAGTCGCGCATCGGGTGAAGATGAAATATGCCGCCAAGCTCAAGTTCCTGGCGGACGAGAGCTTCGACGAGGGGAGCCATATCGACCAGCTGCTCCGCGCGCCCAACGTGGCGCGGGACCTGGCCGCGGACGAAGATTGACTCCACAGCCGGTAAGACGCATCTTACCGACATGAACGCTACGACGACGCTCTCTGCGAAAGGCCAGGTGGTGATCCCGAAGGAGGTTCGGGACGCACTCGGGTTTCTGCCCGGTCAGCAGCTGGAGGTGGTTCGCAGCGGCGCATCGATCGTGCTGCGTCCGATCGTGACCAAATCCGGCCGGTCGTTCGAGGAAATTACCGCTTCGCTTCGCGCGACGCTGCGGTACGATGGACCGCCGATCAGCATCGAAGAAATGAACCACGCCACTAGGGAAGCTGCGGCAGACGCAGCGGGTGCGCGGGACGATCGTGCGCGCCGTTGATACCAACGTTCTTGCCCGGTTTCTGATTGGCGATGATCCGGCGCAAGCCGCAGCGGCCGGCGAGGTGCTGCGTAGCCCCGTGTATATTTCGAACAGCGTGCTGCTCGAACTCGGGTGGTTGCTGCGATCGCGTTATCGCCAGCCCGTCGACGCGGTAACGCGCGCCTTGCGGGACCTGATGGATCTACCCACCGTCCAGGTAGAGGATAGCGCCGCACTGGCTTGGGCACTCGACCGTGTCGCACAAGGCGCCGACCTGGCCGACATGTTCCATTTGCTCGCAGTCGGCCCCGCCACCACATTCGTAACGTTCGATCGGGGCATAGAACGCGCCGCCGGTCCCAACCCGCCCGTCACCATCGAGACCCTCGCCTGATGGCCAAGCTCTATTTCTACTATGCCTCGATGAATGCGGGGAAATCGACCACGCTGCTCCAGGCCGATTTCAATTATCGCGAGCGGGGCATGCGCACCTTGCTGTTCACCGCCGGCGTGCACGACCGCGGCGGACACGGCGTGATCGATTCGCGGCTCGGCATCCATGCCGATGCCATCCCGTTCGAGGCGACCACCGATCTGCGCACCATCGTCCAGGACGCGCATTTCTCGGCCCCGCTCGCCTGCGTGCTGGTCGACGAGGCGCAGTTCCTCTCGGCCGCGCAGGTCCGGCAACTGGCCGCCGTGTGCGACGAGGATGAGGTGCCCGTGCTCTGCTACGGACTGCGCACCGATTTCCGAGGGCTTCTGTTCGAAGGTGCTGCGGCGCTGCTGGCGATCGCGGACTCGCTGGTCGAGATCAAATCGGTCTGCGAGTGCGGGCGCAAGGCGACGATGAACCTGCGTGTCGATGCCGAGGGTCGCGCGGTGCGTGAAGGTGAGCAGCGCGAGATCGGCGGCAACGATCGCTATGTCGCGCTCTGCCGCCGCCATTTCGTCGAGCGGCGCGGCGCGATCGGCTGACATAGCAAAAGGGCGTCGCAGGTTGCCCCGCGACGCCCTTGGAACCGAATGCGCGGCCGGGAGCCAACCCACCGCGCCCTTCGATCAGAAGTGGAACCGGATCTCGCCGCCAATGATGCGCGGCTCGTTGATCATGCCGGTCAGGTTGTTGAAGTCGATCGCGCTCTGCGCCCGGATCTGGTTGAGGATGTTGCGGGCGAACGCCGCCACCTCATAGCCCTGCGGCGCGCGATAGCCGATGCGCAGCCCGCCCTCGAGCAGCGAACGCCCGCGGAACTCCTTGGCCTCGTAGAGGAAGTAGTTGATCTCGCTGCGATACGCCCAGTCGGTATAGGCATAGACCTCGCCGCCATTGGCCAGCGGCACGCCGTAGCGCGCGGTGGCGTTGAACACGAAGCGCGGCGCCTGGGGCAGGCGGTTACCGTCGATCAGGGCAACGCGCTGGCCGCCGATGATCGTGGTCGGGTCGGTGACGGTGCACAGCGCGCCGCACACGCCGACCGCGAGCTTCGGATCGCGGATCTGGGTGAAGTTGTAGCTGCCGCTGGCGGTGAGATCGAGGCCGCGGATCGGGCGATAGCTGAACTCTGCCTCGACGCCGTAGCCGTTGACGTGATCGGCCGACAGCAGGCGGGTCGAGTTGCTCGCGCCGCCCACCGCGGTCAGCTGCAGGTCGTCGGTGCGGAACCAGTAGCCGGTCAGCGCATAGTTCAGCCCCTTGGCCGGGAACGCGCCCTTGACGCCGGCTTCGGCCGACTTGGTGAACTGCTTGCCCGCGGTCGTCGGGACCGAGCCGAAGGTCACGCGGTCCTGGATCGCCGGGCCGAGATAGCCGGTCGCGAAGCGCGCATAGACGTTGACGTCGGGAGTCAGCGCATAGGTGGCGCTGGCATCCCAGGTCACCGCCTCGCCCTTCACCTTGGTCTGCACCGGCAGCTTGAGGCCGCTGGTCAGATCGCTGGAGAAGCCCGTGATCACATCGTTCTTGCGGTCATGCGAATAGCGCACGCCGGCGCGCAGGGTCAGCGCGTCGGTCGCCTTGAACTCGCCCGAGGCGAACACGCCGAAATTCTCGTTGATGTTCACATGGCCGATATTCTGGTTCTGCGCGCCGCCGCCTTGGGGGTAGCCATATTCGCTGTAGTCGAGGTTCTGGTCGAAATAATAGACACCGGCCTGGCCGCGGAACGCACCGAACTGGTCGGTCGCGAAGCGCAGTTCCTGGCTGAACTCCTTGGGCTGGGTGATGCCTCCGGTGTTCGACGGGAACTGGGCGTTGTTCAGGCCGAGCGCAGGCGAACTGAACGTGTAGGTATCGCCGCCATCAACGTCGCCGGTGCTCTGCACCTTGGCGCGCTCATAGGCGGTCACCGAGTAGAGCGTGCCGATCCCGTCGAAATGATAGTCGAGCTGCAGGTTGCCGCCCCACTGCTCCAGCCACTGGCTGGTATAGCCGTCGAGCCTGACGTGCTTCGGATCGAAGCCGACCGAGAAGTTGTTCGAGCCCTGCTGGAACAGGCCGGCGCGGAACACGCGCGGCGTGCCTTCGAGGTCGCGGCCATGGACGTTGACCAGCGCGTTGAAGTCGCCGCTGGTGTAGCTGAGCTGCACGCGGCCGGCGCGATCGGTATAGCCTTCCAGCTTGCGGTTGGCGACGCTGACCTTGCTGGTGCTGTCGTTCACCACCCAGTTGTCGCGGTGCTGCACCAGACCCGAGACGCGCAGCGCGAAGCCATTGCCCAGCGGTGCGTTGAGCGCGAGATCGGCGTTGATCGTGTTGTAGGTCGCCCAGCTGACGCTGCCCTGCGCTTCGTACTTGTCGGTCGGGCGCTGCGATTCGAGCTTCACCACGCCGGCGGGCGTGTTGCGGCCGAACAGCGTGCCCTGCGGGCCGCGCAGCACCTCGACGCGGGCGAGATCGAACACCGGGAACGCCTTGAGCATCGGGTTTTCGAGCGCGACATTGTCGTACACCACCGAGACCGGCTGGGCCGCGTTGGGGTCGAAATCGGTGTTGCCGAGGCCGCGGATGTAGAAGCGCGGGAAGGTGCGGCCGAACGAGCTTTCGATCTGCAGGCTGGGCGTGCGCGCCGAGAGGAAGCGCACGTCGAGACCCGAGGAGTTGAGCACGTCCAGCTTCTCGCCGCCGATGGCGGTGACGGCGACGGGCACGTCCTTGGCGGCTTCGGTGCGGCGCTGCGCGGTGACGACGATTTCGCCGGACTGCTGCGGCGCGGCTTCGTCGGGCTGGGCGCCCTGCACCGGGGCGGAGGCTTCGTTGCTGTGGGCGGCGGCGAGCGCCGAAGGCGTGGTAAGCGCGGCGCTGGCGAGCAGCAGGCCGCGAAGAAGGGCGGAGGTGGTCATGTTGAGTCGAGTCCCGGTGAAAAGATGGCTCGTCCTCTCCAGCGCGTGTCGCGATTGATTCTCGTCAATGTCGCTGATTTTTCGCGCGCCTGTAGCGGAACAGTCATATTGGGCAAGCGTTTCGGGCGGCGCCCGAATGGATTGCTTCGGTGTGTTGCAATTATGTCGTGGTTTGCACCGCCAGCGAACGCCACCTATGGGCGCGGCGATGCACGGCT
Source organism: Sphingomonas azotifigens NBRC 15497 (assembly GCF_002091475.1). Lineage (GTDB taxonomy): Bacteria > Pseudomonadota > Alphaproteobacteria > Sphingomonadales > Sphingomonadaceae > Sphingomonas > Sphingomonas azotifigens. Next base: position 12,248 of record NZ_BCTR01000057.1, read on the forward strand.
GGATCCTTCTCGACAAACCTTTGGGCCTTGGCTCGACACAGGGCGTGAGCGCGGTCAAGCGCGCGCTGCGCGAGGGGGGATATGCCAAGGTGAAGGTCGGCCATGGCGGCACGCTCGATCCGCTGGCGACCGGCGTGCTGCCGATCGCGCTGGGCGAAGCGACCAAGCTCGCCGGGCGCATGCTCGACAGCGACAAGGTGTATGATTTCACCATCCGGTTCGGGGTGGAGACGGATACGCTCGATGCCGAGGGGAAGGGCATCGCGGAGTCCGAGGTGCGTCCGACGCGGGCGGCGCTGGAAGCGGTGCTGCCGCGCTTCACCGGGCCGATCGAGCAGGTGCCGCCGGCCTATTCGGCACTGAAGGTGGATGGCGAGCGAGCCTATGATCTGGCACGCGCCGGCGAGACGGTGGTGCTGAAGAGCCGCGCGGTGACGATCTTTACTCTCACGATTGTGAGCGCTCCGGCCTCCAGTCCCCCTCACCCTTCCGCCGCTTCGCGGCTCCCTCCCTCTCCCACAAGGGGAGAGGGAGAAGTGGCGCCCAACTCCCTCTCCCCGTGTGGGAGAGGGAAGGGGCCCGCCGCCGCAGGCGGTGGGAAGGGTGAGGGGGATGGCTGGCTGGAAGAAATCACCCTCCGCGCCGGTGTCTCCAAGGGCACGTACATCCGCAGCCTGGCTCGCGACATCGGCCGCGCCCTTGGAACGGTGGGCCACGTCACCTATCTCCGTCGCATCAAGGCCGGTCCCTTCACCCTGGATCAGGCGATTTCGCTGGACTCTTTGGCGGATGCCGCTAAGGAGCGGCGCCTTGAAGACATTTGCCTGCCGCTGAGGGCGGGGCTGGACGACATCCCGGCTCTACCCCTCACCCCCGATCAGGCAGGGCTGCTCCGCCAGGGGCGGGTCTTGGTCGGGATTGCCAAAGACGATGGCCTCTATTTCGCGCTGCTCGGGGACACGCCCGTCGCGCTGGTAGAGGCGGAAGCCGGAAGCATCCGGGTCGTCCGCGGCTTCAACCTGTAGCCTTAGATGTCGAAGGAACGCCTATGTCGATCACGCAGGAGCGCAAGGAAGCGCTCGTCAAGGAACACGCCCGCAACGAGGGTGACACCGGCAGCCCCGAAGTGCAGGTCGCGATCCTCTCGGAGCGCATCGCCAACCTCACCGAGCACTTCAAGACCCACGCGAAGGACAATCACTCGCGCCGCGGTCTGCTGATGCTGGTCAACAAGCGCCGCAGCCTGCTGGACTATCTGAAGAAGAAGGACCAGGCGCGCTACGCAGATCTCATCGCGAAGCTTGGTCTTCGCAAGTAACAACGGAAAGGCGACCTTCGGGTCGCCTTTTTGTCATTCCGGTGCGATAACGCACCGGCGGTCCCCGGCGAACGACGCCGGGTACGAACGGGGGATCCGGCAATACGGTCGGTCCCACGAGCCACATACGGCTCACGCATAGGCCCCCCGCGTGATTGGCACCGGGGAGTGAAGGAAACGACATGTTCGACAAGAAGACTGTATCGATCGAGTGGGGCGGCAAGACGCTGACTCTCGAAACGGGCAAGGTTGCCCGCCAGGCCGACGGCGCGGTGATCGCGACCCTCGGCGAAACCGTGGTGCTGTGCGCGGTGACCGCCGCCAAGAGCGTGAAGGAAGGCCAGGACTTCTTCCCGCTGACCGTCCACTATCAGGAAAAATTCTCGGCCGCCGGTCGCATCCCGGGTGGCTTCTTCAAGCGCGAGCGCGGCGCCACCGAGAAGGAGACGCTGGTCTCCCGCCTCATCGACCGCCCGATCCGCCCGCTGTTCCCGGAAGGCTTCTACAACGAGATCAACGCCATCGCTCAGGTGCTGAGCTATGACGGCGAGAACGAGCCCGACATCCTCTCGATGATCGCCGCCTCGGCCGCGCTCACCCTGTCGGGCGTGCCCTTCATGGGCCCGATCGGCGCCGCCCGCGTCGGCTACATCAACGGCGAGTACATCCTCAACCCGACCGACGCGCAGGTTGCCGAGGGCGAGCTCGATCTCGTCGTCGCCGCCACCTATGACGCGGTGATGATGGTCGAGTCCGAAGCCAAGGAGCTTTCGGAAGAGGTCATGCTCGGCGCCGTGCTGTTCGCGCACGATGCCTGCCGCGAAATCGTCAAGGCGATCGTCAAGCTGGCCGAGCAGGCCGCCAAGGATCCCTGGGAAATCGCGTCGCAGGACGACAATGCGAAGCTCAAGGACAAGATCAAGAAGCTGATCGGCAAGGACATTGCCGCCGCCTACAAGCTGACCGACAAGTCGGCCCGCTCGAACGCGCTAAACGAGGCGCGTGCCAAGGCGAAGGCGCAGTTCACCGAGGACGGCCTGTCCCCGCAGGAAGTCATGGCCGGCATCAAGCTGACCAAGAAGCTGGAAGCCGAGATCGTCCGCACCGCCATCCTCAAGGACGGCAAGCGCATCGACGGCCGCACCACCACGCAGATCCGCCCGATCGAGGCGGAGACGCACTTCCTCCCGCGTGCGCACGGCTCGGCGCTGTTCACCCGCGGCGAGACCCAGACCATCGCCACCTGCACCCTCGGCACCAAGGATGCCGAGCAGATGATCGATGGCCTGAACGGCCTCAGCTACCAGAGCTTCATGCTCCACTATAACTTCCCGCCCTATTCGGTCGGCGAAGTCGGCCGCTTCGGCGCGCCGGGCCGTCGCGAAGTCGGCCATGGCAAGCTGGCCTGGCGCGCGCTGCACCCGGTGCTGCCGTCGAAGGAAGACTTCCCCTACACGATCCGCCTGACCAGCGACATCACCGAGTCGAACGGCTCGTCGTCGATGGCGTCGGTGTGCGGCGGCAGCCTCGCGATGATGGACGCCGGCGTGCCGATCAAGCGTCCGGTCTCGGGCATCGCCATGGGCCTGATCCTCGAGGGCAAGGACTATGCGATCCTGTCCGACATCCTGGGGGATGAAGATCACCTGGGCGACATGGACTTCAAGGTCGCCGGCACGTCCGAGGGCATCACCACGATGCAGATGGACATCAAGATCGCCGGCATCACCAAGGAGATCTTCGAGGCGGCGCTCAACCAGGCGAAGGCCGGTCGCGCGCACATCCTGGGCGAGATGAACAAGGCGCTGGGCGAAGTCCGCTCGGAGCTGTCGGCGCACGCACCGCGCATCGAGACCTTCACGATCGACAAGTCGAAGATCCGCGAAGTGATCGGCACCGGCGGCAAGGTGATCCGCGAGATCGTCGCCACCACCGGCGCCAAGGTCGACATCGACGACGAGGGCGTGATCAAGGTCAGCTCGTCGGATCCGGCGCAGATCGAAGCCGCGATCAAGTGGATCAAGGGCCTCGTCGAGGAAGCCGAAGTCGGCAAGATCTACACCGGCAAGGTCGTCAACCTCGTCGATTTCGGTGCGTTCGTGAACTTCATGGGCGGCAAGGACGGTCTCGTCCACGTCTCGGAGATCAAGAACGAGCGCGTCGAGAAGGTCTCGGATGTCCTGAGCGAAGGCCAGGAAGTCAAGGTCAAGGTCCTCGAGATCGATCCGCGCGGCAAGGTCCGCCTGTCGATGCGCGTCGTCGACCAGGAAACCGGTGCCGAGCTGGAAGACTCGCGCCCCGCACGTGAACCGCGCGAGCCGCGCGGCGATCGGGGTGACCGCGGCGATCGTGGCGGCGACCGCCGTCGCGAGGGCGGCCGTGGCGGCGAGCGCGGTGGTGAGCGCGGCGAGCGTGGCCCCCGCCGCGACCGTGGCGACAAGCCGCGCGGCGGCCGTGACGGCGGCAAGGACGACGGGGGCGAGGATATCGGTCTGCCCGCGTTCCTGACCGGCGATCGCGACTGATCGCACGCGTTACGCGCAAGAAATGAAAGGGGTCCGGCGCTGCCGGGCCCCTTTTCATTAACCTATTCCGTCGTTCCACTTTGCGTTGAAGCGCGCTATGCATCGCCGTGGGGGATTGGAGCGGAGCAGACGACGTTTACGGGGTGAGGACCGACCGATGATGGCAACGACGACGATCGCCGAACTGCGGCACGATCACGAGATGATCGACATTCTCGCACGGCGCCTGTCCGGCCTCCTCGAAAGCGATGCGACCCCCGTCCAGCTCTCCACCGCGCTCGACCACCTGCTCAACTGCGTCGCCGAGCATCTCGCCCGCGAAGACACCACCATCTACACGCTGGCGCTGTCGGCCCAGCCGGGCATCTCGCGCACCAAGGTCGATGAGGTCCGCGACGATTTCGAGCGGCTCAAGGCCAACTGGCAGGATTATCTGCAGTTCTGGACCCCCGAGCAGATCGCCGCCGACCGCCAGGGCTTCGCCGACGCCAGCCGCGCGATGCTGCCGCGCCTGCGCAACCGGGTGAAGCTGGAGGAAAGCCTGCTGGTCGCCGCCGCGCTGCAGGGCGAGCCGAGCTTCCAGACGAAGCATTGAGGCGCGCGTCGCAGTTCGGGCGCAAGTGCAGCATTGCGCACAATGGACTCATCGAGCTATAGTTTGCTCATGGCGCGCGCTCTTATATCCTCGGAAAACAGCTTGTTTCGGAATGTGGTGGGGGCTGCATTTGCCATCATCTTGATACCGATTGTCATCGTCGTAAGGCTGATCGCAATCCCTTTCGATAAAGCGACCGAACGTTCTCCGGCAGAAGTGTTGAGCTATCTCCGCAACTTCTATGATGGAACGGGTGACGATTACGACTGGGATGACTTTACAAGCGTGTCGATCTCTAACGCTGAGCTAGAAGACATTCGGGCGAGCGCTGCCTCACTCGATCTGCCGATGGGAGATGGCGAGCTAAGCAGCCTCCGGGCGCTGATCGGTAAGGTTGAAGCCATGGTAGCGCAACGACCTACGCTTTGAACACCGTACGCGTGCCACCAGCTTTGCTACCCCGCTAGATTGCCGGACCGAGGTTATTCGTGGGAGTGGGCCTCCCGCTACTCCGCCGCCAACAAGCTTGTCGCGCCGCCCAGATCTACCGACACCAGCCGGCTGACCCCCCGCTCGACCATCGTCACCCCGAACAGCCGGTGCATCCGCGCCATGGTCGCGGCATTATGGGTGACGATCAGGTAGCGGGTCGCGGTTTCGCGGGTCATCGCCTCCAGCAGATCACAGAAGCGGTCCACATTGGCGTCGTCGAGCGGCGCGTCGACTTCGTCGAGCACGCAGATCGGCGAGGGCTTGGTGAGGAACAGCGCGAAGATCAGCGCGACCGCGGTCAGCGCCTGCTCGCCGCCTGATAGCAGGGTGAGCGACTGCAGCTTCTTGCCCGGCGGCTGGGCCATGATCTCCAGCCCCGCCTCCAGCGGATCGTCCGAATCGATGAGGGCCAGATGCGCCTGGCCGCCGTTGAACAGCGTGGTGAACAGCCGGCGGAAATGCTGGTCGACCGCCTCGAATGCGGCGAGCAGCCGCTGCCGCCCCTCGCGGTTGAGCGTGCCGATCGAGCCGCGCAGCCGGTTGACCGCCTGGAGCAGTTCGTCGCGCTCCTTGGCGTTGGTGCCGAACGCGGCCTCCAGCTCGGCAAGTTCGGTCTCGGCGACCAGGTTGACCGGCCCCAGCCGCTCGCGTTCGGTGCTGAGCTTTTCGTGCGCGGCGGACTCGGCCTGGGGATCGCGGACGCTGGCAGGTTCGAAGTGCAGCCGCACCGGCAGCAGCGGCGGCGGGCATTCGAAGCGCTCGCCCGAGACGCGGCCCATTTCCACCCGGCGCAGATCCTGGTTTTCGGCCCGGGCCGCGGCACCCGCCCGGCGCTCACGGGCTTCGGAAAGGACGTCGCTGGCTTTGCGCAGCGCCGCCTCGGCGGTGCGCAGCGCGGTCTCTGCCTCGCGTTCGGCGGCTTGGGCGGCGGCCGAGTCGCGCTTCATTGCCTCGTTGCTGGCCTCGGCGTCGGCGAGCTGGGCGGCGATCTGCGCGGGCCGGGCGGCAATCGCCTCACGCTCCTGCGCCAAGGTGGCGGCGCGCTCGTTCATCTCGGCGGCGCGGCGGCTGGCGTCGACGGCGCGGGCGGACCAGCTCTTCACTTCGGCCTCGGCGGCCGCGCGCCGCTCGCGGGCTTGGGCGAGATCGCGGTCGAGCGTGGCGCGCTCGGCACGGGCGGTCGCCACCGCGGCGCGTGCCTGCTCCGCGGCGCGCGACAGCGTCGCCACCATGGCACGGGTTTCGGCACCATCGGGCAGCGCCGCCTTGGCGGCTTCGGCGCGGGCCAGTTCGCCGCCCGCTTCCTCGGCTTCGGCGGCGATGCGGGCGCGGCGCGTGTCGAGATCGGCGCGCTGCGCCTCCAGCCGTTCGAGCTGGTTGGCGGCGCGATCCTCGGCGCGGGTTGCCTCGCGCGCGGCGAGCTCGGCCTGGTCGAGCCGCTTGCGGTTCTCGGCAGCGCTGCGGCGCGCCTCGGCGATGCTCGCCTCGATCCGGCTCAGCTCGGCCGCCGCCGCTTCCAGGGCTGCCTGTGCCGCGGGCCGTGCCTGTTCCAGCGCGGCGAGCCGGTTGACCCGCTCCAGGCGCTCGGCCGCCGCGGCGCCGCCCGAGCGGGCGCGATAGCCGTCCCAGCGGCGCAGCATGCCCTGCAGCGTCACCAGCCGCTGGCCGACCGCGAGCGGCTGGCCAGCATCGGTCTCGCACACCAGCACCTGCGCCAGCCGTCGGGCAAGTTGGGGCGGGGCGGTGACGTGCGCGACCAGCCGGGTCGCGCCCGTGGGCGGCGCGGGGTCGGATGGCAGCGCGTCGGCGCCGGCCCAATGACGCTCGGCGCTCGCGTCCAGCCCGGCATCGAGATCGTCGCCCAGCGCCGCCGCCAGCGCGCGCTCATAGCCGGCCGTGACGGTCACCCGATCGAGCAGCCGGTCCTTGCCCGAAGGCTTGGTCGCCTTGGCAAGCGCGGCTGCTTCGCTGTCGATCTGGGCGAGCTCGGCATGCGCGGTGGCCCGCGCTCCTTGCGCGCCGTTGCGCGCTTCGATCGCTGCGCGCTCCTCGGCATCCGCGCGGGCGAGCGCCGCACGCGCCGCTTCGGCCTGGCGCTGCGCCTCGGTGCGCGATTCGCTTGCGCGTTGCCGTTCGGCGAGCAGCGGCGTTGCATCGCCCAGTGCCCGTGCCTCGGCCTCGATCCGCGCCTGATCGCGCTGGCTGCGCTCGACCCGGCCGCGCGCGGCAGAGCGTGCGGCATCGGCGACGCGGACCTCGGCGGCCTCGCTCGCCTGCTGCGCCAGCGCCTGCGACAGCGCGACGTCGGCGTCGCGGGCGGCGCGCTCGGCCTCCGCAAGGGCAGAGTCGAGCAACGGCAGCCGCGCGGCGGTCTCGGCGATCCGCGCCTCCAGCGTCGCCTGTTCGGCGGTGAGCCGTTCGATCGCCTGCGCCGCATCGCGGGCGAGCGCGGCCTCGCGGGCGCGATCGCCCTCCAGCCGCCGGCTCGCCTCGGCCAGTTCGGCGATGCGGCGCTCGACGCCATGGCGCGCGCTGCGGAGCGTTTGCAGCCGATGCTGCGCGTCGCTGGCGGCGTCGCGTAGCCGGAGCGCCTCGGCGCGGAGCGTGCCGACCGCCTCGGCGGCTGCCAGTTGCGCCGCTTCTGCTTCGGCCTGGGCAGTGGTCCGCTCTGCGACCAGCGACTCTGCCTCGGTCGCTTCCTTGCGGGCGACATCGGCGGCCATCGCCGCGTCGCGCCAGCGGGCGAAGATCATCCGCGCCTCGGCGACGCGGATGCGGTCGGAGAGCTCGCGGTAGCGCTCCGCCTGCCGCGCCTGGCGCTTGAGCGCGGCGGCGCGCTGCTCCTGCTCGCCGATCAGCTCGTCCAGCCTTGTGAGGTTGGTCTCGGTCGCGCGCAGCTTCTGCTCGGCATCGCGGCGGCGCACGTGCAGCCCGGCGATTCCCGCCGCTTCCTCCAGCATCGCGCGGCGCTCGCCCGGCTTGGCGGCGATGATCGCGCCAATCCGCCCCTGGCTGACCAAGGCCGGCGAATGCGCGCCCGTCGCCGCATCGGCAAAGGCGAGCGCCACGTCCTTGGCGCGCACGTCGCGGCCGTTGATGCGATAGGCGGAACCCGCGCCGCGCTCGATGCGGCGGATGATTTCCAGCTCGTCCTGCTGCTCGGGCAGGTCGGCGACCACCGCCACTTCGGCGAAGTCGCGCTGCGGGCGGGTGGCGGTGCCGGCGAAGATCACGTCTTCCATGCCGGCCCCACGCATCGACTTGGCGCTGGTTTCGCCCATCACCCAGCGCAACGCTTCGAGCAGGTTGGACTTGCCGCAGCCATTGGGGCCGACGATTCCCGTCAGCCCCGGTTCGATCCGCAGATCGGCCGGGTCGACGAAGCTCTTGAAGCCCGTCAGCCGCAGCCGTTTTATCTGCATCGGTGGTCGATCAGCGTGCGCCGGCCTTCTGGAGCAGCGGCTCCAGATCGGCCCAGGTGTTCACATCGGTCTTCTGGCCGTTGATGAAGAAGGTCGGCGTCGAGTTCACGCCATAGACGTTGGCGCCGTCGGCGTTGACCTTGGCGATCGTCTCGATCTGCTTCTGGTCGGCGAGGCAGGCCTTGGCCTGCGCCTCGGGCAGGCCGCGCTGCTTCATGAAGTCGACCATGCCCAGCGCCTGGGCGAAGCCCGCCGCGGCCTGGGGCGGCGGCATCTGCTGGATCTGGTCGAGCACCTGCGGGTTGGTCTGCTGGAGCGCCATGATCTTCTTCTCGAACTCCTCCTGGCCGGCATAGATCTGGTCCAGGGTCGGGAAGAAGGCGTCGGAGGGCACGCACTGGTTGAGCAGCGCGAGCGCGAGGTCTGGCGCGCCGTGGATCAGGAAGTCGCGATATTCATAGCTGACCTTGCCGGTCTTGACGTATTTCTCGCGCAGCGGCTCGACGCCGGTGGTGCCGAACTGGGCGCAGAACGGGCACATGCGCGAGCCATATTCGACCAGCTTGATCGGCGCGTTCGGGTTGCCCTGGCGGAAGCCGTTGTCCTTGGTCTTCTCGACCACGTCGGTCCACTGCTTGCCGGCGGGAGCGGCCACGCCCGCAACCGGGGTGGCCGACTGGACCGGCGCGCTGCTGTTGCTGCCGGTGCCGCCGGTCTTGTTGCCGCCGTTGCAGGCGGCGAGCGCCAGGATGGGAAGAAGCGCGAGGGCGAAACGCATGGAAGTCTCCGGGTTCAGAAAGGGTCAGGCGCCGGCGGCGCGCAGTTCGGGCTCGAGATAGGGCCAGGTGAAGGCGCGCACCCGCCGGCCGTTGACGAAGAAGCTCGGCGTGCCGTCCACCTTGTAGAGGTTGGCGCCGTCGGCCTGCGTCTTGGCGATGCGCGCGATCGCCTGGGGATCGGCGAGGCACTGGCGCGCCTTCGCCTCGGGCAGGCCCTGTGTCTTGAGGTAGGCGAGCATGCCCATGCCCTCGGCGAAGCGCGTCGCCATCTGCGGCGGCGGCAGCTTCTGCCAGGCCTCCAGCGTGGCGGGCGTCTTGCTCAGCGCGATCAGCCGCTCCTCGAACTTGGGCTGGTTGGCGTAGATCGCATCGAGCACCGGGAAGAAGCGCTGGGTGCCGACGCACTGGTTGAGCAGCGCCAGCGCGAGATCGGGTGCGCCGTGCACCAGATAGTCGCGATATTCGTAGCTGACCTTGCCGGTCGCGACATACTGGTCGCGCAGCGGCTTCACCCCGTTCTCGGCGAACTGGTAGCAGGTCGGGCAGGTGCGCGAGCCATATTCGATCAGCTTGACCGGCGCATTGGGATTGCCCTGCCGATAGCCGCCCTCGGGCGTGGCGACGACGGTGGTCAGCCAATTGGGCTGCGGGGCGGGGGCGGCACCGAGCGCGAACAGCGGCACGAGCGCCAGCATCAGGGTGAGGAGTCGCTGCATCATCTCAATCGATCCGGCCGAATACCGGCGTTTCGTCCTGCGCCGCGACGCCCGCGGCAAGCGATTCGAGCACCGCGCGCAGCTCCGGATCGGCGATTCCCCGCAGGCTCTGGCCCATCGCCTCGGGGATCGGCTTGAGGCTGGGCGGCGGCGCGGGCTTGGCGGCGGCGGGGCGGAGGTCGCCGTGGCGGATCGCCAGCTTGGCGACGGCGGGATAGCCGAAGAAGCGGTTCACCCGCTCGATGATCTCGGGCGCGATATGCTGCATCATCGGCGCGAAGGCCCCCGAGACGGTGAGCGCCAGCACGCCCTCCTCGCGCTTGCCGCGCGGGAAGCGAATCGATTCGGGCGCGGAGACGCGGGCATAGCGCTCGCCGACGATCTCGGCCCAGCGGCTGACCACCGAATGCTGGACGAAGCCGAACTTGCGGAAGGCGGCGCCGCCCACGTCCGGCAGCAGCTCGGACACCGCACGGACGCGGTTCGAGCGCTGCGGCTCGGGGCGCGGCTGGCGGGTGGTGGCACGGGGGGGCTTCGTCATTGCGGCTCTCCCATGCCATAGGCGGGGCGTGCCCGACAACGCTCCTGAATCAATCGCCCCCGCGCTCCTCGCCTGGTACGACGCAAACGCCCGCCGCCTGCCCTGGCGCGCGCCGCCCGGCGCCGACGCGGCGGACCCGTACCGGGTATGGCTTTCCGAGGTGATGCTGCAACAGACGCAGGTCGCCACGGTGATCCCCTATTTCGAGAAATTCACGTCGCGCTGGCCCAGTTTCGAGGCGATGGCGGCGGCGGAAGACGCCGACGTGATGGCTGCCTGGGCGGGGCTCGGCTATTATGCCCGCGCCCGCAACATGCTCGCCTGCGCCCGCGAGGTCGCGCGCCTGGGCGCGCTGCCCGACACCGAGGCGGGGCTGCGCGCGCTTCCCGGCATTGGCGACTATACCGCCGCCGCCATCGCCGCGATCGCCTTCGGGCGGCGGGCGGTGGTGGTCGATGCCAATGTCGAGCGGGTGGTGACGCGGCTGTTCGCGCTCGCGGACCCCTTGCCGGGGGCGCGGCCCTCGATCCGGCGGCTGACCGACACGATCACCCCCGATGCCCGCGCCGGCGACTTCGCCCAGGCAATGATGGACCTCGGCAGCGGCATCTGCACAGTGCGCGCGCCGAAATGCCTGCTCTGCCCGATCGCCTTTGGCTGCACGGCGCGGGCGCAAGGCGATCCCGAGACCTATCCGGTGAAAGCCAAGAAGGCGCCCAAGCCGCAGCGCCACGGCACGATGTTCTGGCTGGAGCGCGACGACGCGGTGCTGCTGGTCCGCCGCCCGGACAAGGGGCTGCTCGGCGGCATGCGCGCGCTGCCCACCGGCCCTTGGGCGGAGTCGCCGCCCGGCATCGTCGGGGCGCCCGCCACGACGGACTGGCGGATGTTGAACGAAACCGTCCGCCACGGCTTCACCCATTTCGACCTCGACGTGGCGCTTGCGACTGCAACAATCCCCCGCCATGCAAGCGCACCCCCCGGCGAATGGTGGCCGATCGCCGACATCGAGTCGGCCGGACTGCCCACCGTTTTCGCCAAGGCGGCCAAAGCGATACGGAGACTGCGATGACGGCCAAGCGAGTGTTCGGACTGATCGGGGCAATGGCGCTGCTGCAGGCGCCCATGGTGCAGGCCCAAACTGCGCCCAGCCAGGTCCAGACCTTCGCCCGCGAGACGGTCGCTTCGGGCAAGGTGCCCGGCATCGTCGTCACCTACGCCAAGGGCCAGGCGCCGATGACGGTGGTGACCGAAGGCCGCATGGCGTATGAAGCCACCGCGCCCAAGGTGAATGTCGACACGCTTTGGCGGGTCTATTCCATGACCAAGCCGATCACCGGCATGGCCGCGATGATCCTGATCGAGGAAGGCAAGCTCAAGCTCGACCAGCCGATCAGCGACTTCATCCCGGCGTTCAAGGACATGAAGGTGCTGATCGATCCCAACAAGGACCTGACCAGCCGCCCGGCGACCAGGCCGATCACGGTGCGCAACCTGCTCACCCACACCGCGGGACTCGGCTACAACATCATCACCAAGGGGCCGCTGCTCAACGAATATAACCGCCTGGGCATCAACCCGGCGCAGGTGAGCGACTCGTTCGAGGCAACCGCGCGGCCGGTACGCCCGGCCACGCTGGAAGAGTTCGCTAACCGCACCGCGACGCTGCCGCTCATCGCCGAGCCGGGCGCCAAGTTCAGCTATTCGATCGGGCTCGACGTGCTCGGCCGGGTGATCGAGGTCGCGAGCGGCATGCCGTTCGACACGTTCGTCAACACGCGTATCCTCCAGCCACTCAAGATGACGTCGAGCTACTGGACGGTACCGGCCGGCGAGGCGGGGCGGCTCGCCACCGAATATGCGACCACGGGCACCAACCGCTTCCCGATCGATCCCGGCGCGACCTCGGTGTACCTCAAGAAGCCGAGCTTCCCCTATGGCGGTGCCGGCCTTGCCATGTCGGCGCGCGACTATGATCGCTTCCTCCACATGCTGCAGAATGGCGGCGAGCTGGACGGCGTGCGGATCCTGAAGCCCGAGACGGTGGCGCTCGCCATGTCCGACCTGCTGCCGCCGGGCGTCGACAAGACGATGCTGGCGGTGATGGCGCGCGATACCGGCGTGCCGATGGGCTTTGGCGCCGGCGGCTCGGTATTCCTCGCCGACCAGCCGAACGGCGCTGGCAAGGGCACGTTCGGCTGGTCGGGCGCGGCGGGCACCTTTTCCTGGGTCGACCCGAAGAACCAAGTGCGCGCGACGATGATGGTCAACATCCTGCTCGCCGAACTCGGCCTCAAGGTGCCGGTGCGCGCCGCCGTCTACGCCGATCTGAACAAGTGATCGCCCCCGGCTTCACCGGCGGCACGCTCGACCGCGACGACCGCGTCCGCCACGAGCCCGATCTGCTGGCGGCGGCCCTCGCCGATCCGCGCGCGCGGCTGCTGGTGCTGGACGGGCTGGTGCCGCAGCTCGATGGCGACGGGCGGCTGGTCTGGACGGGGCTCGATGCCGCGACCCAGCCGCTGCTGTTTCTCGGCTTTATCGACGGCGAACCGCGCTTCGTGCAGACGCTGGCGCCGGGCACCCCGCTGCCGCCCGGGCGGCCGCCCGAGCTCTCGGCGATCCTCGACGCCTTCCGGCCGGAGGATGCCGCCAACTATGCTGCGGCGCGCAGCCTAATCGACTGGCATGCACGCCACGGCTTCTGTGCGCGCTGCGGCACGCCCAGCGACATCTTCCGCGCCGGCTGGGGTCGGCTCTGCCCCAATTGCGGGACGGAGCATTATCCGCGCGTCGACCCGGTGGTGATCATGCTTGCTGAACGCGGCGACCGGGTGCTGCTCGGCCGGCAGCCGAGCTGGCCGCCGGGCCGCTATTCGGCGCTCGCCGGGTTCCTGGAGGTGGGCGAGAGCATCGAGGATGCGGTGCGCCGCGAGACGCTGGAGGAAGCCGGCGTGCATGTCGGGGCGGTGCGCTACGTCGCCAGCCAGCCTTGGCCGTTCCCGTCGCAGCTGATGGTTGCGTGCATCGGCGAGGCGCTCGACGAGGAAATCGCGATCGACGCGCATGAGCTGGAACATGCAGGGTGGTTCGATCGCGCGCAGGTGCGTCAGGCACTGGCGCGGGATCCGGAGGCGCCGTTCCTCGCACCGCCGGGCTATGCGATCGCGTACACGCTGCTCAAGGCCTGGGCGGAGGGGGAGTAGCCGTTTATCCCCCCTCCCGCTTGCGGGAGGGGATGGGGGAGGGTGCGTGAGGGTTTTACGGCCGCGCCCGGGCCTGCGGGTACGTCCCCAGCAGCCGCACCCATTTCGAATGGAAGCCCAGTTCCTCCAGCGCGCGGAGCACGCCAGCATCCTCGGGGCTGCCGACGATGTCGGCGTAGAATTCGGTCGCCGAGAAGCTCGCCTCGCGCTGGTAGCTCTCCAGCTTGGTCATGTTGACGCCGTTGGTCGCGAAGCCGCCCAGTGCCTTGTAGAGCGCGGCGGGGATGTTCTTCACCTCGAAGATCAGCGAGGTCATGAACGGGCCTTCGCCGGTGACCCCCGGGGCGTCGCGCGACAGCACGACGAAGCGCGTCATGTTGTGCGCGGCATCGGCGATGTCGCTGGCCAGCACCTGCAAGCCGTACAGCTCCGCTGCATGCGCAGGCGCGAGCGCGGCCACCTTGGGGTCGGCCAGTTCCGCCACCATTGCCGCCGCGCCGGCGGTATCGGGATAGGCGACCTGCGCGATGCCGTGCGCCTTCAGCCAGTGGCGGCACTGGCCGAGCGCCTGCGGGTGGCTCATCGCCTCGCGCACGCCCTCGATGGCGCCGGTGCCCATCAGCGTGTGGCGGATCGCGAGGAAATGCTCGCCGATAATCGACAGGCCCGATTCGGGCAGCAGGAAGTGGATGTCGGCGACGCGGCCGTGAAGCGAATTCTCGATCGGGATCATCGCGCGCTCGGCGCGGCCTTCCTTCACCGCATCGATCGCGTCTTCGAACGAGAAGCAGGGCAGCGGCAGCGCGTCGGGAAAGGCCTCGCGCACCGCGACGTGCGAATTGGCGCCGGGTGCGCCCTGGAACGCTACCGCGCGCGCCGGGGCCGCTTCGGCCTCGGCGAGCATGCGGGCGACGATCGGGCGGGCGGGGGCGGCAAAATTCTCCATGGCCGGCGGCGCTAGCCTCCGTAGAACTCCGCCGCAAGTCCGCTTGCCTTCGGAGGCGGCAGGGCTCTAAAGATGAACCAAAGCACAGGTGGGAGCGGATGGATGCAGGATCGCTTCAATACGATCGCGGGTTGGGCGCTGTTTGGTGGCGTCGCCGCTTTGGCACTTACGATCGGTAGCGCGAAGTTCTTCCATTCCGAAAAGCCTGAACGCCCCGGCTATGTCGTCGAGGCGGTAGAAGATGCGGCAGGCGGTGCCGCGACCGCCGAGCCGCTGCCGGTGCGCCTCGCCAAGGGCGATGTCGCCAAGGGCGAGAGCGGCTTCAAACAGTGCGCCTCGTGCCACACCATCACCCAGGGCGGCGCCAACGGCATCGGTCCGAACCTCTATGCCACGCTGGGCGAGCCGATCGGCCAGGGCAAGGGCGGCTTCGCCTTCTCGGACGCGCTGAAGGGTGTCGGCGGCAGCTGGGACCTCGACAAGATGGATGCCTGGCTCACCAATCCGCGCAAGTTCGCGCCGGGCACCAAGATGACCTTTGCCGGCATCTCGGACCCGCAGCTGCGCGCCGATGTGATCCTGTACCTCAACAAGCAGGGCTCGAACCTGCCGCTGCCCGCAGCGCCCGCTGCGGGCTCGGCGCCGGACAATGCCGGGGTGCAGAGCAACAGCGCCGCCGAGGGCGCCGACGTGTCGGTGAACGTCCAGCAGGCGACGCCTGCCGAAGGTACACCGTCGAAGGACCCGCAGGCCGCGGTGCAGGCCGAGAAGAAGAAGTAAGCTTCCAATCTCCCGCCGCTCAAAATCCCCCTCCCGCTTGCGGGAGGGGTTAGGGGAGGGTGTGTGAGGGTCGCGGGCGAAGCCGTCGCAGAAAGAGCCTCCACGACACACCCTCC
The DNA here is from genome assembly GCF_002091475.1 of Sphingomonas azotifigens NBRC 15497. GTDB lineage: Bacteria > Pseudomonadota > Alphaproteobacteria > Sphingomonadales > Sphingomonadaceae > Sphingomonas > Sphingomonas azotifigens. The sequence continues at coordinate 27,684 of NZ_BCTR01000057.1, forward strand.
CCCTGCCCCTCCCGCAAGCGGGAGGGGGGGAATAAGGGGATCACCCCTGCAGATCATACGCCTTTAGCAGGTCGTACAGCGTCGGACGGCTGATCCCGAGCAGCCGTGCCGCCGCCGAGACATTGCCGTCGCTCCGCGCCAGCGCGTGGCGGATCGCCTGGCGGTCCGCCGCCTCGCGCACCGCGCGCAGGTTGATCGCCGCCGCATCTCCGGGCGCGAGGTCGAGATCCTCGGCATGGACCGTCTTGCCCTCGGCCATGATCACCGCGCGCTTGATGCGGTTTTCCAGCTCGCGGACATTACCCGGCCAGCCCCAGGCATCGATCGCCGCCAGCGCATCGGCGGCAAAGGTCTTGGGACCCGCATGCATCTGCTCGGCGTAGCGGGCCAGGAAGTGGCGGGCGAGCAGGCCAGCGTCGCCGGGCCGCTCGGCCAGCGAGGGGATGCGCACCACGATCTCGGCGAGGCGGTAGTAAAGGTCCTCGCGGAACCGCCCCTCGGCGACCATCGCGTCGAGATCGCGGTGGGTGGCGCAGACGATGCGGGTGTCGACCGGAATGGGCTTGCGCCCGCCGATCCGCTCGATCACCCGCTCCTGCAGGAATCGCAGCAGCTTGACCTGGAGCGGCAGCGGGATGTCGCCGACTTCGTCGAGGAACAGCGTGCCGCCCTGTGCGAGCTCGATCTTGCCCTCGGTGGTCTTCACCGCACCGGTGAAGGCGCCTTTCTCATGGCCGAACAGCTCGGATTCGAGCAGCGTCTCGGGGATCGCCGCGCAATTGATCGCGACGAAGGCGCCGGTGTTGCGCGGGCTTGCCTCGTGCAGGCCGCGGGCGAGCAGTTCCTTGCCGGTGCCGCTGGCCCCCAGCAGCATCACCGAGACGTCGGCACCCGCGACGCGCTCGATCGTGCGGGTAACCTTGAGCATTTCCGGCGCGGCGGTGAGCATGCCGCCGAGCACCGCCTTGGCCTCGCCGCGGTCCGCGAGGCGGCGGTTCTCCGCCTCCAGCGCATGGACGTGGAAGGCTCGCGCGACGATCAGCCCCAGCGCGTCGATGTCGATCGGCTTCTGGTAGAAGTCCCAGGCGCCCAGTTCGATCGCGCGACGCATCGATTCGCGCTCGAAATGCCCCGAGGCGACGATCACCTTGGTCGCGGGTGCCAGCCGCAGGATCGTCTCCAGCGTCGCGAATCCTTCGCTCGTGCCGTCCGGATCCGGCGGCAGGCCGAGGTCGAGGGTCACCACCGGCGGCTCCTCTGCGCGCAGCAATGTGATCGCTTCGTCGCGGGTGGTCGCGGCGAGGATGGTATAGCCTTCATAGGCCCATCGCAGCTGGCGCTGGAGGCCGGCATCGTCCTCGACGATCAGCAGCTTGGGCAGCGGTCTGGGGGTGGCATCGCTCATGCCGCCTGCTCCACCGCCGGTGCGGCGCGCAGCACGATGCGGAAGCGCGTGCCCTGGCCTTCGCGCGAGCTGACCTCGATGCGCCCGCCCATACCTTGGGCCAGCTGCTGCGCCTCGAAGGTGCCGAGCCCGAAGCCGCCGGGCTTGGACGAGGTGAACGGCTTGAACAGGCGGTTGCGGACGAAGCCGGGCGACATGCCGCAGCCGCGGTCGATCACGTCGATGATGGCGTTTTCCTTGTCGGTGGCGAGCGCCAGCGTCACCGGCGCATGGGCCGGGCTCGCTTCGATCGCGTTCTGGATGAGATGGACGAGTAGCTGCTCCAGCGCCGCGGGCTCGGCGAGCGCGACGGCCGGGTCGGGTCCGATCAGCACCACCTGTGCGGGCTGCCGGGCGACCAGCCGTTCGAGCAGCGGCAGCAGCGCGGTGGGGCGCGGCGGCTCGCTGCGGCTGCGATGATGCTGGCCCAGCCGGGCGAGCAACCCGTTCAGCCGGTCCGAGGAATCGCGCAACGTCGCGATCATGTCGGCGCGGAATTCGGGATTGTCGGCATGGCGCTCGGCATTGCGCGCGGTGAGCGCGAGCTGGCTGACCAGGTTCTTGATGTCGTGCAGCAGGAAGGCGAAGCGGCGGTTGAACTCGTCGAAGCGCTGCGCCTCGGCCAGAGCCTGCTGCGCCTGCGCCTCGGCGAGATAGCTGGCGACCTGCCGCCCGGCGGCCTTGAGCAGATCGAAATCCTCCCAGTCGAGCCGCCGCGCCAGCGCCGGCCGGCCGAGCAGGATCGCACCCACCAGGCTGCCCCGGTGGAGGAGCGGGACCACCACCCAGGCGGCAGGCATGTCGCGCATCCAATCGGGGGTCGCTTCGGCATCGTCGGGATCGGCTTCGCCGTCGCGCACGGCATCGACTTCAATGATCCGGCCGGTGGTTTCCAGATGCGCCGCCAGCATGATCTCGCCGGTCGGCGGCAGCGTCGCGCGATCCCAGTGCCAGCCCGCACCCGGCACCAGCGCGCCGTCTTCGGCGACGAGCAGCAGCCCGGCAGGCGAGGCGGTGAGATCGGCCAGTGCGCGGACGATGCGCTGGTCGAGCGGGGCGACGCCGGGGGCCCCCAGCGTCTCGGTAAAGCGCAGCCATTCGGTGCGGTAATCATAGCGGTGCCGGAACAGGTGCTTGGCCAGCTTCACCTTCACCCAGCCGCGCAGGCCGCCGTTCGAGACGAGCGTCAGGATCGCCGCGGTAGCCCCGAACACGAAGGCAGTCTGGAGCAGCCGGGCATGGGTGCCGCCCAGCGTCGCCAGCGCGCTCGTCGCCAGTGCGAGCAGCACGAAATAGGCGCCGACCGCGACCAGCGTCAGCGACTGATAGGCGACGGTGCGCGACATGCGCACCCGCCAGTCGCCGCGGCGCTGCAGCCCCAGCCCCATCGCGGCCGCGACGCAGACGAGCGCGGCGCCGCGGGCGACGAGCAGCAGGCCGTCCAGCGGCACGCCCAGATGGGCAAGCGTGCGCACCGCGAATTCGGTGAGCCACAGTCCGCCCAGTGTCGCCACGGTCCAGCGCAATCCGCTGCCGGCGGTGTGCGCGAGCGCCGCATGCAGCGCCTGCGCCATCACCAGCACACCCACCGCGACCAGCATCTGGAGCAGCAGCGCCACCGAGGCGGTCTGGTCGCCGGCCGGCCTGCCCTGCACCGCGGCGATGCATTCGAGGACCAGCGCCGCCAGTGTCACCAGCGCCACGACCCCATAGACGGTGTCGAGCGCGAGCGGCGGGCGCGGCTCGCCGGCGCGGCGGTGGAGCAGCAGCAGGAAGGCCAGCCAGGCGAAGGTGCGCAGCGCCTCCGCGATGCGCGTCACGATCTCCTCCGCGCCGATGCCGGCGGTGGCCAGCGCGGCAAGCGCGGTGAGCCCCAGCGCGACCGCCAGCGCCCGGCGCGGCAACCGGTCGCCGCCGGTGCGGAGCGCCGCGATCGGCAGCAACGCGAACAGCAGCGCGGCCAGCGCATGCAGCCACAGGCTCAGCACCCCGGCGAGCATCAGCGCGCGCCGCTGGGGAACAGGATGACGCGGGCGGTCTGCAGCAGGATCAGCAGATCGAGGAACGGCGAATAGTTCTTGGCGTAGAACAGATCGTATTCGAGCTTCTGGCGGGCATCGTCGACCGAGGCGCCATAGGGATAGTTGATCTGCGCCCAGCCGGTGATGCCCGGCTTCACCATGTGCCGCTCGGCATAATAGGGCAGCGCCTGCTCGAGATCCTCGACGAATTGGGGGCGCTCGGGGCGGGGGCCGACAAAGCTCATGTCGCCGCGCAGCACGCTCCAGCATTGCGGGAGCTCGTCGATGCGGACCTTCCGGATGATCCGGCCGATTCGGGTGATGCGGGGATCGTCCTTCTCCGCCCATACGGCCTTGCCCGGCGCCTCCGCATCCTGCCGCATCGAGCGCAGCTTGAGCACGTGGAAGGGCTGGCCGTAGAGCCCCACGCGCAGCTGGCGATAGAGCGCCGGGCCGCGGCTCTCCAGCTTGATCAGCAGCGCGGTCGCCAGCACCAGCGGCAGGGCCAGCACCAGCAGGAGCAGGCTGGCGACGATGTCGAACAGCCGCTTGAACAGGCCGGAGAGCATCCGGCCGGACGAGAAGCCGTCGGAGAAGATCAGCCAGCTGGGGTTGACGCTGTCGAGGTCGACCCGGCCGGTCTCGCGCTCGAGAAAGGTCGAGAAGTCGTTGACATGGACGCCGGTCGTCTTGATTCGCAGCAGGTCCTTGAGCGGCAGCGCGTTGCGGCGTTCCTCCAGCGCCAGCACCACTTCGCTGGCGTTGAGCAGCACGACATGATCGGCGAGATTGTAGATCGCGTCGCGGGCGATCGCTTCCGGGATCACGCGGTTGGGCTCGCTCATCGCGACATAGCCGACGACCGCGAAGCTCGCCCCCGCGCTGCGTGACAGCTGCTTCAGTCGCGCCGCACGCGGGCCGGCGCCGAGCACGACGATTCGCCGCTTGAACGCCTGGCTGCCCAGCGTCTTGCCGAGCAGGATGCGCATCAGCATCAGCAGCACGAAGGCCGCAGCCGCGGCGTAGAGCAGGTTCGAGCGCCAGAAGCCGATCGGCGGCAGCAGGAAATAGAGGACGCTGAGGCCCAGCACCCCCAGCCCGATCGCGACGAGCAGCCGGACCAGCGCCTGGCGCAGCGAGTGCAGCGCCTCCGCGCCATAGACGCCGAGTGCCACCAGTGCGGTCTGGATCACCAGCGTGAAGCTTGCCAGCTGCGGGATCCGATCGACCGCCGGGCCGACATCGATGGCGATCTGGTGGGCGCGGAGCTGCCAGCCCAGTTCACCTGCCGCCACCAGCAGAATCACGTCCAGCAGCCCGAGCAGCAGCACGGTATTGGGGACATAATGCTTGAACAGGCGGACCATGACGCGCCCGGTGTAGCGTAGAAGGGTAAACGAACGGCCAAGCGACCGAAGCGGCGGCAAATTTGCAGCGTGTCGCAACCGTTTTGTCGTATTCTTGTTTCAGACGCGTATATCCCCCAGCTAGTTTCACTGCACCGAACCAGGGAGCCCCTTCGCATGCCGGATTCGAAGTCGATCACGCCCGTTATTCTCTCGGGCGGTTCCGGTACGCGCCTCTGGCCGATGTCGCGGCCCGAACGACCCAAGCAGCTGCTGTCGCTCACGGCGGAGGAAACGATGCTGCAGCTTACGGTGCGGCGCGCCTCGGGCGCGCGCTTCACCGCGCCGATCGTCGTGGCCAACGCCTTTCACGCCGATCTCGTCGAGGAGCAGCTGGCCCAGGTCGACCTCGCGGCCAGGGCGCTGATCCTGGAGCCGATCGGTCGCAACACCGCGCCTGCCATCGCGCTTGCCGCGATGGCGGCGGGGGGCGGCAGCGAGCCGATCCTGGTGATGCCGTCGGACCATGTCATCGCCAATATCGAAGCCTTCCACGCTGCGATTGAGTCGGCGTTGCCGCTGGTCAATGACGGCTGGCTCGTCACCTTCGGCATCACGCCCGATTCGCCGGAGACCGGCTATGGCTGGATCAAGATCGGCGAGGAGGAACTCGCCCCGGGCGTCCACCGCGTCGAGCGTTTCGTCGAGAAGCCGCCGCGCGATCGCGCCGAGGCGATGCTCGCGGCGGGGGATCATGCCTGGAACGGCGGCATCTTCCTGTTCCGCGCCGACATGTATCTTGGCGCGCTCAGCGTCTACGCTCCCGAAATGCTCGTCGCTGCCCAGCATGCGATGGACAAGGCTCGGCGCGAGGGGGCTCGCATCTTCCCCGACGCGGAGAGCTTCGCCGCCTGCCCGTCCGATTCGATCGACTATGCGGTGATGGAAAAGGCGCCGCGCGTCGCGGTGGTATCGGTGGCGATGGGCTGGAGCGACGTCGGCAGCTGGGATGCGCTGCACGCGATCAGCAATCCCGATGCCGGGGGCAATGTCGTGCGCGGCGATGTGGTGGCGATCGAGGCGACGAATTGCCTGGTGCAGAGCGAGCCCGGCAAGCGGGTCGCGCTGGTCGGCGTGGAGGATCTGATCGTGGTCGTGTCGGGCGCCGATGTGCTGGTGCTGCCGCGCGGCCGCAGCCAGGAAGTGAAGAAGCTGATCGACGCGATGAAGGAGTGAGCCGACTACTCGCGACGCCCGGACAAACGAAAAGCCGCCGATCCTCCCGGACCGGCGGCTTTTCCTTGTGCGGGCGTCAGCGGCTGTAGGAAACGCGCACCGTCGTCTTCCGGCGGCGCACGAACGCACCCATGAGGCCGAAGCCGGTGAGCAGCATCGCCCAGCAGGCTGGTTCCGGCACGCCGCTCGTGATGGTCACGCTATACCCCGGCGTCAGCGCGAAGGTGCCGGTCAGGAACGTCGGCGCTGCTTCGGTCCCGGTATAGAGGGAGCTGCCCGTCGTGAGAAGGTCCGTGCCGACAGTCGAGTTCAGGAACCCGAAATTGAAGAAATAGGTGGAGCTGCCGAAGCCCAGGTCGAACACGGCAGGCAGGCTGTCCACCGTTCCGCTCACGCCGTTGATGCGGAAATAGTCTCCCGCCTCCACGTCGCTCGGCGTCGGCGAAACCGGCAGCACGAAGGAAATCGTCTGGGCGCCGCTGACCGTGAACTTGTAATTGCCCGGCTGAACCGGGGCGGCAAAGGCCTGCGTTGCCGAAAGTGCTGCTGCCGCACAGCTCGCGGCCCAGAAGATACGACGACTCATTTAGTCCCCCTTTCGATGGTGTGGATGCAGCGACTATCGGAGATAGAGCTACCGTCCGGGGGGTAATCTTCAAAGAAATGAAGGTTCCATTGAGGGGGATCGACTATCGTTGGACTCATGGGGGTTACGGACGTTTCGGTCCGTTTCGAACCGATTACTTGCCGTCGCGATAGGCGGGAAGGCCCAGCTTCCAGACGATCGCCGCCGCACGCAAGGCGAAACCGGCAGCGGCACCGAGGAAACCGGCCGCATAGGGCGGCACCCCGATCAGGCTGAGCGCGACATAGACCGAAGCGGCGAGCGCCGCCGCCGTCACATAGAGTTCGGGCCGCATCAGGATCGAGGGCTCGCCGGCCAGGACGTCGCGGATGATGCCGCCGACGCAGGCGGTGACCACCCCCATCACCGCCGCCGGCACTGGCGGGATGCCGTAGCCCAGCGATTTCGCGGCGCCGAACGCCGCATAGGCGGCGAGCCCCAGCGCATCGAGCCAGGCAAAGCTGCGATCGCTCCACCAGCGCTGCGGCGTGATCCAGACGATCGCCGACATGCCCAGGCATAGCGCGGCGACGGTCGCGTCGTGCACCCAGAAGACCGGTGCGCCGATCAGCAGGTCGCGCACCGTGCCGCCGCCGACGCCGGTGATCAGCGCAAAAAAGGTGGCGGTGACGATGGTCTGGCGGTGCCGGGTGGCGGCCAGCGCGCCGGTGGCGGCGAACACCGCGATCCCGAACAGGTCGAGCCAGGGAAGAATGGGGCCGATCTGGGCGGCGACCGAACTGTTCATGCCCACCGTTTGCCGCGGGCGCGCAGGCCAAGTCAAACGCAGGCCTTGGCGAAGCCCCGTGGCTTGGGGCAGAGAGGGGGCATGCAACGTACCGAGTCCCCGCTGATCGCCCTTGCGATCCTCCTGGCGGCGCTCGCCGGCTTCGTCGATGCGCTCGCCTTCACCAGCCTTGGCGGTTTCTTCGCCTCGTTCATGAGCGGCAATTCGACGCGCCTAGGCGTCGGCCTGGGCAGCGGCTCGCTGCACGATGCGGCGATGGCGGCATCGTTGGTGATGAGCTTCGTCGCCGGCGTGATCGTCTCGAGCGTCATCGGCCGTGCGCGCGCCGAGCGTCACCAGCCGGTCGTCATGACCGTCGTGACGCTGCTGCTGACGCTCGCCGCCATCGTCGCGACGCTGATGCCGGGGCCGCTGGTGCTGCTGCTGCTTGCCGCCGCGATGGGCACCGAGAACGGCGTGTTCCATCGCGATGGCGAGGTGACGATCGGCGTCACCTACATGACCGGTTCGCTCGTCAAGATGGGGCAGAAGCTTGCCGGCGCGCTGATGGGCGACGCCGACCGCTTCGGCTGGCTACGCTATCTGGCGCTGTGGCTGGGCTTCGTCAGCGGCGTGGTGATCGGCGCCGAGAGCCAGTTCCGCTGGGGCTGGAACGCGCTGTGGCTGGCGCCGGTCTTTGCGGCGGTGCTGACGCTGTTGCTCGCCAGCATGACCCGCCCGCGCCCCCGCCCCGGCCTCACGCTGGTGCGTTGACCGTCTCGGCAGGCACGAGCCCCGCCAGCGCCTGCAGCGCCGCGACATGCTGTGCGAAGGCGGCGCGCCCGGCGCGGGTGACCGACGCCCAGGTGCGCTGGCGACCATGGGCGGCGGCCTTGCGCAGCTTGACATAGCCCGGCTCGGCCAGCGCCGAGAGGTGCTTCGACAGCACCGAGTCGCTCACCTTGGTGAGGTCGCGCAGCGTCGCGAATTCGGCCTCCTGCACATTGGTGAGCACCGCCATGATCTGCAGCCGTGTCGGCGGGTGGATCACTGCGTCGAATCCAGGCGCGCTCACAGGCCGGTCTCGAGTTCGTGGACGAACACACGCTGCCACACCACGCTCATCCAGGCAGCCAGGCCGAACATCACCGCGCCGAGCAGCAGCGAGGGCCAGATCACCTGCCGCGCGAAGACGAAATAGACGCTGGCGCCGTACATCTCGAGCAGCACGGGCAGGAAGGCGGCGATCACCCGGCGGGTGCGGCCGCGACGATAGCCGCTGACGAACATGCCGAGCCGGCGGCGATCCCAGCGGACGATCAGCACCAGGCCCAGCAGGAGCGGCGCGAGGGCAAGCAGCTGATAGGGCGCGGCCGCCGGGGAAGCGACGAGCCCCGCCTCCAGCGCCGCGAAGGCCAGGTGCCGCGCGGGCGGACAATAGGCGACCCGGGCGAGCTGGGCGCGGCTGGCATGGATCTGCGCCAGGGCGTGCTGGGCTTCGGCGATACTGGACACGATGATGCTCCCTTTCCGATGTGGAAAAAGACAGCATTGTTTTCCAATACGGAAAGCGAAAACTTTCCGCATTGGAAAATCAGCGAAACGCCCAGCGTAGCGTCTCTGCCACGCCGCGGGTGCCGAGGCGGACCGCAGGTGCCGCGAGCGGCGGGGTGGAAAACCGGTGCATCTGCCGGGCCCAGCCCGGCAACAGGTCGATCGCGGCGGCGAAGGTCAGCGCCTGGAAGGGCTTGGTGGCGAGGTTCGGCGCGGGCTGTTCGAGCAGCAGCCGGGCGACCTCGCGGGTACGATCATCGTAATGGAGTTCGCCGCGCATCATCGTCAGCAGCGCCATTGCCTCGGCGCGGCTGCGCGGCACCGGATCGGCCCCCAGCGCTTCCGCGACCGCTGCGAACTCGGCGAAGTAGCGATCCTGGTCGGCGTGCGGCATGCGCGGCTCGGCGTAGCGGATCCAGGCGTCTAGAAAGCTCACCGCTTCGGTGACGTGGACCCAGGCGAGCAGCCGGGGATCGTCGGCCCCATAGGATGTACCGTCGGGGAGCGTGCCGCGAATATGGCTATGGATCTCGCGCACCCGCGCGATCGCTGCTTCCGCCTCGCGGCGCTCGGCATAGCTGGTCTGCGCGATGAAGCGGGCGGTGCGGCGCAGGCGGCCGAGCATGTCGTGGCGGAATTGCGAATGGTCCCACACCCCCGCCAGCACCGCCGGATGCAGCATCTGGAGCAGCAGCGCGGTGACGCCGCCGACCATCATCGTCGTCACGTCGCCATGCACGCGCCACACCACCGACTCGGGGCCGAACAGACCGTTCGCACTGCGCTGCACCGGCGTTTCGCCGCGCGCGGCGTCGTTGAACACCGCGCGCACCTGGCCGATCATTGCGCGCCGTACGCTGTGAGTTGCAAATGCAACGAAATCCATCTTGCTAAGCTAGGCACTGTGGGTGCGCGAACAAGTTGACCGGCTTCGCTTTGCAGTGCAGCAAATGCGGCCATGGCCAGCATCGCGATCACCAACAATCCCGACATCCGCTTCCTTGGGCGGCTGCTCGGCGACGTCATCCGCGCCTATGGCGGGGACGAACTGTTCAAGCGGATCGAATATATCCGCGCGACCTCGGTCGACCGGCATCGCGGCGTGGCGGGTGCGGGAGCGATCGATTCGGGGCTGGACCGGCTGAGTCTCGACGAGACGCTCGATTTCGTGCGCGGCTTCATGCTGTTCTCGATGCTCGCCAACCTTGCCGAAGACCGCCAGGGCGTCGCCACCGAAAAGGACGCCGATGTCGCGGCGGCGCTGGAGCGGCTGGCCAAGGCAGGCATCGGCCGCGAGCCGGTGATGGCGCTGCTCGACCATGCGCTGGTCAGCCCGGTGCTCACCGCGCACCCGACCGAGGTGCGGCGCAAGTCGATGATCGACCACAAGAACCGCATCGCCGAGCTGATGGCACTGCGCGACCAGGGGGTGACCGAGACGCCCGATGGCGACCAGGTGGAAGAAGCGATTCTTCGCCAGATCGCGCTGCTATGGCAAACCCGGGTGCTACGCCGGGAGAAGCTGGGCGTGCCCGACGAGGTCGAGACCGCGCTCTCCTATTTCCGCGACGTGTTCCTGCCGGTGCTGCCGGCGCTCTACGCCCGCTGGGACCGTGCGCTGGGCGATCGCGCGCCGAGCTTCCTGCGCCCGGGCAGCTGGATCGGCGGCGACCGTGACGGCAACCCCTTCGTCACCGCCGAGTCGATGCGTTTCGCGCTCGCGCGCGCGGCGGAGACGGTGCTCGACCATTATCTCGAATCGGTCCACCTGTTGGGTGCCGAGCTGTCGATCTCGACCGAGCATACGCAAGTCCCCGAGGCGGTGCTCGCGCTCGCCGAGGCCAGCGGCGACACCGGCAAGAGCCGCACCGACGAACCCTATCGCCGCGCACTGACCGGAATCTATGCGCGCCTTTCCGCCACGCATCGGGAACTGGTCGGCAAGCAGCCGGCGCGGCCGTCGCCGATCGCCGCGCAGCCTTATGGCCACCCCGCCGAGTTCCGCGAGGATCTCGTCGCCATCGCCCGCGGGCTTGCCGATGGCGGGCCGCTCGCCACTGGCGGGGCGCTCGGCCGGCTGATCCGCGCGGTCGAGACCTTCGGCTTCCACCTCGCCACGCTCGACATGCGCCAGAACAGCGCGATCCACGAGCGCGTGGTCGCGGAGCTACTCAAGTCCGCCGGCGTGTGCGACGACTATGCCGCGCTCGACGAACAGGCGCGCATCGACCTGCTCCGCCGCGAGCTCGCCAACGCCCGGCCGCTGACCAGCCCCTATGCGGTCTATTCGGCGGAGACCGCCTCGGAACTCGCCATCGTCCGCGAGGCGGCGGCGGCGCATGCCCGCTACGGCCGCGACTGCATCCGGCATTACATCGTCTCCATGGCCCAGTCGGTTTCGGACCTGCTCGAGGTTCATATCCTGCTCAAGGAAGCCGGGCTCTATATGCCGGGCGAGCACCCGCAGGCGCACATCATGGCGATCCCGCTGTTCGAGACGATCGCCGATCTCGAGGCCGCGCCGCCGATCATGGAAGCGTGGCTGGGCCTGCCCGAAGTCGCTGCCATCGCCGCCGCGCGGGGGCATCAGGAAGTGATGATCGGCTATTCCGATTCGAACAAGGACGGCGGCTATCTCACCTCCACCTGGCAGCTCAGCCGCGGCTCGACCGCGTTGAAGCCGGTGTTCGAGGATGCCGGCCTTGCGATGCAGCTATTCCATGGCCGCGGCGGCGCGGTCGGGCGCGGCGGTGGATCGAGCTTCTCGGCGATCCTCGCCCAGCCGCCGGGCACGGTGCAGGGCCGCATCCGCATCACCGAGCAGGGCGAGGTGATCGCCGCCAAGTACGGCAGCCCCGAAAGCGCGATGACCAATCTCGAGGCGATGACCTCGGCGACGCTGCTCGCCAGCCTCGAGCCCGAGCATCTCGCGCCCGCCGATGCCGAACGCTTCGCCGCGGCGATGGACCAGCTCTCGGACAGCGCCTTCCGCGCCTATCGCGGGCTGGTCTACGAAACGCCGGGCTTCACCACCTTCTTCCGCCAGATGACGCCGATCGCCGAGATCGCCGGCCTCAAGATCGGCTCGCGTCCCGCCAGCCGCAAGAAGAGCGATGCGATCGAGGATCTGCGCGCGATTCCCTGGGTGTTCAGCTGGGCGCAGGCGCGGGTGATGCTGCCGGGCTGGTACGGCGTCGGCGCGGCGCTGGAGGCCTTCGCCGACAAGGGGCTGCTGCGCGAGATGGCGAGCGCCTGGCCGCTGTTCCGCGCGACGCTCGACAATATGGAGCAGGTGCTCGCCAAGTCCGACATGCGGATCGCCAGCCATTATGCCGCGCTGGTGGAGGAGGCAGACCTGCGCGACGGCATCTTCGGCCGCATCCGCGACGGCTGGCAGCAGACCCATGACGGACTGCTGCAGGTGACCCGCCAGACCCGGCTGCTGGAGAAGCACCCGCCGCTGGAAACCTCGATCCGGCTGCGGTTGCCGTATATCGAGCCGCTCAACCTGCTCCAGATCGAGCTGATGAAGCGTCACCGCGCGGGCGAGGAAGATCCGCGGATCGGCGAGGGCATCCTCCTGTCGATCAACGCGATCGCCACGGCGCTGCGCAACAGCGGCTAGCGCCGCGCGAGCGGGGCTCGTCGGAGATCATCTTCGTATCATCTTGGGACGGAGGGCAAATCGCCTGGCCTTCTGCCAAGTTGTGCGCCAGCAGCCATCGGGCGTGCAACGTACTGACGAAAAGCGATTCCATGTGCTCGAAGCTTGAACCTGGGTTCGTTGAATAGCGGCGGAATTGTAGGCTCGCTGCTGAAAATAACGTGTCTGGATACGACTCGACGCGTTGTTTACCGTCTTGGCGGGGGTGCGTCGCTGCACGCAAACGATCCGGGGGGATGGGTATGAAATTCGCGAAACGTGCAGTTGCGTGTCTATTGCTGACGCTGGTTCCAGGCGTGTCCTATGCGGACCAGGTCCACATGTTGCTCGAAACCAGGAGCGATTTTGAGGCGGACGACGAGAAGCCTCTGGAGGAGGTGTATTTCATGAACGCCCCCGGCATGGCAGATTTCAAGTCGAATATCTTCAGCTCGGTCGGATATCTACCGCTCGATATCGGCAAGGAATATTCGATCCGCGCGTTCGCCTATGCCTTTGGCGGCTACCAGATGATATTGGAGTCGCGCAACGACAAGTATGGCGGCGAAGAACTGTATCTGATGAGCTACGCCAGCCTTGCGGATGTCCGGTCGAACACACCCAGCTATATGGGGTACCTGCCGACCGACATCGATGGCGGCTATTCCCTGGCAGGGTTGACCGTTGCGGGTGGCACGCTCCAGCTGTTCCTGCAGCCGAACGAGGATGTCGACGGCTATAAGCGCCTCTATCTGGTGAACTACGACAGTCTCGATGCGCTGAAGTCGGGTAGCGTGTCGTCTGAATATGAACTCGGCGCGACGATCGGCATCGGCTATTCGTCCCGCGGCGTGACGTTTGATGGCACGAGATACCATATGCTGCTTCAGCTTCTGGCGGACCGGGAATCCGATGAGGAGCCAGACCTGTACCTCGCCAGCTTCCTCGGTCTCGATGGGCTGCGCAATGACGTGCTGGATTCCGGGCAGTTCCTGCCGATCAACATCGGTCGTCACTACGAAGTAGCGGGATTCTCCATCGATCCGTCGGTCCAAGGTCCGCCGTCCGGCGTTCCGGAGCCTGGCAGCTGGATGATGCTGGTGGCTGGTGTCGGCGCAGTGGGCGGTGCGATGCGTGCCAAGCGCAGGGGGCTGGCGCACTGTCCCCAAGCCTGCTGACATTGCCGCCGCCGCTCTGTTCCGGAGCGACGGGCTAACCCGCTGTTAACCATGTCGGATTAGCCCGGTGGCATGGAACCGGGCTATCCTCGCAGCGCCGTGCGCGATTCGATCGCCGCGCCTGCGGCGCCGCTCGCTGCGTTGATTGCCGCCATTCGCCTCCGCTTCCTCGCCGGCCTTCATCCGCGCCATGCCCAAGGAAACCGCGCCATGCTCGACCTGTGCCTGCATCCGCCTGCCCAGGCCGAGGCGATCGCCCGGCATTGGGGCGTCGACTATGTCGCGCTCTGCCCCGACGGGCTGGGCGAACGCGGACAGGTCGGCGATGATGCGGGGCGACTGGCCGGCGCGCTCCGGGCCGGGCGTGCACCGGGCTGGCTGGCGCCGCTAACGCGACCGGGCGAGGCGGCGATGGTCTATCGGCTGGTCGGACGCGGAACCGCGCATTGATCCGTCGCTGCTGGTGGGAGACGCGCTGGTTCGCGCTGGCGGCGGTGCTGGTCAGCGCGGTGCCGCTGCTATGGCCGGCGGTACCGCCGCTCGTCGATATGCCCAGCCATCTCGGCCGCTACCATGTCGCCGCGAATCTTGCCGATTCGCCGCTGCTCCAGCGGCACTGGACCTATGGCTGGCGGCTGATCGGCAATCTCGGCGTCGACCTCGCCGTGCTGCCGCTGGTGCCGCTGCTGGGGGTGGCGCCGGCCGCCAAGCTGATCGTGCTGCTCCTTCCGCCACTGACCGTCGCCGGGCTGATCCTGGTGTCGCGCACGGCAGGCGGGCGGCTGGCACCGGCCGCGCCCTTTGCCTTCCCGCTCGCCTATGGCTTCCCGTTCCAGTTCGGCTTCGTCAATTTCGCGCTGTCGGCGGCGCTGGCGCTGCTGGCACTGGCCTTGTGGATGCGGCTGTCACAGGCCGGCCGCCTGCGCTGGCGAGCGCTGCTGTTCGTGCCGATCGGGCTGCTGCTGTGGGTGGCGCACTGCTTCGGATGGGCGATGTTCGGCGTGTTCGCCTATGCCGTCGACCTGGCCGCGCTCCGCGCCGAAGGACGGCGCTGGCCCGAAGCGCTGCTCGTCGCGGCGCGACGCTGCCTGGTGCTGGCGGGCCCGTTGGTGCCGATGCTCGCTGGCAGCGGGTCCGGCGATGGCGGCCTCGGCGCGAGCTGGCTGTGGCAGGGCAAGATCCTCTGGATCGCCTCGCTGCTGCGCGAGCATTGGGCCAGCTATGACCTGCTCGGCGTGATCCTGCTGTTGTCGCTCTGCTGGGCCGGGCTGCGCAGCCATTGGCTCCGCACCGACCGACCGCTCGCCTGGGCGGCGGCGTTCGGCGCCGTCGCCTGGCTGCTGCTGCCGTACCGCCTGCTCGGCGGCGCCTATGTCGACATGCGCATGTCGCCCTATGTCGTCGCGCTGCTCGTCATCGGCATCCGGCCGCGCCGCGCGAACCTCGCCCAGCCGCTGGCGCTGGCGGCGACCGCCTTCTTCCTGCTCCGCATCGCCACCACCAGCTGGGTTTTCCTGGGGGCGGCGGCGGCGCAGGAGCAGGCCGCCGCGGTGAGCGCGCTGCTTCCGCGGGGTGCCTCGGTGCTCGTCGCCGTCCGCGTGCCGTGCAAGGACTGGAGCAACAATCGCCTGCCGCATGTGCCCGGGCTGGCGCTGGCGCGCCGCGACATCTTCGACAATGGCGAATGGACGCTGGCCGGCCAGCAATTGCTCCGCGACCGCCACCCCGAGGCCGAGCCGTATCGCGGCGACCCCTCGCAGATGATCGACGATGCCGATTGCAAGCTGGCGCAGGGCGACCTGCCGACGATGCTGCGGACCTTCAACCGCGCCGTCTTCGGCTATGTCTGGACGATCGGCCTGCCGCAACCCGCGCTGCCGCCGGATCTGGTGGAAGTGGGACGATCGGGACCGTCGATCCTGTACCGCGTGGCGCCGCCCACCGACAAGCGCTTGCCGGACGGCCTGCCTGCGCACTAAAGCGGCGCGATGGATAAAGGGGTTCGGCTGCACTGGTGGCAGACACGCTGGTTCGTGCTCTTCGCGACGCTGGTGGCGATGGTGCCGCTGCTATGGCCGGATATTCCGCCGCTGGTCGATCTGCCGGGCCATATGGGCCGGTACCGGGTGCAGTTCGCCTATGAGCAGGTGCCGTGGCTGCGCGAATGGTATGATTTCCGCTGGCAGCTGATGGGCAATCTCGGGGTCGATCTCGCGATCATCCCGCTCGTCAAGCTGGGGCTGAGCCTCGAACTGGCGGTGAAGCTGGTCGTGATCACCATCCCGGCGATGACCGTTGCCGGCTTCCTGATGATCGCGCGCGAGGTGCATGGTCGCATCCCGGCGACCGCACTGTTCGCGCTGCCGCTCGCCTATGCCTTCCCGTTCCATTTCGGCTTCGTCAACTTCGCCTTCTCGATGGGCATGGCGATGCTGGCGTTCGGCTGGTGGCTGCGGCTCGGCCGGCTGGGCAAGGTCCGCTTCCGCGCGGCGGTGTTCGTGCCGCTTTCGGTGATCATCTGGATCACCCACACCTTCGGCTGGGGCGTGCTGGGCGTGCTCGCCTTCTCGGCCGAGCTGATCCGCCAGCACGACGCGCGCCGCAACCCGGCGCTGCCCTGGTACAAGGATCTTGTCGGCGGCTGGCTGATGCCGTGCGTCCATGCCGGCCTGCAGTGCCTGGTGATGGCGCTGCCGGCGGTGCTGATGGTGATCTGGCGCGGCGGCGAGCATGTCTCGGGCCAGACCTTCGACTGGTTCAACTGGCGCGCCAAGACCTTGTGGGTGACGCAGGTGTTCCGCGATCGCTGGCAGCTGTTCGATCTCGCCAGCGTCGGCGTGATCTGCCTGCTGATCCTGAAGGCGGTGCGCGACCCCAACATCCAGTATTCGCGCAATCTCGGCCTGTCGGCGCTGCTCCTGCTGCTCGTCTATATCTTCCTGCCGCGCGTGGTGTTCGGGTCGGCCTATGCCGATATGCGGCTGGTGCCGTTCCTGATCGCGATCGCGATCCTGGCGATCCGGCCCAAGCCCGGCCTGTCGATGCGGGGTGCTACCACCGTCGCGGTGCTCGGCCTCAGCTTCTTCCTCGCCCGCATCGGCGCGACGACCTGGAGCTTCCTCCTCTACGACCAGGTCTATGATCGCGAGCTCAAGGCGCTCGATCACCTGCCGGTCGGCGCGCGGCTGGTCAGCTTCGTCGGCGAGACCTGCTACAACGAATGGCGGATGACGCGGCTCCAGCACGTCCCCGCGCTCGCGCTCGAGCGGCGGCTGGCCTACACCAACGATCAATGGTCGATGGCCGGCGGACAGCTGCTGACGGTGCGCTACCGTGCGGCGAAGCGCTTCGCGCATGATCCGTCGGAGATCGTCACCAACATCCAGTGCCCGCGCGAATGGTGGCGACCGATCGCGCGCAGCCTGGCGCTCTTCCCGCGCGATGCGTTCGACTATGTCTGGCTGATCCGCCCGCCGGCGTTCGACCCGCGCTACGAGCAGGGGCTGGTGCCCGTGTGGCGCGACGGGCCGAGCGTGCTGTACCGCGTCGACCACAGCGTGCCTGGGCCCGAGCTCAACCCCGGCGACCTGCCGATCCCGCGGCCCGAGGCGGTGCTGATCCGCGAGGCCGAGGCGGCGGGCGAACTGCCGGGGAATGGCACCGCGCCGCCGTCTTGAGGGGCGCGCAGGTGGATGTAGCAACGCTGGCGGAGGCGCTACGTGCGTCCTGGGACGAAAAGACCGCCTATCGTGGCGTGGTCCGGGTGGGGAATTCCGCCTATGGGCAATGCTATCCGACGTCGCGCGTCGTGCGATGGTTCTACCCGGCTTTCGAGATCGCCAAGGGCGAGGTGTGGACTCCGACCGGCATCGAGCAGCACTTCTGGAATGCGCGCGCGGACGGGACGGAATGGCTGGACCTGAGCTGGGAACAGTTCCCGGCCGGATCGAGGGTTCTGCACTACGTCCTGCTCGACCGGCATGCCCTGGGCGACAGCGATCCGACGGTCGCGCGGTGCGCGCTGCTTCTCGAGCGTGTGCAGTCCTATCTGTCCCGCCGGAGCGTCCGGGCCTAATCGGCCTTCCGGAACGGCGTCAGTTCTTCCAGATATTCCTGCTCGCGCTCGACCGCCTGCTGTTCGCGCACCAGGAACTCGGCGACCGCGCGGCGGAAGCCCGGGTCCGGGATGTAGTGCGCCGACCAGGTCGTCACCGGCGCATAGCCGCGCGCCAGCTTGTGCTCGCCCTGCGCGCCCGCCTCGACGCGGGGCAGGCCGCGTTCGATCGCGGCGTCGATCGCCTGGTAATAGCAAAGCTCGAAATGGAGGAACGGGACTTCCTCGGTGCAGCCCCAATAGCGGCCGTAGAGTGCGTCGCCGCCGATCAGGTTGAGCGCGCCGGCGATCGGCCGCCCGTCGCGTTCGGCCAGCATCAGCAGCACCTTGTCGCCCAGCGCTTCGCTCAGCATCGAGAAGAAGGGCCGGGTGAGATAGGGGCGGCCCCATTTGCGGCTGCCGGTATCCTGGTAGAAGGCCCAGAAGGCATCCCAATGCGCTTCGGTGATCTCGGCGCCGGCAAGGTGGCGGATCGTCAGCCCCTCCACCGCGGCGGCGCGCTCCTTGCGGATCGCCTTGCGCTTGCGGCTGGCGAGCGCGCCGAGAAAGTCGTCGAAGCTGCCATAGCCCTGATTGTGCCAGTGGAACTGGGTGCCGGTGCGGATTAGCCAGCCCGCCGCCTCGAACAGCGGCACCTGCGCCTCGGCGAGGAAGGTGACATGGCCCGAGGACAGCCGGTGCTGGTCGACCACCGCCTCGATCGCCGCGATCAGCGACGGCGCGAGGGCGGGGTCGCGCAGCAGCAGGCGGGGGCCGGGCACCGGGGTGAACGGCACCGCGACCTGGAGCTTGGGATAATAGCGGCCGCCCGCCTGTTCCCAGGCATCGGCCCAGCCATGGTCGAACACATATTCGCCCTGGCTGTGGCTCTTGGCATAGGCCGGCGCGATCGCAGCGGGGGCGCCGTCCGGCCCGTCGACGACGATCGGGATCGGCTGCCACCCGGTCTTCGCCGTCGCCGAGCCCGAGGCTTCGAGGATCGACAGGAAGGCGTGGCTGAGGAACGGATTGTCCTGCCCGGCACAGGCATCCCACTGCGCCGCCGGGATCGAGGCGACACCATCGGCAAGGCGGGCGGAGACGGAAGGGGATCGCACGGGAACAAGATAATGGCTCGCGCAGCGGGTGCCAGTGGTTTTGCGGCCATTCCGCCTTCTTGTCCCCCTCCCGCTTGCGGGAGGGGTTAGGGGAGGGTGTGTGAGGGTAGCAGGCGAGCGATTGCGATTGGCCCCGATCACGTCGGTGCGCTTCTTCTTCCTCCGCCCCTGCCTTCCTCTCTCACCCTCCCCCGTCCCCTCCCGCAGACGGGAGGGGGGCGCAAGAGGCGGGAGGTCGTCGCTTGTCGTTGCGCTCTACAGGCACGCCAGTGTCGCGGCGTCGATCGCGCTGGCGGCGCCTTGCAGCGCATAGCCGTCGACGAACGGCACGCCGCCGGTATCGACGCTTTCCACGCTCAGCGCCCGGCCGTCGCGCATTGCCGCGACAATCGCCGCGTCGGTCCGCGCGTCGGGGGCCCAGGCATCATGGCGGCTGGCGGTGAGTTCGAAGCGGCGCTCGCCCGCGACCAGCATCACCCGGGCATGATCGGCGCGCGCCCGGCTGAGGCGCACATAGAGCTGGTGGCGTACCCCTTGCGCCGGCCAACTCGCGACGCTGACATAGGCCTCGCCCCGCCGCGCCGTGTCGCTCGGCCGGGCGACCGCGAAGCAGCGCGTCGGCGCGGTGTCGCGAAACGCGCCCCAGCGTTCGAAGATGCCGATCGTCTCGCGCGGGCCCGCAAGTGCGAGCAGCGCCAGCGCGAGGATCATGCCGGGGCCGCGCCGCGCCCGGTGCCGAGATGCACGACGGTCTCGGCGCCGCCCGCGATCTTGACCACCGATCCCTGCGGCAGGTCCGGTGCCACCGGCGCGTCGAACTGGGGCAGCACGGCGCGCCCGGTCATCACCCCGCGCAGGATGCGGCTCGACATGCCGTGCATGATCACCAGCCGGTCGCCGGGATCTTCGTCGGTATCGGCGAGCCAGCCGGAGACGCGCGCGGCGATCGCATCATACCATTCGCCGCCTTCCGGCGGGCGAGTGTAGAGGCCGTGCTCGGTATCGAGAAAACGCCCCACTTCGCGCTCCAGATCGGCATAATAGCGGCCGCTCCACGCGCCCATGCCGATCTCGACCAGTCGATCGTCGGTGCGCGCCTGGTGCCAGTCGAGTTCGAGATGCTCGGCGATGATCGCCAGCGTCTGCAGCGCGCGCCCGGCGCTGGAGGCCCAGAGCGTCAGCTTCGGTTTCGGCCCGAGCAGCTGGCGCAGCGCCGCGCCCATCGCATCGGCCTGGGCGAAGCCGGCGCGGGTCAGCG
The DNA here is from genome assembly GCF_002091475.1 of Sphingomonas azotifigens NBRC 15497. Lineage (GTDB taxonomy): Bacteria > Pseudomonadota > Alphaproteobacteria > Sphingomonadales > Sphingomonadaceae > Sphingomonas > Sphingomonas azotifigens. The sequence continues at coordinate 47,927 of NZ_BCTR01000057.1, forward strand.
GGGTGTGCGGGTGGTCGCCCTGCATCCGCCGGGCGATGTTGAACACCGTTTCGCCGTGCCGCGCAATGAAGTCGCGGCCTTGTCGCGTGCTGGCCATGGGGAGGCTCTCCGCCGAAACGGCTGGAAACGCAATGTCCCATTTTGGCCCAGATTCGTTCATCCGAGCGTCAGCGGCGCGGGTGCATCGGTCGTTTCGCTCGCAGAGCATGCGGGAGACGCGAACGAGGAGGGCAGCGTGTCGCACCCGGCCGATAGCACGGCCGACGCCCCCGGTTCCGGTTTCCGTTAACAGCCGAGGCCCGATGGCCTGCGGCTGGCGTCAGGCCGCACCCCGTCGGTGCGGTTTCAGTGAGGAGTAACTTATGCGTACCAAGCTTTTCATCGCCGCCCTGATTGCGTCGTCCGCCCTCGCCGCGCCGGCGCTGGCACAGAGCCAGGGCCCCGACCAGGCCTTCGCCGGCTCGCATGCCGAGATCATCACCGGCTGGGATCATGTGAACGACAAGTCGTCCTATGACGCCTCGAAGGACGGCGTCACCTACGGTGGCAATATCGGCTATGACATCCAGCGCGGCAGCACCGTCTTCGGCGTCGAGGGCGAAGTGACCGGCTCCAGCATCAGCGACCGCAGCAGCAACGTGCTCACCGCCGGCGACCGGCTGCGCGTGAAGGCGGGCCGCGACCTCTATGTCGGCGGTCGCCTGGGCTTCCTCGCCACGCCGCGCACGCTGATCTACGCCAAGGCGGGCTACACCAACGCGCAGTTCATCACCGATTATGATTCGCCGGCCACCGCTACCGCGTCGGCGCTCTCCTTCCGCCAGCGCGACAATTATGACGGCTGGCGCCTGGGCGCGGGTGCCGAGTTCAAGCTGACCGACAAGGTCTTCGCCAAGGCGGAATATCGCTATTCCAACTATGGCTCGCAGAACAACGGCGTCGATCCCGAGCGTCACCAGATCATCACGGGCCTGGGCGTCCGCTTCTGATCGACGAAAAGCCAGTCTGACTGTGGAAAAGAGGGTCGGGGCAGCTTGCTCCGGCCCTTTTTCGCGTTAAGGGTACGTCATGGCGCATTGCCACCGGCCGGGTCGCGCCGGGTAAGAGTAAGGGCGACGGCCCGGGGGTTTGAGGTACATGAAGGCGACGATCGAACGCGCAACTCTGTTGAGGGGCTTGAGCCACGTCCAGTCCGTGGTCGAGCGGCGCAACACGATTCCGATCCTGTCCAACGTGCTGATCGATGCGCAGCTGGGCGGCACGATCCGGCTGATGGCGACCGATCTCGATCTGCAGATCGACGAGACGATCCCCGCCGCGGTCGATCAGGTCGGCGCGACGACGGTTTCCGCGCACACGCTGTTCGACATCGTCCGCAAGCTGCCCGAGGGCTCGCAGGTGGTGCTCACCGCGGCCGAGGGCAAGCTGACGGTGGTCGCCGGCCGCGCCCGCTTCCAGCTCGGCACGCTGCCGCGCGACGATTTCCCGATGATCGCCGAGGGCGAGCTGCCGACGACGTTCGAACTGCCGGCCGAGACGCTGAAGCAGATCATCGACAAGACCCGCTTCGCGATCTCCACCGAGGAGACGCGCTATTATCTGAACGGCATCTTCTTCCACGTGACCGACGATGCCAACCGCCTGCTCCGCGTGGCGGCGACCGACGGCCACCGGCTGGCGCGCGTCACGGTGGCGTGCCCGGACGGTGCCGATGCGATGCCCGGCGTGATCGTGCCGCGCAAGTGCGTGGCCGAACTGCGCAAGCTGCTCGACGAGGTCGATGGTTCGGTGGGCGTGTCGCTCTCGCCCTCCAAGATCCGTTTCGATCTGGGCCAGGCGATCCTCACCTCGAAGCTGATCGACGGCACCTTCCCCGATTATAGCCGCGTGATCCCGACCGCGAACGACAAGCTGCTCAAGCTCGATCCGAAGAGCTTGATGCAGGGCGTCGACCGCGTCTCGACCATCGCGACCGAGAAGACCCGCGCGGTGAAGATGGCGCTGGAGCGCGACAAGGTCGTGCTTTCGGTGACCAGCCCCGAGAACGGCGTCGCGGCCGAGGAAGTCCCCGGCGAATATGCCGCGATGGGCTTCGAGATCGGCTTCAACAGCCGCTACCTGATGGACATTCTCGGCCAGATCGAAGGCGATTCCGTCGAAGTACATCTGGCAGACGCAGCGGCTCCGACGCTGATCCGCGAGAATGATTCGTCGCCCGCGCTCTACGTATTGATGCCGATGCGGGTCTGATCCCGCACCGGTTTTTCTTGAAGTACCAGCGGCTTGTCCATGGTTGACGGCCGCTTTCCAGCGCACCCCGCGCTTTCCCCGGCTTTGTCGGACAATCTCCTGCGGCCATAAGCAGCGCCATGCCCCGAGGGTCGCACTTTACGGGACTTGGGTCGGGCGGCGGATCTCCCTGGGTCCGTCGTCCGCCTCAGGGGACGCGTCGCGCACGTTGAAATCGCATCGCCAGCGTGCTATTAACATCCGTGTCAGTTAAACGGATCGGACTGCATGGCGACCAAGGCACCGCAACCGCTGATCAACCCGGGTATTCCGCTCAAGCGCGAATGGGGCACGGCCCTGTCAGCGCTCCGCCGGCTGCTCGCCAATGGCGACGATACCGAACAGGTCTTCAAGATCATGCGCGCGCTGAACGGCGACGTCAGCCAGCGCAACTACCGCAAGCTGCTGACCGTGCCCGGCGGCGGCAAGCTCGCCTATCGTCGGCTCGAGCTGTCGCAGCGCCTGACCGATCGCAGCTGGATCGACAGCTTCGCGCCCGGCACGCTGGGGGCGGCGTACCGCGACTTCCTCGATTCGACCGGCTATTCGGCCGACGGGCTGGTGCAGGTCAGCATGGTCGAGGGCGGCTTTCAGGGTATCGAGGTCGAGCACCCCTATGCCTGGATGGGGCGGCGCGAGCGCGACATCCACGACATCTGGCACGTGCTGACCGGCTATCAGGCCGACGAGCATCTCGGCGAACTGTGCCTGGTCGCCTTCTCCTATGCGCAGACGCGCGGCACCGGCTGGGGCTTCATCGCGCTGGGCGGCGCACTCAAGAGCATCCGCACCACCGGCCGGCTCGATTGCGTGAAGGCGATCTGGGAGGGCTATCGCCACGGCAAGCGTGCGCGCTGGCTGCACGCCGAGGATTACGAGACGCTGCTCGAGGAGCCGCTGGAAGCGGCGCGGGCGCGGCTGGGAATCGTTGCGCCGACACAGTATCGGGCCGCCCAGGCCAAGCTGGCCGAAGCCGGCATCGGCGCGCTCTAG